>CAMYAK010000001.1 GCA_947253765.1 uncultured Tissierellia bacterium
ACACCCATAAGGTTTCGTCGGCAGCGTCAGATGTGTATAAGAGACAGATTCTGACTCTATTATTTTTGAATTATTAAACTCAAAGTTATTCACGTATTCATTTTTGAAAGGTTCGTGATCACTTGAAAAGTGATCTTTTTAATCGTAGCACAAATTTTTTGCTAAGTCAACAAAAGTTTTAATTTTTTTAAAAATATTTGCTTTTATTTATTTGCTTCCGATTTGTGCGACTTTTATATGTTACTCGCTCCGGCATGCTTTGTCAAATATTTTTAAAAAAATATCCCGATCCAAGGAATGGCTTAGCTAAGCCTTCTGAACCGGGTTTATGTCGAGTATCGTATTTTTGTTTTAATAATTCTTTTAATATTTAAAGTTTATCCGAAATTTCTTTTATCCTCTTCAGCCTATGGTTGACTCCTGACTTGCCCAACTTAGGCGACATCTTTTCCCCAAGCTCCTTGAGACTGGCTTCAGGATTCTTAAGCCTTGTATAGGCAACTTGCCTGAGGCTCTCAGGCAGCTTGTCCAGCCCCACCTTTGACGCTATCTTATCTATGTGTTGAATCTGGACCGCCGACGCCTTGATCTGTTTATCAAAATTTGCGGTTTCGGCATTTACCTGCCTATTAATGTCGTTACTGACCTCTTTGCTTATCCTTATATTTTCAAGTTCAAGCATAGCCTTTCCGGCCCCGACGTCTACCAAAAAATTCGAGATGTTTTCCGAGTCTTTTATATAGTAGACATGGTCATCATTCCTCATGGTTTTCTTGAACTCCAGGCCCAGGACCTTGGCTACATGCTCCAGACACCGACATTGCTGGGGGTTTTTCAAGATTATCTCCAGATGATAGGATTTTTCAGGATCCACAACTGATCCTGAGGCCAAAAAAGCCCCTCTTAAATAGGCCTTGGCGTTTTTTTCAGGATTCAGCCTGCTCAAAATATCCGCTACCGGAGCCTTGGCCTTACCCATAATATCATAGCCCGACTCCTCAAGAAACATTTCTAGAGCTTGGCCGCTCAGGCCCGTCCTGTATATCGGCTTGATTTGGAGATTACTGTCGCTCCTCTCATAGACCTCTGGCTTTAGCTTATACAGCTTTTTCACCAGCTCTGTAACCCTTAGAATCACGTCCGGGTGTTCTGAGAAAAATCGCAAAGACAAATCTCCCCCTTGTAATGACACGCTCGCATTTAAGCCTGCCATGGTCGAGAGTTCGATCAAGGCTTCAATTTTTCTTTCTATCTTTAATAGTGCAAGCTCACTTTTTACATCGTAAGAAAAGGTCACTCCATCCTCCCTGCCGGCTTGATTTCTCATAAGTTTTTATGCTTGATAGGATCCTTCAATTTTCCAAGAAGCCCTGTCCCTATGGTATATTTTTGCGTGATGGCCATGTTCTATCAAGGCCTTGCCCATGGCCTCGGCGATGGCTACTGACCTGTGTTGGCCGCCCGTGCATCCAATACCTATAACCAGGTTTCTTTTTCCCTCTTTATAATATAGAGGAATTAGGCTCTCCAGCAAATCTATGTATGAGGCCATGAATTTTTCCGCATCGGCATTTTTTAACACATAATCCCTGACTTTTTCATCCAGGCCGCTAAGCCCCTTTAGCTCCTGGACATAGTATGGGTTGGGCAGGAAGCGAACATCCACAACGAGGTCGGCATCCAGGAGGATCCCCTTCTTATAACCAAATGAAGTAACGGATATCAACATATCCCCTTCGTCGGAATTTTTATAATACCTGCCTTCAAGCTTTCTTTTCAGCTGGCCCAGGGTCAAGTTGCCGGAATCGATGATAACATCGGCCCGTCTCTTAACCGGATCAAGCAGGACCCTCTCCCTCTGTATGCCGTCATAAATATTACCCATCTTATCCAGAGGGTGTGGCCGCCTATGCTCCTTGTAGCGACGTATAAGGGATTCGTCAGAAGCCTCCATAAAAAGTATTGACAGGTTGAAGTTGTTTTCCTGTAGAAAATCCAACATGTTCTTAAATTCTCTGAAAAACTCTCTTCCTCTTATGTCTATTCCCACAGCAACCTTGGCCAGGGGCTCAGATGACTTGTCTGCAAGCTTTAAAAAGGCTGTCATTAGCTGGGGAGGTAGGTTGTCGATGCAAAAATAATCAAGGTCCTCGAGAATTCTTATGGCTGAGCTCTTACCTGCCCCGCTCATTCCGGTGACAACGACAATTTCCATATTCAGTCCTTTCCTATAATCCTGACCTCAGGTTCCAATTCTATTCCGAACTTGTCCTTGACCCTTTTCCGGACTATGCCTATCAGTTCCAGCACCTCTGAGGCCTTAGCGCCTCCATTATTTATTAAAAAACCGCAATGCTTTTCAGAAACTTGTGCTTTTCCACAGCTCAGCCCCCTAAGTCCCGTATCATCTATGAGTTTTGAGGCATAACCTCCGACCGGTCTCTTAAAGGTTGATCCCGCCGATGGCTTGTCAAGCGGTTGCTTGCTTGCCCTTCTATCACTATAGTCCTCATATTTTACCATGATCTCCTCAGGATCCCCCGGCTCAAGAGAGAAATTAACCCTTGATATAATAAGTCCTTCTTTCATCATGCGGCTTGACCTGTAGTCCATATCCATGTCTTCAATGCCTATTTCCGATATTTGCCCATCCTTGCTGATAACCCTGACGGATTCGATAACATCTTTCATTTCCCTTCCATAGGCCCCGGCATTCATAATGGCTCCGCCCCCAACACTTCCAGGTATTCCGGAGAGCTCTTCCATTCCTGTCAATCCCGCTTTAAAACTCAAGAGGGAGACGCTTTTTATGCTTGATCCCGCCTCTGCACTGAGTTTATTCCCCTCAATCCAGCAGTCTGAGTACTTGGGCCCAAGGATGATACAAACCCCATCCATTCCCCCGTCCCTTACCAAGACATTGGATCCCCTTCCAAAAACGTAGTAGGGAATTTCTTCGCAATTCATATATCTAATTAACCTGACAAGCTCTTTTTCGCTCGTTGGTTCAATAAGCAGCTCGGCAGGCCCGCCGATTTTAAAGCTGGTGTGTTCTGACAAAGGGACATTTTCTCTGCAGATGCCGTAAGCACCATTCATAAGTTCCTTTTTACGGTTCTCTTCGATCATAATATCCTCCTAATGCAAAAACCGATCTCTCAATCAGTCAATCTTATAAAATCACTTATTCTTTACCCAAATTATACAAATGGAAGATAAATTTTACATAAAAAGACCGCAAGCGGGCTTAGCCCTCCTGCGGTCTTTATTCTTACTTATACTTTAATCAGTTTCCCCTGATTTATTCCTCTGCTGCCAATTTTACGTACTTCTGATAGCGATCCTTGGCTATCTTTTCTGCAGCTGCATAAAGCTCTTCTGCGGCTTCTGGGAAGTTTCTCTTCAATGAAGAGTAGCGAACTTCGCCTTGGAGGAATTCCTGGAAATCGCCTGTCGGCTCTTTAGAATCAAGCTGGAAGGGGTTCTTTCCCTCTTCAGCCAGTCTCGGATCATATCTCCACAGGTGCCAATATCCTGCTTCAACAGCCTGCTTCTCACGATACTGAGACTTGCCCATTCCTATACGGATACCGTGGTTGATGCATGGTGCATAAGCTATGATCAGTGACGGTCCCTTATATGATTCAGCTTCTTTTATAGCCTTGATGGTCTGGCTCTGGTTAGCTCCCATAGCGATCTGGGCTACGTAAACATAACCATAGGAAGCCTGCATGAGGCCAAGATCCTTGGACTGGACGCGCTTACCGGCTGCAGCGAACTGAGCTACTGCTGCAAGCGGCGTTGCCTTAGATGACTGACCACCTGTATTTGAGTAAACTTCAGTGTTCATTACAAGAATGTTGATGTCTTTGCCTGATGCCAAGACATGGTCAAGTCCGCCGTATCCGATATCATAAGCCCAACCGTCACCACCGAAGATCCAGTTTGACTTCTTTATCATGAAATCTTTGAGGTCCAGGATCTCGTCTATGAGCTTCTGTCCTTCTTGGCTGCCGACTTTTTCATCTTTATTGTTCAGGATATTAACAGTAGCCTCTTTAGAAGCCTTGTAATCTGTTTTTCCTTCTTCCCAAGCATCGAAGAGTTCGTTCCACTTGCTGTCGATACCCAGTTCTTTAAATGCCTTCATCTTATTTGAGAGGAGACTTCTGTTTGACTCATTTGCCAGCAACATACCGTATCCGTACTCGGCGGCATCTTCAAAGAGTGAGTTGCCCCAAACAGGACCACAACCGTCCACGTTGGTTGTATATGGTGTTGAAGGCGCTGAAGCTCCCCAAATTGATGAACATCCGGTAGCATTTGCTATCTGCATATGGTCACCGAAAAGCTGAGTGATCAGACGTGCATAAGGTGTTTCTCCGCAGCCTGCACATGCGCCCGAGAATTCAAGCAGGGGCTGTACGAATTGTGAACCCTTTACAGTCTCGCGATCCCAGAGATCCGGTTTGTTTGTTACTTCATTAGAGGCATATTCCCAGAATCCCTTTTCTCTTTCAACTTCTTCCTCAAGCGGCTTCATTACAAGAGCCTTGTTGGGGGCCGGACATACGTCTGCGCAGTTTCCGCAGCCTGTACAATCCAACTGTGAAACCTGGATACGGAAATTGAGGCCGGCCAATTTCTTGCCCATGGCCTTCTTTACTTCAAAGCCCTCTGGAGCATTTTTCGTCTCTTCTTCATCAAGCAGGAAGGGACGGATAACGGCATGGGGACATACGTATGAGCACTGGTTACACTGGATACAGTTGTCAATCTTCCATTCAGGAACATAGAGAGCTATTCCGCGTTTCTCGTAAGCTGATGTGCCATGGTCCCAATGTCCGTCTACCCTATCTGCAAAGGCTGATACGGGCAATTTTCCACCCTGGTGGTGGAGCATGGGCATGATGACCTTTTCGATAAATTCAGGAACGTCCGCTTCATCTCTGGCCTCATCTTCAACTGTCTTCCATGCCTCAGGAACGTCAATCTTGACCAGGGAGTCAATTCCCTTGTCAACTGCTGCATAGTTCATGTTGACAATATCTTCGCCCTTGTGGCCGTATGAGCCGTAAATTGATTTTTTGAGGTGGGCAACAGCCTCTTCAATCGGCAGAACGCCTGAGAGTTTGAAGAAGGCTGACTGGATAATCATGTTTGTGCGGTTACCCAGACCGATCTCCTGAGCAATTTTTGAAGCATTAATTATATAGAATTCAATGTTTTTATTTGCAATATAACGCTTCATGCTTGCGGGCAGGTGAGAATCCAGCTCTTCCGGGCTCCAAGTTGTATTCAAGAGGAAGCGACCGCCCTCTTTCAAGCCTTCCAAGAGTTCATACTGATATACGTATGCCTGCTTTGAGCATGAAATGAAGTCCGACTCATCCAAAAGATATGTTGATCTTATGGGGGTCTTTCCGAAGCGCAAGTGGGATACTGTCAAACCTCCCGACTTCTTTGAGTCATAGTCGAAGTAGCCCTGTGCGTACATGTCCGTGTTGTCTCCGATGATCTTGATGGCCTGTTTATTAGCGCCGACAGTGCCGTCGGATCCGAAGCCCCAGAACTTGCAGCGAGTTGTTCCCTCTTCACGAATGTGAAGTTCTTCAGACATATCAAGTGATGTATGTGTAAGGTCGTCCACAATGCCGATGGTGAAATGGTTTTTGGGCTCTTCGCTGAACAGGTTCTTCCATACTGAGAGAAGAACGGTCGGTGTAACATCTGAAGATCCCATTCCGTAACGTCCGCCGACAATCAGTGGATGACGATCTGTATTATAAAATGCTGACTGAACGTCAAGGTAGAGAGGTTCGCCTATAGCGCCCTTTTCCTTGGTTCTGTCAAGAACGGCAATTTTCTTTGCTGTCTTTGGTACCGCTTTGAGGAACTGCTCTGTGGCAAATGGACGATATAGGCGTACTTTTACTATACCGATCTTGTGGTCATGGTCGTTTTCGCTCAACCAATCAACCACTTCTTCCATAGCGTCACAGGCTGATCCCATGAGAACAGTTATATACTCCGCATCTTCGGCTCCATAATAGTCGAAGAGGTGGTATGAACGTCCGGTTTTTTCTGAAACTTCTTTCATGTATTTTTCTACTACAGGAACTACATCAATGTAAGCCTGGTTTGATGCTTCCAAGTTCTGGAAGAAGATATAAGGATCCTGGGCAGTGCCCATGGTCTTGGGATGATGGGAGTTCATGGCATTGTTTCTGAATCTCTCTATCGCTTCAAAATCCACCATATCCGCCAGGTCTTTGTAGTCCCAGATCTGAATTTTATTGATTTCATGAGAAGTACGGAAGCCGTCAAAGAAGTGACAGAAGGGCAGGCTTGCTTCGATAGCTGAAAGGTGAGCTACGGCTGCAAGGTCCATGGCTTCCTGAACTGAAGATGAGCAAAGGAATGCAAAGCCCGTCATACGTGCTGAGTTAACATCTGAATGATCGCCGTATATTGAAAGGGCATGAGAAGCAACGGCCCTGGCTGCTACATGGAAAACGCCCGGAAGGTGTTCACCGGCAATTTTATACATATCAGGGATCATCAGGAGAAGGCCCTGAGAAGCTGTATATGTAGTAGTTAAAGCCCCTGAGGCCAAGGATCCGTGAGTTGCACCGGCAGCACCTGCTTCCGACTGCATCTCAACAACATTTACTGTGTTTCCGAAAACATTCTTCTTTCCATTTGCCGCCCATGTGTCCACATGCTCGGGCATGGGAGAAGACGGAGTAATGGGATAGATAGTAGCGACCTCTGTGAAGGCGTACGAAACATAAGCAGCAGCTTCGTTACCATCCATGGTCTTAAAAATTTTTGCCATATTACCTCCTATAATAAAACTTAATCAGCGGGGCAGCCTTAAAAAACGAAAGGTTTTGGCCTTCCGTTTCATGGCATACTTCCGCCTCATAAAATATGCAACCATCCATAATTAAGTATAGACCTAGTCCGGTCGGTCGTCAAACAATACACATGGCTAAAAAAGCCTTATATTATTAGATTTTTGCATGTAAATTGGCCTCTTCAATAAGCCTCTGATTGAGGTCGACGGCCGCATTATAGCCCATCTTTTTCTGCCTGTTGTTTCTGACCGCAACCTCTATGATCATTGCTATGTTACGGCCCGGCTTAACAGGTACTACAATTTGTGAGACCCTGGTGCCTAGAATATGTGTGAAAGAATCAGTCAAGCCAAGCCTGTCATATTCCTTGCTGTCATCCCAAGATTCAAGCTCTATAACCATCTCTATTTCAGACTCTTCTTTAACTGAGCCGATTCCATAAAGCCTTCTTATGTCCAAAATACCCAAGCCCCTTATTTCCATAAAATGCCTGATATTCTCCGGCGCCTCGCCTATAAGCTTGTTGTCGATTCTCTTTACATTGACAACGTCATCAGCAACCAGGCGGTGGCCTCTTATAACCAGGTCAAGGCCTGTCTCCGACTTGCCCACGGACGACTTGCCCCTTATAAGAACCCCGGTACCGAAGACTTCCATAAGCCCCGCGTGAAGGGTGATTTCCGGAGCCATGAGTTCTTCCAATACCCTGTTCAAATCAGCAATCAGCTTGGTGGTGGGCAGGGGTGACCTTAGGACAGTTTTATTATAGTAATCAGCCAAATCCAAGATGTCCTTTGTTATTAACTGATTATATGAATAGATAATTGCAGGGATGGGGTAAGAAAATATCCCCCTGAACCTCTCATATCTCAGGCCGGGATCCATCTGCATATAGAATGTGTACTCGACTCGGCCTATTATCTGTAGCCTGGACCATGAAAAGTTTTCCATAAAGCCTGAAAGCTGGAGTCCCGGACGGTTTAGGTCGCCCTCGCTCAGTACGATCGAATCAAAATCTTTGCTTTTTGAAACTATCTCCAGGCCCATGTGCTCGACCAGGTCCACCAGCTTAACGGTCTTGTTCGGCTGTTCCTGTTCGCTCATCCTTGCCTCCTTTTAAATTAAAATACTCAAAAACATTTTGTGCCGATTTTCTGTTCATGCCTTCAACGCCAGTCAAGGCACCTATATCCGCCCTTTTTATGGCATCAATTGATCCGAAAGCCTTCAAAAGAGCAGTCTTTCTCTTTCGGCCTATTCCTTTTATTTGATCAAGCTCAGACCTGACCATTTCCTTGCCCCTTAGTTTCCTATGGTAGGCTATAGCGAAGCGGTGGACTTCTTCCTGGACTTCATACAAAAACTTGTATGCTTTTGACCTTGGGTCCAGCTCAATCTCTTTAGCCCTGAAATATAGGGCCCGGGTTGTGTGTCGGTCATCTTTTACCATGCCGGCAACCGGGATATTTAGGCCCCTCTCCCTCAGAACCTCTTCAGCTAAGCCCACCTGGCCCCGTCCCCCATCCATTAGAATGAGGTCGGGAAATTGGGCAAAGCCGGTATTCCCGGACTTCCCTTCAGCCCTGTCCTTAAGTCCGTGGTCAAACCTTCTCTCCAGCATCTCTCTTTGAGACCCGTAGTCATCGGCCCCGTCAACAGTTCGGATTTTGAACTTCCTGTATTCTTTATTTTCTTTCTTTTCCCTTCGGTAAACTACCATAGAGCCCACGTTTTGAGCTCCTGAAATATTGGAGATATCATAGGATTCAATCCTATCAATATCCCTTAGTCCAAGGAGGTTCTCCAGCTCTATGACGCCACGGTCCTTGTTCCTTTCCCTTCTCTCGATCCTCTTCTCAATCCTGGTGAGTTCCATTCCGGCATTGCTCTTTGCCATATCTATAATTGATTTTTTCTCTCCTCGCTTGGGGACGTGCAAAGATACCCGACTTCCCTTCTTCGATGTGAGAAAGGCCTCTATTCCCTCCCCGTCTTCAGGGTAGGTGTCAACCAGCACTTCATTCGGAATATATGTCGCTTTTATATAAAACTGCTTGAGAAAGGACGAGACTATTTCAGCAGGCTCTTCGCGATAGAGTTCACTCATGCGAAAATGCTCCCTATCCACAAGCTTTCCCCGTCTTATAAATAGGACCTGGACGCATATTATAGACTTTCCTGCTGCAAATGCAACCGCATCATAGTCCTTGCCGCCGGTAAAGCTCACCGTCTGTTTTTCCTTTAGTTGGTCCAAGTTTAAAAGGTCATCACGGAAACGCGCAGCCCGCTCATAATTTAGATCTTCAGAAGCCTCATGCATTTTTGCTTTAAGGATCTCCCTTATTTCCTTATCTTTGCCTTTTAAAAAGTCCCTGAGCCCGTCTACGGCGGACCCGTAGTCATCTTCATCCGCCTTGCCGACACAGGGACCGGGACACCTGTCTATGAAATAATTCAAACAGGGTCTTTTAAGACTCTGTCCCCTGTCAAAGTCCAGGTTGCAGTTTCTGATTTTGAATATGCCCTGTAAAAGGCCTATGGTGTCATTCACCGCATAGGCGTTCGGATAGGGCCCGTAATACTCGGCCCCGTCCTCTTTCACCTGCCTGACCTTCAAAATTCTGGGGTACTTTTCCTTGCTTATGCATATATATGGATATTGCTTGTCGTCTCTTAAAAGTATGTTGTATTTCGGTTCATGTTCTTTTATAAAATTAGATTCAAGTACCAGGGCCTCAACTTCATTGTCAACCACTATAAATTCGAAATGGTCAACATGTTCCACCATAGCATCGACTTTTGGGCCCTTGCCCTTCCTGCTCTTGGTGAAATAGGATGAAACCCTGCGCTTGAGGTTTATGGCCTTGCCGACGTATATTATCTCCCCTTCAGGATTGAACATAAGGTATACGCCCGGCTTGTCCGGTAATTCTTTTAACTGTGCTCGAAAATCTTTCATTCAATCGGCTCTGTCATTTTTTCCAGATACTCTAAATCTCCGCCTTCCAAGAATGGAGACAATTTTTCATAACATGTTTTGTTGTAGTTGTTCAGCCACTCCAATTCGTCTTGGCTCAGCATATCAACATTTACCGGCCTTGTATCCATGGGAACCCATGTCAGGCACTCCAGCTCATAGAACTTGCCCAGATCAGTTTCCTTCCACTCAACGCAGTGGGTTATTGATTCCAGCCTTATTCCGTGCTTATCTGTTATATATAAGCCCGGCTCGACAGATGTTACCATTCCCGGGGCAATTTCTATCCCACCATCCCTATGCGAGAATGACTGGGGCCCTTCGTGGACTGAAAGCACATGGCCTACGCCGTGTCCCGTCCCGTGGTTGAAGTCCTTACCCGCATTAAAGAGAGGTTGCTTAACAACGGCATTTATATATGATCCGGTTGTTCCTTTGGGGAATTTTGCAGACATTCCGGCAATATGAGCCTTTAAAACCAGGGTGTAGTCAAGCTTCTCTTCTTCATTGAGCTCGCCCATTGCATAGGTCCTGGTTATGTCGGTAGTACCCTGATAATATTGTCCACCTGAATCGACCAATAAGAGTCCCCTATTACTTATGTTTGTCGTGTTCTTTGCATTCATCGGATTATAGTGAACTATTGCTGCATTTGAACCGTAGCCTATTATGGCTGAGAATGAGTCCTCTATGAAGTCAGGATCCATTGCCCTGAACTCATGTAGCTTGCGCCAGGCACTTTTCTCGTTGACCGAACCTGCCTTGGTGCCCGTCTCAACCCAATTGAAGAATTTAACCAGGGCAACCCCGTCCTTTACAAAAGCCTGTCTGCAGTTTGATATTTCTACTTCATTTTTAATGGCCTTCATAAGAGTGGTCAGGTTTACACCTGTTTTTATTTTTACATTGTCAGGAATAGCTCTGTATAGATTTATGTTGGTGCAGTTGGGATTCAGATATACAAATTTCTGACTCTCGATTTCTTTTAGCTCATCCTCAACTGCACTATAGTCATAAAGCTCTACCCCGGCCTCTTTGAGGGGCTCGACCATGCTGTCCGACACTTTCATCGGGTCTATAAACAAAATCGCCCTGTCCTGTGAAACCAAGGAGAATGATAGGACCACCGGGGTATCCTCGACATCGTTGCCTCTTATATTGTACAGGTAGCAAATATCATCGAGAGATCCCAGGAAATGATAGTCAACTTCCCTTTCTTTCATCATGAAGCGGAGAATTCTAAGTTTTTCGCTTATTGACATTCCGCTATATTTTTCTTCAAAGAAGAAGGCCTTGTCACTCGGCAGGGCCGGCCTGTCTTCCCATATATCTCCAACATAGTCGACATCGGTAACCAGGTACCTGTTTCCCATGGATTGTGAGAGCTGCCTGAACTTAGCTGATGACATGCAGTTTCCGTCAAAGCCTATTTTCCCAAAAGCAGATACTTCAGCTTTAAGGAAGTCCTCTACGCTCGGATCTTCTGTGCCCAACCTATAAAGCTTAAACGGACCTTGGGCCAGCTCTTCCTCGGCCTGGAGAAAATACCGGCCGTCGGTCCAAAGTCCGGCTTTTTTCTTAGTTATGACGGCTGTTCCCGCAGATCCGGTAAATCCGCTTATGAATTTCCTGGTCTTATAGTGATCGGATAAGTATTCTGACTGGTGGGGGTCTGAGCTTGGTACAATATATGCTTCCAAATCTCTTTCCGCCATCTTTTTTCTAAGAGCTTCTACTCTTTCATTGATGTTCATATGATTCTCTCCTTATCTATAAAATTTTATAAACCCATTATTATCTGCTGTATGTGGAAGAATATGAAAAGGGTTATGGTGTCTGCTATGGTGGTCAGAAGAGGTCCGGCCATAACAGCCGGGTCCTGCTTTATCTTTGCAGCAATTATCGGGAGCATACCGCCTATAACCTTTGCTATCGTGATGGCGGCAATGAGGGTCAGGCTGACCGTGATCGACATGACCAAACTTGCCCCCGTAAAAATCTTCATCCTAACGAAATTCACCAAGGCCATTGTAGCCCCGCACATAAGGCCTATCCTAAGCTCTTTCCACATAACTTCGAATATTGAATGTCCATCTATCTCGCCCAGGGTTACAGCCCTTATGACAGTGGTAGATGCCTGGCTTCCCGCATTTCCCGAGGAGTCCATAAGCATAGGTATAAAGGCCGCAAGTGCTACATTGGCAGCAAGAACGTGTTCATACCTGCTCATAACCATACCTGTAAAAATCGCTGAAATCATTAAAAACAGGAGCCAAGTGATCCTACTTCTATAAAAATACTCAACCGGCGTATCAAGATACTCTTCCTCGCCCTGGGCGGAAACACCGTGCATGGATGACATATCCTCATACAGCTCATCTTCGATAACTTCATAAATATCGTCAGCCGTAATTACTCCGACCATCCTCTTTTCCCCGTCAACTACGGGAAGGATTATCCTATGATATTTAGAGAACTTTTGGGCCGCTGTCTCCTGGTCGTCCCTGGCCTCAACCGTAACAAAGTCGGTTTTTATGAGCTCGCTTACATCTTCCCTCTCAGCTTGGACAAAATCACCTAAGGGCAGGACTCCGGTCAATTTTCTCGAATCATCGACAATATATATTTCTGAAAGGTGCTCGGCATCTACATCGGCGTGAAGAAGTTTTTCCCTTATTTTGCTCCTTCCCCAACCCTCTTTTACTTTTACAAAGTCAACAGACATGAGGGATCCGACCGACTCTTCCGGATATTTCAAAAGAGCGTTGATCTCTTTTCTTCTTTCGGGCTCGATCTTGGCAAGCAGGCCGTTAACAACATTGGCCGGAAGTTCCTGGAGGGTATCTACCAACTCCTCTGAAGCCAGCTCTTCCAAAAGCTCTATCATTTCAGGCTGTTTCAAGGTCGATAGGATTGACTCCTTGACCTCCTGGTCCGAAAAATAGAAAACGTCCGCAAACTCCTCTTTATTGAGGGTTTGCAGGAAAATAACCCTTTTCTGGGGCTCCCAATCCTCAATGATTTCCGCTATATCTTCAGAAGGTTTGTTCTTTAAAGCTTTAAAGTATTCTTTGGTTTCCTTGTCTAAGTTTTTAAGATTTGCATTATTTTCGTATATAGTGTTGCTCATTTTCACCTCCTGTAATAACCTATCCTTAATTTTACTAATAAGACCTTTAATTAACAAGGCTGCAAGAGATCAATATTCTTAAACAAGGATGGACAGCCAATGTTAAAATGATAAAATAGGTAAGCTTTTATACGAATATTAGGAGGAAAAATGAAACTGGGAATTGTAGGTCTTCCAAATGTTGGAAAATCAACTTTGTTCAATGCTATAACAAGGGCGCAGGCCCCTGCTGAAAATTATCCTTTTTGCACCATAGACCCCAATGTCGGGCTGGTGGAGGTTCCGGATAAGAGGCTTAAAGTCCTGTCCGACTTATATAAATCCAAGAAAACCGTTCCGGCCGCAATCGAGTTTGTGGATATTGCAGGCTTGGTCAGGGGAGCCAGCAAGGGAGAAGGGCTTGGAAATAAGTTCCTCGAAAACATAAGGTCAACCGACGCTATAGTTGAGGTCCTACGCTGTTTTGAGGATCCCAACATCACCCATGT
This sequence comes from uncultured Tissierellia bacterium, assembly GCA_947253765.1. Lineage (GTDB taxonomy): Bacteria > Bacillota > Clostridia > Tissierellales > Peptoniphilaceae > Khoudiadiopia. Next base: position 13,456 of record CAMYAK010000001.1, read on the forward strand.
TGACGGCAATGTTGATCCATTGAGAGATATCGAGACTATAAATCTCGAGCTGATCCTGGCCGACCTTGAATTGGTTGAGAAGCTTTTGAAAAAGCAGGAAAAAATCGCCAAGGCTGATAAGAAGGCCAGGCCTGAATATGAGCTTCTGCAAAGAATATACGATGTTCTTTCTATGGAAAAGTCCGTCAGGACTCTTGACCTCAATGAGGACGAAGAGAAATTTCTGAGAAATTACCAGCTCCTCTCTATAAAGCCTATTATTTACGTTGCCAATGTCAGCGAGGACATGGTGGCCGATGATGCCAAAGGCAACCCCTATGTTGAAAAGGTCCGCCAATATGCTGATAAGGAGGGTAGCGGCCTGGTTATAATTTCCGCCAAGGCTGAGGCAGATATAGCCTTACTTGAAGATCAGGAGAGGGCTGAGTTTCTGGAAATGCTGGGTTTGGAAAGCTCGGGATTGGACAGACTCATAGTGGCCTCCTACGATCTTCTGGGCCTGATTTCTTTCTTGACCACGGGCGAGGATGAGAGCCGAGCCTGGACCATAAAAAAAGAGACCAAGGCCTTGGATGCTGCAGGAAAAATTCACAGCGATATTAAGAGAGGTTTTATCCGGGCTGAAATTATATCTTATGATGAGCTTATGGAGTATGACGGGTCCCTACAGAAGGCCAAGGAGGCCGGCAAGGTGAGGCTTGAAGGCAAGGACTATATCATGCAGGACGGAGATATTGTCCACTTCCGTTTTAATGTTTGATTTAAGCTTATACCTAAAAAATAAACTGATAATAAATAAACGGGTGGCCCCACTGATATCTTTGTCTGTGGGGCCACCCTTGTTTTTCTGATTTTTCAGCCCGGCCCTTTGCTCAGGCTGAATTTATGATTAGAAACTATTTTGTTTTCAATGCTGTCTCAACATCTTTGCTTACAGCACTTTCCAAACCTACAACCACTGTCTTCTCATAGGCTGCTCTTGCAACTTCTGTCTTTATTGCTGCAGGCAGGGCATCCTTTTGAACCAGGAGTATAGGTGCTCCTTCCATAGCTGCTACAGGTCCGATTACCAAAGCGTCTGCAAAGTTCTGGCCTGATGCTACGAAAGCTTTCTTAGCTGTTGTTAAGAGCTCGCGAGCAATAGCTGCTGATGTTTCAAACCTGTTCTCTCCGCCAAGTCTCTTGACAAGTTTCGGAAGTTCTTTTGCAACTTCTTCAGATACTGCACTTGTTCCTCCAACGATGTAGCTGCTCTTGATGTCCAAATCCTTGATTGCTTTCTTAACAGAGCTGTCGACCTTGTCTTTGCCTGTTAAGAGGATCGGATATCCCTTAGCTGCTGCAAATGAGCTTACAGAAAGTGAATCTGCAAACTGGTTGCCTGTTGCAAATACTGCATAACCTTTGTTGCCTACTATTTCAACAAGTTTATTTGCGATCATGGCTGATGTTTCAAACCTGTTCTCTCCACCGATGCGCTCAACTTTGCCTTTTCTCGGCTTTAAAGACTCGGCAACTTCCTTAGTAATAGCTGATTCCTTACCTATTACATATACGGTCTTGGCTCCCAATCTCTTGATTTCAGACTGAACTGTACCGCTTTCATCTACCTTTTTGCCGTTAACAAGAAGGATAGGTGCTTTCAATGCTTTTGCGAATGCACTTGCACTCAAAGCATCCGGGAAATCATCTGCTCTAGCAACAACAACATTCTTAGAATAATCAAAATTCTTCTTTGATACTTCTATTGCTGTTTCAATTCTGTTTTGTCCACCAATACGTCCTGCAATGTTGACGTTGTCGTTTGCTATTTTATTGTTTTCTTTAAGAAGGTCAAAGCTCATCTTTGCATATTTAGCGTTGACTTCATCAGGATTTGTAGGAGCAAATGGTGCCTTGGCAATCATTTCCTTCTCCAGCTTGTCAATTGACGGCTTGATCAGGTCCATGATTGCATGACGGTTTCTCTCCACCTTGTGGAGTGTGTCCATTGCCAACCAATAATGTGAATTTGCAAGGTCCGGATCGTTTGTTTCATTCATGACCTTATCAATTCCCTTGGTCTGGTTGGGATAATAAGGAACATAGGGCTGTACAAGCGGTGAACCCAGTGTCAGCCACATAATTCCCGGATTTGTTGCAGCTGCTCCCTGTGGAACCTGGAAGATATGAGATTCCATGGTGTTTCTGTTGCCGATTGGATAGAGGCCGCCCTTGCCAAGATCATTGGCTTCCAAGCGTAAGTTCTCAAGACGATTTCTTGTGAAGTCCATAGCTGTTTTAACATCAATTGACTTTTCAGGAGCGTCCTGCAGGAACGGATACTTTCCATCCTTAACGCATACTTCGGCCTTTGGGTTCATGGCCAAAATTCCTGAAGTTACCCTTGAGATGTTTGAAGGTCTCATGGGTTGGGGTGCATATGACTCGAAAAGATCGATCTTTCCGGTCTTTTCGCTTCCCTTTAAAGTTCCTGCTTTTTTAGCTGTTTCAAAGAGGCCCTTTGAGTAGATATAGTTGCCGTCTTTGCTTACAATATAGCCGTCTTTTTCTTCACCCTTTTCCAGTTTAACTTCGTTAATCCAGAATGTGTTGGGGAATACTGAGAATTTATCTGTGGGATACTTCATAGCCAGGAATTGGTGGCCTGAATATATTTCCATGTACCAAAGTTCTTTTGAATCTGCAAGTACAAAGCCGTTTCCTTCTGCAGCACCCTTGCTTGCAACTTCCTTTGCAACCAACTTAATTCCGTTAAGGGCATTGTCTGCAGTTGTCAGAACAACAGTCGTGATGATGGCTTCAGCAAGCCCTTCATCCAGGTAAGGATCATGTTTAAGGATCTCGTCTCTTGCAGTAGCTGAAACTGTCATATCAGCCATAAGGCCCTTTTCATTGAAGCCCGCTTCATCAAATAAGCCGTATTCCGGTGTGGTATCGGAAACAGATGTGTATTTATATGATGCATGGGGCATTTTGAATGAATAGCCACCCTTTTCCATATAAGATACGTCCGTGATTACCTTGCCTTCCGGGTATGTTCCTGCTTTATGGACTTTGAAAACCTTGTTATGGTTTATTTCAAGATCCTCGGTCCTACCGAAAATAGTTGAACCATCCTTGGTCAAATCACTTCCAACAATAAAGCCTGTGCATGCCAGGGCCTCTCCCCCGAAAGCAAAGACCATGAGAAAAGCTACCAGAAGTGCAGTGACCTTTGTTAAACCTTTTTTCATTTGGAATCCTCCTTTTTTCAGCTGTCCTCAGATTTTAATCCTGGACTTACATGAACAGTGGTACAAAAATTAAAGATACGGTGGTCATGAGTTTAATTAATATGTTGATTGAAGGACCTGATGTGTCTTTTAAGGGGTCCCCCACAGTATCTCCAATAACGGCGGCTTTATGTGAAGGGCTGTTCTTTCCTCCATGATAGCCGCTTTCAATATATTTCTTGGCATTGTCCCAAGCTCCGCCGGCGTTTGACATGAATATGGCCATCAGAACTCCTGTTATAAGAGATCCGACCAAAAGTCCGCCAAGGGCCTCGGTTCCAAGAATATATCCAACAATAATTGGTGCAAGGACTGCTATTGCACCGGGTAATACCATCTTCTGAAGTGATGCCTGGGTTGAAATCTCTATGCAGCGTTTATAGTTGGGCTCTGTTGTTCCCTGAAGTATTCCGGGATTGCTCTTAAACTGGTGACGAACTTCTTCTACCATCTTATTGGCAGCATCGCCTACTGCGGTCATAGTCAAAGCCGAGAATAGGAAGGGCAACATACCGCCTATAAAGGCCCCCGCTATTACGAAGGGGTTTGTCATATCAAGTCCTACAAGCTTCGCAGCCTGGGTATATGAGGCAAAAAGTGAAAGGGCTGTAAGGGCGGCTGAGCCTATAGCAAAGCCCTTGCCTATTGCAGCAGTTGTGTTTCCTACAGAGTCCAACTTATCAGTAATGTTTCTTACCGACTCCGGCATACCTGACATTTCGGCTATTCCACCCGCATTGTCTGCAACGGGTCCGTATGCATCAACTGCTATTGTCATAGCGCATGTTGACAGCATTCCTATTGCAGCCAGGGCTATACCGTAAAGTCCTGCATTTTCACCCAAGGATCTTGTTGAAACGAAAGATCCTATAACACCCAGAGCGATGATTATCAATGGGAATGTTGTTGAAAGCATTCCTGTTGAGAGACCGGCAATAATATTGGTTGCGGCCCCTGTTTCCGACTCTTCCGCAATCTTTTTAACGTGGCGGTATTCGTCAGATGTATATATTTCAGTCAGTTTTGAAATCAGAAGTCCTACAGCAACTCCGCAAATAACAGGCAGGAAGAGCTTTACGCTTCTAAATATTATAAAGCTGAAGATCAGAGTCCCGAAAAGCATTGCAGCACTGGCAATTAATGTGCCCAAGTTAAGGGACTTCTGCGGATCAAGCCCGGTCCTTCCAACCGACTCGATTCCCAAAAGTGAAGCGGCAATACCGCAAATGATAACGGCAAAGGTATATTTTACCCCCTGGCTTCCAAACGCCAGAGTCCCAAGTGTAAGAGCTGATAGTATCGCTCCGACATAAGACTCGAATAGGTCCGCGCCCATTCCGGCCACGTCACCTACGTTGTCGCCTACGTTATCGGCTATGGTTGCAGGGTTTCTGGGGTCGTCTTCAGGAATACCGGCCTCAACCTTACCGACCAAGTCAGCGCCAACATCTGCCGCCTTTGTGTAAATTCCTCCGCCAACACGAGCGAAGAGGGCAACAAAAGATGCTCCCAAGCTGAATCCGGTGATTATCTGAACATTTCTGAATATAAGGTAAAAAAGCCCCATACCGGTTGCGCCCAGACCAACTACAATCAAGCCCATTACAGATCCTGAAGAAAATGCCACTTTAAGAGCACTTTGCATACCTGATTTTGCTGCGGCCTGGGTTGTCCTGGCATTGGCAGATGTGGCCGAATTCATCCCTATGTATCCGGCAAACATTGATGAAAGAGCACCGAATAAGAAGCACATGGCGGTTGTCCATTGTTTCAAGACCAACCCGATAAGTAAAAATAATACGGCGATAAAAATGATAATGGTAGTGTACTCTTTCTTTAGAAAAGCGTAAGCGCCATTTCTGATGAGTTGAGCCAATCTCTCAAGCTTTTGATTCTCAATGGGCCTGATGTGTATGGCCTTCAACTTTAGGAATGACCATACGATGGCAAACACACCAATAATGATGCACAAGATGCCTAAAAAAATCATAATTCCCTCCTGGAACAATTCAAAATTTGTCCTTTATGCAAATATTTTTTAGGACAAGTTTCTACGTTGCTTTTTATCAAAGCGTTTTCCGACTACTTATAATTATATATCTTGATTCGTTTGCTTCAAATAAAAAAGGGTAAATGTTGAACAATTCTTATGAATTATTGTTTTTTTGGAACTATTTGGTACTTTTTTACCGTTTTTAAGAAAGGAAGCATTTGATGATTAAAGAATTTAAGGACTTCATTTCACGCGGCAATGTTTTGGACATGGCCGTAGGCGTAATTATAGGCGCTGCATTCAAGGCCATTGTGGATTCTCTGGTAGCCGACATAATAACCCCCATTCTCAACATATTTCTGCAGGGAGTCAACTTCTCCGATTGGGTGGTAAAACTCGGTCCCGTTCAATTCGCACTTGGAAATTTTATAAATAATATTATTTCTTTCCTTGTGATAGCCTTCGTACTCTTCATTATAGTTAAGGCATTTAACAAAGTCGAAGCTATAAATAATAAGAAGGAGGTCCCAGGTCCGACCACAAAAGTCTGCCCATATTGCAAGAGCCAAATCCCTCTTGATGCCAGCCGCTGCCCCCACTGCACAAGTGAGCTTAACTGAATCAAATAATTTCTTGGCCTGCCATGTCAGGGCCTTTCAGGTCTTGATGCCGCAGGCTTTTTTTGCAAGCAGGTCAGCTTCATCATTGTATTTATCGCCTGTATGGGACTTGACCTTTACGAAATTAATCTTTATTTTTTTTAAAGCCTCTTGGGCAAAGGCCTTATAGTTCTTGGTCAGGTCCAGATTGGTCTTCCATTCACCCAGGGCCCAATGCCTGATTCCCGCATAATCATAGACAATATTGATTTCTTGGGCCTTCTCCTCCAGGGCCAGGCTCATGGCCTTCCTGGCGGCCATAATTTCACCTGCCACATTCCTTGAGGCTGAATCCTCTCCTTCAAAGCTTCCCGAAAAGGTCTTCTTTCCCTCGTAAGAGAATAGGACAAGGCCGTATCCGTATACCGAGGTCTTTTGATTATATGAGCCGTCAACATAAGCTGTAAGCCGGCCCTTTTGAGGCTTTGTCAGGGCATCATCCCCCGGATCCATGCCATTGTCAGCCTTAATATAGGCAAGGGCATCGTCTTTATTGGTGAATTTTTTAAATTCCGCCCCCTTATGGCCATGGACCTGGTCCTTGCATTCCGACCAGGTCATGTAAATTCCGGGTTTCTTCCCTTTTCTTACGGCATAGAAATTCATTATATGTTCTTCCTTGTCCAATAGGTGACGGAGCCGGGCCCGACTGTAAAGTTGCCGAAACCTTCGTCATCTATTTTTATTTCTTCATTCTTTCCGGACCTGTCAATATAAACCTGTCCGGCCTCCCGGTCTCCCACAAACATTCTTTCCTGATCCATGTCTCCTGTTGAAATCAGGACTGCAAGAGGATAGGGGTGGTCCTCATTTCCCCTTCTGACCCAGCCGATTTTTGTGGGAGTTACCATGTACTCGTCCTGGTCACCATATGCAAAGTCCTTTCGAACTTGGGCCAACTTTTTAATCTCTTCTCCTATGCCCTTGTAGTCGCTTCCCTCGATTCCCAGGAGATCTCCGGCGAATATACAGGGATAGCCATCTTTTCTAAGCATAATAATTGAGTAGGCAATAGGCTTGAACCAATCGTCCACCCATGATTCCAAGGCCTGGCCGGGTTGTGAGTCGTGATTATCGACAAAGGTCACCGACATCGCAGGATGGTCCTTGACAAGGCTCCCGTCAAAAATTTGCCTCAAGTCATAGTCCGGATTCTTTGCGGCCGACAACATGTTGAAGTGCAGGGGAACATCAAAGAGGTCAACATTGTAGTCTGTCCCCTCCATATAGTGGTTTATTGTCCCCTCGTTATTTTTCCAATATTCGCCAACAAAATAGAAGTCGGGATGTTTTTTCATAATATATGAGGACAGGTCATCAATAAAGGCCGTGTCAATATGTTTCAAAGCATCATACCTGAATCCGTCGTAGCCCATTTCATCTATCATAAATTCGGCAACCTTGAAGAGTTCTTTTTTGACATCGGGATGCTTGTGGTCAATGTCGGCATTCATGAGATAGTCGAAATTGCCTTTTTCGTCATCGGTTTCGTTGGACCAGTACTTTCCGTCACCGAGGATCCTGAAAATGGCTGATGTATCCGTTTTTTGATCATAATCAATCCCTGTGAAATGATAATAATGCCACTCAAAGTCCGAATATTTTCCCTTCCTGCCGGGAAATGTGAACTTGGTCCAGCCCTCTATATCCATTTCATCGGAAACCACCTTATTCCTGTCATTTTGGTCAACCATAACAGCTTTAAAGGTCTCTGTTTCATCGGCCCCGCCCTTATGATTGAAAACCATGTCTGCATAAACTTCTATATTTTGTTCGTGGAGGGCCTTGATGCAGGCTTGGAGGTCTTTTTTTGTCCCATAGCGGGTGGCAATCCCGCCCTTTTGGTCAAATTCTCCAAGGTCCCAATAGTCATATGAGCCGTAGCCCACGTCCTGTTGGCTGCTGCCTTTTCCTGCCGGCGGCATCCAGACAGCTGTTATTCCCATTTCTTTTAATTCTTCAGCATTTTGAGCTAAATCTTTATATAAGCGGCCTTCAGGATAATCCCAATAAAAGGCCTGCAGCATTATTCCGTTTTTCATAATAGTCTCCTTGTGTTCGATGTGTGGCTTTTTTCAATCAGTCACCGCCTTAAATAATAACATAAAAAAAGGTCCTCCCTAAACTAAGGAAGAACCTAAAGTTCATTATAAAGCACAACCGGCTTCGTTGAAGGCGTTTAAGCGCGGCTCCAAGGCAGTTTGCTCGCACGAGGCACCCTCGCAACACATGAAGGCGGATCACTTAATGCTGCTTCCTTCCGGACCTGACATGGTTCATGACTCTTCATTGTGCAAGACCCCGCGGTCATCACCACTTACCAAGACCTGCCGCTTACGCGCCGACCCCTAGGCCGGTATTCTACCCTGCTATAGCGGATTGCAGGTTCAGGGCACCGCTAACTCCCCGTATAGTGCACGGAGAGTGAGGGATTCGAACCCTCGATACGCTGTTGCGTATACATGATTTCCAATCATGCTCCTTCGGCCACTCGGACAACTCTCCATTCTAAAAATGGACTTCTCAGCCCATTTTTAGTGACCATTAGATGGTACACGGTTTTAAAATATCTGTCAAGACTTGTAACGGTTCAGCACTTGATAAATACTATGTTTTATCATCATTTAATTAACTATAATGAAGGTTCCTCTTTAATAGGTTTCTTGACCAATGACTTATCAAGTTCCTCAGTAAAAGCTTTAAGTTTGCCCATATCTTCAGGATTGATTTTATAGATAATATATGCGGGTTTGCGGTCATTTCTGCTTATTTGGAGATGGGCTCCCTTATAGTCAATTCCCAGGAAAATATATTTATCCTTTCCCCCAAGCGGATATCTGATGCTGAAGTCCCAGGACATGCGGATATTTCCGTCTGTATTTGGCAGAACTTCCATAACCCTTGACTTTATAAGCCCAACATCAGGAATTGAAAAAACCTTTTTTATAGCATCTTCTTTTACAAGGTAGAATGGATCAAAGGGATTGGTTTTTGTAACACGCATCTGAATACAGTCCTCAGATTTAATACCTTTTAAAGAATCCTTCAATTTTGTTTCAATCGGTTTCAGTTTAATGCTGCTGAATCTTATTGACTTTTCCCCACCCATCAGATATACGGTTTTTATATAGTCCCGGTTTAAACGGTCCAAGACCTTCTTTGACAATTTACCGCCTTCTGTAAAGTAAATGGGTCTTCCTTTTGAGCGAAGATCATAATCTGTAAAGAGCATACTTCCTTCTTTAACCTCGTCATCAGTATCGTCCATATTAAGTCCGCATATAACGTCACTGAAAGACCTCCCATTTATTAAGATGGCTTCTTCGGCGCCAAGGTCAGAATATTTCTCAATATCAAGAGTCCAATTAAATATATCTTTGGGGCCCCTGTCCTTGTACCTATTAGCTCCCGGTTTCTTATTCCAGGTTTTAAAAGTCTCCCTGATTGGCAAGAGGGTTTCAAGTCTTGATCCTTCTTTATCCAGAGCTTCCTTGACTTTCTCAGGTCCTCCTGATTTATTAACATAGACTATTGGGGAAGGCCCGTACAGCTGGACAGCCCTTGCAGATATCAATTGATTATTTTTATCATAGGCATCTGTTAAGAAATAGCACTCGACATCTTTTATTGATTTGGCCAATTTTAATGATGTTTCGTAACGGTCTTTGCCGCCGTAGCGGATTACTTCATAATTATTAGTCAGTTCTTTTTCTATTTCTTTAGAAATACACAAGTCTCCGCCAATCAGATAAAGCTTCTTCACCCCAAGCCTCTGTAATTCAGCCTTTAATGATTGAGATAGATCCTTGCCGTTTGTGAGGAAAACCGGGCCTTTAACAAGCCTGCTTAGAGTCGTAGTAAGTGCCATATCCGCGTTTTTTCTGCCGTTGACAAGAACCGCAGCTTCCGCCTTTTCATAGGCCATTTTGCTTGCTTCTACAGAAAATTCATAGCGGTCTCCGGCATCAATCCTCTTTATATCAGCTTTAGCGTGGACCGGACTTCCTGTACATATGAATAGAACAGCGAGAGCCGAGCAAAAACTTATCAGGAATTTTTTCATAATGAGCTCCTTTAAGCAATAAAACTAATTGGCTTCAGTTAAAATATATCGTTCTTGACGCTTTTATCCTATTGCGGAATTATGAAATTATTATGTGAGAAAAAAAATATCTATACACGTTATAAAAGCAGGATCCCGGCTTCCCTACATGCCTCATGGGTATTCTCATCCCACAAGCCTGACTGGACCTCGCCTATATGGCAGGATCCTATCATAAGCATACAAAGTCTGGATTGGCCTATTCCTCCACCAATCGTCAAGGGAAGTTCTCCATTAAGGAGTTTCTTGTGGAAGGGCAGGGTCGACCTTTCCTCCTTGCCGCTAAGCTCCAGCTGTTTTTTGAGGCTTTCCGGGCTTACCCTGATTCCCATAGAAGATATTTCAAAGCAATCCTGAGTTACTTCGTTCCAGAAGAGGATATCCCCGTTAAGGTCCCAGTCATCATAGTCCGGGGCCCTCATATCGTGGGGCTTTCCTGATTTAAGCTTTCCGCCTATGCCTTGAAGGAAGACGGTCTTATATTCTTTACAAATCTCCCTTTCCCTCTCTTTTGCCGTCAGATTAGGATAAAGGTCTTCCAACTCCTGGCTTTTTATAAACTTGACCTGTCTTTTTAATTCCGTATCAAGGACAGGAAAGCGTGATTTTAGAAGGTGGTTAACATTGCATATGGCATCGACAATTACCTGAACCGTATTCTGCAGGTAGTCGTCATTTCTGTCCTTCTCCTCAATGATTTTTTCCCAGTCCCACTGGTCAACGTATATTGAGTGAATATTATCCAGGTCCTCATCACGCCTTATGGCGTTCATGTCTGTAAAAAGTCCCTCATACAAGTTGAAGTGGTAGCGGGCCAAGGCCTCCCTCTTCCATTTTGCCAAAGAGTGGACAACCTCGGCATCGCAGCCCAAATCCGGAATATCAAAACTTACAGGCCTCTCAACTCCGCTCAAGTTATCGTTCAGGCCCGAATCGCTCCTGACGAAAAGCGGTGCTGAAACCCTCTGCAAATTCATGGTGGTAGCAAGCTCGGACTGGAAGGTCATTTTTATGAAGTCTATGGCCTTCTGTATATCGTAGCGGTCCAGCTTGGGTCTGTAGTTTTTTGGTATCCGAATGTCAGACATTTCCAGTATCTCCTTTATTAAATCATCTTACGAAAGCATGGCTTTATGCTTGGTCGGCTTTAATAAAATCAAGTCCCTTCTTCCCTGCAGTCATAATAAGCCTATCGCCGTCGCCTACTTCCCCGCTCAGGATCTTCCTACCGAGCATGGTTTCAACATTCTTTTGCAGGTAGCGTTTAATGGGTCTTGCGCCGAATTGGGGTTCATAAGCCTCTTCCAGTATCCTCTTCTTTGCGGAATCGTCAGCCTCTATGCTGATATTCCTGTCTTCCAGCCTCAATGCTATCTTAACAATCTCATGGTCAATGATAGTCTCAAGCACTTCCTTGGTCAAAGATTTGAATAGAATTATATCATCAATCCTGTTAAGAAGTTCAGGTCTGAAATGACTTTTTAGGGCTTTTTGCACCCCTTCTTCCGCCTCGTGGCTGATCTGCCCATGGTCGTCCATACCTTCGAGGATAATCTGGGACCCTATATTTGAAGTCATGATTATTATAGTGTTTTTAAAGTCCACGGTCCTGCCCTGATTGTCGGTCAAGCGTCCGTCATCAAGAACCTGGAGCAAAATATTGAATACATCCGGATGGGCTTTTTCAATCTCATCAAAGAGAACTACAGAATATGGGTGCCTGCGAACGGCTTCCGTCAGCTGGCCCCCTTCCTCATAGCCTATATAGCCCGGGGCTGAACCTATTAGCCTGGATACCGAGTATTTTTCCATATATTCGGACATATCAATCCTGACCATATTTCTCTCGTCATCGAACATGGCTTCTGTTAAAGCCTTGGCAAGCTCGGTTTTACCGACTCCGGTCGGTCCTAAGAATATGAAGGATCCTATTGGCCTCTTCTCATCCTTGAGTCCCGACCTGGCCCTGATTATGGCATCGGCAACCGCATCAACAGCCCGGTCCTGGCCTACCACCCTCTGTTTAAGAATGTCAGGCAAGCTGAGAATCTTATTTCTTTCACTTTCAGCAAGCTTTGATACGGGAATTCCCGTCCACTTTGAAACGACTTCGGCAATCTCCTCCTCGGTCACCTCTTCTTTTACGGCATCCTTGTCCTCTTCCAGCCTGACTTCAGATTCATCCAGCTTATTTTTCAAGTCGTTCAGCTTTCCATAACGAAGGGTCGAGGCTTTCTCATAGTCATAGTTCCTCTCAGCCTCTTCAATCTCGTGTTCGACCTTCTCGATTTCTTCTTTCAATGAGGTCTGGTCTTCCAGGGCCTTCTTTGAATTCTCCCACTTAAGGAAGCCCTCATTGTACTCCTCTTTCAGATCGGCCATCTCTTTCTCCAAGTCCTCCAGTCTCTGCTTGGAAGCCTTGTCGTTTTCTTTCTGAAGGGCAACCTTTTCTATTTCAAGCTGAAGGATGCGTCTCCTGACATCATCCAGTTCCTGGGGCATGGAGTCCAGGTCAGTCCTGACCATTGCCGCAGCTTCATCCATAAGATCTATGGCCTTATCCGGCAGAAAGCGGTCACTTATATACCTGTCTGAAAGTGTAGCTGCCGCCACAACGGCCCCGTCCGATATCCTGAGTCCGTGGTGCATTTCATACTTTCCCTTTATCCCTCTCAATATTGAAATGGTGTCTTCAAGTGAGGGCTGGTCAACTATGACCTTTTGGAAACGCCTTTCCAAGGCCCCGTCCTTTTCAATATATTCCCTATATTCATTTAAGGTGGTGGCCCCGATCAGCCTGATTCTACCCCTTGAAAGTGCAGGTTTCATGAGGTTTGAGGCATCCATGGCTCCATCGGTCCTTCCGGCTCCCACAATGAGGTGGAGCTCGTCAATGAACATGATTATACGCCCCTCGGACTCCTCAACCTTTTGTATGACGGCCTTTAGCCTTTCTTCAAATTCACCCCGGTACTTGGCTCCGGCCAAAAGCATACCCAGATCCAGTTCATAGATCATCAGGTCTTTTAACTGGCCCGGAACATCGCCTTTGACAATTCTTTGGGCAAGGCCCTCAACGATAGCGGTTTTTCCGACTCCCGGATCACCTATAAGAACGGGATTGTTCTTGGTTCTTCTTGACAGGATCCTGATCACGTTTCTGATCTCCTCATCCCTTCCGATAATGGGATCTCCCTTGCCCTCCCTGGCAATGGCGGTCAAATCCTTTCCGTACTTTTCGAGTATATTCTCGCTTTCCTCAGGATTGTCCGATGTGACCTTTCTTGAGCCTCTTACTTCCAAGAGCTTCTTCCTAAAATCATTTTCATTGATCCCATATTTTTTAAATATTTCTTCCGAAGGAATGTTTTTTTCCTGCAAAAGGGCTAAAAAGAGGTGTTCAACCGAGATGTATTCGTCCCCCATCTCTTTTGCCCTGTCCTCGCTTCTTAAAAGCACCCTTTGGAATACTGCATTGGGATAAACCTGGCTCTGGCCCTGCTGGGCAGGCAGGTTTTCAACAGCCCTCTTTACATCGACCCTGTACTCACGGGTCTTCACTCCCATTGCATCCAATACTCTTGAAACCGTGCCGTCGGAATCCATGCATAAGGCTAAATTTAAATGCAGGTCCGTTACTTCAGGATTTCCGTTTTTAACGGCCGCCTTTTGGGCATCCTGAATGGCCTCCAAACTTTTTTGTGTATATTTTCCTTCCATAATTTTCCTCCTAATATTCTAAAAACAAAGCGGGAAACAAATCCCGCTTAAATTCCTCAGTCTATCTTTTGTAATTCTTTATACAGAGCTTCTCTTTCGGAGCTCATGCTTTCCGGATTTACAATGACCACTTCCAGGAAGAGGTCTCCCCTCTCACCTTTTCTATCTGTATATCCTCTTGATCTTACTCTTATCTTTCTTCCCGTCTGACTATGTTCCGGCACCTTTACTTTTATTTTTCCTTCAAGAGTATTGACCGTCTTTTCACATCCGAAGTAGGCCTGCCAAGGATAAATTTCCAAGTTTTGACTTATATCAAGTCCATCGAGCTTATCCCAATCCCTGACTTTGACCTTCAAATATAAATCGCCGTCAAGATCTGCGGTTTTTCCGCTTATTTTTATGGATTGACCCTGCCTTATTCCTCCCGGCCATTTGACCTTTATATTTTTGCTCTGACCGTTTATGCTGAAGGCCATATCTCGGTCTCCGCCTTTAAAGGCTTCTCTGAGGCTCAGGTCAATCTCTCCTCTATACTTCATAGCCGGGCTCTTCGCCCTGCCTTGTGCCGGTCCGGCTCCAAAGCCCGATCCGGTTCGTCCCGGCCTCGATCCTTGGCCTGAGAAAATATCCCCGTAAGATCCGAAGTTACTGAATCCGCCGAAATGGGATCCCCTTCCTGATCCGCCTCCACCGAAGATCATATCGAAAAAGTCGGAAAAATCCCCCGCTCCCCCATTGGTGGTGTAGGTGTATGTTCCGCCTCCATTTCCGGAAAATCCCGAAAATCCGAAATCCTCGGGATTGAAGTTTTGTCCACCTTGGAAATTATAGGCAGATCCGAAATTGTCATACTTCTTTCTTTTATCCTCATCGCCCAAAACTTCATAGGCTTCATTAATTTCTTTAAATTTTTCCTGTGCATCTTTATCGTCCGGATGCAAGTCGGGATGATATTTTTTTGCCAATTTTCGATAGGCTTTTTTTATATCGACCTGGGTCGCTGACTTCTCAACCCCAAGCGTTTTATAATAATCTTTATATTCCACTTGCCCCTCCTTTGACCATCTTTGATCTACTAATATTATAGACACTTCAAGCTCAATAATCAAGGCTTTTGACCTAATTTTTATCACTCTTTATCCTTGAGTGATAAAAAGGCCGCCAGGCGAAGAGCCTGACGACCTTTTGTGATTTATTGTTTGAATTTACTTTACAAGGACTCCAACCATGTCCTCAACGGCCTTGCTTATAGCATTGTTTCCGCCAATGATTGTACAATCTTCAGCTTTTACAGCTTCTATAAGCTTGCGGCAGGGTGCGGGAATATCCTTTCTGCTCAAGAGGAGTATAGCCCTGTTCAAGGCCCCGGCTAAGGGTCCTGCTGTCACAGAGTCTATGAAGTTATCTCCCCTCGTTAGGAGAAGGCCTGCCCCCTTATTAACAAGTTTACCGGCTATAAGGGCCGATGTTTCATATCGGGTATTTCCGGCAATCCTCGATGTCTCTATTCCCATCGTCTTCAATTCATTTTCCACTTTTGATGAAACCGCAGCCGGACCGCCAACTATAATAACCTGCTTAGCACCTGCATTCACCAGGCTTTCCTTCGTAGCTTTTGAAAGCTTATCCCTATCGGTCAAAAGTAAGGGGCGGTTTTCATTTATTGAAAGAGCTGATACTGAAAGGGCATCCGGATAGTTTACGCCGCTTGCCAGGTAGAAGGTGTCTGAAGATCCCACCATCTGAGATATCTTAACAGCTGTTTCATAGCGGTCGTTTCCGCCAATTCTCTCGGTTTCATAGCCCAACTTTTTCAGTTCCTTCTCAATTGAGTTTGGAACGGCACTGTTGCCACCCAAGATAATAACCTTCTTGATATTCTTTTCAGAGAGGGCTTTCAGAGTCTCTCTGTTCAGCTTTTTTCCTCCATTCAAAAGAATAGGGGCCTGCTTTTTATTTGCAAGCAATCCTGAAACCAAGGCATCCGGATAATTTTCAGATGAGGCCAAAAGGGCTGTTCCCCTGGCGGTCATCTTGTCCGCAATCTTCTTGGCTGTGCCGAAGCGGCTTTCCCCGGCCAGTCTTTCAATATTCTTTTTTGCCTTTATTATGACCGGAATGTCCAAGGACCTGTCGCCAAAAGATACTTTCAAACTGCCTTCAGCTTCCTTGTCCCCGGCCTTGAAAAGCCCGTTTTCATCAATGGTCCCAAGTTCGGGACTTGAAAGCTCATAGGTTAGAGAATTACTTTCAAGCTTTATGGACTTGGAATCCGTCTTGCCTAGGATTTCAAGCTGAATCTCGCCTCCCGGCTGAACCATCAAGCTTCCCGGTCCATATTCAAGGGATTTTACCGAATTCACAACCCTGAGTTTAATCTGTCCCTTGGCTCCTCCCGGATATTTAACTTCAAGAATTCCTGTCCCTGTCTGCCCTCCGGCAACAAACCTATCTCCCTGCTGTTTTCCCAGGCTTGAGCTGAAGGTCAGCTTGCCCGTGTTTATGGATACAGGATCAAAGTTATCATCTGTTCCTTTAACAACAGGCTTGACCGACTGTCCCGTACCCACAACTATTTCATCTGAATATCCCTTTTCGGGATAAACATGGAGCCTTGTTAAAGAAGTTCCATTCTTCCTGGGCTTAACGAAAAGCAGGGCATTTCCCACAGCCCTGTCCCACCTGTCTGACGGCTGGTTGACTTTTACGGCATTGGTGAAGCCCGGCATAGTTATAAAGACTGTGGATGATCCGCCTCCGTCAAAGCCCATAACATTCTCCAAGCCGAACTTGTCTCCAACCTTAACCTTGTCCTCAAAAGACAGGCCTCTTGCCGAAGAGCGACGGCCGTCATTTTCCATAACCAGGACCCTGCCGTCGGCGCTATATAATAAAGAAGTCCTAGGGTGAATTCCTGTCTGCTTAACCCTGGAAGTATTTACTCCCGACATTTTAAGAGGCCTGAAGACGCCAATGGCCTGGTCAACACTCGACCAATCCACGTCTCTGGCATTGGAAGTTACAGTTACTGTAATTGGGCTGCCCTTTTTCAAGCTTGACAGCATTGCATAGTCTCTGGAATTTTTATGGCAGGATATTATCCATTGATTTTTTCCCAGGGGGGTGTTGTTTCCTGATGACTTGTTTCCCACCTGGTAAACATCGTTTACTTTTCCTGTGAATTCTCCGCCTATTTTCAAGCCTCTATATGAAGAAGAGGTTACGTCTACAAGGACCTCAACTCCCTCCTTAGACGACCTGCTCCTATTTAAAAAATCTCCTGTTAATAAGTAATTTCCGTTCTCATCGCCCTTTCTCTCTTTGTTCAGCTGCTTTATAGGTGCTGTGCCTTCAGAGGTTTTGGCATATATGTCAACTCCGGGATATCCATAGACCCAACCCTTGCCCTTTATAAATCCAAGAGTCAGAGTTGATGTTTCCGGTGTTGTTATTAGGGACCCGTCGGTTATAACCATTCCTTTAGGATTCCCGTTGTCTTTGAAACTGTCTCCGTTTACCGCAAAAACAACCGTGTAGCCGGCCTTTTCATAGCGGTTTACCATGCTCCTGACAGTTTCATTGCCATAAACATACTTTCCGACGGTGACTTTGGGAGCCAAATTCATACTGTTGGAATTGTACTCGAAAAGCTGGCTGAATTGCCTGCCCCACCTGTTATTGCTCCTGATCTGGCTCCAAACCAGACCCGGGTAAATTTCTCTGGAAAATGAGCTTGTGACCTTGCCCAAGCCTCCAAGATTGTCCCCCGACTTAAAGTCTCCGGCCTTGGCCTCAATTAGCGGTGTTAAGACAAATGTCAAGGCCAAAATAAGGCCTAAAAGTTTTTTATAAAAGCTCCCTTTTTTCATAGCGACCTCTTCCTAGTTTTCTTTACTTTCTTTTCTCTTCTCAATCAAGTCTCCCAGTGTATTCCAGCAAAGTTCGGCACATTTTACCCTCTGGGGCATATAGGAAATGGAACTCAGGGCTGAAGCATCTCCCAGGGATTCTTCAAGCTCCTCGGGATCGGTCTTCTCCCCTCTTATCATTGACAGGAAGTCTTCAACCTTTTCCTTGGCCTCTTCCAGACTCAAGCCTTCTATCAATTCACACATGAGTGAAGTTGAGGCCTGGCTTATGGCGCAACCATGACCTGTAAACGATGCCTGACTGATTTTATCCCCGTCAAGTTTCAATTGCAATTCTATCTCATCCCCGCAAGATGGATTATGGCCTTCTTCAACTATGTCCGCTCCTTCAAGCTCATGGTGGTGGTCTGAAGAAGCCGCGTGTTGCATGACTATCTGTGAATATACCTGCTTCAAGTCCATGCCTTTCTCCTTTCAAATTTTAATAGGTACAAAAGTAACCCCTACTTAATTCCCATAATTTCCTTAACATCGTCAAGAGCCTTCATGAGCAAGTCCACCTCTTGAATTGTATTGTAAAATGCAAAAGAAGCCCGGCATGACGCTGTAAGACACAGGCTCTTATGGAGCTGCTGGGTACAGTGGTGTCCGGCCCTTATGGCAAGACCTGAGGCATCGACTATGCTTGAGAGATCATGGGGATGGCAGGAATTAAGATTGAAAGCCACTGCAGCCCCCCTGGGCCCTTTAACCGGCCTATATACCTGACAATCTCCTCTTTCTCTGAGGAGGATTGCACAGTATTCGGCCAGGGCATTTTCATAATTTGAAATATTATCAATTCCTATGTTTTCAATATATGTCAAGGCCGCATCAAGTCCGACAGCTCCGCCGACGTTCTGGGTCCCGGCCTCAAATTTATAGGGAAGCTTGGCATAGGTTGCCTCCCTGTCATAGACGTATTCAATCATTTCTCCACCATATAGGAAGGGGGGCATTTTTTCCAAAAGCTCCTCTTTTCCGTACAAAACGCCTATCCCGAAGGGGGCAAACATTTTATGGCCTGAGAAGGCCAGAAAATCACAATCCAGGTCCTGAACATCTATGCTTTCATGAGGAGCATATTGAGCCGCATCAACAATGGCTATTGCACCGACCTCGTGGGCCTTCTTAACCAGTTTTTTTATGTCATTTATGGTTGAAACAACGTTTGAAGCTCCCGTAAATGCAAAAACCTTGGTCTTTTCAGTGAGCTTTTTATCCAGGTCATCCATGTCCAAGCAATAATCATCATCTATGTCGACATAGTCAAGCTTAGCACCTGACCTTTGGCAGGCAAACTGCCAGTTTACTGAGTTTGAATGGTGCTCCAACCTTGTAACGAGGACACGGTCTCCCGGCTTCAGAAAATTTAAGGCCCAAATATATGAAACAAGGTTGAGGGATTCCGTTGTGTTTCTGGTGAAGATTATTTCCCGGTCCGACTTGGCATTGATAAAGTTCTGAACATGCTTTCTGCTCTTTTCGTAGGCCTCGGTTGCCAAAAGGCTCAGTCTGTGGTTCCCCCTCAAGGGGTTGGCATTCTCATGGCTGTAAAACTCCATGAGCCTGTCAAGCACCTGCCTTGGCCTCTGAGTAGTTGCAGCATTGTCAAGGTATATAATCGGGCTTTCCGACTCAAGATAAGCAAAGTCTTTTCTTATTTTTTCCACATCGAAAGGCGGGTTATCAAGAAAGGCCTTCAGCTCTTCCTTTGTTGGGGTCCCTCCCTCCCTGACATTTTTAAGCATGCTCATTTCTATTAACTATCCTTTCGTGAATTTCATTTTTAAGGGCTTGCCTGAGCTCATCATCCCATATCCTGTCCAGACATGGAGTCATACGGGCTTCGACTATCATGCCCTCGGCCTCTTCCTTACTGAAACCCCTGCTCATGATATAGAAAAGCTGGTCCGGATCTATCTTTCCGTCTGATGCGGCATGGTTGGCCTGTACCAAATCCTCATGGCACAGGAGGATGGGTACGGAAACAGACCTGGCCTCTTCGCTCATAAGAATGGTAAATTCGCTCTCATTTCCGATGGCCCCAAGAGATCCCTCTTTAAAATCAAGAGTGTCCCTGAAACTCTTATAGGCCCGGTCTAATAATGCACCATTGGCATCTATATGGCCTTCGTTATAGTGGTTATAAAAAGACACGTTGTAGAACATGTCAAACTTCATGTCCCCATAGCCCAGGTAAACTGTTGATATGTCATTTTTCGCTTCAAAACCCAGGAGGTCTCCTGAATAGTAGAAGTTATTAATTGATCCGCCCATTTCCACTGTAGTTAGGTTAAGCTCGGCCCCATCCCCCATATCACCGATAAGAGAGAAGTTGTTTATGGTTGCTTTTCCGGCCCTATTCACTAAAACAAGGTCCAGTTGGGCATCATCATGAAGCTTGAGTTCCATCAAACCGTTTCTATAGGACTTCCCATCATCCCCATCCAATAGCATTATAAATCTTGCCCGGTTTCCGACAGGAACTACTATCTGGACCGTGTCTATAAGTATGTCCTGTTCCCTATCCAAGTAATATTCAAGCCTGCCTTCGTCCCCCTCGTAAAGGACAAAGCGGCCTTCCAAGTTGCTTGAGTTTTTAGCCTGGTCCACCAGCTCCTGAGAAATTCCCCTTTGATTATTAGAAAACTCGAGACTCAGGTCCTCACTTATGGGAAGAAGTTCTCCTTTTTTCACTTTCGGAATAAAATTTTTCTTTTCTTCCGTTCCCCGGACCAATCTTTCACCGATATCTTTAGAAAAGGCCGTCTCTACTGTATTTGCTTTCAGCCAATTATAAGAGCCGGAAGGCAAGAGGGAGCCCTGTCCCGGTAATAGTTTTCGGCTCATCCTATTGCTCCTTTCAATTCCAAGCTGATGAGGTTGTTCATCTCAACCGCATATTCCATTGGCAGCTCCTTGGCTACCGGTTCGGCAAAGCCCCTGACTATCATGGCTTTAGCCTCATCTTCAGGAATTCCCCTAGTCATAAGATAAAAAACCGCATCCTCATCAATTGTTCCGATGCTGGCCTCGTGGCCCAATTCCACATCTTCGTTTTCTATTTTCATCACGGGGATGGTGTCTGTCCTGGAGTCCGAATCCAACATCAAGGATTGGCAGTCCTGGCTGCAAACAGACCCCTGTGCATTCTCGGCTATGAAAACCGTTCCCCTATATACTGAAACCCCGCCGGATTTTGAAATCGACTTTGAGTTTATTGATGATTTTGTATTAGGAGCCAAGTGTATGGCCTGGGCTCCCGTATCAAGGTATTGGTCCTTGCCGGCAAAGGTAATGCCTGTATATTCAGAGGTAGCCCCTTCTCCGACCAGAACTGATGCCGGATAAAGCATGGATACGGCCGATCCGAAGGATCCTGAAATCCACTCGATTTTTCCGCCCTCTTCAACCCTGGCCCTTTTGGTGTTCAAGTTGTACATGTTTCTTGACCAGTTCTCTATGGTCGAGTACCGCAAATTGGCGTCTTCTCCTACATAGAGCTCAACGGCCCCCGCATGGAGGTTCAGGGTGTTATATTTCGGTGCTGAGCAGCCCTCAATGAAATGGCAATAGGCACCCGGCTCTATGATTATGAGTGTATGTTCAAACTGGCCCGCTCCCGGAGCATTCAGCCTGAAATAGGACTGTAGGGGAATATCCACATTTACTCCCTTTGGCACATAAACGAAAGATCCGCCCGACCATACCGCATAGTGAAGGGCGGCATAGCGGTGGAGATTAGGGCTTATTATTTTCCCGAAATATTTTTTTACAAGCTCGGGATACTCCCTGACCCCGGTCTCGAAATCCGTGTATACTACGCCCTGTTTGGACAGGTAATCCTTCATATTATGGTAGACAATCTCTGAATCGTACTGGGCCCCGACTCCTGAAAGTGACTCTAGCTCAGCCTCCGGTATCCCCAATTTTTCAAATGTATCCCTTATCTCATCGGGCACATCCTTCCAATTTCTTGATTTCTGGGCTTTTGGCCTTACATATACGGAAATCTTGTCCATATCTACGGCAGAAAGGTCCGGTCCCCAATTAGGATTTTTTGATGAGTTGAATATCTTCAGAGCTTCCAATCTCTTTTCAAGCATCCATTCCGGTTCATTCTTCTCTTTGGAAATCTCCCTGACCGTCTCTTCGTTCAAGCCATTATCCGTTTTATATTCATAGTCAAATTTGTTTTTTATGTCATAAACCCCACGCCTCTGGTCGGAAACTTGCGACCTCTCAGGGGCTTGAATTTTTTCGCTTCTTTTCTTCTCTTCCCTCTGAGCCTTCCTCTCTTCATGGCGCAGGGCGGCCAAGTCCTTGGACTTTTTTAAATCAGGTCTGTCCATGGATTAGGCCTCCAGCTCTTCGCGGATCCAGCCGTAACCCTGACTCTGGATCTTGTCTACAAGGTCCGGTCCGCCTTCTTTTGCGATTTTTCCGTCAATTATTACGTGGACCTTATCAGGATGCAGGGCACTCAATATGCTTGAGATATGAGTAATTATCATGCAGGATTTTTCTTCATTCAAAAAGTCGGACATACCTTGGGAAACTACCCTTACAGCATCAACATCAAGGCCTGAATCCGTCTCGTCCATCATGACAAAATCCGGATCCAGGGTCTGCATTTGTAAAATTTCCGTCTTTTTCTTCTCTCCGCCTGAAAATCCCACGTTTAAGTATCTTCCGGGCAAGTCCTTTTTCATCTCCAATTTTTCAGATTTCTTCCTGATCTCTTTGTTGAATTTCAGGACAGAGGGATTCTTGCCTTCTTTTAAAGCTAAGGCCGACCTTAGAAAATCCTCAACGGCTATTCCCGGGATCTCCTTGGGACTCTGGAAGCACATGAAAATCCCTGCCCGGGCTCTTTCGTCAACACTCATTTCAAGTATTGATTCTCCCTTATACAAAATATCTCCTGAAGTAACCTTATAGGCAGGATGGGCCATTATGGCATTGGCAAGGGTTGATTTTCCGGCCCCGTTGGGTCCCATAAGAACGTGGACCTTACCGGCCTCTATTGTTAATGAAACTCCCTTTAAGATCTCACGATTGTTTACACTGACATGAAGGTCTCTTACCTCTAATAAATTAGACATATCTACTCCTTTATATTTTTAAATCCGACTCGGTGTCATAAAGATCCGTGTTCCCTATATACTTCCAGTATAAGCCCGGCAATCCTCTGCGGTGAGAACTCCTCAGTAATTCCGGCCGAAATTTCGGCCCTGTTAAAGTCCTCATAGTTTTCCCTCATCATATTCATGGCCTTGCATGCTCCGTCAATGTCTCCGGGATTCACAAAATATCCCATATCCGGCTCAATAAAGTCCTGAGGACCGCCAGACCTGGTTGATATTACAGGCAGGCCTCCGGCCAGGGCCTCAATGAAGGCTACGCCGAATGTTTCTGAATAAGAAAGCAGGATGAAGGCCTGTGACTTTTTATATTCATCGGCCAAATCTCTCCGGGGTCTTATACCTTTAAATTCAATCTTATCTTTTATACCCTTTTCTTGAGCAAGCTTTTCAAGTTCTTCTCTTTTTGAACCTTTCCCGAATATTTTCAGCCTGCTTGTCGGGTATTTTTCCAAGTGTTGCTTAAAAGCTTTTATGAGTATATCAAATCCTTTGATTTGAATAAGATTGCCTGTTGAAACAAAATTAAAATATTCTGAACCCTTGTCGGCGCTGTCTTTATGATCGCCTTCAAGTGCTTCGCTATATTTAAATATTGATGTGTCTACAAGATTGTGTATAACAATGGAGTCAAAGCCGAGCTTCTGCTTGATATTGTTTTTAAGGGACCCTGAAACAGTAATGAGGGCCTCAAGTCTGGGATAAACCTCCAAGGCCTGCAACTCATCCTCTTCCTTTATTTTTTCCCTGTTAAGTTTTGAAGAGTGCTCTGTCAGATATAGAGGGACCCCCTCTTTTTCAGCCTTCTCATGTGTAACAAGGCCCATATCGGTAAAATGGGCATGAATAAGGCAGGGCTTCCCCTTGTCAGCTAAAGCCCTGTCATAAAGTTTATTAAATGCTGTTTTCCCTAATTTCGATCTTATAGCAAAGGGTAGGAGGCCAATGGGAATATCTGTTTTATATATATCAATTCCGTCCCTATGCAGCTTCTTAATCCCCCACTTTCTCCAATGCCAAATCGACCTGAAGTCCAGAGCCATATAGACCACTTCGAGTCCAGCTTCTTTGAGAGCTTTTGCCTGGTCCCAGGCGAACTGGCCCACAGTGGGTTCCTTCTCAGTCGGCAAGTTATTGCCCACAACCATTACATACATATCAATTATTATTCGCCTTCAATTTTTCCAGCTTGTCAACCAGCTTATCAAAGTGGCTGACATCAGCCTCTTCTATCTTGCCCTTGTCCATGAGCTCGGCTATCCCCGGATTAATAGGGAGCTGTGCCAGCAGGTCCAATTTCTTTTCCTTACAAATTTCCTCTATATGGCTTTCTCCGAAGATCTTATACTCATTGCCGGTATCCGGCGCCTTGAAATAGCTCATGTTTTCTATGACCCCAAGAATCGGAATCCCCATCATAAGGCACATATTCATGGCCTTTTCTACTATCATTGATACCAAATCCTGGGGGCTGGTCACCAGGATAACCCCGTCCAAGGGCAGGGTCTGAAATACGGTTAATGGGACATCTCCTGTTCCCGGCGGCATATCAACAAACATATAGTCAACATTGCTATAAACAATGTCGGTCCAAAACTGCTTAACGGCCATGCCGACCATGGGCCCCTTCCATATGATGGGGTCCACATCCCTCTCAAGTATAAGGTTTGTTGAGACAACCTGAATTCCTGAATTTGTCTCCCTTGCATGGGCAAGACCGTCCATCATTTCCAAGCCCTTGGAAAGTCCGAAAGCCTTAGGGATTGACGGCCCGGTTATATCAGCATCCAATATGGCGGCATTCCAGCCCGATTTTTCCATGGCCAGGGCTGAAAGAGAGGTGACCGTGCTTTTTCCCACACCGCCCTTACCGGACATAACTGCTATGACCTTGTCAATACGGCTTTTTTCATTGGGCTTTTCATAGAAAACAGGCTTGCCCTGCTTTACATTTTCCTGCATTTTTTTAGTTTTATCTTCCATTTCTTTAAGCTTCTTTTTATTATCGGCCATTTTCCGCCCCGTTTCTCAATTCATTATCTATAAGCGCTTTTAACCTGCCCACATATGCGTGGGGGACTTTTTTTAGTTTTTCCGGCCTGTCACAGCTCAGGAGCAACATTCCTATCTTAAAATGGCCTAAAAATCTGGAGATGTAGTCCTCAGCATAGGCCCTGTCACCATGGAGGAGGAATTTCAGGAGTTCCCCTGAAACAGCCCCCATATCGGCTCCCATAACCATACCTCTTATAAGATCCGAAGCAGTCTTAATTCCACCCGATACCATGATTTTATTATCCGGACAATATTTTAAGGCATTCCACAGTGACTTGGCCGTGGGTATTCCCCAGTCGTAAAACTCTGTGAAATCCTCATCAAGCCTGCGCAAATCCTCTATTTCAAAAAAGTTGGTTCCACCCATTCCTGAAACATCTACCATAGCCAATGGGAGTTGGTTCAAAAAGGTCAGGTCTTCCCTGTTGAAGCCGAAGCCCACCTCTTTTACGATTATTTTACCCGGAAAAGCCCGGCTCAATTTTTCCAGGTTTTCCTTCCTTCCCTTGAAATTCCTGTCCCCTTCGGACATGGTCAGCTCCTGGGAAGGATTTATGTGGATACCTATGCCGTCAGCATCTATCATATCCATGACCTTCTTGACTTCATCAATCCCGGCATCAGAACCCAAGTTAGCAAAAATGAGACCGTCGGACCCCATAATATCCCTGATTTGAGAGAAGCTTTCAATGCTGTCCTCGTCTTCCAGGGCGATTTTCATTGACCCGACCTGCATGGGGATCTTGAAGTCTCTTGCAATTTCCGCCAGGTCCCGATTTATCTGTCCGGTCATCTCCGTCCCGCCTGTCATGGCATTGATCATTAGGGGCATTGATATGGTCTTTCCCATCAAGCTTGTTGATGGATCCACATCGTCAAGGTCCAGCTCCGGCAAGGAGTCCTGCTCAAAGTACACGTCATCCAAAAGGTTATCTCCCCTATATTCGGATCTCAGGCAATACTCTATATGTTCGTCTTTACGCTCTTTTCGCATTCCGGCCTCCTTCCAAATCCTCTGCGTCTCTTGTCATAATATACTAATTCTATCATCTCAACGGCTTTTTTAGAACGTCTTTTCCCATTCTATCTAATATTGTTTAAACTAAACGTGGTATAATTTATATCCAAATTTATACAGTTTGACTCTGTATTTTAACATATTAGGGTAATAATATTGGTGTTGATTTCAATTTTCATTGGAAAATCATTTCTGATGAATGATAATATTGAATAAGAATGTTAACTAACGCAGGCAAAGCTTATAACTACACTTATTTATATGGAAAGGAAACAGTATGCTTCACAGTGCAAAAATCACGGATGACCTGATGTACATAGGAGTCAATGACAGACAAACTGCTTTATTTGAAAACCAGTGGCCCCTGCCCTCCGGAATTTCCTATAATTCTTATCTTATGCTGGATGAAAAAACCTGCCTTATGGACGCAGTAAAAATCACGGAAGTTGAGGGAATGCTGGAGAATTTAAAGAACAGCCTCAACGGACGACCGCTTGATTATATAGTTGTCCACCATGTCGAGCCTGACCACTCATCCTCTTTGGATATCCTTATGATGCTATATCCCGATGCCAAACTTGTAGGAAACAAAAAGACTTTCAGCTTCCTCAAGAATTTTTACGGCATTGACCAGGCAGACCACATTTTAGTGGATGACGGGGATATCTTGGATCTTGGCAAGCACAAACTGGCTTTTTACAAGACACCAATGGTCCATTGGCCCGAGTCAATGGTTTCTTTTGATACCACTGACGGCATACTCTTCAGCCAGGACATATTCGGCAGCTACGGTGCCCTTGAAGGTCCCCTCTTTGATGATGAAATCAGCCGCTGGGACCACTATTCAGATGAGGCTGTCCGCTATTACGTCAATATAGTTTCAAAGTATTCCATGATGGCCCTCAGGGCTTTGGACAAGCTTTCCGGCCTGGATATAAAGATGATCTGTCCCGACCACGGTCCTGTTTGGCGCAGCCATCCTGAGGAAATTCTCAAACTATATAAAACTCTTGCCTCTTCCAAGGTTGACCAGTCGGTTACCGTGATTTACGGATCAATGTATGGAAATACTGAAAACATGGCGGATTGCCTGGTAAGGGAGCTTTCAATACAGGGGATCAAGGATGTCAAACTCTTTGATGTTTCAAAGACCCACTTCTCCTATCTGGAGGCTGAGTGTTGGAAATCACGCGGCATAGTTTTGGGGTCATGCTCGTACGATTCCGACCTTTTCCCGCCCATGCAGGCTTTTGTAAATCATTTGGATAAGAATAAGCTCAAAAACCACGTTCTGGGAATTTTTGGAAACTACTCCTGGTCAGGCGGCGGATTGAAGGGCCTAAAAGCTTTTGCAGAAAAACAAAAAGGCATGGAAGTTATTGAAGATCCGCAGCCGGATGCCCTTTCAGGTCCTAAGGCCGAGGACTTTGCCCAGCTCAAACTCTTGGCTGAAAAAGTGGCTGATGCTGTTAAGGCCCATGCTGAAGAAGATGAAAAAACATCTTTCAAGTTATTTGATAAATAAAAACAAGAATTATTATTTCTAATAATTAGAAAGGAACACAATGGCTGAATTAGAAAGAAAAGTTGTCCTGGTTGTTATGGACGGAGTGGGAATCAGCTCCGATGGCAAAAAGGACGGCGATGCCTTTTACCAAGCCCACACCCCCTGCCTGGATAAATTAATGAAGGAAAGACCCATGATCGAGCTCAGGGCTCACGGCAAGGCTGTCGGATTGCCCTCCGATGCCGATATGGGAAACTCGGAGGTCGGTCACAATGCAATGGGCTGCGGCCAGATCTATGCCCAGGGTGCCGAGCTGGTCAATCGTTCAATAGAGTCCGGGCTCATATTCGAGTCCTCATGCTGGAAAGAAGCTATTTCCAAGTGCATTAACAACGGAGCCCTTCATTTTATAGGTCTCCTGTCGGACGGCAATGTCCATTCACACATTGACCACCTTAAGGCCATGATCAAAGAAGCGAAAAAAAAGGGAGTAAGGGAAGTCTTTATCCATGCCCTTCTTGACGGACGTGATGTCCCCCCGACTTCGGGAATGACCTATATTGAAGACATAGAAAACTTTGCCAAGAGCCTAAATTCCGATGATTTCTCATGCAGGATAGCTTCCGGCGGCGGCAGGATGAACATAACCATGGATAGGTATAAGGCCGACTGGTCTATGGTTGAAAGGGGCTGGAATGCCCAGGTCCACGGTGAGGCCCTGCCCTTCGGTTCAGCCGAATTGGCATATAAAAGTTTGAGAGAAAGCACCGGTAAAATTGATCAGGACCTCCCCGCTTTCGTAATTGAAAAAGACGGAAAGCCCATAGGCCCTATAAAAGATGGGGATTCAGTAATCCTATTCAATTTTAGGGGCGATAGGGCTTTGGAAGTTTCAATGGCCTTTGAGGACGATGACTTCCCGTATTTTGATAGGGGAAAAAGACCCGACTGCTATTTTGCCGGCATGCTTGAATATGACGGAGACTTGCACATACCAAAGCACTACCTGGTAAGCCCGCCCCATATAGAAAATACACTGACCGAATTTTTGGTTAAAAAGGGAGTTAATGAATTTGCTTGTTCGGAGACTCAGAAGTTTGGACATGTCACATATTTCTGGAATGGCAACAGGAGCGAAAAGTTCTCAGAGGAACTTGAGACCTGGCTGGAAATACCTTCTGATGTTGTGCCGTTTGAGCAAAGACCTTGGATGAAGTCGGCTGAGGTCACGGATGCCCTTATAGAAGCCATGGAGTCTGAAAAATACGGCTTCCTTAGGATAAATTATCCCAATGGAGATATGGTGGGCCATACAGGAAAATTTGAAAGCGTCAGAATAGCCATGGAAGCTGTGGATCTGGGGATTTCCCGGCTCCTGCCTGTGGCCGAAAAATTAGGCTACATACTTATGATAATGGCAGACCACGGAAACGCTGACGATATGAAGCAGAAAGATAAGAAGACGGGACAGACCCTGCCAAAAACTTCACACTCCTTGAACCCGGTCCCCTTCATAGTAGTAGACCCCAAAAATGAGGTCGAACTCGATACTTCAAAGTCTAATGTGGCCGGGCTGGCAAATGTCGCTGCTACCGTAGTAGAACTAATGGGCTTTAAAAAGCCTGACAGCTGGGAAGATTCCGTCCTTCTCAAGTAACGATTAATTTCAATATATAAAGGGCCGGGCCTAAAGGATGATCCTTAGGCTCGGCCCTCTTTTATTGGCCTGTAATTAACTTTCTTCCTTTTTCTTCTTACTCCTCCCCCTATCCTTCACACAATTTGTAAGAAGGTACTCTATCTGTCCATTGACGGACCTGAAATCATCTTCTGCCCAGGCGGCAATTTCATTGTATAGCTCTTGAGAAAGGCGTAAGGGGATCTGTTTTTTCTTTGACATTTCCCTTGGTCAATTTCTTAAGGCCTTTAGATTAGTAAAGGCTTCCGGTATTTAAAACCGGCTGGGCATCCCGGTCTCCGCATAAGACTACAAGCAAGTTGGAAACCATGGCAGCCTTTCTTTCGTCATCAAGGTCTATTACATTGCCCTCTTCCAACTGTTTGAGAGCCATCTCAACTATGGATACGGCCCCATCCGCAATCATTGCCCTGGCGTCAATTATTGCAGAGGCCTGCTGACGTTTTAACATGATTGCTGCAATCTCAGGAGCATAGGCCAGGTAGGTTATCCTTGTATCAACAATTTCAACTCCTGCGCAAGCCATGCTGTCCTGGAGGTCCTTGCGGATCCTGTCGGCAACAATTTTGCTTGATCCTCTAAGGCTTCCTTCATCCGGTTCCCCATCCCCTGTAGTGTCTATATTTTCAGCAACATCATAGGGGTACTTCCTGACGATGTCCCTTACTGAAGCATCACACTGGAGAGACAGGTACTCTTTATAGTTGTCAACCACGAATACCGCCTTGGCTGTATCAACAACCCTCCATGTCACGGCAACTCCGATTTCAACGGGATTTCCCAAGGCGTCATTTATTTTTTGCTTGGCATTTGACAAGGTCATGAGCTTTAAGGAAATCTTGTTTGAAAAAGATTTTAAATTTACATTATCACTGTTAATAGTTATGGACTGGGACTTACCGAAGCCCTGAACATCCTCGCTCTGGCCCAGCTTAGTTTCAGCTGCCGGGTTAAATGTTGATGCAAAGGGGTTTATAAAGTAAACACCGGGGTTCTTCAAACTCCCTATATACTTGCCGAAAAGAACCATTACCAGAGCCTCTTCAGGCTTTATAATCTTTATCCCTTTAAACATGAAGGGTATCAGAACTACGGCGACTATTGACGGCAAGAAAAATATTGGCATGGCACCATTATTTATTCCTATTGCACCCATGACTATTCCGAATATGCTGAGGAAAAAACCGACGATCAGGAGAAAGAGGATTGGCAAACCGTTGGGCCTTTCCCTCAAAATTTTCTCCCTTACGTTTTTTCCGGCAAGTTTGACTTTTTCATTTTCTTCCATA
Organism: uncultured Tissierellia bacterium; assembly: GCA_947253765.1. Classification (GTDB taxonomy): domain Bacteria; phylum Bacillota; class Clostridia; order Tissierellales; family Peptoniphilaceae; genus Khoudiadiopia. The sequence continues at coordinate 43,831 of CAMYAK010000001.1, forward strand.
TCTAAGCTCCTTTCAATTCGTAAACAGGCTTATTAATACTTATTTATCTTTTGTTTTAACAATGCGACTTGTTGTTTATGATATCTCTTTGATATCATTTTGAACGTATTATACTATAAGCTGCTTAGACTGTTCAAGAGCTTTTATTAATTTTCTTATTAGAAACCTTAAATTTCTAAAGTAAATAAAAAAAAGAGCCGGCTTGAAGATTTTTCTCCAAGCAGACTCTCTGTTTTTTAACTTTTATATTGTCGGTAATTAAATTAGACATTCATCCTTAAAAGGTACTTTTTTCCGTTCTTCAAAACATTCAGTAGGGCAAACAGCATTACTAATAAAGCTATGCCAATTATCACAGTTGATGAAATCAATATGTTAATGCCGGTTAGGAAAACAAGAGCAAAGGATCCTCCTATTAATACCAAGGGTAGAATTCCTGCAATAAAAGTGTTTTTGCCGCCTTTTACAGCCTTAGTCTCATCTTCCCAATCCAGATTTGGCCACATCATATCTATGTTAAATTCCAAGAGCGAAATGGCCAGGCTCATAATTATGAAGCTCAATAATGAGAGGCCAAGAACCAAAATATCGAATGAGGTAAGCCAGTTCAATACCAGCAAAATGACCAACCCGACTGAAAAAGCCAGCAGGTATGAGCAAGCAAAGATCGATAAGAAGATTCCTCTTGCTTTCATTGGCAAGGTTTTTAGGAATTCTATGTGTTTACCTTCCCTGCTCACGGAGGTTGCCGTAGGCCCGTTCATAAAGCTCATCACACCTATGCCTGCCCCTACAAGTATAGCCAAGGCTATTTTCAGCTCCATATCGTTATTCAGCATGGTGTTGACAAAAGTTTGCAAATCGCCGATATTAAAGCCCGATGCCGCAATCTCATCCCTATTCATAAAGAGCGGAACAGCTGAGCAAAATGCAATCCATAGAGGCATAAAAAAGACCCCTACAACAACATTGAGCATATAGGCCGGTGTCCTGACAAGAGTTTTCCATTCTCGTTTAATGATTGCCAAGTAAGGGGAAGATCCCTTGCTTACACTCTGTCCTATCTCTTTTTGAGAAAGCTTTTTCTCTTTTTTGCCGCCTGATGACATTGAAAGGAGGAGCCTGAAATACATGGGCTTTGCCAATACCACCGTAACAAGGACCAGGATTGTTGTGAGGATAATTACTATTGCGAGCCCGGTCAGAAATCCCAAGGCCCCTTCTCCGTTGATCATCAGCATTCCGCCCTTAACGGTCGGAAATACCAGGGAAATAAGGCTGATATTCTGCTCCATTACGGGCAGGAAAGCATTGCCTGCAGTAAAAGCATCATTGTTAAAATACTGGACTCCCAAATAGAAGATGATCGAGAAAATTATGCTGAAAAATCCTGTTATCAAACTGAGCCTGTTCTTATCCCTAAGCCCCGGCACAAGACTCATTATCAGCATAAATAGCAGAGCAATAACCGTGGTCATAAACATCGGAACTGTGAGAATCAGGATTATCCAAGATATAAGTATCTTGAGACTAAACTTTGCCATAAGGCTTCCGCCAATAAGAGGGACGCCCATAAAAAGGATTCCCAGCAATTGATTAATATATATTGACAGGAAATTAGCTGAGAAAATTTCCGACGAGCTGAAGGGCATGGTCATGAAAATTTCCATATTATTGGAGAAAAAGAGGGCACTTGGAATTGCCAAAATCCCCAAAAATATGAGTATGAGATTAAGACTCATTACAAGGGTTCCGGTACCAACCTCCCCAAGTCCGGCCGCATTGGCCTGCTTGGTAAGATTATATGCAGTCATGCCGAAGGTTGGAACCAAGGACAAGAGCAGAATCACTATAAGTAAGCCCCCACCTATTTTTTTAAGTGTGGAATTTTTATCATTTTTACCTGATCCCGTAGCCCTTCTCCAGCTGGTCTTAAGATTAACTTTAACAAGACTTAAAAAAGGGTTCATCTTAAGCCTCCTCAATCACCTGTTCATCGTCGCCGCTTTCGTTGGATCCGAAAAGTTTTGATTCAGTCATTATCAGGAAGATTTCCTCAAGGCTCTTATCCGGATAGCGGTCTTTCAAGTCCTCAAGAGTTCCCGTATAGGTGAGCTTGCCCTTGTTTATTATTGCTATCTGGTCGCAGAGCTTCTCTGCCACTTCCAAAACATGGGTTGAAAAGAGAACTGTGTTTCCATTGGCAGCATGCTCTTTCATCTTTTGTTTCAGAAGATATGAGGACTGGGGGTCTAGGCCCGTCATGGGCTCGTCCATAATCCAAAGATTAGGATTATGCATGAGTGCTGCAATAATATGAATTTTCTGCCTCATACCGTGTGAATAGGACTCGATGCGCTGGTTCACCACATCTTCCATTTCAAAGTCCTTTAAAAGTCTTGAAAGTCTCTCTTCTCTAACAGAGGCATCAACCCCATATACATCGCATATGAAAGTTATATATTCCAGGCCTTTCAGTGCCGTGAAAAGGTCCGGGCTGTCTGCAATATATGCGAATTCCTGCTTGGCCCTTTCAGGTTCCTTGGCCATATCTATACCGTTCAGGCTGATTTTTCCGCTATCAGGCTTTAAAATCCCTGTCAGCATCTTTATGGTTGTGGTTTTGCCGGCACCATTTGGCCCTATATATCCTGTGATGGTTCCGGGCTCCAAAGTAAGTGATAAATTATCTACGGCGACCTTCTTTCCATAGGTCTTTGTAACGGAATCTATTTTTATCATTTTTGTTCTCCTAAAAAAATTAAATTTTTACGTATTTTATAATTTTCCTAATATTAACAAGTCGCTGACACTGATTTTAGCACAATTTTTTAGGTTTACAATATATCTAAATATATATTAGGAGCAGCAATATTGTATAGGCGGCGAAAACTGAAGGGGCCAGGGGTAGCTTGTCGGCCTTGGTCTTCCTGAGTTTTAAAAGGACTGCACGTATAAGTAAAAGTACAAAAGACAGGAATAATAATAGAAATGTGGCCGTCCCCAAATAGAGTATAAGTGTCCCTATAAGTTTGACATCCCCCATTCCAAGAGCTTGGGGCATAAATATGGCAAATATAAATAAAACAAGCGTGACCGTTAAGGCCAAAAACAGGTGCAAGTAGAGGTCTTGTATAATCGGACCGGTGGTCGTTTGATTAAAATTATATGAATATAAAAGTGATATGACATCGGAAAAAAGCCTGAATAAAACTAAGACTAAGAGCTTCTTATTGCTTATAAGCAAGGACTCATGATCTTCTTTAGCCAAAACCATGAGCCCGAAAAATAAAAATATATTATTTACTAAACCGATTTCCATAGCCTTCCTTTCTCCTTGCAAGTAAAGGCTATCAGAATTTACGGTAAATTGTATCCCGAAATTTTGCCAATCCGTCCCAATCAGTCTTCAGGAAAATTTAATACAGTCCTGTCCCCATCTCTTCCGAAACGGATTGTCGGATTTATCTTCTTGACAGCTTTTTCATAAAAAGACTGGTTCCTGAATGATGGGCTGTAATGAGTAAGCCAGGTCTGTGAACACCCGGCTTCTGTGGCCAATTGGCAGGCTTCCCAGGTTGTCATGTGCTTCTTCTCCCTGGCAGATTGGTCCTTGTCCCGGTCTGCATAGATCCCTTCCGTAATCAGAAGGTCCACACCATTGGCAGCTTCCAAGAGATTTTTGCATGGCCTGGTATCGGTTGAATAGACCAGGGAAATCCCCTTTCTCTCTTCCCCCCTCACCATCTCCGGGCTTATTTTTCTCATGCCGAGCCTGACTGTCTCTCCGTTCTGGAGCTTGTTCCAATATTGTACAGGTATATCCAATTCCTTCGCTTTTTCAGGAATGAACTTGGGCAACCTGCCTATGTCAAACCTATAGCCATAGCATTCTATGTTATGCTTTACAGAAAAGGGGCTGATCTTGACCCCGAAATTCTCCAAGCCTTCTTCATGGACCGAATGAAAGATAACATCAAAAGGCACGGCTACGACAACGCACAGGGAGGCTATTACCGGTTCTATCCTGGATGGCCCTATAATATGGACAGGGTCCTTCCTGCCGTCTGTCCCCATTGAAGAAAGCAGGCCCGAGATACCGGCAACGTGGTCACCATGAACATGGGTGAAGCAGATTGTATCTATTGAATGCATAGACCATGCATATTTTCTAATTGCTACCTGACTGCCCTCGCCACAGTCCACAAGTATGGAATGGCCCTCATAGCGGAGCATCAAGGAAGTCAGATGACGGCCCGGCAGGGGCATCATCCCCCCCGTGCCTAAAAGACATACATCAAGCATCTCATCTCCCCTTCCCTTTCACTTATATCTTCTTCTGATAGGCCAACCTGTCGGTGCCGTCCAAAACTTTTATTACCCCGCACAGGCTGAATCCATGTTTTTTTAAAGCATTTCTCATAGGAAGATTTTTCTCATGAGTGTCGATTTTCAGATTGTTGCCCACGCTGAAGGCATAGGCCAGCATCTCTTTAAAAGCACCCTTTTTTCCCCGTCTTCCGGCCAATATATGCAATGAAATATAGGGAAGATCGTTGATCCAGGCCCCCTTCTTCTCCTTATAATCCCATATTTTCTCGTACTGTGGCACATCACCCTCAACCAAGCCGAAGACGCCTGCTATTTTGTGGCAGTCCGAATCCACCTTGCCGTCCCGATCATCTTCAACCAGGAGGTAAAGTTCCCCTCTATCTATATATTCCTCGAATTCCCTTTTCTCGGGCCGCTTATTTCCCCACTGATCGGGATTTCCATTTTCCCGCATAAAAGCCCTGGCTTCTTCGTATATTGGCAAAATGTAGGGCAGGTCTTTATGGGACGCTTTGACTACTTTCATATCTTTTCCCCCTTCCCAATATTTGATATCCTTATCTATAGATTATATGAGATTGACTGTCAAAATAAAAATTCTTGTGAAAAGTGACAGTTGCTATCCTAAATTAAAATGGAGGTTTGAACATGAAAAGAAAATCGTTCCTATGTTTATTGCTTGCCCTGATTATGGTTATAGGCTTTATCCCTACCAAATCTCAGGCCTCATCAACATCATATCTGGTGAGGATTCCCGGACAATTTGATGGAGCCGACAGGGCCAAGCTTTTAGATGAAATAAACAGGATCCGAAAAGAAGCCTGCGACGAAAGGATCTACCACAAAGACCTTGGAAGAAACCTGGGTCCCGATGATTACAGCCCTGTAAAATGGAGCTCAGATCTTGAGGCTACAGCAATGATGAGGGCTGCTGAGGCCAGCCTGGTATCATTGCACATGCGTCCTAACGGGGACAATATATACAGCATATATCCGGATTTCACTTCAGGTGCTGAAAACCTGGCTTTCATGTCGCTTTTAAAGGATTCTTCTGAAAGAGCCCTCCGCCTCTGGTATGAAGAAAAAAGGAATATCGGGGCCAATCTTGATCCGGATAAATATCCTACCGGCCACTATATGAATATAATAAATCCCGATTTTAACAGAGTTGCAATGGCCACATTTATTAATCCGAAATCAACCTTTAAATGCAATTCGCAAATGAGCCTGACCAAGTCCACAAGTGATTCCGGTGTGAATGTTTCAGGGCCTCTGCCTTCAGAATACACAAGAGAGTTGAGCCTGGTTGTAGAAGTTGAACCCGGTGCTTCGGCCGGTCTGTCTTCTTTCAAGATCGAGACCGTAAAAGATCCGGCAAAGAGAATTAAGGCTTTCTTAACAGCAACGCTTAATAGCCCTAATTATGCCGGCCCGGTAACTCTGGATAATGTTGAGTGGAAAATTTCCAATTCCGGAATTGTTGAAAGCAAAACCACTCAGTCATCACTTGAACTCGAAACAAAAAAAATTGGGAAAGTCACTCTTGAAGCCTATATAAGGGGTCAGAAGATGGCCTCAAAAACAGTTACATTGGATGAAATATCCTCATCTAATTTCAAGCGCCTTGCCGGGAAAAATAGGATTGAAACAGCTATTGAGGTTTCAAAGAATTTCTACAAGGCAGGAGATTGCCAAACTGCTGTTATAGCCAGGGCTGATGAGTTTGCCGATGCCCTTTCCGCTGTTCCGCTTGCAGCTCAGGCCAAGGCCCCCATTCTTTTAAGTGATTCAAAGACCTTGAGTCACGGAATAAAGGCTGAATTAAAAAGGCTTGGAGTCGAAAATGTTATTATGGTCGGCGGGGAAAATGCCCTTTCAAAAGGCGTTGAAAAGTCGCTTAATGATATGGGTTCAATAGATGTTATCAGAATAGCCGGCGACAACCGCTGCCAAACCTCTATAAATATAGCTAAAATGTTCAAGTCCAAGGGTGGGAATACTCAAAAGGCCTACTTTGCCTCATCAAGGTCATTCCCGGATGCCCTTTCTGTCGGGCCCCTTGCTTCAATAAACAACCACCCTGTTATATTGGTTGACCCCACATCCGTGTCACAGGAAATCCTGAAATCCGTAAATGACCTCGGCGTTAAATCTTCATATATAGTTGGCGGACCCAACGCCGTATCAAACAGCGTTGCTAAAAAACTTCCAAAGACCCTTGAAAGAATCTATGGCCAAAACAGGTTTGAAACGTCGGCTGCAATAGCTAAAAAATTCAGCGAACCCGGCTCGGCTTTCCTGGCCACCGGCGAAAAATTTGCTGATGCCCTGGCTTGTGGGCCCATTGCCGCTAAATCAATGAGTCCCATACTTTTGACCGGCAAAAAGGCCATTGATCCGAGTCTGAGGGCCTATATTAAAAATTCAGAATTTGAGGATTTCTATGTTGTCGGCGGCCCCATGGTTATCTCCGACAAGGTTCTTAAAGGCCTAAGATAAGATTATATTTATAGAAGAGTTAGGAGATTATAATGAAAAAAGTTGCAATAATAATGGGAAGCGACTCGGACCTTCCAATCGTTGAAAAATGCACAAAAATGTTGGATGAATTGGGTGTACCCTATGAGGCCCATGTGTTTTCCGCCCACAGGTCACCTGATGAGACCATGAATTTCGCCCGCAAAGCGGAAGAAAAGGGATTCGGTGTTTTAATCGGAGTGGCCGGTATGGCGGCCCACCTGGCCGGAAGCTTGGCAGCAAATACCTGCCTGCCTGTAATAGGTATTCCCTGTAAATCCGCTGCCTTGGAAGGCTTGGACGCCCTCCTTTCAACTGTTATGATGCCTTCCGGAATACCTGTGGCAACTGTTGCTATTGATGGCGGAAAAAATGCAGCCATCCTGGCCGCCCAGATCATTTCACTTACAGATGATGCCTTAATGGCAAAGCTTAAAGCCCAGCGAGAAGATGGCCACAAGGCCAATCTTGAAAAAAATAGAAAAGTTGAAGAAAAGCTTAATAAATAAAGTTTTAAATATTTTTAAATAAACGAATAAATTTTTGTTAAAAAGCCTGTTTAAAGTGGTATTATAACAATGTTTCCTAAAGGCCCCCGGGGCTCAAGAGTTCCCCGGCCATATCTACTTAAAATATTTGCTAGATTTGAAAGGAGTTCTTCATGGAGAAAAAAGAGCAGCTTTACGAAGGCAAGGCAAAAAAGGTCTATAGAACTGATGATCCTAACCTCTATATCGTTTCTTACAAGGACGATGCAACTGCCGGAGACGGTGCAAAAAAAGGAACTATAGTGGGCAAGGGATCCATTAATAACCGGATGACCAATATGCTTATGCAGCTCTTGGAAAAGGAAGGTGTACCAACCCACTTTGTTGAGGAGTTGAACGACAGAGATACAGTAGTTAAAAAGGTTGAAATTGTGCCGCTTGAAGTCATTATGCGCAATACTTCCGCCGGTTCCTTTGCTAAACGCTATGGCGTTGAAGAGGGAATAGACTTTGAAGAACCCACATTTGAATTTTCACTTAAAAATGATGACCTCCATGATCCTCTGATCAATAAGAGCCACGTTATCGCACTTAAGCTTGCAACTAAGGAAGAGCTCGACAGGATCGAAGAACTTTCACGTAAGGTTAATAACTTTTTGAAGGCGTTTTTCCTCAAGCATAATGTTAAGCTTGTTGATTTCAAGCTGGAATTCGGCCGCCTGCCGGATGGAACAATAGTGTTGGCCGATGAAATCTCACCCGATACCTGCAGGTTCTGGGATACTGAAACCAATGAAAAGCTTGACAAGGACCGCTTCCGCCGTGACCTTGGAAATGTTGAGGACGCATATCAGGAAATGTTCCGCAGGGTAAATGAAGAAGTTTAGTGTATATAAAAGTCGCTGCATAATCACACTTGCAGCGACTTTTTCTTTTTGAATTTTTTATCACTTTTTGCTTATGTCATATAAAGGACTTGAAAGGAATAAATATGGGAGCATTTTTCGGCTTGGTTTCCGACAGGGATGCTGTTGAAGATGTGTTTTACGGAACCGACTACCTTTCTCACCTCGGAACCCACCTGGCCGGTATGGCCTGCTATGACAAGGAAATGGGCCTGCAGAGAGAAATTCATAATATAGAGAATTCCCCCTTCAGAACCAAGTTTGAGCATGTTTTCAGCGATATGAAGGGGACCTCATCTATAGCCTGCATTTCAGACAAGGACCCCCAGCCCCTGCTTATAAGATCTAAATTTGGAGCTTTTTCCCTGTGTTTTACCGGGGTCATAAAAAATAAAGATGAGCTTCTTGAGCAATATCTAAACTTGCCCGGTGCCCACTTTGATGCTATGACCGGTGGCCGTATCAATTCCTGTGAGCTTATTGCTGCCTTGATAAATCTCAAGGACAGCCTCACTGAAGGCATTACTTTTGTTCAAAATTCCATTAAAGGGACTATGTCCCTCCTTATCATGTTGAATGACGGGAAAATCATCGCCTGCAGGGATAAAATGGGCAGGATTCCCCTTGTTATAGGAAAAAATGATTACGGAATGTGTGCATCCTTTGAGTCCTTCGCCTTTCGCAAGTTGGGCTATAAGATTGTAAAGGAGCTTGGCCCCGGAGAGATTGTTGAGCTTGACCGTGACGGCTACAAGCAGCTTGTGGAAGCCGGCAAGGAAGAAAGGATTTGTTCTTTTCTCTGGACATATTACGGTTATCCCACATCGACCTACAAGGGGATCGGGGTTGAGAGCGCTCGGAACCTGAACGGCCGGCTCATGGCCAAGTTCGACATGGAAAACAAGACACTGCCCGATATTGACTATGTTGGAGGGGTTCCCGATTCCGGCGTTGGCCACGCCCTGGGCTATGCTTTCGAAAGCGGCATACCCTATGCAAGGGCCATAATAAAGTATACGCCTACCTGGTCAAGGTCATTTACTCCTCCGGTCCAAAGCCAGAGGGACAGGGTGGCAAAGATGAAGCAGATCCCGGTTACCGACCTCATAAAAGATAAAAAGCTGCTTTTTGTAGATGATTCCATTGTCAGGGGGACCCAGCTAAAAGGGACTGTCGGTTTCCTTTTCAGGGCCGGGGCTAAAGAAGTCCATATGAGGACGGCCTGTCCTCCCATAATGTACGGCTGCAAGTTCCTTGATTTTTCAAGGCAGGTTAGCCAAATGGAACTTTTAAGCAGACGTGTAATAGAAGAGCTTGAAGGTCCTGAGGGAGAAAACCACATAGATGAGTATGCGGACTCCTGCACGGTCCGTAACAAGGCCATGAGAGAAGCCATAGCCAAAAAATTCGGCTTTTCTTCTCTGGGTTTCCAATCCCTGGATTATCTGATTAAGGCTATAGGCCTGTCCCCATGCAAGCTTTGCACCTATTGTTGGAACGGAAAGGAATAAAAATGAACAAATCTCAGTCCAAGGCCTATGAAGAAGCAGGCGTTGATATAAAGGCGGGCTACGAAGCCGTAAAACTCATGAAAAAACACCTGGAAAAGACCAAAAGGCCCGAAGTCCTTTCGTCAATAGGCGGTTTCGGCGGTCTTTTCCAATTGGGAAGTAAGTATAAGGACCCGGTCCTTGTTTCAGGAACCGATGGGGTTGGGACAAAGCTGAAGCTGGCCTTTATGATGGATAAGCACAATACCATAGGCCAGGATGCCGTTGCCATGTGCGTCAACGACATTATCTGCTCCGGCGCCGCCCCCCTCTTTTTCCTCGACTATATAGCCTGCGGAAAAAATGACCCTGAAAAAATAGCTTCAATCGTAGAAGGAGTTGCTCAGGGCTGCCTGCTCTCGGGTTGTTCACTGATAGGCGGGGAAACCGCCGAAATGCCCGGTTTTTATCCGGAAGATGAATATGACCTTGCCGGATTTGCTGTCGGTGTAGTCGAAAAATCAAAAATTCTGGATATAGAAAATGTTGAGGAGGGTGACCTTCTCTTGGCCCTGCCCTCATCCGGATTACATTCCAACGGCTTTTCTCTGGTAAGAAAGATTTTAAATGATAAGAAGCTGTCCCTTGATCAGCCCTTCGGAAGCTCAAGCCTTGGCCGGGTTTTGCTTGAACCTACTAATATTTATGTCAAGCCGGTCCTCGCCCTCCTTGAGAAAATCGAAATCAAGGCCCTCAGCCATATAACAGGTGGGGGCTTCTATGAAAACATACCCAGGTCCCTGCCCCAAGGGCTGTCCGCTCAAATTGACCCCAAGCTACTGAGAATTCCTGAAATTTTCCATTTCATTCAGGAAGAGGGAAATATTTCGGACCACGATATGTTCAACACCTTCAACATGGGTTGCGGCATGGTGATAATTCTTTCTGAGAAAGACCTGAATAAGGCCCATGATATTCTTTCCGGCCTGGATTGGGACTCATTTGTGATAGGCAAGGTTGTAAAATCCGACTCCGGAGTCATACTATGACCGGTGTTTTTGAAGCTTATAAAAATGACAGGGCTAACAGAGAAAAAATAAAAATCGCGGTTTTTGTATCGGGCGGGGGAACCAACTTGGCCTCCTTGCTCAAGGAAGAAAGCCTCGGAAACATCCCCCACGGTCAAATAGACCTGGTCATATCCAACAGGGAGGATGCCTATGCCTTGGAAAGGGCTCGAGAGTCCGGGAAGAAAACCGTTTATATAAAATCTGATAAAAAGAACCCAGACCTCTTTGAAAATAAGGCCCTGGCGCTTTTAAAAGAGAATGAGATTGACCTCCTGGTTTTAGCAGGTTTCCTGTCAATACTCTCCCCTACCTTTATCAGCAAGTATCCCGACAGGATCCTAAATATCCATCCTTCCCTGATTCCCGCCTTTTGCGGCCCCGGCTATTACGGCATAAAAGTCCATGAGAAGGCCCTGGAAAGAGGGGTCAAAGTCAGCGGTGCCACAGTCCATATGGTAAATGAGGTGACCGACGGGGGTAAGATCATAATGCAAAAAGCTGTCCCCGTCCTCGAAGGTGACAGTCCCGAAAGCCTCCAAAAAAGGATTATGGAGGAAGCCGAGTGGGTTCTTTTGCCCAAGGCAGTTGAAAAACTTTCTAAAAAAATATTTAAAGAAAGAGAAAGGAAGACCAATGCAAATTGAAAAGATAATTAAAACACCCGATTTTTCATCCGTTTTAAAAGCCAATTCCTATCCGGGCAGGGGCATTTTTGTGGGAACAAGTCCCTGCGGAAATAGGGCCCTTGTCGTCTACTTTATTATGGGCAGGTCCAGAAATAGCAGGAACCGTGTCTTTGAAAGCAAATCAGGAGACCTCTACACAGCCCCCTTTGATCCCCTAGCGGTCCAAGATCCCTCCCTCATCATATATAGGGCTATGACCATGGATGAAAATCGCCTCATTATCAGCAACGGGGACCAGACGGACACCATAGTTGACGGAGAAAAACAGGGCCTTTCCTTTGACCAAGCCCTGATGAGCAGGCAATTTGAGCCCGATGAGCCCAATTTCACCCCCAGAATTTCCGCAATTCTTAATTTTAAGCAGGGTACCTTTAATTATGAAATGTCTATTTTGAAAGCTTGCGATGACAAGGGTTCTGCCTGCAATCGCTATTTCTTCCACTATCCGGCCGAAAAGGGCCTTGGCCGCTTTATATCGACTTATCGGGAAGATGGCAATCCACTCCCATCCTTTGAGGGTGAGCCCATGAGGGTATCCTTGTTCGACAGCAATGAAGCCCATGACCACGAGAACAATAAGTGCCAAGGAATGGGTATCCCGGGACTTGCCGGGAAACTATGGGAAAGCCTGGACCCCGACAACAAGGTTTCAATGATTCTTAGGGCTATAGACCTGAGAGATCTCAGCTATAGAGACTTTGTATTCAACAAAAATGAATAACAATAAGCACAAGGAGGCAATAATGGATCCCAGAGACTCTTACCAATCCCCCTACTCCGGCCGATATGCCGGACATGAGATGCAATATATTTTTTCCGACAACTACAAATTCCGGTCATGGAGAAAAATGTGGCTGACCCTGGCCAAGGTTGAGAAAAGACTGGGCATTGACATAACTCAAGCCCAAATAGACCAGATGGAGGCCCACCTTAACGATATCAATTATGATGTGGCCCGGGCCCGGGAAAAAGAAGTCCGCCACGATGTGATGAGCCATGTATATTCCTATGGAAAACTCTGTCCCGATGCAGCCCCCATCATTCATTTGGGTGCCACATCCTGCTTTGTCACCGACAATACCGAACTCCTCCAGATGAAAGAAGCCTCGGAGCTTGTCATGAAAAAATCGGCCCAGGTTGTTGCCAACCTGTCCCAATTCGCTGACAAGTATAAGTCACTTGCCTGCCTGGCCTTTACCCATCTCCAGCCTGCCCAGCCAACAACGGTCGGTAAGAGGGCCTGCCTGTGGATAAAAGAATTTATTCTGGCCATGGAAGACCTCCGGGACAAGTTGGACAGGTTCCAATTAAGGGGTGCCAAGGGGGCAAGCGGCAGCCAAGCTTCTTTCCTTGAGCTTTTTGAAGGAGATGAGGATAAGGTTAAGGCTCTGGACAAGGGAATAGCTGAGGAGTTGGGCTTTAAAACAACTATAGCACTTACCGGCCAGACCTACTCACGCCAGCTGGATTATCAATTTCTTTCAGCTTTGGCCTGCTTCGCCATAGCCGCATCAAAGATGGGCAATGACATCAGGATCCTCCAATCCTACGAAGAGCTTGAAGAGCCCTTTGAAAAGAGTCAAATCGGGTCTTCCGCCATGCCATATAAAAGAAATCCCATGCGGTCGGAAAGAATGTGTTCCCTGGCCCGCAATGTGATGATAAATTCTATCAATCCCGCCATAACCGCCTCATGCCAATTCTTTGAAAGAACCCTGGATGACTCCGCAAATCGAAGAATTTCAATATCCGAGGCCTTCCTGGGTGTGGATGCAATTTTGAACATAGCCATAAATGTCACCGACAATATGGCAGTCTATGAAAAAATAATTGACAGGAGGCTTATGGGGAAATTGCCCTATATGGCAGTTGAATCCATACTTATGGAAGCTGTTAAAAAGGGTCAGAGCCGCCAGGAAATCCATGAAAGGCTCAGAGAGCACTCCCACGCCGCAACTGTAAAGGTGAAGCTTGAGGGTGGTGAAAATGACCTCATAAAGAGGATTGCCGATGACCCGGAAATCCACCTGAGTGAAGAGGAAATAATGGCCCATATGGATCCCCAACTTTACATAGGTCTCTGTAAGAGCCAAGTTGAGGATTATCTGGGAAATCAGGTAAAGGAAATTTTGGACCGCTACCATAGCAAAGAGCTTAAACAGGAGCTGGATATCTAAAATCCGCCGACGAGGTGAAAGGACTTCTCATGAAAAAATATGACTTGAAATATGGGACCAATCCCGCACAAAAACCCGCTTTTATAAGCATGGCCGACAATAGTGACCTGCCCTTTGAAGTTCTGAACGGCAAGCCCGGCTATATCAACTTCCTTGATGCCCTGAATTCCTATCAGCTGGTCAAAGAACTCAAAGAAGCCCTGGGCCTTGCGGCTGCCTCCTCCTTCAAACACGTCAGTCCTGCCGGTTGCGCTGTAGGACTTCCCCTGCCTGACAGGCTGAAAAAAGCCTGCTTCCTTGAAAGTTTTAAAGGTCTGGATCGGTCTCCCCTGGCCTGCGCCTACGCCAGGGCAAGAGGGACCGACCCCATGTCCTCATTCGGGGACTGGGCAGCTCTTTCCGACATATGCGATGAAACCACAGCCCGGCTTATAAAAAAAGAAGTCTCCGACGGGGTCATAGCCCCCGGCTATACGGATGAGGCCCTTGAAATTCTCAAAGAAAAAAAGAATGGTAATTATAATATAGTCGCCATTGACCCGGATTATGAGCCTGAGACCCAGGAGAACCGCCAAGTTTTCGGGATAAACATGAGCCAAAGAATTGACGACCAAAAGATCAGCAATGACCTCTTAAAAAACATTGTCAGCAAGAACAGGGATCTCCCCGATAGTGCCAAGCGCGATCTTATAATCGGCATGATAGCCCTGAAATATACCCAATCCAATTCGGTTGCCCTGGCTTGTGACGGCCAGGTTATCGGGGTCGGAGCGGGCCAACAGTCCAGGATCCACTGCACCAGGCTGGCCGCATCAAAAGCCATGGTCTGGCTGTATAGGCAGATGGAAAAGACCATGGACCTGCCCTTTAAAAAAGGCCTGGCCAGAACGGCTAAAAACAACGTCATTGACCAGTATGTCAATAACTATGAAGAAGATGTTACGGCCGAGGGAAATTGGCAAAACTACTTCAGCACCAGACCTGAGCCCTTGAGCTTGGAAGAAAAAGAGGCCTTCTTAAAAAGCCAAGATGGAATTTGCCTGATCTCTGATGCCTTCTTCCCCTTCGGCGACAATATCCAAAGGGCCCACATGGCCGGAGCTGAGTATATTGCCGAGCCGGGCGGATCGGTCAGGGACGATGATGTCATAGAAAAGGCTGATAAATACAATATGGTTCTTGCATTTACAGGAACCCGGCTTTTCCACCACTAAAACACTTTAGGAGGCTCTTGTGAACATCTTACTTATCGGAGGGGGCGGCCGCGAGCATGCCATCCTCAAAAAAATTAAATCCAATCCCAAGGTCCAAAAGATCTACGCCCTTCCGGGCAATGCGGGATATGGTGACGATGCTGTTTGCCTGCCCATTTCCGCAGAGGATCCTGAAGGAATCCTGGACTTTGCCGGGAAACACAAGATAGATTTTGCCATTGTCAGCCCTGACGATCCCCTTGTAATGGGCCTGATCGACCGGCTCCAAGAAATCGGCATCCCTTGCTTCGGTCCTGATAAAAAAGCGGCCCAAATAGAGGGTTCAAAGGCTTTTTCGAAAAATCTCATGAAAAAATACGGAATACCTACGGCGGATTTTGCTATTTTCGATGATTTTGATAAGGCAAAAGAATATGCTGAAAAAGCCGACTATCCCATAGTTATAAAGGCCTCGGGTCTGGCCAAGGGCAAGGGTGTTGTCATTGCCGGGGACTATTGCCAAGCCCTTGATGCCATAGAGGACTGCATGCAAAGGGACAGGTTCGGAAATTCAGGTCATACCCTGGTAATTGAAGAATTTCTGAGAGGCCCTGAGGTCAGCGTCCTGGCCTTCACTGACGGAAAAACTATAAGGCCCATGGTCTCATCCATGGACCACAAAAGGGCCTATGACGGCGATATGGGCCCCAATACCGGCGGAATGGGCTGCATAGCCCCCAATCCCTACTACAGTCCTGAAATTGCACAAGAGTGCATGGAAAAGATCTTCATCCCGACAATAAGGGCCATGGAAAAAGAGTCCTGCCCCTTCAAAGGCTGCCTATATTTCGGCCTCATGCTTACCGAAAAGGGGCCCAAGGTCATTGAATATAACTGCCGCTTCGGGGATCCTGAGGCCCAGGTTGTCCTTCCCCTGCTTGAGACGGACTTGCTTGACATTATGATGGCGGTAAGCCAAGGCAGGCTTGCAGATGTGGATATAAAGTTTTCAAAAAAGGCGGCATGCTGCACAATTCTGGCCTCTTCCGGCTATCCCGGATCCTACAAAAAGGGATATGAGATTTCTTTTCCCAAGGATTTAAAAGATGATATTTATTTTGCAGGTGTTAAATCCGACGACCAAGGCAAACTGCTTAGCGATGGGGGCAGGGTTTTGGGCTATACCCGGCTTGCTGATAACCTTGAGGACGCAATTAAAAAGTCATATGAGGGTTTAAAAGACATCCGTTTCCAAGGGGCCTTTTGCCGAAAGGACATCGGAAAGTCAGCTCTTAAAGCCTTAAAAGGAGAGGACCAATGAGGGAAAATCTTATAAGTTTACAGGATATACTTTCTCAAGATCCTGCAAGCATTAAAAGGATCTACGTTGAAAAGAGGCCTGAAATGAGGGACGAGGAAAGGTCCCTCCTAAATAAGGCCGGGGAAATATATGGCCTCTCAGGGCTTGAAAATATAAGGATCCTGAAAAGATATGACTGCCAATATATATCCGGCCGGGATTTTGTGGAAGCCATCAAAAAGGTCTTCACCGACCCGGCCCAGGACTTATTTTATTTTAATTTGCAAGATGACCACAGATCAGCCGACTATATCCTCCCGGTCAGGGCCCTGGACGGTCAATTCGACCAGAGGGCCGATTCCTGCCGCCAATGCCTGCAAATGCTGAATGGGGAAAGCAGGACCTTGGTGAAATATGCCAACATCTATCTCTTCTACGGGAAACTTAATGACGGGGATAAGAAGAAACTGGACTCCATGCTGATCAATCCTGTCGAGGCCTGCAAAGCCGAGCTCTCCCCCTACTCAAGCCTTGAAAACACTGAACGGACCCTAAACGATATTGATATTCTTGAGGATTTTCTTGATCTTAAGGATGATGATTTGGACAATTTTCTCGTTCAACATAGCCTTGCCATGGATGCTGATGACCTGAAAACGGTCAGGAACTACTTTAAAGAGGAAAATAGGAAGCCCACTATAACGGAGATAAAGATTCTTGATACATATTGGTCCGACCACTGCAGGCACACGACCTTTTCAACCATACTCGATGAGGCCCGATTCGAGGATCCAATTATCGAGAAGACCTATAAAGACTATCTTAAGGCCCGGGAAGATCTTGGAATAAAAAAGCCCATATGCCTTATGGATCTGGCTACTATAGCCGGAAAATCCCTTAAAAAACAGGGACTTTTGAAGGGCCTTGACGAATCTGAGGAAATAAATGCCTGTACGGTAAAAATTAAGATAAAGGTTGACGGCGAGGATGAGGATTGGCTTTTGCTTTTCAAAAATGAAACCCACAACCATCCTACGGAAATAGAGCCCTTCGGCGGGGCTGCAACCTGCATAGGAGGGGCGATCAGGGACCCCCTGTCCGGCCGTGCCTATGTTTATGCGGCAATGAGGGTGAGCGGGGCTGCCGATCCCCTAAAACCCATAGACCAAACCCTTCCCGGCAAACTCCCCCAATATGAGATCGTCAGGGAGGCCTGCAGGGGCTATTCTTCCTATGGCAACCAGATAGGTCTGGCCACAGGCATGGTGAACGAGGTCTACCATCCCGGATATGAGGCTAAGAGGATGGAGGTCGGGGCTGTTATAGGGGCGGTTCCGGAGAACCTGGTCAGGCGTGAAGAGCCCTCTCCCGGCGACTTGGTCCTGCTTATAGGCGGAAGGACCGGCCGGGACGGAATTGGCGGAGCCACGGGCTCGTCAAAGTCACAGAGTGAGGATTCGGTGGAAAAATCCGGGGCAGAGGTCCAGAAGGGCAATGCGCCGGAAGAAAGAAAGTTACAACGCTTCTTCAGGAATGAAAAGATTGTTCCCCTCATCAAACGCTGTAATGATTTCGGGGCCGGCGGGGTTTCTGTTGCCGTGGGCGAGCTTGCCGACGGCCTGATTATAGATCTTGATAAGGTACCTAAAAAATATGAGGGTCTGGATGGGACTGAGCTTGCAATTTCAGAATCCCAGGAGAGAATGGCCCTTATAATTGAACCTGAAAATCTTGAGCTTTTTGACCGGGTTGCCCGGGAAGAAAATCTTGAATTAACCCCCCTTGCACAAGTTACTCAGGAAAAAAGGCTGGTCATGACCTGGAGAGGGAAAAAAATCGTTGACCTCTCAAGGGCCTTCTTGAACAGCAACGGGGCTGAAAAGCATATAAAAATAGAATCCACAAAAAAGCTTTCGGATTATAAGGTCAAGCTTGACGGAAAAGATCCCGCTGACATGCCTTTTAATGATGGTCTTATCAAGCTTGTCGGCTCTTTAAATGCCTGCTCACAAAAGGGGCTTGGGGAGCAGTTTGACTCAACTATAGGCCAGGGCACCGTTCTTATGCCATATGGCGGCAAAAATCAAAGGACTCCCATCCAGACCATGGTCCACAAAATTTCCATGGAAAAGGGTGAGTGTCCTGATCTTTCATTTATGTCCTGGTCCTACGATCCCTACTTATCTTCGTCCTCCCCCTACCATGGGGCCTATATGGCTGTCCTGGATTCACTGACCAAGCTTGTGGCCTCAGGTGCCGGGCTTGACCGGGCCTACCTGTCACTCCAGGAATATTTCCCGGCTCCGGGAAGAGATCCCGAGCGCTGGGCCCTGCCGACAGAAGCTCTGCTTGGCGCCTATAGGGCCCAATTGGACTATTCTGTGGCCGCCATAGGCGGCAAGGATTCAATGTCGGGGACCTATGAAGATTTGGACGTTCCCCCAACCCTCATATCTTTTTCCGTGGCAATGGGAAAAATTGACAGGGTTCTTTCACCTGAATTCAAAGGTCCGGATCATAAGGTTATGGCCTTCCTACCGGAATTAAGGGATGACGGCCTGCCCAATCCTTCTTCTGTTAAAAAGATTTATAGAGATATCCTGGCAGCAATGGATTCAGGGAAAATAAAGTCCTGCCGATCCATCTCAGACGGCGGCATTATGAAAGCCATATTTGAAATGGCCATAGGAAATGACATAGGCTTCAACTTTAATGAGGAAATCAGCTCCGATCCCCGAGGTCTCGAAAAGCTTTATAGCAAGTACTATGGCGGTATTATAGCCGAATTGGCTGACAATATTGATGATATCGGGGGAAATTCAGGCGAATCCCTTGGTAGGGGCTATATGAGTATTCAGCTTGGTCAAACCCTCAAGGAAGCGGCCATAGCTTTCGGCAAGGAAAGATCAAATCTTTCCGACCTGATAAAGGTCTATGAAAACAAATTGGAAAGTGTCTATCCGCTGAAGGCTGACCATTCTGAATGCCAAGCCCGACTTACGGAAAAATACAGGTCTAAATTTTCTTCTGAAGTTGTCGTAAATTCCGACAAGTCTTTAAGTTTCAATATATTAAAAACAGCTGACAAGATAAAAGTCCTTATTCCTGTCTTTCCGGGAACCAACACCGAATATGATGCCAAACGCTATGTCGAGTCGGCCGGTCTTGATGCTAAAATCCTGGTCATAAGAAATACCCGGCCTGATGATATAGGGCTCAGCCTTGATAATTTCAGCAGAGAAATAGAAGATTCTCAAATCCTCTATATTCCCGGGGGATTTTCTGGCGGCGATGAGCCTGACGGATCAGCTAAATTCATCAATTCCTTTATGAGAAACCCCCAATGCTCAGAAGCAATCACTGACCTGATTGATAGGAGGGGCGGATTGGTACTCGGCATCTGCAACGGCTTCCAGGCCCTGATCAAGCTGGGTCTCCTCCCCTATGGGAAGATAGTTGAAGGAAACTCATCCATGCCGGCCCTGGCAAAGAATATCATAGGCAAGCATATGTCGGGGCTGGTCAATATCCGCTATGCGTCAAAGGCATCCCCCTGGCTGAGAAATGTTAATCTTGATGCAGTTTATAGGGTTCCCATATCCCACGGTGAGGGAAGAATCGCAATGACCAAATCGATGTTTGAGGACTTGGCTGAAAAAGGGCAAATTGCCGGCCAATACGTGGATCTTGAAGGAAATCCCTCTATGGATATAGAGTACAATCCCAACGGCTCATATGGGGCGATTGAGGGGCTCCTGTCACCGGATGGCCGAATTCTCGGAAAGATGGGCCACTCGGAAAGAGTTGCAGAGGGGCTCTACCAAAATGTTCCGGGCCTCTATGATATAAAGCTCTTTGAATCGGCTAAAAAGAGTCTTCTGGATGAATAATGATATAGGGAAGAGATAAATTAAAAGACCTTGGTGGTCGAGATTAGGTTCTCATCCAACCACCAAGGTCTTTTTATATGGATAGGTTCTGCAAATCAGGATTTATCCTATTTTGCCAAGAGTTTTCCCAGCTCCTTGCACTCGTTGAGCCCGTCGTCATCCGGTGCATCATAGATTGCCAATCCGTCGGCAAGAAGGTTTGCGCCCAAGGAGACCACCTCATCCTGCCAAGTTTCCATCCATTCACCGTCTGCCCATGAGTATGAGCCGAAGAGAACAACTTTTTTATCCTTCAGTCCACCTTTGATATCGTCAAACATGGGTTGGAATTCTTCTTCTTCCAACTGTTCTGATCCCATGGCGGGGCAGCCCAGAGCAATTGCATCATAATCATTCAGCTTGTCTGCTGAAAAATCAACAGGGCCAAATACATCGACTTGGCAGCCTGCTTCTTTTGCACCCTCTTCAACGGCGTTTGCCATTGCTTCAGTGTTGCCTGTGCCACTCCAATAAACTATTGCTACTTTACTCATACTTCTCTCCTTTGAATTTACCTTTTTTAAATTGCCGGAGTCAGCTCGTTTAAACTTTTTCCGGCTTTCCAACTAAAATAATAATTTTCCCTGCATTTCTTAAATTGGCTGAAGACCTTTATCGCCTCTTCCTTTTCTTTATACACCCTCCATACTCCACAGCATAGGGATTCTTTCGGGCCCTTTTCTATAAAGGAAATGACATCTTCAGACGGGTATCCAAGAAAGAAGCCTATCTCGTGCAGGAAGCACTTGCTCTTGCTCAGGCGGTCCGCATATTCTTTAAGGCAGGCACAGGGTTTCCCAACCGGATATCCCATTTTCCGTAAAAAAACCATACACTCTTCACAAGTCAGATCCTTTTCAAGCTTTTCAGGTCTATATATGTACAAAAGGGTTCTCCCCTTCCCCTTGCCTATCGGGAGGAGTCTGACTTTCTTAGCCCTCATATTTCTGTTGAAATCGGTTATGGCCTTTTTAAGCTCCGAATCCAATTCCCTTCTTATTGCGAAAAGATTGGCGGTTTTTATCCCGGCAAGAGTTGGTGAAGCGTGTAATATAAGTAATTCTTCAAGATCACGATATACTATACAATCCTCCGTTCTCCCGGAATGCCGGGTTAAGATAGCTATCCGTTAGTTGCGTCTAACTATATAATATTATATTCGGGTTTTGCGGAGTGTCAAGTATGACTAACTTTAATTTTGGATATGAATTGAGAAAATAATTAAAACAAGATGCTTATAGCGTGGACACAGAGCCCAATAGCCACTGAAATGATAACGAGGCCAACTATCCCGAGCTTGCCCTTGGCATAGAAGTACAGGCCCACAGCAAAGCCTATAAGGCCTAAATAATTAAATTGAAATGATGAAAAACTCTGAATATTTACAAACAAGGTGGATTTTATCATCGCTATAGCTACAAGGCTGACCAGGCCGGCAATAACCGGTCTTAGGCCCTTAAGGATTTTCCCTAAAAAAGGCAAGTCCTTGCCGCCAAAGAGAAAATAGCCCAATATCATCATGAGAATAAATTGGGGCAGGACATTTCCAAGAGTTGCGACAATAGCCCCCGGTACCCCGGCAACCTTTGTCCCTATAAATGTCGCTGAGTTTATAGCTATCGGTCCCGGAGTAATTTGAGAAATTGAAATTAGGTCGGTCATTTCGGAAAGATTGATCCAGGCCTTTTCTGCAACGACATATTGCTGAATTAAGGGCAGGACAGCATAGCCCCCGCCAAAAGCAAAGGCCCCGATTTTTAAGAATGTTACAAAGAGTTCCAAATAAATCACTTTATCTTCTCCTCAGGTAAAATGCTGAATGTCACCAGGCCCACTATGCCGCAAAACAGGATGATAAGAGCCGTATTCATGTCGTATAGCACCGAGACGCCTGTTCCCCCCACCATAAGAATGAGCCCAAAAACAGTGTGTTTTTTCAGGGCCGACTTTATCATATCTATACTGGTTAAAAGCAAAACGGCCGCTATGCTTCCCCCCATACATGAGAAGGCCGCCCTAACCCAGGAATTCTCCCGAATAAAGTCATATAGGTAGTACATAATGGAAAGAATTATAAGGCAGGGCAGGGTTGCGGCCAAAAGGCTGACCACTGCGCCAAGAGGCCCTCTAAGCCTGTATCCCACAAGTAGCGATGTGTTCACAGCCATAGGTCCCGGTCCCGACTGGGCAAGCGCAGTTATGTCATACATTTCTTCCTTGCCTATCAGGCCCTTATCCTTATTAAACTCGTCCCTTATAACCGGAACTATTGTGTAGCCGCCACCGAAAGTAAAGGCATTGATTTTGAAGATTGTTATGAAAAGCCCCCATAGGCTTATTTTTTTATTGTCTTCTCCCATTTTTTCACCTCTATTCCGGCATATTAATCGTCCTAATCATTGTAGCATAAGTAGTCCCGGTCTTTTGGTCGGCAATTTTCAATTTTTGCACTTGATCCGCCATATTGATATAAAATGAAGAGTAACTTTTTGAAATAATAAAGTACATATTTAAACCAATTTATAAAAATGAAAGAAGGTTCTTATGAATAAACACATAAACCCCCTTGAATCCACCCTGGCCCTCTTAAAAAGGTCATGTGATAAGCTTGGCTATGGCGAGGATGTCTATGAATATCTTTCCCACTTTGAGCGCTTTCAGGAAGTAAGAATCCCCGTCCATATGGACAATGGCTCTCTCAAAACTTTTGTGGGCTACAGGTCTCTCCACACCTCGGCCCTGGGACCGGGAAAGGGCGGAGTCCGCTTCCATCCTGAAGTTTGTGAGGATGAGGTCAAGGCCCTGTCAATATGGATGAGCTTCAAGTGTGCATTAATAGGACTTCATCTGGGAGGTGGCAAGGGAGGCATTAAAGTCGATCCAAAGAAACTCTCAAAAAGAGAGCTTGAACAGTTATCCCGAGGATGGGTTGACGGCATATATCCCAATCTTGGGGAATTCATCGATATACCGGCCCCGGACGTTAATACCAATTCCCAAATCATGGCCTACTTTACTGATGAATACCAGAAGCTTTCCGGTAACAGGACCCTTGGAACCTTTACCGGCAAGGACCTTGCCATGGGCGGTTGCCCCGGAAGGACCCAAGCCACAGGAAGGGGCCTGGCCTGCCTGGTTGAGGCCTGGGCCGAGGACCATGGTAAGAAAATTTCAGATATGACCGCCATTGTTGAAGGCTTCGGCAATGTCGGGTCAACTGCTGTCCAGGACTTGGAAAGAAGAGGCTGCAAAGTTGTAGGCATTGTCCACCACGCCGAGATAGACGGCAAGGACCGACCCTACCTGGTTTATAATCCTGAAGGTCTGAAATACGATGACCTATATGACCATTACTATAGTAAGAAAAATATGAATTTTATCGACTTCAATAAAGCTGAAATAGTTAAGGAATTCTCTCCTTCAGCTATAAATTGTGATGTATATTTGCCCTGTGCAATTGAAAACACTTTAAATGAAGACCTGGCAAGTTCTTTCAAAGTCGGTTTAGTTGCAGAGGGGGCCAACAATCCCACTGTTCCTGCAGCCGATGAGATCTTGCAGGAAAGAGGCATTGACCTCCTTCCCGACCTTTTGGCAAACTCCGGCGGCGTCCTGGTTTCCTTCTATGAGTGGCAGCAGAATCAAAGCTTAAACAGCCTGACCTCCCAAGAGATTTTTGAAATGCAGGAGAAAACCCTGCTCAAAGCATATAGGGCCTGCAAGAAACTCACTCAGGATTACAAGGTTTCCATGCGAGAAGCTGTCTATATGCTTCCCATAAAAAGGATTTATGAGAATCTTAAATTAAGAGGACTTTTCTAAAAGCAAAAACAGCCCGGTTAAAAACCGGGCTGTAACTATATCAGTATAAACTAGGCATTCAGAAGCTGATCCAGCTTTTCCTGATCAAATCCTACAATGTCTTCTTCACCGACTCTTATTATGGGAACTCCCCTGTAACCCTTTGAAATCAGGTCATCGCGGGCAGCCGAGTCCTTGGTGATATCTCTTTCCTCGTATGAAATCCCCTTCTCATCCATATACTTCTTTGCGGCCTTGCAATACATGCAGGTTGGGGATGTGAAAATCGTTACTTTATCCATTTTAGCTCCTTTCTTAACTTATACTCATTAGTCAAGATACCCCGAAAGCCGAAGAATATTCACATAGTCATCAAGATCAAGATTTTCAGGCCTGGCCTTGTCGTCAACCCCGGCTTCTTGGAAGATCTTTATGAGTTCGGCCCTGGATTTCCCCAGATTGTCCTGGAAGCACTTTATTACCATCTTGCGTCTCTTCTGAAAGGCCAGCCTTATTATATTGTTAACCCTCTTCTTTGCTTCCCGGTCAAGTTGTCCTGTGATGCTTTCCGACTTCCCCATCATTTCAATATGTATAAGGCATGAATCAACCTTTGGGGCCGGCAAGAAAGCTGTTCTCGGTATATCAAAAATTATCCTTTTATCACTTGAATACAGGCTTACCAGAAGAGAAAGGGCCCCGTAATCAGGTGAGTTTTTCTTCGCGCAGATCCTTTCTCCGACCTCTTTTTGGACCATAACTGTGATGGATTTCAGAGGCAGGTCGTCAGTCAAGAGCTTGATCAGTATCGGGCTGGTAATATAGTATGGGAGATTTGCAACTACCTTTACATTATCTTCCTTCCCTGACAAGAGGTCTCTGAGGTCAATTTTTAATGCATCCCCCTCAACCAGGTTGAATTTGGGATCGTCACCAAAATTTTTACTCAATATTGGCAGAAAGCCCCTGTCAAGCTCTATGGCCGTCAACTTTCCTGAATGTTTCAAAAGTTCCTGGGTCAGGGTCCCTATTCCGGGTCCTATTTCAATTACATGGTCGTCTTTACAAATTCCTGAGGCCCGACCAATCTTACTGACCAAATTGCCATCTATTAAAAAATTCTGTCCCTTGGATTTTGAAAAAGCCAGACCGCCTTCAGCCATTATTCTTTTTATGGCTTTAGGCGAATAGAGCTTATCACTCACTGTCATTTATTTCCCCCATAGCCCTTTCAAACTCTTCTCTTTCAATGCCGTAATCATTCAACCTGCTCAAAAGTTGCTTGGCATTTCCATAGCCTATGGACAGGATTTCGCCAAGGCGTATCCTTCTGTTTTTGGCTCCGGGGCAAGCTTCCAAGCCGTATTCCAGCATGTCCTTCATTGTAAAAACCTGCCTTCTTTCCATATATGAAGGTCTGGCACTCTCGATTGCCTTTTTAATAGCTTGGGGATCGGCATTTTCAACACCTATATCGTCTCCCCTATAGGCGTCCTTTCTTGGGATAAAGGCCATCTTTGCTCCGGGAATCCTCTCCCTGATCCTCTCCCGTATCCGCTTACCGGCATAGTCGGGGTCAGTCAGTACAATAAGCCCTCTTCTTTCGTGCAAGATTTCCAGCTTATCAAGCAGGTCATCCCCGAAGCCGTAGCCGTGGGTTATTATGCATTCGCAGTCCAGGCTTGCCTTAACCGCGGCCATATCATCCTTGCCCTCAACAACAATTATCTCCTGAATCATATAACACCGTCAGTCTATAAGTTAAGTCCGTCCCTGCCCAAAGACAGGTCAAGATCATCCGTTTCCCCTTTAATTTTCTCAACAGCGCTTTCAATCCCATAGAATTTCACCGTATTGTCCAATAAAAGGTCGGCAAGCTCCCCGGCATCCCTCTTCAAAACATCAGCCAGGCAGAGCAGGGAGTACCAAGCCCATTCCGGCCTGTTGGTCTTTCCTCTTTTCGGAACAGGAGCCAGGTAGGGGCCGTCAGTCTCCATCATAATTCTTTGAGGATCAGCCATACGGGCTATGTCCCTAACATTTTCCGAATTTTTAAAGGTCAGCATACCCCCGAAACTTATGTAGGCTCCAAGCTCGTCATAGAGTTTCCAAGAACCGGAATCCGCTTCTGAATAGGAGTGCATGAGAATTTTCAGGCCCGGAAAATTCTTTATTATGGCATAGCAATCATTATGGGCCTCCCTGCAGTGAACTACCACAGGAAGGTCCAGGTCTGATGCCAGCTGAAATTGTCTTTCAAGAATATCCTTCTGTATCTGAGCCGTCTCAAATTCGTAGTGGTAATCCAGTCCAATTTCCCCGATAGCCACCACTTTTTCATTCGAGGCGTTTTCCCTGTAGAATTGCTCAGATTGATCATCATAGGACCTAGCTTCAAGGGGATGGGTTCCAAGACAAGCAAAGATCCTCTTTTCTCTCTTCGCCAATTCAAGCCCGGCCTTGGCGCTTTCCAGGTCTGAAGCCGGATTAATAAGGGCCAAAAGCCCGTTTTTCCCCATTGACCCTATGATGTCATCTCTTAAATCATCGTAGTCCCTATCGCTCAAGTGACAGTGAGCATCAATAATATAGGACATCACCCTTAGCCTATATAGGTTCCCAGAGGCACTTCCTGTATCGGGCTTAACGGGCAAACAATCCCGGCTTCCTCAGCCTCAGCTGTCAAAATCATGGCCTGGGACTCAATTCCCCTTATCTTTCTTGGCGGCATATTGACAACGAAAACGAACTGCTTACCTATCATATCCTCCGGGCTTATCCAATCCTTGATCCCTGAAACAGCTGTCCTGGTCTCATCGCCGAAATCAATGGTTTCAACCAGGAGCTTATCGGCATCCGGGTGGACCTTACAATCAATAATCTTTCCTATCCTCATCTTAACCTGTTCAAATTGATCAAAAGTTATCATTTCCATATTTTTCTCCTTTTCCTGTTTTTTCTCTTTTTTAGCTTCCTGTTTCTTTTCTTCCTTTTTCGGTTTTTCTTCGGATTTATTTGCCTGCTGAATTTTCTCCAACTCCTCAAGGCTTATTCCCTGCCTTTGGGCAATGAGGGCGTTGTTGGTCTTATAAAGCTTGTCCAACTCCTCTTCAATATCCAATCTTGGGAAAAGGGCTTGTCCCCTCTCCACCATATTTCCTACCGGATAGGCATTGATTTCTGACGCTTCCAAGAAATTTCCCTTTTCAATGTTTAGCTGCCTATGCATCTCTTGGGACGTTTCAGGCATAAAAGGTATGAGGAGGTCTGCAATTGACCTTAACACATCCATGAGCCTATAAAGGAC
Organism: uncultured Tissierellia bacterium; assembly: GCA_947253765.1. GTDB lineage: Bacteria > Bacillota > Clostridia > Tissierellales > Peptoniphilaceae > Khoudiadiopia. The sequence continues at coordinate 71,026 of CAMYAK010000001.1, forward strand.
CGTGTCGAGTTTCTTGGGATCCCCCTCTTTCGCCAATATCCAGGGCTGAGTTTCGTCAATATATTTGTTGGACCTCCTGATCAGCCTCCATATGCTTTCAAAGGTTTCCTGGAAATCGTAGTTCTCCATGGCCTTTTCAACATTTTTAGCTGTCTCTTCCTGGATCCTCATGACATCCCTGTCAAATTCATTTATTTCTCCGGCCTCAGGCACCCATCCGTCCCTGTACTTGCTGACCATAGCAATGCTCCTGCTCAGGAGGTTGCCAAGGTCATTGGCAAGGTCAGAATTCAGCCTCTGGAGGAATTTACGGGTTGAAAATGATCCGTCCGATCCGAAGTTAAACTCCCTCAAAACGAAATACTTTAAGGCGTCCCTTCCATAGAGGTCTACCAAAGGCTCCGGATATATGACATTGCCCTTGGACTTGGACATCTTGTCATCCTCGAATAGGATCCAGCCGTGGGCAAAAATCTTTTCCGGCATAGGAAGGTCCAGGGCCATGAGGACTGCCGGCCAAATAATGGCATGGAAGCGGGCTATGTCACGTCCCAAGAAGTGGACCCTGGCCGGCCAATACTTCTTGAACATTTCCGGATCCGATCCCAAACCTATTCCCGTTAGATAGCAGATTAAAGCGTCAATCCAAACATAAATCACGTGTTCATTATCAAACGGGACAGGGACTCCCCACTTTAGTCTCTTCCTTGAAACTGAGAGGTCCTGGAGACCGTCTTTAAAGAAAGAACCCAGAAGCTCATTTTTTCTGTTCAGTGGTTGGATGAAGTCAGGGTGGTCTTCATAGTATTTAAGGAGCCTATCCTGGTATTTTGAAAGCCTGAAAAAGTATGACTCTTCTTCCCTGTATTCAACAGGTCTGCCACACGAAGGGCAATGGCCGTCTTCCAGCTGGGCCTCGGTCCAAAACTCCTCGCATGGGGTGCAATAATAGCCTTCATATTTTCCTTTATAGATATCACCCTTGTCATAAAGCTTCTGGAAAAGATCCTGAACATCCTTTACATGCTGATCATCAGAAGACCTGACAAAGGAGTCCGGCTCAACATCAAGCTTTTTCCAAAGGTCTTTTATGGCGTCCACTATTGGGTCTATATATTCGAGGGGTTCCATCCCATTCTCCTTGGCAGTCCTCTCAAGCTTCTCTCCATGCTCATCCGAACCCGTAACATAATATACGTCATAGCCGAGTTCCTTTTTGTACCTTTTTACCACATCACAAATTATGCTTGTATATGTATTTCCAAGGTGGAGGTAGCCGCTCGGATAATATATAGGTGCTGTAATATAAAAAGCCTTTCCTTTATTTTCTGTTGACATCAAGGTCTCCTTTCAGCTGATTAATTCGCTTATAAAATAATAATATGATTATATCATGAAGGGCGGAAATTTCGCCCTTTTGGCCGATAAAAAAGGCCCGATCCTCAGATCGGGCCTCCTGAATTTAAGATTTTTATTAATCTACATATACGTCATAGTGGTTGGCATCAGACATTGAACCCCTGTCATATACCTTGCCTTGGTGGCCGAAGGGAGTGTTTATAACCGTTCCTCTTGCAACCGTCCTATGGGCCAGAACTATGTAACCGTCCTTATCACAAACAAATCCGTCTTCATTAACATGCCTTCCGGGAATTCTCAGGTTGTATCCGGGCAGAACTTTCTGTGAGTAATAAGTGAACTTATATCCTGACCAGTTAATAACGCCCATGTGTTTGAACCTTGACAGGGTGTATATCCTCTGTGAATTTGAGCTTTCCTTTTTATTCTTTTCAGCCTTGGCTTTTCTTTCGGCTTCAGCTTTGGCCTTGGCTTTAGCCTCTGCCTTAGCCTTTCTCTCAGCTTCGGCCTTGGCTCTGGCTTCCGCCTCCTCCTTAGCCTTTCTCTCAGCTTCGGCTTTTGCTTTGGCTTCCGCCTCCTCCTTAGCCTTTCTTTCAGCCTCAGCTTTTGCTTTGGCTTCCGCCTCCGCCTTAGCCTTTCTTTCGGCTTCAGCTTTTGCTTTGGCTTCCTCTTCAGCCTTGGCTCTGGCCTCCGCCTCCGCCTTGGCCTTTCTTTCGGCTTCAGCTTTTGCCTCAGCTTTCGCCTTAGCCCTTTGCTCGGCTTCTCTCTTCTCCCTATCCTCATTTAATGTTTGGATCGGAGCTTCCTCTTCTGTCGGATCTGAAACATTGGAAGCAGCCTTGGCATCCATCTCTTCAATATTGTTTTTTTCTACTGAAGAGACCCTATTTTGAGCTCTTTCGTTTTGCCCTTCAATAGCGGATGACTCTTCCGGCAAATCAAAAGCTTCTGAAGAATCCCTGTCCATTAAAGCCTTCCTGGTTATAACTCTGGGATCTCTAGTTGATGCAGCTTCAACGTAACCTTCATTGTGGAAAACTCTTTTGCTGACATTGTTGTTGACGAAGAAGGTTCCCGTCATCAGAATTCCGCAACTCCCTATTACGCCTATTAAAGCTCCAAGCTTTTTCTTATTCATACCAAAAACTCTCCCTGTTACCTTTTTCAGAAATCCTTAAAAGGATTTATCAACTGTTTAAATGATAACAAGACCAATTTAACAGGGTCAAGAGAAAGTTACAAAAAAATAACAAAAGTAACAATTATTGTTACAATTTTGTATTTACTTTTTTGAAATTTGGGTTTTATATCAATATTTAGCCTTAGTTTGCTTAAAATATAGGGAATAGGCCAGGAAAATACTGCCTAAAGCAGAAAATACCGTGACCAGGGCCAGGGAACCGCTAACCCCTAATATGTGCATGCCTGTGCCACCTATTATAGATCCGGCAGCACCTCCGACACTCACAGCGCCCAGACCTATGCTCTGCCCCTTTACCATGTCGTCCTTATCGACTACGCTGTTGGCAAAATATACATAGGCAGGGGTAAAGAAGCCGAACGTGCAAAAATTCATGGCTTGGGAAAGATTGATCCAAAGCATATTTTTCGCCATGGCCAATATTCCTATCTTCAATGTAAAGCATATGCCGGCTGTGGTCAGCCAAAACCTGTCGCTTTTCCACTTCCTGAACCTCGAGTATAAAAACATGGCCGGCATCTCACAAAGAGCTGCCAAGGTTGAGGCTGTTCCTAGGTTTGAGGTGTCTCCCCCGACATTTTTCACTATCTGAGCCAGGTAATTATTCAAGAAAACGTGGCCGCTGTATAGGAGTATATATGCTATAAACAGGTTTATGAGTATTGGATATTTTTTATAGAAATTTTTCTGCTTTGCAAATTTTTCCCCGTCCCTGTCATCCTTGATTTCCTTCTCCACTTTCTTTCCCGGAAGTCCTATGGCCGGTAAGCTTGCTACGCACAGCATTGTAAGCAGGCCCCCGAGAAAAGCTACGGGAATTGCCTTGTCTACGGTTTTTCCGACAAGATAATTGCCGAGCCAAAGAGAAGTTATGGCAAAGCCTAAAGATCCGATCCCTCTTAAAACACTGAACTTCAGGGGCTTCCCCAAAGATTCATAGGCGACGGAAATTGAATATAGACTGGTCTGGACTGACATCATAAGCAAAGCAATAATCAAATATGCTACATATATATATGTTTTAGGCATATCCCAAATAATCAGGCTTGCCATAAAAAACATGACTCCTCCAAGCTGGACCAGAGCCTGGCGAATCAGAACCGATCCGCCCTTTTCGTCTGCCCTGCCGGCCAGAAAGTTCTGCAACCAGGCTCCCAGAATGTTTCCAAGAAAGAGTAGGAGTCCTATCTCGGCTGCATTAAAGCCCTTATACATAAGATAGGAAGTGGCGTATAGCATGGCGCCACAGTAGCACATGAAATAGAAGAAATTCATGGCCCCCGCTTTAAAATTTAAAGACATGTCCTTAATCATATTTACCTCAATACTATTGATGGAATTCAGGACCTAAACCTAGTCGCTAATAACTCTCAAATATACTTTCTTTCCCTTTTTAACGGTGATTCCTTTTTCAAGATCGGCCCTGCTTATTTCCAACATGGGATCACTTGCCTTCTCATCATCAATGCTGATGCCACCTTGGTTTACAAGCCTTCTGGCTTCTCCGTTTGACTTGGTTAGGCCCGCTTGGGTCAGGAGATTGAGCAGGCCTATCTTGTCGCCCTCAAATTCAACCCTTGCTTCCGGCATATTCTCATGGTCCATGCCCTTTCCGAAGAGACTTTTTGATGTTTCAAGCGCCTCTTTTGCCTTTTCTTCTCCGTGGACAAGCTTGGTGACCTCATAGGCAAGAACTTCTTTCCCTTCGTTTATACTTTCATCTTTTCTTGAGCCGAGTTCCAAGCACTTTTCCTTTGGCAGGAAGGTCAGCTGGAGCAGGAATTTCGCTACATCCCTGTCATCCACATTTCTCATATACTGGAAAAGGTCGTAGGCCGATGTCTTGTCCTCATCAAGCCAAACCGCCCCCTTCATCGACTTGCCCATCTTGACCCCGTCAGCTGTTGTAAGAAGCTTAAATGTCATTCCGTAAGCCTGCCTATTTTCAGCTTTCTTAATAAGATCGACCCCTCCAATGATATTTGCCCACTGGTCCGAGCCGCCGAGCTGGAGCCTGCAGCCGATCTCCCTGTTGAGTTTTAAAAAGTCATAGGACTGCAAGAGCATATATGAAAATTCGAAGAAGGTCAGCCCGCCCGCTTCAAGGCGGTTCTTATAGGCATCTTTTTTGATCATTTCCCCGACGTTGAAATAAACTCCCACGTCCCTCATAAACGGAAGGTAGTCAAGCTTGAGCAGCCAATCCTTATTATTCATGACTATGGCCCCGTCTTCCCCGAAATCCAGGAACCTGCTCAACTGATTGAAAAAGCACTGAGCATTATGGTCAATCCGCTCCTCTGTCATAACGGTTCTCATGTCAGACCTGCCTGAAGGGTCCCCAATAAGGGTTGTTCCCCCTCCAAGCAAGGCCACCGGCCTGTGGCCGTAAGCCTGCATCCTCATCATAACCATAATCTGGATGAAGTGGCCAATGGTCAAAGAGTCAGCTGTCGCATCGAAACCTATGTAAAATTTCTCACCCGGGGTTTTTAATATTTCTCTAAGCCCCTCTTGATCAGTGGCATTGTCAAAATATCCCCTATCTTTGAGCTCGTCGAGCACATTGTCATATTCCTTCTTGTAATCCGGTCTCATGTTTTCCTCCTTACCTTCCGTATATTAATAATATTTCCATAAAAAATGATAAAAAAAGCCCCGACTGAAAGGGCGCATTCGCGGTACCACCTTTCTTCGCCGAAGCCTTTTGATGGACAGAGTCATCTCTCTTGCCGCTCGAACTTTGTAAGAGCCTTCTCAGCGGACATATTAAACTGATATAGCTATTTTAACAGAAATATATTTATTGTGAAGACTTGGGCCTTATTGTTTTGGCAAATGGTCCTATTATTGGCTATAATATTTCCAAAACCTTTTTAATTCACTGTTTTACGAGACCGGCGGGGAGGGGTCCCTTCCGGCTCCGGCTCTTAATACATTAGGAGGATATTTTGAAAACTATCATTGTTCTCTGCGGCGGTCAATCAACCGAGCACGAGATCGCCTTGCGTTCAGCTAAAAACGTAATCAACGAACTTGACAGGTCAAAGTACAAGGTGCTTTGCTACTATATCGATAAAAAAGGACGCTTTCTACCCCTTGGCAGCCCTGAAAAAATTGAGGACGTTACCGACCTTATGGTCAAATCAAGCAAAAATGTCCTTACCACCATATCGGAATTTATAGATGACATTTCAGGCTTGGATGACCCGATGGTCTTTCCTGTAATACATGGGCAAAGCGGTGAGGACGGCCAGATACAGGGCTTTCTTCAAACTCTCGGTCTGCCTTATATCGGAAACGGGATCATGGCCTCAGCCTTATGCATGGACAAGGGATACAGCAAGCAGATCTTCTCAAGCCTCAACATACCTCAGGCAAAATACATTCTTTTAGAAAAAGGTGATGACCTCCTTAAAGACAGGGCCCGTCTTCTTGATATGGTAAAAGCCAAGCTTGGCCTTCCCTGCTTTATAAAGCCCTGTAATAACGGATCTTCAGTCGGTGTGACCAAGGCTGATGAAAAGAATTTTGATATGGCCCTTGATGAGGCCCTGAAATATGACCGAAAGATTCTTATTGAAGAAGCTGTTGCAGGCTGCGAGCTTGAGGTTTCAGTTCTGGGCAACCATGAGGCAAGGGCTTCCCAACCGGGATCATATACCACAAGCCGTCCTGTCCTTGACTACGAGGCAAAATATCTGGATTCGGGACTTATAGAGAATGTTCCTCATAAGCTTCCTGCCGATAAGCTCAAGGAATTGCAGGACTTGGCTATAAAGAGCTATAAGGCTCTGGGTTGTGAGGGCCTGGCCAGGGTCGACATCTTCCAAAATAAGGATGGCGACTTCCTTGTAAATGAAATTAACACTCTCCCCGGAATGACCCCCTCATCTTTGGCACCCAAACTCTGGACTTCCCTGACCGATATGACATTTTCCTCTTATCTGGACCATCTTATTATTTTTGCCGGGGAATCCTATCTTGAACGCAAGAGCCTGAGCAACTCAATCAATTAGAAAAGGAAGGCATTTTAAACGATGGATAAGTGTTCTTTAAAAGAAATAGCAGAATGGGCCGAGGCTGAACTGATTTTTCCTAAAGATTCTTCAGTCGATGCGGACTCCGGCCAAGACCTTACCGCTAACGGGGTTTCAATAGACACCAGGACCCTGGTCAAGGGCGAGATATATATGCCCATAATCGGGGAAAGCCATGACGGCCACAAGTTCATCGGCCAGGCTTTTGACAAGGGGGCATGTGCCTGTTTTACAGACATAAACCACCCCATTGAATTTCCTGACAAGACCTATCTCCGCGTCCGTGACTGCTTCCAAGCCTTCCGCAAAATTGCAAAGAACTACAGAAATACTTTAAACTGCAAAATAATCGGAATAACCGGCTCAAACGGCAAAACAACCAGCAAGGACGTTCTTTCTTCTGTCCTTGGCGAAGCTTATAAAACCGATAAAACTTTCGGCAACCTCAACAACCAGATAGGCCTGCCGAGAACGATTTTAGACCTGAACAAAGCTACTGAAATGGCCATTGTCGAAATGGGCATGTCGGCTCCGGGTGAAATTGAACAGCTTGCCGATATCGCAAGGCCTGATATTGCTGTAATTACTAATGTCGGCCAAGCCCACCTCCAAGAGCTGAAAAGCCGGGAGAATATTGCCAAGGCCAAACTTGAAATAATATCCCGTATGGATTCGACCGGTCTCTTAATCTATAACAAGGACAGTGAGTATTTGGCTAATCTTATAGATCAAAGGATAGCTGATGGGCAAATGGCTCCAAGGCTTATTTCTTTCGGAACCCATCCCGATGCCGATTTTAGGCTTGAACTGATCAAGTCCAATGCCGGAGGCTCGGTTTTCAAGGTTAACGGACAGGAATGGTCTGTCAATCTTCTTGGCTCCTACCAAATGTACAATGCAGTTCCCGCAATAATAATAGGCCAACTTTTGGGAATGGACGACAAGGCAATACGTCGAGGCCTTCACGTTACAGGCCTTAGCCATATGCGGTCAGAGCTTGTCCACGCTAAGGGCTTTGATATCCTGGTTGACTGCTATAATTCATCTCCCCAATCCCTGCGAGAAGCCCTTTCTACGGCCGGACTTCTCAACGGATATAGGAGAAAAATCGCTATCTTGGGCGACATGCTTGAGCTGGGTGATAATGAGAAAAATATGCACTTCCAAATGGGCGAGGAGATAGACCCCAATGTCTTTTCCGACATCCTCTTCTACGGCCCTCTATCCAAGTATATGATGCAGGGAGCGGCAACCAACTTCCCCTCAAGCCACCTTTTCTGGTTTGAATCTAAAAATGACCTTGTTGACAAGGCCAAGTATTTGATAAAGCCCTCAAGCTTGGTTCTAATCAAGGGTTCAAGATCGATGAGGCTTGAAGAGGTTGTGGAATCAATATTTCCAATAAACTCTAAATAGGAATTATAATTTATTCAAACAAAAAAGGAGATCGAGCTATAGGCAAAACCTAGAGCCCGGTCTCCAATCTTTTTTCTTCGAGTAATTTAACTATTTCGGACAAACCGTCCTTAAATTCAAACGTCTTTTCCCTGTCTATATATTTATCCCTGATCTCATACAAGTCCTTTATTGCCCTTAAAAGGCTGTCGCCGCCAAGCATATTTTCAGCCAAGCTTTTGGCATAGCCCTCTTTGACCAAGCTCTCAGCGTTCAGGATTTGGTCACCCCTGCTTCCCTCGCCATAAGGAATCAGCAACATGGGTTTTTCATAATACAGGAATTCAAATATGGCATTTGACCCTGACCTTGACACGATTATATCGGCCATGGCCAATACATCTTTCATATTGTCTTTAATGTACTCAACCTGTTTATATCCGGCCTTCTCTATATCCTTCCTGATCTTGCCCTTGCCGGTCCCATGAAGAATATCAAAATCTTCCAGAAGCCTGTCAAGGTTTGCCCATATGGCCTCGTTTATTTTTTGAGCTCCGGAGGATCCTCCAAGAATTAATGAGATCGGCCTGTCTCCCTTGAATCCGAAAGCTTTTAAGCCCGCCTCTTTTGACCCGCCCTTGATCTGGTCCCTGATAATAGGGCCAAGATAGAGGCCCTTATTCTTTGGCAAGTATTCCAGAGTTTCTCTGAATGTTGTCAAAATAGTATCCGTAAACGGCAGGACCATCTTGTTTGCCAGGCCCGGCGTTATGTCGGACTCATGGGAAATAACCGGAATTCCGAGTCTTCCGGCCCCATAGGCAACAGGAGCCGAAACAAAGCCGCCTTTAGAAAAAACTATTTGGCAGCCTATATCCCTGAGGATCTTCTTGGCCTGTGATGCGCCCTTGATTACCCTTCCCACATCTTTCAGGTTGGCTTTAATATTGCTTAAAGACGGATAACGGCGGAGCTTGCCCGTGGGTATTGAATAATATTTTACATAAGGAAAATCAGAGATGAGTTCCTTCTCTATTCCCTCTTCAGATCCGATATAGTTTATGTCCCAATCAGCTTCTCTAAGCCTGGGTATAAGCCCCAGGTTTACAGAAACATGACCGGCAGTGCCACCGCCGGTCAATACAATTATTTTTTTCATTTTTCAGCTTTTTCAATTTTTTCCGCACGGAAATAGGGGACCAAAACTTCAGGTATTGTAACGGACCCGTCCGCATTCTGGTAGTTTTCAACAATAGCAGCCCAAGTTCTTCCGACAGCCAGGCCTGATCCGTTCAGTGTGTGAACATACTGAACCTTGCCTTCTTCATCCCTGAAGCGGATGTTGGCCCTTCTTGCCTGGTAAGATTCAAAGTTGGAGCATGAGGAAATTTCCACATAACGATTATATGAAGGCATCCAAACTTCGATGTCATATGTCATTGCTGAAGAGAAGCCTATATCGCCTGTGCAGAGCTTAACAACCCTGTAAGGAATTTTGAGCTGCTTCAAGACTTCTTCGGCATCGCTTGTCAGCCTTTCCAGCTGCTTATATGAATCATCAGGATGAACAAACTTAACCAACTCAACCTTGTCAAACTGGTGCTGGCGGATAATTCCCCTGGTATCACGGCCTGCAGAGCCCGCTTCTCTTCTGAAACACGGAGTATAGGCGGTCATATTTACAGGCAGGTCCCGGAAATCCATTATCTCGTCCCTATAAAGGTTGGTTACCGGCACTTCCGCTGTCGGGATCAGGAAGAGGTCGTCCTCCTCACAGTGGTACATGTCCTCTTCAAACTTTGGAAGCTGTCCTGTACCTGTCATTGAGGCCCTGTTTACAACCGCAGGCGGCTCAATCTCTTTATAGTCCTGGTCCAGTGTATGTAGGTCCAGCATAAAGTTATATATGCACCTCTCAAGTCTGGCTCCCTTTCCGGTCATGACGGTAAAGCGTGAACCTGAGATCTTTATTCCCCAGTCAAAATTCAAGAGGCCAAGGTCCGTACCCAGCTCCCAGTGGGGCTTGGGATCAAAGTCAAATTTGGTCGGTTCCATGAACTTTCTTATTTCTTCATTTTCCGAGTCGTCTTTGCCGATGGGCAGGCTTGGATTTGGAATGTTGGGTATGTTAAGAAGTCCGTCCCTGATTTTCTCTTCGACATCGCGTAATTTATCATCAAAGGAAGAAATCTCTTCTCCCAAAACTCTCATCTCTTCTATGACTTTCGAAACGTCTTGTCCTGCCTTCTTAAGCTGGGGAATTTCCTTGGAAACCCGGTTCCTTTCAGCTTTTTTCTCTTCTACTTCTGAAAGCAGACGGCGACGTTCATCGTCAAGTTCCAAAACTCGGTCTACCGGAAATTCTCCACGGCGGGTGGCCAAAGCCTTTTTAACCGCTTCAGGATTTTCCCTAATCCTCTTAATATCTAACATGGTCCCTCCTTGGTCCGTTTGAAAAAATATCTTTTTAATTATATCAAATGGCCGACCTTTTTACATCAGTCAAGCCCCTTAGCTTAAGTATAATCATCTCCCAGGACAAAAGCCTTGGCCCTGTCCGGTATCCCTATGTGCAAGACCCTGATCGGACACCTGATCATGGGATTGTCATAAAGGCCCTTTTTCATAATCTCCAAAGTCAAAATTGCCGAAGGCTCTATGCAAGCACCGAGAGACTTTCCCCTGTCAGCATCCAATCCCGATGGCAGGTCGACCGAAACCGTAAAAACTCTTGATTCGTTGATCTGCTCTATAACCACTGCTTGGAGCTCCCTGACCGGCCTATTCAGTCCCGTTCCCAATATTGCATCAATTATCGTATTGACCTTCTTGAGTTCATCCGCCAGGTCCTCTATATCACCAAGGGTCTCAATCTTTTTAATATTGGCCCTCATATGCCTTAATATGGCGAGGTTTGTTTTAAAATCCGGGCTTCCGTGAGTTTCATCCCCTATTATATATATGCTTACGCTCTTCCCCCTGTTTATTAAGCCTCTGGCTATGGCAAGGCCGTCCCCGCCGTTATTTCCCGTTCCGCAAAACACGGCAAAAGTATGCCTCCTTTGCAGGTCAAGATTTGAAATTACCGCCAAGGCCGCATTTTCCATCAAAACTATTGAGGGAATCTCCATCTGCTCGATTGCATAGTGGTCTATTCTCCGCATCTGGTCGGAATTAACAAGAAGCATCCTTACCTCCTCGAAACTAGGACTTTCTCCTCAAATCAGGTCCAAAAAATTCATACAATATATATTCATTTCCTATCCTGGACTTAATACGGTCATCATAGAACTCTCCAAGATCGTCAGGCCCCAAATTGGAAGATATGAGGGTCGGTCTCCTGCTTATTATCCTGGAATTTATGACCTCGAATATATCGGCCCTTGCCTTATTGCCGACAAATTCCGCACCCAAGTCATCTATGACCAGGAGGTCGCAGTCAAAAATGAAGTCCCTCTCCTCTTGCATGGCCTCTTTGTTATATGAAAAAGTGTAGTCTCCCAAAAAGTTTATCAGGTCGTAGCAGGTCCTGTAAAATACGCTGAACCCCTCATCAATAAGGGCCTTGGCCAGGGAATTGGCCAAAAAAGTCTTGCCCGTTCCAACCGGACCGTAAAAATATAGGCTTGGGGAGTTCTTTCCGAAGTGAGGAATATACTCGGTTCTTAGATCATGGGCCACCTCTTTCATGTGGTCATAGGGACTCATGGGTTCATCCGCCTGCCTGTCTTTGCTGAAAATTTCCAAATCAAAACTTGAAAAATTCTCTTTGTTAAGCCTTTCAGGGATTGAGGACTTTTTATACATTTCTTTCAACTTGAGCAAGTTTCTGCATTTGCAGGACCTTCCCTCAATGAAGCCCGTGTCCTTACAATCCGGGCAGAAATACCTGACCTCTTCATAGTCGGCAGGGATCCTCATCTCTTTAAGTATGGACTTTTTCTTCTCGCTTATCCGGTCTATTTCCGACCTTATTTCCTTTATGTCCTCATCCGATCCGGCCAAGCTTTTTATGAGTACTTGAGAAGCCAGGTTCCTCCGCCTATCTTCCAGATCCATAAGCTCCGGCCTGTCTTTATATAAAAGGCTCAGCCGATCGTCCCTTTCTTTTATCGCCCTCTGCCTTCTTCTCTCGAGAATCTCACTAACCTTCATGACTGTCTCCCCTTAAGGACTTTTTCCTTGACCTCTCCAAGGCCTCTTTAACCCAAGCCCTATCTTCCTCCCTCGTACTTTTTCTTGTAGTGGAAGTCTTTTGAACCTTAGCCTTGGCCTTAGCCGGCCCGGTCTTTTGGCCCTCTCTTGCCTTGGCCTCTTCTTCTTTTTTCAAAAATTTGTCCAGGTCTTCGCGATTGTTTATGTTTTCAAAACGTATCCAGTTCTCAACTATGGCTGTCAGATAATTAAAAGACCTTGATGAAGCTTCTTTTGTTGTAGCCGCTTTTTTATATGCATATAGGAAAAAGTCCGGATTTATCGGATATTTATCCAATATGTCCAAAACTTGTCTTATTTCGTTAGCCTTAAGCTCAACCCTATAGGGTCTGCCTTCCGAAAGGAAGTCCTCCAAGCCTCCAAACATGGCCTCTTTTTCATTTGTTCCCGGCCTGTCTTCTCGGTCGTCCGCTTCCTTTTGCTCACCTTTCTCTCCCCTGTCATAGTAGCCTGAATAGAGGAGGAGCATGGATAAGAATTTGAACTTGACCTGGCCGTCCTCGGAATCCTCTTTTATAAGCCCCCTATCCATCCAAAAAGACAGGGCTTCCACCAGCTCATCACTGGTCATCCCGAGAGCCCTGCTGAGTTCATCAGCTTCAAGCCCCTCATCGTCTCCGCTGTATGAGTGCATCCATCCATATATGTAAACTCTCAAGGCATTGTCAGGAGCACTTGTTAAGTAGGTTTCAAGGAAGATATTCTCCATTGGTGTGACCCTGAAATCCACCTTTGAATTGTCAAATTGAATTTTCATAAGTCCCCCCATCAGGCATTTGGATCGGTACTGTAGTCTATGTCGACAAACATAGTCTGTTCCTTCTTGAAATAGAGGTTGACGGTTCCGGTTGGACCGTTCCTATGTTTTGCTATATTTACCTCAGTTATATTGGGTTTGTCCGTTTCGCTGTTATAGTAGTCCTCACGATAAAGGAGCATAACGACGTCCGCATCCTGTTCAATGGCGCCCGACTCCCTCATGTCGCTCATTAGCGGCCTTGCCCCTTCTCGAGACTCGGCCTTCCTTGAAAGCTGGGAAAGAGCCAGGACAGGACAATTCAGCTCCTTGGCCAGACCCTTGAGTCCTCTTGATATTGTGGTAATTTCCTGCTGCCTGTTGTCACTCCTTCTTGAATCGTCAACGGTCATAAGCTGGAGATAGTCTATTACAATTAGGTCAAGGCCCTTTTCTATCTTCATCCTTCTGCATTTTGATCTCAGGTCCTGGATTGATAATGAAGAAGTGTCGTCAATGTACAATTGCAGGCTTTTCAACTTTTCAACGCCTTTGAGCAAAAGTGCCCAGTCATCACTTTCAAAAAGGTCTCCGGATATGATTTTCTGCAAATCTATTCCCGATGCCGCGGATAATAGCCTTTGGCCAAGCTGGAGTTTGCTCATTTCCAGGGAAAATATAGCGACTTTATATGGGTGGTCCCCCTTTTCATCCTCATACCTGGCTGCATGGTAGGCCATGTTTACGCCCAGGGCTGTTTTTCCCATTGAAGGTCTGGCTGCCAATAGGACCAGGTCCGACCTTTGGAGGCCTGACAGCTGCTTGTCAAGGTCTCTGAATCCCGTGGGAATACCCGTCAATTTTCCCCTGTTTACGGAAAGGTCCGAGATCCTCTTTAGGGTATCTTCTATGCTCTCCCTTATTGCGACCAGGCCGCTTTCCTTCTTTTCCTTGGTTATCTCGACAAGCCTGCTTTCAGCCGCCTCCAATATTGCGTCCGGATCTTCAGAAGCGTCCTGGGACTTTCTCCTTATGTCTTCACCGAATAGGATAAGGTCACGCAGGGTTGAGTTCTTCTTCACTATGTTCACATAGGAATCGAGATTGGAAAGAAGGTAGGGCTCTTCAGTTATTGACAAAAGAAAGTCCATACCCCCGATTTCATCAAAGCTCTTTTCCTTCTTGAGGTACTCCTCAAGAGTTGTGTAATCAATGGGTTCCCTTGAAGCCGAAAGGCTCAGCATGGCCCTGTAAAGAAGCGCATGTTTAGGATAGTAAAAATCACGGTCCGTGAGGATCTGGGAAACAAGATTAAGTTTTGAATTGTCTATAAAAATACAGCCCAGAACCGCACGCTCAGCGCTCGGACTTGCGGGCTGTGTTCTTTTTACATCCTTCTCAGACATTTTAAGCCTCTACTACGTGGACTTTAATATTGGCCAGCATCTCCGGATAAACCCTGATCCCGACCTCGCAGTCTCCAATTTCTTTTATAGGTTCGGAAAGCTCAATCTTCTTCTTGTCAATTTCAATACCAAGAGTTTTCTTTATAGAATCTGCAATGTCCTGGGATGTAATTGACCCGAATAGCCTTCCTTCGGAACCGGCCTTTGCCTTTACGTTAATATCCGTTTTTTCCAATATTTCCTTCAGCTGTCCGGCCTCTTCCCTTCTTTTGGCTTCCTCAGCCCTCATCCTGGCCCGGTCCTGCTTCCAACGCTTTATTACATCGGGGGTGGCTTTGAGAGCAAGCCCGTTTTTCTCTAAAAAGTTATTAAAAAATCCGGTTTTTACATTGACCAGTTCACCGGCCTTGCCTGTTCCTTCTACATCTTTAATCAGTATTGCTTTCATTATCAGCTACCTCCTCTAAAAAGTATTCATGTATAGCTTTCTTTAACAGGTCCTCAGCCCTGTCCATATTTTCATCCATCTGTGTGGCTGCGGCCGTCAAGTGGCCGCCACCGCCAAGGCGTTCCATAATCAGCTGAACCGAAATATCTCCAAGGCTCCTTGCCGATATATGTACCCTACCATCAGTATAGGTCAATACAAATGAAGCCTCAATCCCCCTTATGCCCAGAAGCTCATCTGCCGCCTGGGAAGCAACAAGGCTTGACCCCTCAATATCCTTTTCAAATCGACCTATCATGGTGTTGTGCTCGCACTTCTTTGCATTGGCAATAATCTCTGACCTATATTGGGTGAGAATCAGGTCGTCCTGGAAGAGCTGCTTGATAACCATCGAATCGGCTCCCCGATTTTTCAGGAAGGCTGCCGCCTCAAAGGTCCTGGCTCCCGTCTGGTAGTTGAATTCTTTTGTGTCAACCATTATTCCGGCCAAGAGGGCTTCGGCCACAACCTTGGGCATGATTGGAGATCCTTCCAGATATGAGAACATCTCCGTAACCAGTTCTGAAGCCGATGATGAGTAGGGCTCTATATATGATATTTCCGCTTCTTTTATATAGTCCGACCCTCTCCTGTGATGGTCCACTATTATTATCCTGTTGCCCATATCCAAAAGCTCGGGACAGCAGGTAGAATCATGCCTGTGATTATCAACCACTATAACCAGGGACTCCTTGGTCTTCATTGCAAGAGCCGCTTCCGGAGAAATTATCAAGTCATTAGCCCCCTTAAGGTCCTTCATAACCCCGTTATATAAGTTTTCTATTGCAGTAGTCACCTCGTCCAAAACGATAAAGGGGCTGCCCCCGACTGTTTTCGCAAAAAACGCCATTCCCAAAGAAGCCCCCAATGAATCCATGTCTCCGTTCCTATGTCCCATAATAAAGACCTTGTCGGAGTTAATTATAAAAGATTTTATAGTATTGGACATTACCCTGGCTTTTACCTTGGTAAACCTCTGTGTTGCCTGGTTTTTACCGCCAAAGTAATTTAGGTCCTCTCCGCATTTTATGACCACCTGGTCTCCGCCTCTTGATAAGGCTATATCCAAGGCCTGTTTCGAATCGTCCCATATTTGACCGGGATCCCCGTTACCGTAAGATATTCCCAGTGACAGGGTAGGAGCTATTGAAACCCCTCTTATCTTCTTAATATTTTCAGTTATCTCAAAATGATCTTTTTGCATCTCTTCAAGCTTTTTGCGGTCCATGATCATAACATAGCGCTCAGACTCGTACTTGATCATAAAAGCATTATACTTTCCCGCATAGGCATTTATTTTCCTATCAACCTGGGCACTTATCAAGGGCCTGTCCTGTTCCGAGACCCTCGACCTGACCTCGTCATAGTTGTCAAAAAATACTGAACACACGGCAAGCTGCTTATCCCTACATTCCTTTTCCAGGCTTACCTCCAACGACCTGTCCAAACCGTAAATCAAAAGGAGCCGGCTTCCCGGGTTTCCGTCTGTCATATTGTGATAGAAAATATAGTCTTTTCCTGAAATATTCATGGCCAGGGGCAAGCTGTCCTTTTCTTTCCAATCATCAAAGCTCAGGTACCCGAAATATTGGTTATATGATTGGCCCAGAGCTGTGGATTCAATTTCAAACAGCTCTTTAAAATATGAGTTATACCATAAAAAGAGGCCTTCCTCATTTACGACCGCCATCGGAAATGGCATGTTGAAGATTGCGCTCTTCGTTATCTCATCAAAATTCTTGTCAAGGGCTTCTACAGCTTCCATTGCCCGGCTGTGACTCAATTTTTCCATTTGATAGCAGTGGAAATATGCAAAGACAGCCACTCCGAGACTCAAGGCCCCGGCAGGCGGATTATACAGGCCTAAAATTAAAGATATGAAAAACATGGCTACAGGCAAAATCAGAACATTGCCCATGTCCAATTTAATGGCCTCATGGTCCTTGTTTTCCGCCTTTTTCCTCAGAAACCGGCCCTTTTTTCTTTTTTCTTCACTATTTTTTTTAATAGGGTCCTTCATTGGAATCCTCTTTCTGTTTTTCCTTATCCCTTATGGAAAATACCGCATCTGCCAATCCCATTATAGTGGCAAAGACAGATCCTATCATAAAAACAATGGCCAGTGTATATACTATTAATCTTCTTACTATGCCGCGTCCCCTCTTTTTCATAATATAGTCTATATATGCAAAGCCGTTTAGGAAGAAGACACCTATTGAAATCAGTGTGATGTTATACAATACAGTTGTTAATACCGAGTCGCCCCTTCCTATAATCGGTGTAAGGGCACAAATTGCCAAGGCTCCGATAGCGGGCAGTCTCGGGAATTTAAAGTCTGACAGTCCGTAGCTTGCCACATCTTTTCCGGCGGCGTTTAACAAGGAGTGTGATAAAAGGGAAGCAAAGAACACGGATACCATACCTGATAAAAAGCCTATGCCGGGTATGAGTTTTAATATGATATCCACTCCCGTTGAATATTTATATTCCAGTCCGGGAATGTCTATTCCCCCTGAACGTTCCATCATTGCTTTTACAAAATTATCATAGTTGCCCAGCATGGTCTCTCTTAGGAGCTTTATCAGCGATTGTCCTGAAATCATTTGGGCAATCCCGGTTTGCACAAAGCCGGCAGCCAAAAATACAAGTGATGTGACTATTATTTCATGGAAGAAGTCGGCCTTGCTTTTTATCATAATTCCTAAGCACAAAGCAGCGGGCAATAAATAGACCATTGCCAAGGCCATCTGTGTCGGGGAAGTCAGAACTGCCGCCACCACTCCTATTACAAGGGTTGAAATAAGGGTCCAGACCGGGCCTTCGCTGACAAATAAGGTTGCTACCGGAAAAATTTGAAACAGTCCCAAAAAAGGCAGGTGGTGGGTTGAACTGTAATAGATTAAAATAGTCAGGGCAATTGCCATTAAACTGTTTATAGGCCCTGAATATTTTTCAGAAATCGACTTCATTATAAGTCCTCCGTATCCAGCCAAATTGTAAAAGGCCCTTCATTGATAAGCTCTACATCCATCTCGGCCCCAAAAATCCCATGTTCAACAATTGGAACATCCTTTCTTGCAGCCTCTAAAAATGACTCATATAGATTCTTACCCTTTTCTCCCCCCGCAGCCTCAACAAAGCTTGGTCTGTTGCCCCTACGGCAGTTGGCATATAGGGTGAATTGGGAAACGATAAGGCATGATCCGCCAATTTTTTCAAGATTCCAGTTGGTCTTGCCCTGATCGTCTTCCCAGATACGGAGCTTGTTTATCTTATTCCAAAGTTTTTCTACCTCTTCAGGTCCGTCTTCTGTACCGACCCCTAAAAAAATCAGGTAGCCTCTATCTATTTTTCCTACAATTTTATCTTCAACTTTAACTGAAGCTTTTTTTACACATTGGATGAGTGCCCTCATTTTATCCTCAACTTTCAATACATCTTATCTTTGTAAGTACCTATTATTTTACCAAATTATAGGCCCGGTGTGGCATAAGATACTTTTGCTGATCTGCTTGACAAAATTAGATCTAAATATTATTATTACTTTGATAGTTGAGCAAACGTTCAATTGTTATTTATAAATACACTACATTACATATAAGCAAGCAAGAAAGGACAATCCTATGGCAAAAGCTAATAAGCCCCAATCAGTAAGCGACGAGAGCATAGCCGCTTTTTTCTCGGTTATGGGCGACACCACGAGGATAAGGATCTTAAAAGAGCTCCTGGATGAGGAGCAGAATGTCGGAAGCCTATCTGAGAAACTCGGCCTCTCAATTTCTGCAATCTCCCACCAGCTCAGAATCCTTAGAAATCACGACCTTGTAAGGTACAGAAGAGAAGGTAAATACATTTTTTACAGGATTTCCGATATCCACGTTTCAGCCATAATTCAGACCGGCTGGGACCACTTATCAGAGGAGGAAAAATAATATGGATAAAAAAATTGATTGGACTGATAAGTCCCTAAGATTAAAAATCACCGTCCCCCTATTCTTAATAGGGCTTGCCCTTGAATTTGGCCTCAAAAGCCATGTAGCAAACTATCTTTACATTATTATATGGATCATTGCCGGCTATGATGTTGTGGCTGAGGCTTTGGAGCAGGTGCTATCCAGCCAACTTATGGCTGAGCAATTCCTAATGTCCCTGGCAACTATAGGAGCCCTGGCAATGTTTGAATTCCGCGAGGCGGCCATGGTCATGGTCCTCTACCAAATTGGTGAAGACCTGTCAGACAGAGCTGTTGATAAGGCTGAAGACTCAGTTTCCGCCCTTATGGACATAAAAGCTCCGATTGCCCACCTCTGGGAAAACAACAAGGGTGTCGATATAGACCCTGATCAACTAAAAATTGGAGATAAGATTGTCATAAGGGCCGGAGAAAAAATACCTGTGGACGCCACCGTTTTTGAGGGCAGGTCTCATATTGATATGAAGGCCCTGACAGGTGAATCCATGCCGGTTACCGTTGATGTCGGCGATCCGATCTTAAGCGGATCTGTTAACGGCTCGGGCCGGCTCCTGGCAACAGTTGACAAACTTGCTGAAGATTCCTCCGCCTCCCGAATGATTGCCCTTATGAAAGAAGCTGAGGAGAACAAGTCCGGGGCCGAATCTTTTGTCAGAAAATTCGCAAAAATTTATACTCCCATAGTGACTTCAGCCGCCTTGGTAATGGCAATAGCAATTCCCCTCATCACTACAGGAAAACTATCAACCATTTGGCTGAGAAAGGCTCTAAACTTCCTGATTGTATCCTGTCCCTGCGCCTTCGTAATATCCGTTCCTTTAAGCTTCGTTTCCGGTATGGGGGCCTGCTCAAAGAGAGGCGTTTTGATCAAAGGCGGCGCTGCCATGGAGGCTCTTAATAAGGTAAAGATCCTGGCCATGGACAAGACAGGAACACTTACAGAAGGCCAGCTAAAGCTCAATCCTTACCATCCTGCAAAGGATGTTGACCCGCTTGAAACCTTTAAGCTGATAGTTGCTGCTGAGGAAGGATCAACCCATCCAATTGCAGAAGCTGTAAGGACATATGCAAGAGAAGCCATGCCGGAAGCCCTAACCGAGCCGGTCCATTTTGACAAAACCCTTGACCGTCCTGGACTGGGTCTTGAAGCCTGGAAAGGCAATAAGCACCTGGCCCTTGGAACCCGGGCCTTCATGGAAGAACTTGGCTTCTCGGATGACATAAGCAATGATGAGTGCCAGACCATGCCGGCCACGATAGTTCATGTGGCAATTCTTGAGCCTGAAAAGAAATACCTGGCCCACTTCCTCCTGGCCGATAAGGTAAAAGAGGAAGCCCCCTTGGCCCTGAAAGATATAAGAAAATATGGGGTGGAAAAGTTCGTTATGCTTACAGGTGACCGTGAAAATATAGCCAAAGAGATAGCCGGCAAGCTGGGCATAGATGACTACAAAGCCGGACTCTTGCCCCAGGATAAAATCGAAGCTGTAAAAGAATTGCAGAAGAATGCCGAGTTGGCCTTTGTCGGCGACGGGCTTAATGACGCCCCGGTCTTGGCCAAGGCCGATGTTGGGCTTGCCATGGGGATTTCGGGATCTGACGCCGCAATAAAGGCTTCAGATGTCGTTCTTATGAACGATAAGCTGTCTTCCCTTGTTGACGCTTTCAAAATATCACAGCGCACTGTAACCGTAGCAAGTCAAAATATCTTTTTTGCTATGGCAACAAAATTTATAATCCTCATAGCATCTGTATTCTTAAATGTTCCTATGGGTCTTGCCGTTTTCGGGGATGTTGGTGTTACACTTATATGTGTTATGAACGCCTTGCGACTATTATTTTAAGTAAAATATAATTGTACTTGGAGGAAATGATGAAGAAAGCTGACCAAATATATTTGTATAAACCCGACCCCGACTATATCCCCCGCATAGCCGCTGTCCATGATCTTTGCGGATACGGCAAATGCTCCCTGGGCATAGCCATCCCGGTCCTGTCAGCCTCAGGTATTGATGTGTGTTCCCTGCCAAGTTCAATTTTTTCCACCCATACCCTTTATCCGGACTTCCGGGTCCTCGATACAACAGCCTTTCTTCCTGAAATGCTGGACCACTGGAAAAAAGCCGACGTTGACCTTGATGGAATCTATTCAGGATTTTTGGGCTCATCAGCCCAGGTCAATATCATCCTTTCCATATGGGATGACTACCCCAATGCACTCAGGTTGGTTGACCCTGTTATGGGGGATGCCGGAAGGCCCTATACCACCTACAGCGAAGACCTGTGCCTGGAAATGAAAAAGCTGTGCAGGTCTTCCGACCTCCTCCTTCCGAACCTTACCGAAGCTTCCATACTTACCGGCCTCCCTTATACAGGAAATTCCCCCTCCGATCGGGAAATTGATATGCTTATGGACGGCCTCCTTGATATGGGCCCAAAATATGTGGTCCTCAAGGGTATAGAAAGAAACGGAAAAATACGGAACTATATAAAAGGCCTTGACTGCCGCCTATCTTTTGAGGAAGAAGAATTGCTGCCTTTCCGTCTCCACGGCACCGGAGACCTCTATGCCTCATCGGTGATAGCTGCAATATATGCGGGTAAGTCTCTTTCAGAATCTGTGGCTTTTGCTGCCGACCTTGTCCATGATGCCCTGCTGCTGACAATAAAACAGCCCCACTATCAGATGAGGGGCGTCAGCTTTGAAAAAGTTCTCTATAAGGTGACCGGGCTTGTGTCCTGATCTTGCTGAAAGGATAATAATATGACAACTTTCTTTAGTGAAAAATATAGAAAAAAAAAGATGGAATATTATTATAAAAAATACCGGCAAATTCTTTACTATATTGCCTTTAAAATATTAAGAAATCCAACTGAGGCTGAGGATGCGGTTCAAGAAGCTTTTGTTAGAATATATGAACATATTGACTTAGTTAAAGATGATAATCCACATAAAGTAACTTCATATTTTATAACAATAGTTAAAAATATAGCCATAGATATGATTAGGAGAAAAAAATTTGAGTTTGTAGAGGACTCTGAATTAATTGAAAAACAAGCTATGGTAGAAATGCCTGAAATTCCTGATCTTGATCCTTCCTTTTCACAGGCTTTTTCCAAGCTACCTACTATATATGTAGAAGTATTAAAGTTAAAATATTATAATGACTTTTCAAATAAAGATATATCAAGAATATTGAAAATTTCTGAGGAAAATGTGAGACAAAGGTTAAGTCGTGCAAAAAAGAAGCTTATTGATTTCATTGAAGAAGGTGACAAAAATGAAAAAAATAAATGATAAATTCTTACATGAAGAAATCAAAAAACTGGAAAACAGCTATATTGAATCACTCCCAAAGGACGACGAACTCAACCATAATTTTTCTTCTGAATTTGAAGATAACATGAATTGGCTTCTTGAGAAGAATAAACTTGAAGGAAAAAAAGTAAAGACGAATCATGTTTGTTTTCAAGATAAACTAATGCCAACTCTTGCTGCAATATTAATAATAGCTATCTTCTTCGCCGCACCAATTTTCAATTCGGAAAAACAAATGTTTTTTGATTTTTTAAACACTAATTTTTCGAAATTTTCTTCTGTATTTTCACCTGGAAAAACTTCTTCACATATTGAAGATACGAATGAAGATTGGATCGCTATAGAGCCTTCTTATATTCCTAAGGAATTTAAACTTAAAAAAAATATTTTAACAAAATATTCATTTGAGTCTTCCTATGTAAATGATAAAAATGAAGAGATTTATTATTATACCTGTTCTTTATCATATGATAGTAAATTCGTTCTCCCGGAAAACACTAGTTTCGAAAAGGTTGGAATTGAAAATATCACTGTTTATAAAGAGAATAAAAATGGCAAAAATACACTCTTTTGGAAAGACGGAAAAAACGCTTATACTATTTCAAGTTCTATTGATTTTATTGAATTAATGGAAATTGCAAAATCCATTATTATAGATTGATTAAAAAATTTTACTATATAGTTGTCACAAAATAGCCTCCTCACTCGTACTATTAATAAAGGTATTAGAAGGAGGCCTTTTAAATTTTATTGATCAATCATCCTGTTAAATTTTGGTTTTCAAGAAATATATTTCGGAGGTTTTTATGAAAAAATATTTTAAAATATTAAGTATCTTTTTGATTTTTATAGCTATTTTTTCTTTTGGAACCCATATTTTTGCAAGCGATGTTAACTCAAGTCTTGCTGAAAAAAAAGCTAATAGTTTTTTGAACTCTTTGGGCGGAAAACATAAAATAAATAACCCCATTATACTAAAAGATCTAAATGACAATAATACTGCTGTAAGCTTTTCCATTGATGATAAAGGTTATATAATAATTGACTTAAAAAATTTAAGTATTGTTGAAATGAGTCTCGATAATAGCAATCCTTTTTTAAATATTAAAAACCCTGTTTTCAATGGTCCTCTTAATTATTATCAAAAAACTAAAAAAGGTTTTCTATCTTTAAAGGATGATTCTTTACTACAAAAAAACGAATTTAAAATAGTTTATGGGGAAGCAAAAAAAGTTACAAAAAGAATAGATGAAAATATTTATTACCCATTTGCCAGCACAAATACAGTAAAAACGCTTTCAGGTGCCCTGAAGCAATGGTGTATAGATGGGGGAAATTGTGGTTCAATTGCCAGTGCAATAACAATGAGATATTATTATGATAATGTCAATAAAAAATATGTTGATTCAAATAAAATCTCTGAAAATTCCCTCATTGCTTTAATGCAGCGCTACGTTGGTGCTGGAGGAACAAATTATCCTCAAGTTGTAAATGGTTTAAATAACTACTTTACAAGCAGAAAACTCAACAATTTTGCTCGTGCTGAGCGAGGTTTTAATTTTAATAAATTACAAAATAGAATATATAATAATAGGCCAGTCATTATTGGCACTGATAATGATAAAAAATACCGTAACCATTGGATTATAGGCCATGGATACGCAATTATCAGAGATAGTGTTACAACAACAAACTATGCAATTGTAAATGATGGTTGGAGGCATAATAATATTTGGATAAACATTAAAGCCTCTTCTCTTGACGGGCTCATCTACTTTTCAGATTAGCGAGGAATTATTATGAAAAAAAAAGTTGTTGTGATACTTTTTCTATTAATCATGGTTATCGTGCTTATAGCCCAATACTCAGGGTCTTTGAGCTTTTCAAAAATACTCATTAAAAACGGTCTCAAGGCTGAAGAAATTATTAACATAGATGCGTCAACCACAATGACTGATCCTAAATCTGATATTAAATTGAAAGAAGGCGAAGTAAAAAGATTTATCGAAATGCTTAACAAATTTTCCTATAAAAAAGTTATAAATACAAATGGTAAGGGCTGGCAATACTCATTTGTTTTAAATAGCATGGATAAGAACCTTGTTTGCTCAATCATGGAAGACCGGCTTTTGATTTCCAATGAGGAGTATAAAATTGTGGGCATAGACCAAGATAATTTTAAAGCGGATTTTCTTAAGCTCTTGAATAAGTAAATTTTTGCAACCTTGTAAAATGATCTAGGTGGGATTTTATATGCTAAATTTGAGTTAAAAATTAAAGTGCTCCTAAAAAGTAATGATTAATCAAGTAGGCTTTTAGCCTACTTGATTTGTTTTCAATATTGTTTATGGTCAAAGCCTCCTAACTTTTCCAACTCATAATTCTGAGACAAGGTCCCTCCATTTCATTCAGCTTTATTCAGTATTAAACCCTCTAAAACCGTTCCAATCACTTGTTTTTAGTGGATTTCCACTTCCTCACATGCTAAGCTTTTCTTAACATTCGATTATTAAATATTTCAGCCCAACAATATCTAAACTCCGGCTAAAGAATTTCAAGAATTTTATCTAAAGAATACAAGGAAGAAGAGTTGCTTCCCTTCCGCCTCCACGGCACAGGCGATCTTTATGCCTCATCGGTTATTGCGGCGATTTATGCCGGTAAGTCCCTTTCAGAGTCTGTGGCCCTTGCAGCCGACCTTGTCCATGATGCCCTGCTATTGACGACAAAGCAGCCCCATTATAAGATGAGGGGCGTAAGCTTTGAAAAAGTTCTCTATAAGGTGACCGACCTATGTCATGATTCCCTGAAAGGAGTTCGTTTATGAAAAGAAAAAAAATTCTTGCCCTTGCCATCTTGAGCATAGCTGTCGTTACAGCCTTGGCCTTCCTGTATTTAAGGCCCCTGAGCTTTGCCAAACTCCTCGACAAAAATGGCCTTAAGATTGACGAAATAGCTGACATAAGTATTTCAACAACCAGGACGGATCCCAAGTCCGATAAAGAATTGGCCGGCGATGAGGTAAAAGAAGTCATAGACCTGCTAAATAAATATTCCTACAAAAAGGCTTCCAATAGAGACGCCAAGGGTTGGCAATACCTCATGGTTTTACACGGCAAGGATAAGGAGCTTGTCTGCTCAATCATGGGAAACTGCCTAAGCGTTTTTAATCAAGAATACGTTATGGTGGGCTTTGTTCCGCAAGATTTTGAGGCCGAGTTCCTGAAATTCTTTATAAAGTAGCTTTTTAACATATTAAGAACCTTAAAAAGGGGCCGTATCAGACGATTTGCTCGTTCTGACACAGCCCCTTCTTTATTTGCTTTTATTTTTTATTACTCTGCAACAGGAATGCCTTTAACTAAAGGTCCATGCTGATAGTTTTCGAGCTTAACCGAGTCGGGTGTAAAATCATAGAAATTCTTTACTTCCGGATCTATCCACAGTTTCGGTGCCGGATATGTCTCCCTCTTAATCAGGTCTTCCACAATAGGTATGTGGCGGTCATAAATATGGCAATCGGAAATTACGTGGATGAACTCACCCACTTCAAGGCCTGAAACCTGGGCAAACATATGGACCAGGACCGAATATTGGGTAACGTTCCACGAGTTGGCGACCAGCATATCCTGAGACCTCTGGTTAAGTATGGCATTTAGTTTGTTTCCTGTAACGTTAAATGTCATTGAATATGCACAGGGATATAGGGCCATTTCATGCAGGTCCTCAAAATTGAAAATATTGGTCAGGATCCTCCTGCTGTAGGGATTATTTTTCAAATCATATAAAACCCTGTCAACCTGGTCAAACTCACCCTCAGCATATTTATGCTTGACCGACATTTGGTAGCCATAAGCCTTGCCTATGGTTCCGTTTTCATCGGTCCACTGGTCCCATATATGAGAATTCAAGTCTTTGACATTGTTTGATTTTCTCTGCCAAATCCAAAGAAGCTCGTCCACACAAGCCTTGAAATTTATCTTTCTTATGGTCTGAATCGGGAATTCCTTGGACAGGTCGTATCTGTTAATGACCCCGAAGCGTTTTATGGTGTGGGCCGGACTTCCATCCTGCCAACGTGCCCTGACCTTCTGCCCTTCGCTGGAATAACCCTTCTCAAGAATCTCCTTACAATTTTCTATAAATCTCTGATCTGCAAAACTCATTTTTCCTCCTAGCCCCACATAAAAGTGATTATTATGCTGAAGCCCGAGTCAGATTAATTTTTATCTCCAAAAACCTGTCTCTTCAGCTTCTTCCCCATCTCTGTTATTGCAAGTCCTCCCTGGGCAGTCTCCTTCAATCCTGA
Organism: uncultured Tissierellia bacterium; assembly: GCA_947253765.1. Lineage (GTDB taxonomy): Bacteria > Bacillota > Clostridia > Tissierellales > Peptoniphilaceae > Khoudiadiopia. Next base: position 97,466 of record CAMYAK010000001.1, read on the forward strand.
TGGAAGGCTGTCCCCTATCCTCTTCATAGCTTCAATACACTGGTCAACAGGTATATAAAGCGGCACTCCGGCTAAAGCCATCGTTGCAGCAGTCAAAGCTACCGCAACTCCGGAAGCATTTCTCTTAACACATGGTATTTCGACAAGACCCGCAACGGGGTCGCACACCAAGCCCAATTGGTTGACAATGGCCATACCGCAGGCATCTCCGCAAGCTTTGGGGCTTCCGCCCATAATTTCCGTCAAGGCCGCGGCAGCCATGGCTGAAGCTGATCCGCATTCGGCCTGACAGCCGCCCTCAGCCCCTGCAATAGAGGCATTCTCAGCTATTACCATTCCGAAAGCTCCGGCCGTAAAAATTGACCTGACAATGGTGTTTTTATCTACTCCCCCATCCTCATACATGGTCACCAGGCATCCCGGTAAAATCCCGCAGGACCCGGCTGTCGGTGTTGCTACGATCTTTCCCATGGCAGCATTGCAATTTGAAACCGCCAAGCCTCTTGCAAGGGCCTTTGTAAAAAAGGGTCCGCAGAATCCGCCCCCATTCTTTTGGGCATATTGCATTACTTTTTGTCCCTCGCCCCCGGTCAAGCCTGAATTTGACCTCAGGTCCTGCTCTGTACCTTCATGGGTACCTTCGACCATTACGTCAAACATGGCTTCCATTGTTTTTACCAAGTCCTCTTCAGTCATCCCAAGGATAGGTGCCTGGTCGCTTATGGCTATGTCGGAAATTTTTTTCCCCGCTTTTTCAGCCCTTTCAACCAAATCGGCCACTGAATAATATGATAACATATGCCCCTCCTATGCTGCCCTGAAGATGATTACATTCAAAACATTTTTAACCCTTCCCAGGTCTTCCTTCAGCCCTTCCGGCGCAGGATTGTCAAAGCCCATTGTCATCAAGGCCATACCGCCCTTTTCCTGACGACCCAGGGTAAAGTTGCAAATATTTATGTCTTTGTATTTATTGGCCAAAACGTGGGTTACATCTGCAATAACTCCCGGGACATCCTTATGAAGGACTAAAATACTGGTCTCGTCACCGGCAAGCCTGACATTCATACCGTCAAACTGGTCGATTCTTATATTCCCCCCTCCTGTTGATACCCCTATCAGTGAGCCTTTAGTCCCGTCCTCAAGCTCAAAGGAAATTCTTGCGGTATTGGGGTGGGCACCGGGGATATCGGTGGGTACAAACTCGTAGTTCAGGCCCCTTTCATCGGCAATTTTTAATGCATCTCTTATCTCAACGGAATCGGTTTCATAGCCCATAATCCCGGCCATAAGCGCCCTGTCGGTCCCATGGCCCTTGTAGGTGTGGGCAAATGATCCTGAGAGCTCCACAATAATCTTTTTTGTCTTCCTGCCGTTTATCATCATATGGGCAACACGTCCTATACGAACAGCCCCTGCAGTATGCGAGCTGGAGGGCCCGATCATGACCGGCCCTATAGTATTAAAAACGTTCATGTCCCCTCCTAAATTTTTTATCTATTAATAATATATATGTTATCAATCCTTCTTACGGCTGCGAAAGGAAAATTCACATCCACAGTAGTTCTGTCGGTACATATCATACTCATTGGAAAGCTCAATTGACCGCTTGAAGCCTTGGCGCTTTTTGAAATCTGAATAAAGGTATTCCACCCCATACTTTTCTTCCATCCTCTTGCCTATTTCGTTCAAGCGCTGAGCATCCTTATATGGGGAAATTGAAAGGGTCGTTGTGAAAAAATCAAAGCCTTCTTCTTTAGCCTTTTTAGCCGTTTCTTCGAGTCTTTGCTCATAGCATATAGTACATCGACCTCCCCTTTCAGGGTCCTGTTCATGGCCGCTAACAGCCTTATAATAGTCTTCAGGAACATATGGGGCCCTCATAAAGCTTACAGGATTCTCAAACGGCATCATTTTTATCAGGCTTTCCTGCTCTTTTTCTCTGAAATAGTATTCTTCAGTGGGATAAATATTGGGATTAAAGTAAAACACTGTAATCTTAAAGTAATGTGAAAGGTATTCCAGCACGTAGCTTGAGCAGGGTCCGCAGCAAGAATGAAGGAGCAGGCTCGGGGTTTTTTGAGAGTTCTTTATTTCATCCAACTTGCGATCAAGAATGATTTGATAGTTCTTTTTTTCAAGCATTTATCTACCCTCCCCAAAAATTCGCCTTCATACTTTAATTTTATCATAAACAAAAGAGGGGCTTTAAATAAATAGCCCCTCCGTAATTGCTTATTATTTTATTAAATTATTAATAGATGCTTTCTTCTCCATCACTATATGTCCAAGTGAAGTGTTTGCCCTCTCGTGTAGTATCTGTTCCTGAGAAGTTAACACCTGTATCTGCGGGTTTCTCATCTGAGAAATTGTAGTCCTTGCCCGGCAGGACAGCGTTGAGAATTATACCTACCAAAGCTGCTATAGCCAAGCCTGACAGGGTTATCTCAATTCCACCTATTGAAAAGGAGATTCCGCTCACCTGACCGGTGAAGCCCAGGGCACATACGAAGATTGCAGCTGCCACTATCATGTTCCTGCTCTTGGTGAAGTCTACATGGTTCTCGACCAGGTTCCTTACGCCTACTGCAGAAATCATTCCGTAGAGAATAAGTGAGACGCCGCCAATTATGGCTGTCGGTATAGACCTTATGAACCCTGAAAAAGCAGGGAAGAATGATAAGAGTATTGCAAAGCAGGCCGCCATCCTCATGACTTTTGGATCATAGACCTTGGTTAAGACCAAAACTCCGGTATTCTCGCCGTAGGTTGTGTTGGCAGGGCCACCGAAGGCAGCAGCCAAAGATGTTGCAAGGCCGTCTCCGATCAGGGTCCTGTGCAGGCCCGGATCCTTGATGTAGTTTTTCTCAACGGTTGCTGAAATTGCCGTTATATCCCCGATGTGCTCCATCATAGTTGCCAAGGCTATTGGCATTATTGAAATGATTGCTGAAAAGTTGAGCTTCATAAACCTGGCCGGATCAAGGGGCAGGTGAACCAGCTGAGCTCCCGACATGGCCGAAAAATCAACCCTGTTCAATAATAGGGCTGCCCCATAAGATATGACTATTGCCAGGATTATGGGGATAATCCTTGCCATGCCCTTTCCCCAAATATTGAAGTAAATTATGACGCCTATGGCGATTGCGGCCAAGAGCCAGTCTGTTGATGCGTTACCGACTGCCGAAGGAGCTAAGGTCAATCCGATGGAAATTATAATCGGTCCTGTAACTACCGGAGGGAAGTAGCGCATAATTTTTGTTACGCCAAAGGCCTTTATCAGTGCGGCCATAACAACATAGACAAGGCCGGCAAAAAAAACACCCCCACAAGCGTATGGCAGCATCTCCAAATTAGGCTGTCCATCGATCATAGGGGCTACGGCTGCATATCCGCCAAGGAAGGCAAATGATGAACCCAAAAATGCGGGTACCTTTCCCTTTGTTATGAGGTGAAAAAGGAGGGTCCCCATTCCTGCCATAAATAATGTCGTTGATATATCCAATCCTGTTAAAAGGGGAACAAGTATAGTTGCTCCGAACATTGCGAAGAGGTGCTGAACTCCCAAAAGAAGCCTGCTTGTCGGCTTAAGTTCCCTGATGTCCCAGATTGCTCCGGTCCCAAGTTTTGTTGATCCTTGTGTTTTTTTCATTTTGCTCCTTCTTTCGTTTTTTAAAAAAGCCCAAAATTTCACTTATAATAACAGAAAACTGGCCGGGTTTCAAGGGAAAAGTCTCATAGTTTTAAAATAAAAAATTAAACGGGTTTTTGCCTGATTGAGACCCGCCCTAACCCCCTAATTTTAAGCCTTTATGATAAAATTAATAAAACCCTTGAACTTTCGAAAGGAGAGAATATGTCCATATTTAATTGTGCCTTCAGATCTGAACTTTTATGCAATACACACCCATTTATGATAATCAGTCCCGACCCTAACAGTGCCTATACCATCCCCGGCTTGGAGCCCAGGCTGGTTTATGCCCTCCACGGCCTCGGCACTTACTATAGTCAAATGGCGACAAAACTTCCACTTGAAGTTATGTCCAACACTTTTAATATTACCTTTGTTCTCCCTCAAGGCGATCGCAGCTTTTATGTTGACGGCATTTATCCATATGAAAAATACATAACCGAAGAGTTGCCCGACTATCTTGACAAGCACTTTAAACTTCCACCTGCTGAAACCACCTCAATAATGGGAATATCTATGGGCGGATACGGCGCTGTTAATCTTTACGGCAAACACCCCGATCTTTTCCACTCCTGCTGTGCCATGTCCCCGGCTGTTGATATTGAACAGATGCGTGTTTTATCCGTCCAAGAAAAATGGAAATGTGGCAGGGAAAGCGAAGTAGACTTGTTGGTTGATTCAGTCAATGATCCCATGAAATTAAGCTTCCCGTCTGACGCCAATATTTCTATCTATTGCGGCACTGAGGATCCACTTTTCTCCGGTTGCCAAAAATTTGTAAATGTTTTAAAAGAAAATAAAATCCCGGTAAAAATCCACTTCGATGAGGGAAATCACGACTGGTTTTTCTGGAACAAGCACCTTATAGAGGCTATGCAGGAGTTGACCGGCTTGCTCTAATAAATATAAATTTTAAACATAGCGGAGAAGTTGAATGAATCTTGATATTAACAATAGATTGAAAAAAATCGGAGCCTTTTTAAGCCTAACTCTTTTTGCAGTTTTATCAGGCCTTGTGATGGGCTGGATAGGCAGCTTTTTCAACTATTCCTTGAATTATGCCGATAGGATCTTTAAAACCCGGACTTTTCTACTTTACTGCCTGCCTCTTTTCGGTCTTATTTCCACCTATGTATATAAAAAATTAAAAATCACTAAGGAAAACGGATGTGATGACCTTGTGGGCAGGCTATTGTCAAATGACCATATAGCTTTTAGCAGGGGGCCGGCCGTCTTCCTCGGCACATTTTTGAGCCGCTTGGGCGGGGCCCCGGTCGGGGCCTGCGGCCCTTCCCTTGAAATTGGGGCCTCCTTTGCTGATTCCATAGCAAAAAAGGCCCCTCTTTTGTCCCGGGCCCGGAAGGGCCGCCCCGACATGTTTGCACAGATCGGCATGTCGGCCGCCCTGGCCCCAATCTTTTCCGCCCCCATATTTGCGGCTATTTTCCCCCTGGAAATGTGCCGGGGAAAAATCACAAGGCCCAAGGGCATATTTTTCGGCCTTGTGGCAAGCCTGGTTGCCTGCAGGATTTCCGGAACTTTCTTTAGTCCTGTAGAAACGCTCGGCCTGACCGACTTTCCATTAAGTATTAATATGCTGCCCAAGTTTGTATTGCTTGGCTTGGCCTCTTCTTTAACGGCCATTTTTTATGTAAGCGTAAAGAAAGTTTTAAGCCTTTCGGCCTCCAGGCTTGACGGCCGGCCCCGTATCAAATCTTTGGTCGGCGGCGCTTTGTTAATAGCCCTATTGTTGGCTTTCGGGGTCAATCTTTACCCGGGTTCCGGGAGTTTCTATTTAAAAAAGATGCTGCAAGATCCAAACTTTTACGTCCCGGCCGATGCCTTTTTAATCAAGCTTGTATTGATGGGCATTGTCGCCGCCTTCTCCTTTAAAGGTGGAGAAATCAGTCCCTTGCTTTTTTCAGGTGGCGCCTTGGGCGCTTTTCTGGCCCCTATCATAGGCCTTGATCCCATCCTCTCATCCGCTAACTGTTCCATCGGCCTCTTTGCCTCCGCCACTAAATGTCCTATTTCCGCCTTTTTCCTGGCTGTCGAACTCTTCGGCTTATCCAACCCAATAGCATACATGGTAATAATTTCAGTGGCTGTCTTTTTCTCGGGAGAAAGCAGCATATACTCCCTGCAAGATTCTTCCTCAATCACTCCTCGGTAGTTTCCTTCAAAGCCCAGGCCTTGAATGCCTTCATAAAAACTGCATAGTCCTCATAAAATTTTTTCAAGCCGGCTGATTCAGGATTGGCAACAAAGTCACTAACAGGCTCAGCCTTCTCCATTAAATCGTAATCAATCCTTTCAGGATTTTTTGAACACACGTCGGCAATATATTCCAGGGCCTGCCTTGACCTGTTTATCCTGAGCATTGTCTGATGTTCCTCAATATTTTCCGATATGAGCTTGGACAGCTTCCACTTTTTATTTGTTTCGGTTAAACCGGCCTTGTATCCGACATTCAAGCCCTCTTCATGTGACCTTTGTAAAAACATATTGAGTTCTTCAGGGGCAAAATCGCATAAAAGCATGTACTCAAAATCCCTTGCCACCGGAGTTTCTTCCATTTGATCGGGTTTTATCGGGTCCCTATCCAATATGTTTTCCACGACATATTCAAAATCTTCGTCCGTAACCGGTCTTAATTCCAGATCCATTTCGCTTGCAAGCCCTATCAATTTTTCTAATCTTTGGGCTTTAAATCCGTAGTTTAGTATAGATGGTCTCTTTTTCATGTTTACACCTCACGATCTATTAGATCTATATACCCAAATGCTGTAAAATACTTATATGGAGGTGAATACTATGAGTGAATTCCGATACAATCCCCTGCTTGACGATTGGACAATTGTTAACGGTAACAGGCAAAAAAGGCCTGATATGCCCAAGGACTACTGCGCTTTTTGTCCCGGCTCAGGCAAGGTGCCTGACCACTATACGGTGTTAAAATATGACAACGACTGGCCATCAATGTCCACCGATCCCGCCGAGCCCGATCCCGTTGCCAATGCTTTCTTCAAGACGGCTCCTTCCTACGGAAAATGCGAAGTCGTCCTCTATTCTCCCGATCATAACGGATCCCTCAAAGACCTGACGGATGAGGACTTGGACGACTTGGTTGCCCTGTGGAAGAACCGGTATGAGGAATTGTCAGCAGACCCATTAATAAAATATGTTTTGTGTTTTGAAAATCGCGGCAAGGAAGTTGGTACGACCCAGCCCCATCCCCACGGTCAAATTTACGCCTATGGCTTTATGCCCTTGCGAATCCGCATGGAGCTTGAAAATTCGAAAAAATATTATGAAGAAAACGGCATCGGCCTTCTAAACAAGCTGAGAAATGAGGAGCTGGCTTTCAAAAAAAGGATAGTCTTTGAGAACGATGACTTTGTTTGCTTCATTCCCTTCTACACAGATTGGCCATATATGGTCTACCTCATGCCCAAAAGCGATAGTGTTTCCAGCTTTAAGGATTTTGACCCTGCCCTTTCCAGGTCTTTCGGCCAAAGCCTTAAGCAGGTCCAGGGCATGTATGACAGCCTTTACGACAAAAATTTCCCCTATATGATGGGTATTTATCAGAAGCCCTGCAGTGAGGATGATTTTACGAATTCTGAAGACTACTATCCTTTTAATGTTAAATTTTTCCCACCCTTAAGGGGAGAAAATTCCATAAAATGGAACGCCTCCTCCGAGACGGCTGCCTGGGCAAAGACCAATCCCCGCATTCCCGAAGAATGTGCTCGGGAGCTTAGGGCTGCCTATGAAAAATATGTTTCGGGACAATAAGTTACAAAATGGGGTTCTAAAATAACACAGTTGGATCTGCTAGAAAAAGATAATCCAGACATTCTTGAAAAAATAGGAGGACTTGATAGATATTATCCTTTTTCAGCGTTACCAAAAGACAGCTTTGTATGGTGGTTTTATGAAAGTTCTGTTCAACAATTTGTAGATGTTATCTATGAAAGTTTAAAAAACCGGAATTTGGAAATAACGCATTCTAAAAAACCAATAGTTGTAGTAGATAAAGGAATAAAGAATTTCGATGCCAGGGTAATTGCTACTCTTATGTATAAAGGGATAAGTAAAGACGAAGCAATGAGACTAGTAGAGCAAGCGAAATTTAAATTCTGCGTAGAATCTCTTGAAGATAAAGATTTGTTTTTATTATTGTTGCATTATTATAATATAAAGGAGATTATAATATGGTAAGCAATAATAAGAGAATAACATCTAGAGGTTTATTGGTTATCCAGGATGAAAGCGGAAAAGAATGTTTAGCTTTGGTTCATAGATTAAAACCAAGTAAAACTGATCCGGTTTTTCTTTATGATTATTATGTGGTCCCAGGCGGAGGTGTGGAAGAAGGAGAAGAAGCTGAAGAAACAGTAGTTCGAGAGATACAAGAAGAGTTAGGAATAAGAGTAGACATAATTCGATTGTTGTATACGCAAGAAGATGATACCAATGCGCATTACTATTTTCTTTGTAAATATGTCTATGGAGAATTTGGAGCTGGCGATGGTCCAGAGTTCACGGATCCTGAACATATCAAAAATGGCGGACAATACATCCCAACGCTGATTCCATTAACAGAAATACACAATATAAATTTAGTGCCTACTGAGTTGAAAAATGCATTACAAAATGATTTGACATTATCAGAATATAAAGTAATGGATATAAAATATAGAGATATATCAACACTTCAAAAATCACAAAAAGGCAAGAAGACCATTTGACAAAGAGCTCAAAATGGCTGTTTTGATAGGATCTATCCTAACAACACAGCCATTTTTTTTATTAAATATTCTTACTTTATAGGCGTTTTATAGCTCGTTATGACAGCGGTCTAAGACAGGAACCCTGCCCCGTCACCTACTTCTGAAATAATGAATTCCGCTTCAAATCCTGTTTCTTCCCTGTACCTCTTTCCCACAAATTCTGTAAAAGACTCGATTGCATCTTTTTTAATAAGAGCAATGGCGCAGCCTCCGAAACCGGCCCCTGTCATCCTGGCCCCATAACAGGCAGGATGGTCATTGGCAGCCTCGCATATTGAGTCGAGATTTGGCCCTGTAACCTCATAATCATTTTTCAAGGATTCCTGACTGGCTCTAAGTAGTTTCCCCAAGGTAATAAGATCTGTTTTTCTAAGGGCCTCAACCGCTTTCAAAACCCTATCATTTTCCTTTATCACATGCTTACATCTCTTAACGAGAATAGGATCATCAAGCTTTTCCAAAAGATCCAAGTCCTCAGACTGCAAACTGCAGAGATCGGGAATTTCATCCTTGCCCGATTCGGCCCTCAGTATTTCAAGAGCCTTTTCGCATTCCTCCCGCCTTTCGTTATATTTGGAATCCTTTAGTTCCCTGCGTTTCCCGGTATTCATTACTACCAGGCTTGCCCCCGGTATTTCAAATGATACGTAAACGTGATCTTCTTTTGCCGTGTCAAGAAGCAGGGCGTGACCCTTTTTAGCGAAGGCAATAACATATTGGTCCATAATTCCTGTATGAAGACCCAAAAAATCATTTTCTGCTGAGACACCTGCATGAACCAGGTCAATCTTTCCTGCCTTATCATTGCAGAAAAAGTTATTTGCTATAATACCGAAAAGGAGCTCCAATGAAGCTGAAGATGAAAGTCCGGCACCGTTGGGGATATTCCCTAGAACAACAATATCCATTCCGCCAATCTCATAACCAAGCTTACCCAGGTAAAGGTATACGCCGCAGGCATAGTCGGACCAGGCATCTTCTCTCCTGCAAGTGTCATCCAAAGGCAGGTCGATCTCTCTGTAGTCATCAAGGTTTACAGAATATAGCCTGATCTTGTTTAAGCTGTTTTTCTTTGCCAAGCCATATGTTCCTATGGTTAGACCGCAAGGAAGAACCTTCCCTCCGTTATAGTCAATGTGCTCTCCGATTATGTTGATCCGGCTCGGAGAGAAGAAGAGCTTTTCACCGCCCTTCCTATCTCCGAACCTTTCAACAAAGCATTCCTTCAATTTATCTCTAATCTTGTCTGTTTTCATAATTACAAAATCTCAAATTATCTCTTTCTCATAGTCTTTCTGATATCCATAGCGACTGCTACGACAATGACTATACCTTGGATAACATTGGTCATTTCCGGTGTAATTCCCAAGAACTGCAGGCAGGTTTTCAAAAGTTCGAAAACTATAACACCTACCAGGATTCCCGGAACTGTTCCAACACCGCCTGTTGTTGAAACACCACCTATTGTAGCCGCAGCTATAGCCTCAAGCTCATAACCTGTACCGGCTGAAACGGCTGCTGATCCGGTCTTTGCAGTTAAAAGGAAACCTGCAAGTCCATAAAGCGCACCGGCAACTGTGTAGATGATGAATTTTGATTTTTTGGTATTGACACCTGAAACTTCCGCCGCAATCTCGTTTCCACCTATTGCATACATGTTTTTACCATAGACAGTGTGTCTATACAAAACATTCATAATAATAACAATAAAGAATGAAACGAAGAAAATCCACGGCACCACCATAGGTCCTATAGACAAGCCCGTAACACCGAAACTTGTAAAGCTGCTGTTCAGTGAGCCGACAGGCTTATTTTGGGAAAGCATCATGTTGATGCCGTATATGGCTATCTGAGTACCCAGGGTCGCTATAAATGGAGGTACATACAGGACTGAAACTGAAAATCCGTTGAGCATTCCGAAAAGCATACCTACCAACATAGCGACCAAGAGGGTCATCAGAATCGGCTTGCCGGCCAGGGCAGGATAAATAATTCCTGATGAAGCGTCCGGTCTCTGAAGCATCAAAGCTGTCATAACCGAGGTCAATCCGACAATACGTCCTGCTGAAAGGTCGGTTCCTTTTGTGATCAAGCATCCCGATACACCCAGGGCTATGATAAAACGAACAGAAACGTTCAGCATAATATTCTTTAAGTTTTGGAAACTTAGGAAGTTGGCCGCAAACAAGGCTGAGTAAATGACCATTGCAATAATAATTAAGATTAAGGCATTCTCCACCAGCCACTCGGCCACCGTCGTCTTCTTTTTAGTGTTCTTAACTTCTGCATCCGCCATGTCAGCCCTCCACACCTATTTCCTCTATCTTTTCATCGTCAACATCAACTTCCTGCTTGCTGATGTTCTTAGTAGCCAGGGTCATAACCTCTTCCTGGTTTGTCTCATCAGTCTTCAGGTAGCCTGTTATTTTACCTTCACTCATAACCATGATCCTGTCGGTAATTCCCAAAATCTCAGGAAGTTCCGATGAGATCATTATTACGGTCTTTCCTTGCTTTGATAATTCATCAATAATTTCATAAATTTCATACTTGGCACCGACGTCAATTCCTCTTGTCGGCTCATCCAAAATAAAGATGTCAGGCCCTGTTCCCAACCAACGTGCCAGAACAACCTTTTGCTGGTTACCTCCCGACAAGTTCTGGATCAGGGTTTTGTAGCTTGGGGTCTTGATCTTCAGGGTCTTATCCAGTTTTTTGATATTCTCTTCGACTGCCTGGTGATTGATCAGATGGAACTTGTTTAAATAATCCCTGATTGAAGCAATCGATATGTTGTCATTTATGGGCAAAACCCCAAAAATTCCGCTTCCACGCCTATCCTCAGTAACCAGAGATAAGCCGTGGTCTATGGCCTCTTTGGGACCTTTTATTTCTATCTTTTCACCGTTCTTATATATTTCGCCACCCGGTTCTTTTTCCCTGAGTCCGAAAACAGCTTCCATTAGCTCGGACCTCTGGGCTCCAACCAGGCCTGCCACGCCTAAAATCTCTCCTTCATATACCTTGAAAGAACAGTCCTTAAATGAAAGAGGGTTTGGTGAAGTGAAGTTCTTTACTTCCAACATAACATTTTCTTTTGCCTGACTCTTATGTTCGGGGAATTGGCTGTTCAGCTCCCTTCCAACCATGTCCTTTATGAGGTCGGCTGAATTTGTTTCACTCGCTTTCTTTGTAGAAACCCATTGTCCGTCCCTCATGACAGTTACATAATCGGCAATCTGGAATATCTCATCCATCTTATGGGAAATATAAATTATTGAAATCCCCTGTTCTGTCAGCTTATGAATAATCCTGAATAGTATCCCGACCTCATTCTCGGTAAGAGAAGATGTAGGCTCATCCATGATAATAATTTTCGCATTGTGTGAAATTGCTTTGGCAATTTCCACTGATTGTTGCTGGGAAATTGTCAGATCATTAAGTAGGGTTGTCGGTTCCGCATACATTCCGACAGCCGTTATGTATTGAACCGCATCCTTGTTCATCTTGTTGTGATCAACAAACATGCCCTTCATCGGATAACGTCCCAAAAACATATTCTCAGCTATGGTCATCATAGGAATTGGTTGGAGTTCCTGGTGGATCATGGCAATTCCTTTTTCCATAGCATCTCTTGAATTTGACAGTTCCACTTCCTGACCGTCAATCTTTATGCTTCCGGAATCTTTTGTATAAATCCCATATAAAATCTTCATCAGGGTTGATTTGCCGGCCCCGTTTTCTCCCATAAGGGCATGGACCGTTCCTTTATGAAGAGTGAGTTTTACATTGTCCAGGGCTTTAACTCCCGGAAAGGACTTACAAATGCCCTTCATTTCAAGAATAATATCTTGACTCATGGTATTTCCTTTCTGCTCAGGTCTTTTAGGGCTTAAAAGTGAATAGAGCGGTATAAGCCGCTCTATTCACCCTAAAACACCAAGAGTCAATAAAATTTGCAAACTCTGTTATAAAATCTCTCAGTGCAGCTTTTAACTATTGAATTCCGTAAGCTTCCTTCATACGTGCTTTGTATTCTTCCATTGTTTCAGGTCTGGGTTCTTTACGTGAAACTTGAGCATCCTCAGCCTTTGTTACCTTTACATAGTCATGCCAATAATATGGCTTAACATCTTCACCGGCCAAAAGTTTCAGAGAAACATCACCGGCTGTCTGAGCCTGGTTAAAGGCGTCATTCAATACAGTACCTGTGAATTTTCCGGCACCGATCTTTTCAACTACTTCAGGAAGGGCATCAACGCCGACGATGTAGATATCTTCATTGATCTTGCGTCCTGCGCCTTCAATAGCCTGTGTAGCACCTAAAGCCATAGCGTCGTTGTTTGAGAAGATAACTTCAAGCTTCTTACCATATTTTGAAAGAGCGTTAGCGGCGATTTCCTGGCCCTTTGCCTGGTCCCAGTTACCGCGCTGAATATCAAGTTTGTTTGTCGGGATGGTCTTTTCAAGTGTCTCTACTGAATACTGGGTTCTCTGCTCGGCGTCTACGTTACCGGCATCGCCCTGGATCATCAGATAAGAAACTTTTCCGTCTCCGTCAATATCACCTTTGTTTGCCAATTCAGCTATAATTTCACCCTGATAAATACCTGACTGACGGGCATCAACACCAACGTATGTGGTTTTGCCGGGCCAGAGTCCCATGGTTTCCATTGAGGGCTCACGGTTGATCAGAAGTACGGGGATTCCGGCTTCTTTTGCTGAGTTGATTACCTGGTCTGCTCCGGTCGGATCAACGAGGTTGGCAATGATCAAATCTTTATGCTGAGCAATGAAGTTCTGGAGCTGCTCTGTCTGTGTAGCCTGGTCATTTTTGCCGTCGAAGAATTCAACATTGTATGTGTCGCCTGTTTCCTTGGCTTTTTCTTCAAAATACTTTTTCAATTCATTTTTATATGAGGTCATGAAGTTATCAGAGAACTGATAAATGGTTACGCCGATCTCATATGTTTTTCCTGCTCCGGCTGCTCCTGATGTGCTTTCACTGGAAGTATCGCTTGTTGATTCTGCAGGTTTCTGGCCACCGCAAGCTGCAAGTGTAATTACCATCGCGAAAACCAAAAGCATAGTAACGATTTTCTTAAAATTTTTCATATTCTCCTCCTTAAAGGGTTATTAGATCCTAAAGAAATTGTAAGAAACGTTTTCACTATTGTCAATTATTTAAGCCGGGATTTTTTTATTTTTATATCAAAATCTCACACTTATCTCCTATAATCCTGCATTATTATTCTGTTTCGTTTTTCTATTCTCCTATTTTAAGCCCGCCCTATAGTTTACTTTTCTTTTAGATGAATTTATAAACAAAATCGTTTTATTTTGTTCCTTATTTAATTTCTGTCAAAAACTGTACAAAAAAGTCGGCATAAATTGATAACTTCAATTATGCCGACCATATTAGATATAAATTTTTAAAAGGCTTATTTTTTCTCTTCCTTAGCCTTTTTGGTGATTTCATTGGAGACCTTGCTCTCCTCAGTCCTGGGGTTATTGTTTATAAGATCGTTGTTTTCCTTGTACTTCTGTTCTTCTTTCTTCTTATTATCTGTCATTTTCTACTCCCTTCAAATTTACAAATTTTATAACTTATATTTATTATATCGCAAAACAGGCGTTTTTAAAGCCATAATGAACTTTCATTATTTTCTTAAGTTTATGCATTCTTTTAAGGCTTTAAGATTAGGTGCAAAAAATAAAATTATCCATAGATAAGGTTTTCACAGTTTACATAAAAAATAAAATTTGATACAGTTAGGTCGGTTGATAAATGCGAATTACTTATAAGGAGGAACTATGTTTAAAGCAATAACATCACCAAAAGTACCCAAGGCCATAGGCCCATATTCTGCAGGAATTGATACTGGTAAAACCGTTTATGTATCCGGACAGCTCCCAATCAATCCTGAAATCGGAAAGATCGTTGACGGCGGAATAAAAGAGCAGACTGAACAATCACTTAAAAACGTCAAAGCTGTTCTGGAAGCTTGCGGCTGCGACATGTCCAATGTTGCTAAAACAACTGTATTTCTCTCAGACATAGGCGACTTTGCCGCCATGAATGAAGTTTACGGAACATTCTTCCAAGCCCCCTATCCTGCACGCTGTGCCTACCAGGTTGCAGCCCTGCCCCAAGGAGCCAAGGTTGAAATTGAAGTTATTGCCGTAAAAGAGGACTGAAATGTCAAAAGAGTACAAGCTCGATGTTGAAACACCGCGCACACAGGTGGCCGTCGTTCATGACCTGCCGCTTGTAACGGTTGAACAGCGAGAGAGGATGCAGAAGGCAACCCACTACAATGAATTCGCCTTTCCGGCGGGAATGTTGAGTGCCGATATGCTTTCAGATTCCGGGACCACAGCCATGACAGACCTTCAATGGGCCGCAGAAATGCTGGGTGACGAGTCCTACGGCCGAAACAAGGGCTACTATTGCCTGCTTGACGCCATGCGGGATGTTTGGGAACGTGGTGATAATCAAAAAAGGATTATTGACCTGGTTCTTACAGGCTGCAAAGACACTGAAAAAATGATGGAAGAGATGTATCTTCCTGAATATGAGGGTGGTCTCATTAACGGAGGTGCCGCTCAAATGGAGAGGCCCAACACCTTTCTACTTAATCAGGGGCGTTCAGCCGAAACCGTTCTTTTTGAAATAGTTAAGAAAATACTTAATGAACGCCATCCCGGCAAGGCTTTCACCATACCCTCAAACGGTCATTTTGACACGACAGAGGGCAATATAAAGCAGATGGGATCAATTCCCAGAAACCTCTATGATAAGGAAAAGTTCTTCGAGGTCCCTGAAGGCGGAGTATATAAAAAGAATCCTTTTAAAGGCAACATGGATACTGAAAAACTCCAAGAGCTCATAGACAAGCTCGGCCCTGAAAACGTCCCTATGATCTATCTCTGTATAACCAACAACACAGTTGCCGGCCAGCCGGTATCAATGGCTAATATAAGAGAGACTGCCAAGATAGCCCATAAATATGAGATCCCTCTAATGTTTGATGTGGCTCGTTGGGCCGAGAACTGCTATTTCATAAAAACAAACGAGGATGGCTACGAGGACAAGTCCATAGCCGAGATCGCCAAGGAAATGTTCTCATACTGTGACGGCCTCACTGCAAGCCTCAAGAAAGATGCCCACTGCAACATGGGAGGGGTTCTTGCCTTCCGCGACAAGGGGTATTTCTGGAAAAAATTCTCAACCTTCGATGAAAACGGCAAGGTCCTGACCGATGTCGGCCACCTTCTTAAGGTTAAGCAGATCTCCTGCTATGGCAACGATTCATACGGCGGAATTTCCGGCCACGATATCATGGCCTGTGCGGTAGGCCTCTATGAGTGTGCCGATTTCAATTACCTTGACGACCGTATTAAAAAGGTCCAATACCTGGCCAAGGGCTTCTATGATGCAGGTCTTCCTGTCATACTTCCGGCCGGCGGCCACGCTGTTTATCTTGACATGGACCGCTTCTTTGACAATAAGCGTAAGCCTGAGGACTTCGCAGGGGCGGGATTTTCGGCTGAAATCATTCGTCGCTACGGCATAAGGATATCCGAGCTTGGATACTTCTCTTTTGAGTATGATCTAAAAACTCCCGAGCAGCAGAAAGAGACCCTAAACCTGGTCCGCTTCTGCGAAAACCGTGGCCAAGTCACTCGTCAGCAGCTTGATTATTGCATAGCTGCCGCCAAGGCCCTCTACCAAGATCGGGACTCTATCCCCAATATGAGAATAACCTTCGGGAAAAACCTGCCAATGAGGCACTTCCACGCCTTCCTTGAGCCGGTCCCATATGAGGGGAAATAACTGACAATCTGGGGACGGTCCCTGCTCAAATCCGGCAGGGCCGACCCCATTTTCTTTTTTAAGGAGCTTATTATGTCTAAGCAAATCAACACCAATTCCAAGCGTGACCTCTGGGGATCCAATTTAGGCTTTATCCTGGCCTGCATAGGATCCGCTGTCGGCATGGGCAATATTTGGCTCTTTCCGGCCCGGGTTGCCAATTATGGCGGCTCCTTCCTCTTGGCCTATTTTATATTTGTTGCCTTGATAGGCTTCACCGGTGTCATCGGCGAGATGGGCCTGGGCAGAAGATCCAAGTCGGGACCCGTGGGCGCCTTTGGAAAGGCCATGGAACATAAAAAATCATCCCTTAAGGGTTTGGGTAAATCCCTGGGCCAGATTCCAATGGTCGGCTCCCTTCTGCTTGCCCTGGGCTATACCGTTGTCATGGGCTGGATATTTAAATATTTATTCGGGTCCCTGACCGGAAGTGTCCTTTCTTATGGCTCACACATTGGCGAAGTCGACGGCTATGGAGCCGCCTTCGGGGAGACCGCCTCGGCCTTTGGCAATAATACTTGGCTAATAGTCGCACTCCTGGTAACTTTTCTTATTATGGTTGCAGGAGTTTCCGGCGGCATTGAGAAGGCCAATAAAGTCATGATTCCTTTATTTTATCTTTTATTCATAGGCCTGGCAGTTTACATAAGCACTCAACCGGGCGCAGCAAACGGCTACCGCTGGATGTTCACCATAGACCCTAAAATAATTTCAGACCCCATGTGCTGGGTCTATGCCTTGGGCCAAGCCTTTTTCTCGCTCTCATTAGCAGGTTCAGGGACGGTAATCTACGGCTCATATCTGGATGACCGCGAGGACATTGTTAAATCCGCAGCCTATGTGTCCATTTTCGATACCTTGGCAGCCCTATTGTCAGCCCTGGTTATAATTCCCGCCATGGCAATAGCCGGTGTAACCCAATTTCAAGGCGGGCCCGGACTCATGTTTATTTATCTGCCCAATCTTTTCGCATCCATGCAGGGTGGGCAAATAATATGCATAGTCTTCTTCTCAGCCGTCCTTTTTGCGGGTCTGACCTCCCTGGTCAACCTATACGAGACCCCTGTTTCAAACATTCAGGATGCTTTTGGAAAGACCAGAAAATTTTCTGTCGCTACTGTAGGAACCATAGGCCTTGTGGTGGCACTCTGTATCCAAGGCATTGTCGGCCAATGGATGGATTTTGTTTCTATATACATCTGTCCCTTGGGTGCCGGCCTGGCCGCTGTCATGTTTGCCTGGTTCTGGGGCAAGGAGCCCTTTGAGGACGAGCTTTCCAAGGGCAGGAAAAACGGAATTGCCAAGTCCTATTATCCGCTTTATAAATATGTGTTCTGCGGCCTGACAATCCTTGTCTTTATTTTAGGAATAATAAAGGGCGGCATAGGCTGATCGCTTTTGAAGTTTTATCCCGACTGCCGGCCCTTGCCGGCAGTTTTATTTTTGATATAAGAAAGGAAGTCCCATGAAAGAAAAATCCATAGAAACTCTAAGAAAAGGGATCGGCGAAATCGACCGTGATATGGTTGGGCTTTTTGAAAAGAGGATGGCCCTTGCCCGTGAGATCGGCCTTGAAAAGGCAAAATTAAAGCTCCCCGTCCACGACCCCGGCCGCGAAGAGGAGCTGATTGAAAAAAATATAGGATATTTAAATGATAAAAATCTTCTCCCCTACTATCTTGAATTTCAGAAGAAGATCTTCGACCTATCAAGATCCTATCAGGAAAATAACCCTGCCAGGGGCATCTGAGGCAGCCTATCAACCTTAGTCCTGTAGTAAAGAACTCCTGACCTGAGTTCCTCTTCAATAAGGCCCAAGGCCTTTAGATGCTCAAGATGGGCGTGGGCCTCACCTGCTGCAAACCACTTCTGGCTGTCCGGAAAATCTTCCCAACTTCTTGCCCTAATATCCCAATGCATATTCTTGCAAGCTTGACGAACCGTCATCTCCCCCCTGTCAATCAGAGCTTTCATGAGTTCTGTAAGCCTTCTGTTGTGGTGGTCAAAGAGCTCCCTTATCCTCATTTGATGGTCATCAATCAGGTACCTGTGAGATGAATATAAGTGTTTTATATCCATCGGATAAACTTTTCTCAGGTAGCTGAAGTAAATCCCGAGAGCATCACCGAAGTCCGGCCCCCAATAAGTTATATTCGGGGTTATTTTTCCCAAAATATGGTCGCCACAAAATAGGATCTTATGGTTTGGCTCATAAAGACCCTGCAAACCCGGAGTATGGCCCTTGAGGTCGACAACTCTGAAATGGAAGTCTCCCACATCAATAGTGTCCCCGTCCTTGCTTGGACTGTATTCCAGTGAGCTTGATGGTCTGAAACGGAAGCCCGGATGGTTCTCTATTGAAAGATTATCTTCGGCCAATCCGTCCTTGACCGCCCTCTCCTCAATACCTTTCCAATGCTTTGAATCTTCCTTGGCCATCTCCTTTATATATTTACCGTCTATATCGGAGCATATGATCTCGGTCCCTCTTTTAGCAAATTCCGAGGCCAGGCCGGTATGGTCGGTGTGAAGGTGGGTTAGAAAGAGGCGGAGCTTGGACAAGTCCAAATTATGGTCCTCAACTATCTCTTTCATCTTGTTTATGCAGACTTCCCTGTTAAAAGCCGTGTCAATCATAAGGGCCTGGCCCTTGGAAACAACCAGATAGTTGTTTATAGATTTAAGCGGATTGTTGGGCAGTGGTATGGTATTCATGAAAATACCCGGATATACCTCAGGCATTAAAAACTCCTTTATTTTACCTTTTCTTCTTCTAACAATGCTGCCTATATTTCTGAAAATTCCCAGGCCAGCTTTTCTTCATAGGTCCGTCCCGGCATAATTACAGGCCCTTCCAAAAAGTCATGGTTCATATAATCCGGGACATATTGGCCCTCAAAGCAAATACCCTGGTGACTGAAAGACTCAATACCTTCGTTGACCTGGTGACCTCCGTCCATGGAATTGGCAGTATAAATATTGGCAGCAGGATATGTTGTGAAAAAATCCATCCTCAGCCCGGCCTCAGGACAGCTTATCGAAGCTTTTACTTGGTCAGCAGCATTGTTTCCGAAAATATAAGGGTGGTCCAGGCCCTTCACAGGAGCCTTTTCTCCCGGCTGACAAGCCGTATTCTCAAACAGGTAAGAGAGCTCTTTTGGCTTTCTGAAGTCGAAAGGACTTGCCTCAACATCTCTGATTTCCTTGGCAATGAGCTTACTATCCATGGCCACATACTTATCCGCACCTATCTCAAGCAAGTGGTTTGCCACGGATAGGCTCTTGTCCGCATTAAGATTGAAATAGGCGTGGTTGGTAATGTTTATATAGGTGGCCTTATCCGACTCAGCTCTGATGACCATAGTGAGTCTTGGGCCTTGTATCCTGTATTCGACTTCTATCCTCTTCTTTCCGGGTATCCCGGTCTCCCCTTCTTCAGAAATACATTCCAGGACCAGGTGGGCATCCTGACCTTTTGCCTGGTAGCCTTTTTCTTCGAAATCCTTAAAGCTTATGCCTTCCGGACCGCTGTGAAGGAAATTGGTCCCTTCATTTGCCTGCATTTTATAGGTCTTGCCGTCCAGGTCAAACGATGCTCCGCTCACCCTTCCTGCAAGGGGTCCGACGGTGGCCCCAAGATAAAATGGATTGGTCCTATAGTTCTCTATATCCTCATGGTGGAGCAGACATTCCTTGCCTTTATACTTGATGCTGTATAGAGTAGCTCCATGGGACAGGATTTCTACTTGTAAAATTCCATTATCCAAAATATATTTTTTCATAGGTCTATATCCTTTTAAAAAGGTGACCCGGCCAAAAGCTCGAGTCACCTTTTGTATTAAAATTTTGCTTACATCTTTTTAAAATCGTGATCCTGAGCCTATTTGTTCAGACCCTCAAGATAAGCTGCCCAATCCTTGTTAAATCCTTCAATTCCCTTGTCTGTCAATGGGTGTGACCAAAGTTTGGGGAAGAGGGTTCCCGGTATGGTGGCTATATCGGCCCCAATCTCCGCACAAATTTCTACGTGCTTTATGGTCCTGACCGATGCCGCTATTATCTCTGTATTAAACCCGTAATTGTCTATTACCTGACGGAGGGAATCAACCAGCTCCAGACCGTCCTCGCCAATATCATCTATTCTTCCCATGAAGGGGCTGATGAAGGTGGCACCGGCCTTGCAGGCCATAAGGCCCTGGGCAACTGAGAAGATCAGTGTGCAGTTTGTTTTTATTCCCTCTTTTGAAAGGGTGTGGATGGCGCGCAGGCCCTCTTCGGTCATGGGGATTTTGATTACTACATTGTCGGCCCATTTGGCTAATTTTCTGGCCTCAGTGACCATTTCCTCAGCGCTTTCCCCTGTAACTTCAGCCGATACGGGACCGTCAACAAAGGAGCAGATGTCCTTGATTACCTCTTCGAATGGACGACCTTCTTTACCTATTAATGTAGGGTTGGTTGTAACTCCGTCACAAAGGCCAAGCTCTGCAACTCTCCTAATTTCTTCAACATTGGCAGTATCCAAGAAAAATTTCATTTTATGTCCTCCTAATTTTATATGTCCTTTTAAAACTTATTCAGCAAAGCGTTCCAGATAGTTTTTGACTATATTGTCAGCTGACATCCCAAGTTCTTTCAAAGCCTGGGATCCCGGAGCGGAGAGCCCGAACCTGTTAATGCCTATTGCAAGCCCCTCATCTCCTACATACCTGTCCCAGCCGAAAGTTGTCCCGGCTTCGATGGATATGCGTTTCTTTATGGCCTTGGGTAAGACCTCTTCTCTGTATTCTTCTGTTTGATCCTCAAACCTGTTCATTGACGGCATAGAGACAACCCTTACGTGGTGGCCCATTTCTGCCAATTTCTTCTGGGCTTCCATGCAAAGAGATACTTCCGATCCCGTTCCTATAAGGATTCCCTCGGCTTTGCCATTGGGTGCCTCGGAAATTATATAGGCACCGGCCTCAACTCCCTGTTCAGCTTTTTCCAAGCTTCCCTCAAGGTTCTCCAAGCCTTGTCTTGACAAGATCAGCATTGTGGGCCGGTCATTGTTCTCCATGGCAACCTTCCAAGCATAGCTCGTTTCATTGCCGTCAGCCGGTCTTATTACGTCAAGCCCCTGCATGGCCCTCCATGATGCCAAGGTTTCAATTGGCTGGTGGGTTGGCCCGTCTTCCCCAACTGCAACCGAATCGTGGGTCAGAACATAGATGACGGGAAGGCCGGAAAGGGCTGCAACCCTTACCGCACCGCGCATATAGTCGGAGAATACGAAGAAGGTCGAGCCGAATACTTTGGTGCCGCCATGGTAGGCTATTCCGTTGTTGATAGCGGCCATGGCATGTTCTCTTACTCCATACCAGATGTTCCTGCCCTTATCATCTTCAATGCGGAACTTTGGAGATCCGTCAATATTGGTCTTGTTTGATGATGAAAGGTCGGCAGAACCTCCCCAGAATTGGGGAACATTCTTTGCTATGGCCTGGATAGTCTTTCCTGAAGCTGCTCTTGATGCCAGGGGGCTGTCCTCCGGCCTGTATTTGGGCAGGTCCTTGTCCCAGTTTTCCGGCAACTTACCGGCGAAAGAATTTTCATATTGGTCTGCGAGGTCCGGGAAGTCTTTCTTATATGAGGCGAAGAGGTCATTCCATTCCTGCTCGGCCTTTTTGCCAGGTTCTATGATTTTTTCTTTGAAGTTTTCATATATAGTTTCAGGAATTTCGAAGGCCGGGTATTGCCAACCCAATTCTTCCCTGAGTTTAACAGTGTCTTCTTCACCTATTGGGGCCCCGTGAGTTTTAGCAGTACCCTGGTTGGGTGATCCGAAGCCTATAAGAGTTTTGACCTCTATTATGCTGGGCTTATTCTTTTCCTTTTTTGCCAATTCAACAGCCTTGGATATAGCTTCGATGTCATTGCCGTCCTCGACCCTTTGGTATTGCCAGCCGTAACTTTCAAAACGCATCCTATGATTGTCGCGGAATACATTGGCAGTAGGCCCGTCCAAGCATATGTCATTTGAGTCGAATAGGACTATGAGCTTTCCAAGTCCCATGGCTCCTGCAAGTGATGCGGCCTCTGCGACAACCCCTTCCATTAGGTCCCCGTCACTGGCTATACAGTAGGTATAGTGGTCAACTATGGGATAATCTTTTTTATTGTAAATAGCTGACAAGTGGGCTTCCGCCATGGCCATGCCGCAAGCATTGGCAAAGCCCTGTCCCAGAGGGCCTGTTGTCGCCTCAACTCCATCGGTCATCTTCCACTCCGGATGTCCCGGAGCTAAGGATCCCAGCTGGCGGAAATTTTTCAGCTCCTCCATAGCCAGGTTGAATCCTGATAAATGCAGCAAACTGTAGAGCATTGCCGACCCGTGTCCGGGTGAAAGAATAAACCTGTCCCTATTTGTCCAAGCCGGATTTTCGGGATTCTGTCTGATAAACCTTGTCCACAGGCTATATGCCATGGGAGCCGCTCCCAAGCATATTCCCGGATGTCCTGAATTCGCCTTGTTGATCATATCCACACTGAGCATCCTTATGGCATTTATGGACAGCTGATCATTTCCCTGCATTTTTACCTCCCTTAATTTCCCAATATGAAAACATAGAATTTTTAATCCATATTTCATTATACCCGAGCCGGTAGGGAATTTGTCAGAATTGGCCGGATTTAAAAAAATTTTAATCCCGTTGTTATGGTACAATGGAAAACGATGTTTATTTGGTTTGAATTTATGAAAGGAATTTATTTTTATGAACGACAAAACATTTTCAACAAGAAAAATAGCCATGATCGGGATTTTCGCAGCCCTTAGCTATATAGGCTTTCAATTTTTAAGAATAGATGTTCCTGTCGGCGCTCAAAAGACCGCCTTCCACATGGGCAATGTCTTCGTTATGGTCGGA
This sequence comes from uncultured Tissierellia bacterium, assembly GCA_947253765.1. GTDB lineage: Bacteria > Bacillota > Clostridia > Tissierellales > Peptoniphilaceae > Khoudiadiopia. The sequence goes on from CAMYAK010000001.1 coordinate 120,737, forward strand.
GCTGTCCTCCTTGGCGGCCTGCCGGGCGGCCTTGCCGGTGCCTTGGGAATGACCATAGCCGATATGACTTCCGGATACATGACAGCCGCCCCTGCAACTTTTATCCTCAAGCTCGGCATAGGCTTGGTTGTAGGCCTTGTGGCCCGCATGGTCAGGCTCAAGTCTGAAGAGGACAGGACTAAACGTCTCCTGAAGCTGATCGTTTCAACCGGAGCCGGGGCGGTTTTTAATATAATTGCCGACCCCTTTGTCCGCTATCTTTTCAATCTCTATATTTATAAAATCCAAGGCGATATTGCAGCCAAGCTTGCTGCCATGTCCAGCATTACTACTATCGTTAATGCTGTTCTGGCCATAGTTGTTTCCGTCATGGTGTGTGAGGCCCTGAGGCCCTCGCTTAAAAATATGAATTTATAACAAATATAGGGGCCCGCCTTTTTGGCAAGCCCCTTAAAGTTTACAGCCCCCGAAACCCTTAAAGGTCCGGAGGCTTAATTTTTTATTTTCCTATCCTGTCAATGAAGTCCAGGACATCATGCAAGACCTGATCCCTACATGAATCATTGACTATCTCATGCCTGCAACCGGGATAAAGCCTGATCGACAAGTCTTTAACTCCGTAGTCCTTGTAGTGACGGTAGAGTTTTTTAACCCCTTGGCACATGGCTCCGACAGGGTCATCCTCGCCTGAAATAATGAGCATAGGCAAGTCCTTGGGTATAAGGTTAAAATTTTTCTTGTTCTCCAAAAATTTCAATGTCTTGAAAAACTCGGCGAAGAAGGAAGCAGGGAAGACCGCCCCACAGTACTCATCCTCCATGTACTTGTCAACCTCCTCATCGCAGCTTGACAGCCAGTCGAAGAGGGTTCTGTTGGGGATGAACTTGGCATTGTAGGATCCGAAAGCCATGGCATTCAAGAGCTTTGAAGGCCTCTTTTCTCCAATAAGCTTTCTCTGGATTGAGGCTAATGCCAGGCCCAAAGTCAAAATCCCGCCCTGGGCCCCGTTTGACCCGCAGATGATGATCCCGTCAACATTGTCCGGATATTTCATTATGTAGCGCCTGGTGGCAAAAGACCCCATTGAGTGGCCAAAAAGGAAAACCGGCTTGTCCGGATGATCTTCTTTAATAATGCCTGTTAGGGTGGCCATGTCATCCACCAGCCTCATGAAAGCCGGCCCTTCTCCCAGGTAGCCCTGGGGGTCCCCTTTTAGTATTGACCTGCCGTGGCCCCTGTGGTCATTTGCATATACTGAATATCCCGCCGCGTTGAGTTTCTTTGCAAATTCCTCATATCTGGAAGCGTGCTCGGCCATACCGTGGGCTATTTGAACCGCACCTTTGCAAGAGGCCTCTTCAACCTCCCACTTATAGCAATGTATCTCCATCCCGTCATCTGATATGAAGCTGAAGTCACTATCTTTCAACATTTGACCCCCCTATTAACCTATATTAAAGTTTGTATTCAACCACTTCTCCCGCCTCAAGCGATTTCTTAACGTCTATAAGCCTTTGGTTTGAAGACCCCCTGAATTTAAGCCTTAAATCCTTGAGTTCCTCAACAAAGAGCCCGTCCACCAGAACATCGCATAAGACCAGGAGCTCCTGCATTTTAGGCACATCAATGATTTCATCATAAGTATATCCTGAATATGCCCATATGTCCTTTTTTCTCTCATGGTGGGGTAGGTCCCTATTTATCTGATCTATCCTATCCCTGACAGGCCTCAAATACTTGGCCAGGCCCGGTGCCTGAAAAGGCTCCCCGCCCAGCAAGGTTAGGCCGGCGCAATAGTCCTTTTCAATTTCCGAGATGATTTCATTGACAATTTCATCTGTCATGGGGGTTCCATAGCTGAAATCCTGGTAGATCTCGTTAAAACATCCGGGACATTTGTGGGTGCAACCCGATGTGAAAAGAGATACCCTTATCCCCTCTCCATTTGCTATGTCCATCTTTCTCAGTTGTGCATAATTCATCATTTTCAGGCTCCGAATCTTTAATAATCCTGTTTGGTGTAGAATTAAGGGCCGGTCAGAAATAGGCCGGCCCTTGGTTTTGATATCAGCTTTTGTTTATTCGATTATATGTGAAGGACCCTGGATGTGATTTCCTTGGTTCTTCCTTCATTCCAGAAGTTTTCTCCCAAGTAGCCGCAAGTTCTGCGGATAACGGTCAGCTTCTTCCTATCATGGTTATGGCACTGTGGACATTCCCACTGTCCCTCTTCATTTACCTTGATTTCTCCGTCAAAGCCGCAAACATGGCAGTAGTCGGACTTGGCATTGAACTCTCCGTACATTATGTTGTTGTAGATAAACTTCATGATTGTCAGGACCGCCTCAACGTTGTTCTGCATGTCTGGGACCTCAATATATGAGATCATTCCGCCTGTGGACTTCTCTTGGAAGCTCTGCTCGAAGCTGTACTTTGAAAATACATCTATCTTCTCGCGAACGTCTACATGGTATGAGTTTGTGTAGTATCCCTTGTCCGTTACATCTTTGATGGATCCGAAACGTCCCAGGTCTATGGATGCGAAGCGGTTGGTCAGGCTCTCTGCCGGTGTTCCGTATACAGCGAACTGGACCCCTGTCTCCTCTGTCCATTCAACCTTTTTCTCGTTAAGGAAATCCATGATCTTCATGGCGAATTCCTTGCCTTCCGGTGTAGTGTGGCTCTTGCCGATAACCAGCATGGAAGCTTCATATATGCCTATATATCCGATGGTAAGTGTTGAATATCCGTTCATGAGATACTTGGTTATCTTCTCGCCCGGTTTGAGCCTTGCAATAGCTCCGTGCTGCCAATGGATGGGGCTTATGTCGGAAGTTACGTCCTTAAGCAGGTCATGCTTGACCATGAGGGCCTTTTTAACGAGGTTCATCCTCTTATTAAGGAGTTCAAAGAAGAGCTTTTCATTCTTGCCGGCAATTATGCCTATCTGCGGCAGGTTAATGCTTACAACGCCCTGGTTGAAGCGGCCGTCAAACTTATACTCTCCATTCTCGTCTTTATATGGTGTGAGGAAGGCCCTGCAGCCCATGGGTGAGAATACATTTCCTTCGTACATCTCTTTCATTTTCTTTGCTGAAATGTAGTCAGGGTACATCCTCTTAGCTGTACACCTTGCAGCAAGCTCTGTCAGGTAGTAGTAGGGTGAATCCGGATAAACATTGTGCTCATCAAGTACATAGATAAGCTTGGGGAAAGCAGGTGTTACGTAGATGTTCTGCTCATTCTTAATTCCCTTTATCCTCTGCTCCATAATCTCTTCATCGATCATGGCAGCTTCTTTTGCATACTCATAGTCCGGCTGGAAGTGCATGAAGAGGGTTACAAACGGAGACTGGCCATTTGTGGTCATAAGGGTGTTTATCTGGTATTGAATGGTCTGAACTCCGTCCTTAACCTCTTTGCGGGTCCTCTTCCAAGCCGCTTTTTCTACGGCTTTGGGATCCACTTCAACCCCGTAAATATCCTTAAACTCCTCTTCTATGGCCTTCTTATGCTTTTCGTATGAAATCCTCACATATGGAGCCAGGATCTTGTCAACTCCGTTTATGGATTGACCGCCGTATTGGCTTGAAGCTACCTGGGCAATTATCTGGGTTGTAACTGTACATGCAACCTGGAAAGACTTGGGTGAGTCGATCTTCTTGCCGTTTATAACGGTTCCGTTCTTCAGCATATCTTCCAAGTTTATCAAGCAGCAGTTGAACATGGGCTGGATGAGATAGTCCAAGTCGTGGATATGGATTGCTCCGGTTTCATGAGCTTCAAGAACATCTTCCGGCAGCAACTTTCTCTTTGCTATGTCCTTGGAAATTTCTCCTGCAATTAGGTCTCTTTGAGTGGAAACGATGGAAGCATTCTTATTTGAGTTTTCATCCCTCAGGGTGGCATCAGAATTTCTGATAAGTGAAATTATGTCCTTGTCTGTCGTGTTTACCTGGCGCTTATATGCCTGAACAGACTTGTAGCCTTCGTAGGCCTTTGCTGTCTCCGAGTTGTTGTGCTTAACGAGTGCATAATAAACATCATCTTCGATGGCATATATTGAAACCAGTTCCTTGTCCATAAGAACATATTTGTCCCTGATTTCCTGAGCTATCTGATGGGCCTGGCCGGCAATAAATTTGCCCTGTGGCGAATTCATGGCCTTATTAATGGCGTCTTCAATCTTTTGTGCATCAAAAATTACTATACGTCCGTCTCTTTTCTCAACCTGCATTTTCCTCATCCCCCTCTTCCTTTATAGAATTATGCGGCCTCTGCCGCCTTTAAGTTTTTATAACACGACAATTCTAGCACACTTTATACACTATGTATAGTGGATAAATCAAATATACCCCACCATATGTATGTAAAAACAGGTAATTTCCTTCGGTCAAAATAGTTTTTTATTCTCTTTTTTTGTCTTAAAATTAACATTCTCCTGCCCTGATCTTGTTAATTGCACATTCCGATTTTTCTCGTTTTTTAAATAATTCATTAGCCCCAAATATATTGAATTTTTATAGAAGAAAAAATTTTTAAAATAATTCTTTTTATTGCCCTCTTTTTTGTTAGACTAATAGGCAGAACATGTCAAATAATTAAAACATCGGGGAGGAAAAAATGCCTGATAAAAAAGATATTATAGAAAACAATGATAAGGTTATCCCTACACCTGAACAAATTGCCCAAAGGGAAGCCGAAAAACTGAAGAGAAAAGAAGAAAAGAAAAAATTAAAAAAACAGGCCAGACAGGAAGAGATAAAAAAATTCAAGCGCAAGGACCGGCTCATGACCTTCCTATGGATTTTCCTCTTCCCCTTTATGATAACGGGCTGGATATGGAAGACCGACACTATAAAATACAGGATCCTCAAAATATTTATGATCATTTTAATGTGGATCCTTATTATCAGACTTGCCCTCCATGTTCCTACTCCAAAGACAAATCCCGCCAATATACTTTTGAAATAAAAACAGGCCCCGCCTGAATTGAGACCTTAAGGCTTCAGGATCTCTTTTTGAGCGGGGCTATGTATGCCCATTTCAAAGCTTTTTTGAGTATGGTGAAATCCAAGACATTACCGCTGTATAAGCGGCCATCAAGATTATATAGAAAATCCTTGTCCGAAGTTATTTTTCCGGATTTTATAAGGATCTCCCTAACTCCCTTAATTCCCAAGTGGTCTCCCTTTCGATAGGCAATAAAAAGAGACAGGATCCTCAGGGCACTCGTGGGGTCGATCAGGATTAAATTCAGTATTCCGTCATTAATTTTTCCATTGGGTGACGGCATAAAGCCCGATCCATAATAGGTTCCATTACAAATGGCTGAAATCAAATACTTTCCCTCCAAATGCAAATTTTCTCCGGAACTTTCCACCAGATCCAGCTTTAAATCAACAAACTCCCTCTTTATTATAGAAGCCAAGGGGCCATACAAATATGACAGCTTGGTGGTTTTTCCGAACCGCTCGTTAAATTTATATGTATATGCAAGTGAATTGCTGTCAAAGCCCAGGCTCAAAATGTTTATCCCTATTTTTCCGTTGACCTCAATCAGGTCTATATGTTCTTTTGGACAGGTCTCCAAGTTTTCCAGGTCTATCCTGTCATAATCAAAATTGCGGGAAAAATCATTGCCCGATCCCGTGGGTATGATAGCAAGAGCGGTTTCGCTAAAGGCCAAGGCTTCCGACGCCTCCGACAAAGACCCGTCCCCGCCCAATAGCACAAGCAGGTCCCCGCCATCCCGGCTGAATTTTTTTGACATTGAAAAAACGTCACCTTCCTTCTCCGTAATCATGACCGGCTCTTTGCCGTATATAGCTTCTATTTTTTTCTGCCAGTCCGCATATTGCCCCTTTCCGGCAGCCTTGCTAATTAAAAAACCTATCTTCACGCTAACCCCTCAAGCCCTCATTCGGCCTCAGTCTCTTCATCATAAAGCCCAATCAATTCCAGATAGAAATCTACCATGGTCTCGATTATACCGTCATCAAAATCATAGCCTATAGTGTGGATAGGCGAACATGACCCTGCCCCCACAAAACACATGGCCCCGGGGATCTCTTTTAAATATGCGCCGAAATCATCTGATGCTCTATCCGGCTCGGGAAGGTCCTCAAGCCCTATCCCTGCTCTCTCACAAGCCGCTCTTGCCAAGCTTGCAGCCGTGGGATCATTTTTTTCTTCAGGAAAATAGTCCTGATTCCCGCTCTCAAATTTCAGGCCCATTTCATTAGCATAAGCCCGGGCCCTTTCCAGGATCTCCTGCCTTAAGCCCAGCATCTCACTCTCATCCTCGGCCCTTATTGTAAGGCAGACTTGGCCTTGTCCCGGATTAACCCCGAAAGCCCCGCTCCCAACTTGTACTCCGACAACGGTTATTCTTATAAAGTTTTTCCATCTCCTATCTTTCTCGATACCATCCAAGTCCAAAAGGAGCCTTGCAATGGCCGGATATGGATTCAAACCTTTTTCAGGGTTGGAAGCATGGGAATTTCTTCCGGTGAAGTTCATAATAAGGCCCTGGGAAGCCGGCTGAACAGGCCCGTCGCTTATTGACATGGTTCCTCTTTTAAGGCCAGGGAAATTGTGTATGGCATATATCCTGTCAATTTTTTCCTTTCTCAAAACTTCCAGGCATTCCGGTCCTCCAATTCCAACCTCTTCGGCATGCTGGAAAAGCAGTATTATTCGATTTCTAAAAGTCTTCCCCTCTTTTTTCAATGCGGCCAATTCCATAGCCAGCCCCACCAGAGCCGCTGAATGTCCATCATGACCGCACCTGTGTGAAACTCCCGGGTTCAATGAGGCATAGGGTCTGAAATCTCTATCCTCATCTATTGGCAGGGCGTCCATCTCGGTCCTGAATGCAAGTGTCTTTGAGCCCCCCGAAGAGTCAGTGCCTCCCTTGTCGGCCTGTCCGGTCTCATCATATATGGCATAAAAAAATTTCCCACAGTCCACCAAAGTTAAGTCCGTGTTTTTCTTCAGGTAGTCCATAAGGAAGCTCTTGGTATTTTCCTCTTCCATAGAAAGGTCGGGCCTCATATGAAGGTCATGTCTGAGTTTAATTATTTTTTCCAAAATTATGTCTTTCATCTCCGCCTCCCCGGATCCCTTTTCTCGCATTGCATGTGGCTTAACTTAACCAAATGTTCCTGCGCTTACTATATTGTATATTAAAATTCCCCTACTACAAATGAATAGAAAAGACCTCCCCGGCATATGGGAAGGTCTTTACATTAGGAAGTAAATATTGACATTTTTTTGATGGTAGAATTTATGGCTTGTGTGCTTAGATTTTTCCCTTCACTTCTCCTTTCACAACTAGTTAGCTGTTGCTTACAACTATATGTTAGTCTATGCTTATTTAAATGTCAAGCCTTTTTTCAATATTTTTATAAATATTTTATTTTTTCTTGTAAAGGTGCATTTTAGCCTTTTCCAGCACGATCTTGGCCCTTTTAATCATGGCCTCTTCAGTAAAATATGCCACGTGGGGCAATAAAATTGTATTCGGAGCTTCAAATAAAGGCTCATCCTTTAAAGGCGGTTCCTGATCAAAGACGTCCACGCCTGCTCCGGCAATCTTTCCCTCGGCTAAAGCCCGGGCCAGGTCTGATGAATTTACCACCGGTCCCCTGGAACAATTTATGAGTATGGCGGACCTCTTCATAATAGAAAAATCTTCATACTTTAAGAAATCCCTCGTTTCATCATTCATGGGCAGGTGAACAGTTACTATGTCAGATGTTTTTAAAAGTTCCTCCAATGGCAGATAAGTTAGACCCATCTCTTCCAGGTCCCGGTGTCGGCTGCGGTTGTAGCCGACAAGGTCCGCCCGGAAAGCCTTGAAAAGCTCGGCAGTCCTCTTTCCTATCCTCCCGGTTCCTATAATACCGACCCTCTGGCCGGCAATTTCTCCTCCCATAAAGTTAGAAGAAGACCCGCCCTGCCTAACCGCCAGGTCAGCCGGTTTGAACTTCCTAAGCAAGGCTATGCACAATCCCAGAACCTCTTCAGCCACACCCTGGTCGGAATATCCGGCCGCATTAGTGACTTTTATCCCCAGCTCCTCACAGACCCTCATTGGCACATGGTCCAAGCCCGTAAAGGCAACATTTATGTATTTTAGGTTCTTAGCCTCCCTGACAGCCTCCTCAGGAAGCTTGGTGTTTGCAATAATCAGCTGGTCACAGTCCCCGATCCTCTCTTTCCAATCTTCCAAGGAAGTCGGCTTGTCATCATAATGGACAAAAGTATTGCCTTCCAATGACAGGGCCCTCTCAAATTCATCAAGCATCTCCCTGCCTATACTCAGGCTTTCGGCCAAAACAGTCTTCATGTTAATATCTCTCCTTTTCCTCTTCCCTTGGATAGTCAGCCCTTGCCAGGCATAGGCCCTCTGCATAAATTCCCGCCCCATACAGGCAGGTCAGACCTTCTCGCATTGTTTCACCCGTTGTCAAAAGATCGTCCAAAAGGAGGCCCCTACCCATCCTTACATCCTCAAGGTCCGCATATTTCACATATTCTTTTCCACCCTGCCAATATGTAGCTTTTACCTGCTTCATGACTGCCAGACTTCCTCTGACATTGCCCTTCCTATGGCGTGCATCCAACTTGTTCTGTTCCTTGGTCTCCTTGGTCTTTTCAAGCAGGTCCAATAGGAAGATATCCTGAGCCTTGGCCAGGCTCCCTGCAAGTTGGCGACTTGGATTGTAGGCCCTCTTAAGCTCCCTCCGCCTCCTCATGGGCATATAGCTTATCCATTGGACTTGGCTTAAAACAGGGTGTCCGGCCACAAAATTTAATAAAACATCGGCAAATAAAGCCTCCTTGTATGAGGCCCCGGAAAACTTGTAGTCGGCAAATTCCCGCCTTAAAAAATCATTATAAAAAGAAGCGGCGTAAGCTATCATATAGGGGCTTTCCGACAAGATCCTGTATGAGTGGATTTCTTCAAGATTGTCACGACACCCCCTGCATAACCCCGTCCTTTTTTCCCGGCCATCAAACAACCGGTTTCCACATGAATAGCAGGCCCCGCGGTCTTCAAAAAATATTTTTCCCAAACCCTCTTTAATTCCGTTAAAGGTAAAATTCATCTTGTAATTCTATGGCCCTCCTGATCCGGTCGCTCAGAGATGTGTTCCTCTTAGCCGACCTGTCATTATTAAGCATCAGCTTTAAAGTCTCCATGCTGCCCAAAAGGACGCACAGCTTCTTGGCCCTGCTTATTCCCGTATATAGCAAGTTCCTGGTAAGAAGCATGGGGACACCCGGAACCAAGGGCAAGACTATGCAAGGAAACTCGGACCCCTGGGACTTGTGGATCGTTATAGCATAGGCGTGGTCCAACTCCGATAATTTTTCCCGGTCATATTCAACCACCTTGCCGTCGAAAGAAACTTGTAAAGTCTCCGCAAAGCCGTCAATATCCACCAGTTTTCCGACATCCCCGTTGTATACTCCCTGGCCTTCCTCTCCCGTATCCCGGTCTTTCCAGGTCAATTGGTAATCATTTTTGACCTGCATAAGCTTGTCGCCAAGCCTGAAAATCCTCTTCCCATGCTTAATTTCTCTTGCTCCGTCTATACACGGATTCAAGGCATGTTGCAGGCGTTCGTTCAGGGCCTCAACCCCGCAAGGCCCCCTCTTCATGGCCGCCAAAACCTGGATATCCTCAAACGGATCAAGACCGTAGTGGTCCGGAAGCCTTCTTATGACTAGGTCCTCCAAAACATCTGCACAATCCATGGCATTGTCAGCCGGTATAAAAAAGAAATCCCCATCCCTGGTATTTAGCTCCGGCATTATTCCCTGCCTTATCCTGTGGGCATTTGTGACAATAAGGGACTCTTGACTCTGCCTATATATCTCCGTGAGTTTTATGGTTGTAAGCGCCTCTGAATCTATGAGGTCCTTTAATACCGTACCGGGTCCGACAGAAGGAAGCTGGTCAACATCCCCAACTAAAACCAGCCTGCAACTCAAAGGCAGGGCAGATATGAGGGAAGACATCAAGCCCAGGTCCACCATGCTGACTTCATCAACGAGGAGAGCCTTGCAATCAAGCAAGTTCTCAGCATTGTACTCCGGGAGACTGTTCCTGTCCTCTCCTCCACGATAGCCCAGGAGCCTGTGCAAGGTCAATGCCTCTTTTCCGGTCGATTCTTCCATTCTCTTGGCGGCCCGTCCCGTCGGTGCAGCAAGTTGTGTCATTAATCCGTTTGTATCGAAAACCTCCAAGATAGCCCTAAGCAGGGTGGTTTTTCCCGTTCCCGGTCCACCTGTTATTACAACCACGCTGTTTTCAGCCGCCTCTTTTATAGCTTCCTGCTGCTTATGTGAAAGCTTGAGCTTCATTGCCTGCTCAACCCGGTCCTCCTCTATTATCAGCTTGGCTTGGTTCTTACCCTCATCCAGCATCATAGCCAGCTTGGCAGCTATGTTTTTCTCATCAAAGTAGGCCCTGGCCGGGTAGATCCTCTCTTCCCCATTGTCTGAGCTTTCAAGAAAAACCTTGCCGTTCAAAAGAAGGTTCTTTAAAGCCTCGTCCAAGTATTTGGATTCCACCGAAAGTAGCCTCTTCAAGCTATACTCAAGCCGGTCCCTATCCCAATAGCATGAGCCCTCGGCCGGCATAATATTGTTGAGAAGGTATGTAATTCCCGCCTCGGTTCGGAAGTAACCCCCTTCTTCAACCCCTATTTTCCGGGCTATCCTGTCGGCCGTTAAAAAACCTATGCCCTCTACATCGTTCAGGAGATTATATGGGTTCTCTTCGATCCTTTCCTGAACCCCGGTCCCATAGGCATCTAAAATCTTGGCACTTGTCTTTGGCCCAAGGTCAAAAGCCTGGAGGTATAAAAGCCCCTCCTGGTCTCCATAAATCTTTAAGGCCCGGTTCCTTATTTCTTCTGCCTTCTTTTCCCCAATCCCCTTGATTTTCATGAGAATCTCGGGCCTCGTCCTCATAAGATCAAGCACCTTGTCCCCATAAAGCTCTATGAGTTTCTCCGCCCTCTTTTCGCCTATATGGGGGAATATCCCTGAAGACAGATAGGCAAGCAGCTCCTGCTTTCCCGTAGGAACCAGCCTCTTTGCGCCGGTTACCGAGAACTGTTCGCCATAAGTAGGATGGAAAACCAGGGTCCCTTCCAAGGAAAATTTTTGGCCCTCTTCCAAAACCAAAAAAGTGCCAACGCAGGTCAGAGGGCCGTCCGAAGTGGACAGCTTAAAGACAGACCAGCCGTTTTCCTCATTACGAAAACGAATTTTTTGGACCTGTCCCTCTACTTGCATGGCACTTTCCCTTCTTAATTTTTAGATTTATATTCTGCATAATACCGGTCCCACAAGCTTTGGCGGCTTAATCGGCCCGGTCTTTTTCTTCAATTCTCTCTATATCGGCACCCAATTCTCTCAGCCTCTCCTCAAACCTGTAATATCCGCGGTCAAGGTGATAAACATTGTAAACGTCAGTCTCGCCCTCTGCCACAAGGCCCGCTAATATCAAAGCTGCCCCTGCCCTTAGGTCGGTCGCATTCACCCTGCTCCCCTTCAGGCGGTCAACACCCCTTATGATGGCATCATTGCCCTCGGTAACTATCAGGGCTCCCATCTTATTCAACTCGTCAACGTGCATAAAGCGGTTTTCAAAAACGGTCTCGTCAACCTTGCTCTGGCCCTCAGCTATCGTCATCAGGGCCATGAACTGGGCCTGGACATCCGTTGGGAAGCCGGGATATGGCAGGGTCCTGATCTGTGTGGCCTGGGGCCTGCCTTTCATTGAAAGAGTAATGGTGTCCTCATCTTCGCTTTCTTTTATGGAGGCACCGACCTCTGAAAGCTTGGCCAATACCGGCCTTATGTGCTCGGCAAGGACATTTTCAACCCTTATATTGCCACCTGTCATGCAGGCTCCGACCAGGAAGGTCGAGGCTTCAATCCTGTCAGGAATAATGGTATGCCTGGCCCCTCTCAATTTGGGAACGCCCTTTATAACTATGCGGGAAGTTCCGGCCCCTCTTACCTTGGCCCCCATCTTGTTCAGGAAGTTGGCCAGATCTACATTTTCCGGCTCTTTTGCCGCATTCTCTATTATGGTCTCACCCTTGGCCATGCTGGCCGCAAGCATTATATTTTGCGTGGCACCGACTGACGGGAAGTCCAAATATATTAGGGTTCCTATAAGTCCGGCCGGCCCGGCCTCAGCCCCTATTGAATTGGGGTCCTTGTCAAGCTTGGCCCCCAAGGCTTTGAAGCCCTTTAGGTGGAGGTCAATGGGTCTCTTTCCTATGGAGCACCCCCCGGGCAGTCCGATCTGGATCTTTCCGAACTTTGTCAGCAGGGGACCCATTACTATAAAGGAAGCCCTCATCTTATTGACAAGCTCAAAGGGAGGATTGCAACTGTTTACAGTTGAAGGGTCGATTTTTATGGTCTCTTTGTCGATATATTCAACCTTGGCATTGAGGCTCCTCAGGACCTCAACCATAACCTCAACATCCTTTAAGGGTGGGATCCCGTCTATTATGATTTCTTCAGTTCCTAAAAGCGAGGCGGCAAGTATTGGCAGGGCGGCATTTTTCGCCCCGTTTATCCTCACTGTCCCTTCAAGGGGTCCGCTGCTCCTTACTCTGATGTATGACATTTCCTCTCCTTATTTTGTCCCGAATAATCTGTCTCCGGCATCTCCGAGTCCGGGCAAAATATATGCATTCTCATCCAGCTCCCTGTCGAGTCCGGCCAGGGTAATATCAACATCAGGATGCTTCTTCTGCATGAGCTCAACACCTTCCGGAGCCCCGATTATGCAAACTACGTGGAGGCTTTTGCAGCCGCTTGACTTCATCTTATCAACCGCATCGCACATGGATCCTCCGGTTGCAAGCATGGGGTCCAGGAGGAAAATCTCTCTATTGGCGACATCGTTAGGCATCTTGTAATAGTAATCCACGGGAATGTGGGTCTCAGGATCCCTGTACATACCTATATGGCCAACTTTTGCAGTCGGAACAATCTTAAGGAAGGCATCAACCATTCCAAGTCCGGCCCTTAATATAGGAACAAAGCAGAGCTTTTTGCCTGCCAGTCCGTATCCCACAGTTTTTTCCATAGGAGTTTCAATCTCATATTCTTCAAGCTCAAGATTCCTGGTGGCCTCATAGGCTTCCAATAGGGCTATCTCACCGACAAGCTGACGGAACTCATTTGTTCCCGTCCTCTTATCCCTGAGTATTGACAGCTTGTGCTTGATCAGCGGGTGGTCTAAAACAATTACTTTGGACATTTTTGCCTCCTAATTTTTCGCTTTTCCCATGCATTTATATTTTCCTGTTTAATATCTCTCTTGATATTATACAATTATTTTTTCCTTTAGACTATTAGACTTGGCTTATACTTTTTTTACCCTGCCCCCGGCCGCCTTTTTCATCCGGTTCATTATGGACAGGCCATAGCCTCGGTCCTCAAGTCCTTGGCCCAGGATCTCATCAACCCCCTCCCGGTCAAATTCGCGGAGGCTGGTAAAGAGGCTATGGCCCATAAGTTCCGGCTCAGTCATGGGGCCCTGGTCAATATAAAACGGCTCGGGCAAGCCCTCCTTTTTTATGGCATCCAACACTACCGGCACCGACTCCATAAAAAGGAGGAGGCCGACCCGGCAGACCCCGGCCCGGGCCCGGTACTCATCAATAATTGCTTTTTCGCTCACCTCGCGACGCCCGACAAAAACCGTGAGTTGAGCTTTTGGCGAATAGTGCTTGTATTTCTGGCCCGGGGACTTTGGGATCCGGCCCTGCTCGAGCCCCTTATCAAGGCAGATCTCGGGCAGGTACTCTTTCAAGTCTTCCGGGGTGTAGTAGCCGGGTCGGAGGACAAGGGCCTTGTCCTTGCCCGAGCTCAGGTCCACCACGGTGGACTCTATACCTATATCTGACGGGCCCCCGTCAAGTATGAGGGGTATCTTACCTGACATGTCGGCCATTACATCCCCCGCCTGTGTTGGGGAGGGCCTGCCGCTAAGGTTGGCGGAAGGGGCTGCTATGGGCAGTTTACAGGCACGCAAAAAAGCCCTGCAGCAGGGGCTTGACGGCATCCTTACTCCGACCGTATCCCCGCCTGCCGTTACCCGGTCAGGAACAGCATCCGACCTTTTAAATACCAAGGTCAGGGGGCCCGGCCACAAGTTATCCATAAGCTTCCTGTAGGGCTCGATGTCTGTGTCCGTTAATTGTTTCAAATCCTCATATGAGTATATATGTAAAATTAGGGGGTTATCTTGGGGCCTGCCCTTGGCGGCAAAGATCTTTGCTACCGCCCGGCCGTCCAGACCATTGGCTCCCAGGCCATAGACGGTCTCCGTAGGGAAAGCAACCAATTGGCCCTCACCTATGAGCCTTGCCGCTTCTTCCAAGGCCTCTAGGCTTTGAGGCCCATCATCAAATCTGTCCGGATCCCCGATCTTTACTAATTTTGTATCAAAGGTCTCATCAAGCTTTGAAATCCCCAATCCTTCAGGTTCCAACTCACCGCCACGAACAATCATAATCTTTCTCCGCTTTGGACAACCGCCTGGTTTAGGGCCGGAAGCATCTGCTTCTTTCTGGACAGGAGGCCCTTGGCAATGAAAACATGGTTCTTGAGCTGACTCCCGAACTGGGCTGCTATCTCATCCCCATATTTACCTACAACCATGACCATTGACCCTTCCTTGAAAATATCTGTGATGATCAATACATAGGTGTCCTCGTCCTGGACCTTTAGTAGGTCCTCCATATTTCTGATCAGGTCCTCTTGGGTTTCTTTTGATACACCGCTGTCCATTGAGAAGATCTGAGCAACCTTCATCCTAACTCCATGGATATCGAAGAACTTGACATCCTGGGTCAATATGTCGCCCGCATCCTTATTTGAAAGATCTGTCCCCGCCTTGAACATTTCCATAGCAAAGTTTTCAGGGTCGATTCCGGCAATCGGAGCAAGCCTTGCTACTGCCATTTTGTCGTATTCGGTCGTTGTTGGCGACTTGAAAAGCAGGGTGTCGGAAATTATAGCGGCGCACATTAAGCCTGCAGCCTTTCTTGTCGGCCTTATTCCCTGCTCATAGTACATCTGTGAAAGAATGGTTGATGTGCAGCCCACCGGAATGTTCCTGAAGTATATCGGCTTTGACGTTGTTATGTTCGCAACCCTGTGGTGGTCGATGATTTCCAAAATCTCAGCCTGGTCAAGGTCGGCTATGGATTGGCCGGCTTCGTTATGGTCAACCAGTATTACCTTCTTTTTTTCGGTATTAATCAAGTGATAGCGGGATATTGATCCCACAACCCTGTCCTTACCATCGACAACCGGATAGGACCTGAACCTTGTTGATGCCATCTTTTCCCTGACATCTTCGAGATAGTCGTTCAGGTGGAAATAGACCAGGTTTTCCGATGTCATAAGAAAGCTGACCGGGACCGCCTGGGGCAGGAGCCTGGCAGCAATATATGTTGACAGTCCGGTTGAAACAACGGTCACCCTGTATTCCTCAGCCAATTCCAAAGCCTCGGGACAGGCTTCGGCATTGTTGGTCAGGATCATAAGGGAAACGCCCTTTTGAACGGCATCCTGCTGGGCTTGGGGCCGGTCCCCGACCAAAACTATATCATTTTCTTTTATTATGTCATTGTCAACGTGGCTCATTGCATAGATATTAATGTCCCCAACCATGTCCCTGGGATTTTCCGGTTCGAACAGCATCTTGCCTGAAAGGACCTCAATAACATTTGAAAGGGGTGTATTGGACCTGCCCAGAATATTATCATTCCATACTGAGGCATAGGACTTGGTTATTTCAGACAAAGAAATAACTCCTATGAGTTTCTGCTCATCATCGACGACGCCCAAGCTGTTTTGATGGTTGGACTGGATGATTTCCGTGGCCCTGTAAAGGGTCGTTCCTCCTGAAATCCCGTAGGACTTGTCGAATTCGGTATCAGACAGGAGGGGCTGGATTGAGTTGAGATAAAGGGGCGGGTCAACATTGAAATAGTCCATGACAAACCTGGTTTCCTGGTTCAGTTCTCCCAATCTCACAGGAATGGCCCTGATCTCTCCAATCCTGTTCTTGAGTTCAGCATAGGCTATGGCTGAACATATGGAGTCCGTGTCAGGAACCCTGTGCCCCGTTATATATACTTTAGGCTTTTCCGCCTTAATTGCTTCCATACTTTTCCTCCGTCCTTACTGGATTGACTAATTTTCGGATTTCTCCTCTTCCTTGTCGGCTTCTTGCTTATCAAGGGCTTTCTTGCCGTAAAATTCCAAACTCCTGTTCAGGACATCCATAAACTCTTCCCCTGTTATGGTCTCCTTGTCCAAGAGATAGGCGGCTATATCCTTGAGCTGCTGCTCATTTTCTTCCAATGTTCTATAGGCCTTGGTGTGGGCCTCATCGATTATCTTTTTGACCATCTCATCAACCTGTGAGGCTGTGTGGGGGCCTGCGTGCAGAGCTGTATCTCCGCCTAAATAGGGGTTGTTGACTGTTTCAAGAGCCATAAAGTTGAACTCCTCGCTCATGCCGAACCTTGTAACCATGGCCCTGGCAAGCTTTGTGGCCCTCTCAATATCATTTGCCGCACCTGTGGTCTTTGTGTGAAATATTAGTTCCTCGGCCGATCTTCCTCCCGTCAGCACTTCTATCATATTTATAAGGTCTTCCTTGGTTTGGAGGACTTTCTCATCCTCATCCACCTGCATGGTGTAGCCCAAGGCACCGGATGTTCTCGGGATTATAGTGATCTTGGTTACCGGGGCCGCGTGCTTCTGGAAGGCTGCAACCAGGGCATGGCCCACCTCGTGGTAGGCAATCATGGCCTTGTCACGGTCGGTGATTACCGAGTTTTTCTTCTGCTGGCCGGCAATTACGGTTTCAACCGATTCCAAAAGATCGTCAGTGGTGACCCTGTCCCTGTTCTGCCTTACAGCTCTCAGGGCTCCTTCATTTATTATATTGGCAAGGTCGGCACCCGATGTGCCGGCTGTCATCCTGGCAACCTGCTTCAGGTCAACTCCGGCCTCCATCTTAACATCTTTGGCATGGACCTTTAGAATGGCCTCTCTTCCTGCAATATCCGGAAGCTCTACCCTGACGGTCCTGTCAAACCTTCCCGGCCTCTTCAAAGCGGGATCCAAGACCTCAGGCCTGTTTGTTGCCGCCAATATTACAACTCCGGCATTTGCGTCGAACCCGTCCATCTCGTTTAATAGCTGGTTGAGGGTCTGCTCTCTCTCATCGTTACCTCCGAGTCCCGACCCGTCCCTTCTCTTTCCTATAGCATCAATTTCGTCTATAAAGACTATACAGGGAGCCTTTTTCTTGGCTTCCTTGAAAAGATCTCTGACTTTTGAAGCTCCCATACCTACAAATAGTTCGACAAATTCGGATCCTGAAATTATAAAGAAGGGGACATCTGCCTCACCGGCAACAGCCCTTGCAAGCAGGGTCTTACCTGTTCCCGGAGGACCCACCAGGAGAACGCCCTTGGGGCAGACAGCCCCGATTTTTTCATATTTGTCGGGTCTGTCCAAGAAATCCACGATTTCTGTTAGGCTTTCCTTGGCTTCGTCCTGGCCGGCAACATCCTTAAATGACTTGCCGTTCTCGGCCTTAACGTAGACTTTTGCATTTGACTTGCCGATCTGCAGGGCATTACCTCCTGCCGTAAAGCCTTTCATAAGCCGCCTTCCCAGGAACCAGAATAAGGCTAAGGGGACTATAAATGTCAAAAGGAAGCTGAGTATCGGGCTGGGTCTTGACGGAATGGTTGCTCCAAACTCGACCTTTGAGTTTTTAAGCATATCTGTAAGTTTGTCATCCTGCCAGGGGCCTGTTTTAAAGGCCTTGGTCTTGCCCTTCTCATCTTTGATTTCAAATACGAACCTGTTCTCTTCTCTGGACACCTTTGTGACCTGGTCCTTGTCCAAGTATTTGAGGAAACTTGAATATGGGACCTCCTCTATCGAATTGGTCCTCATCATGGGGCCTATGACAAGCTGTATAAGTATTAGAGCCACAAGCACCACTATATAGTAATAAGTTATGGGTTTCGGTTTACGGTTGTTGTTTTGTTTCATGGTTTTCCCTTGCTTTCTCTATTTTTTATATCTGTTAATTTTAGTATATCTGCCCGATTTTACCATATTTTAAACGCCTTTTAATCCTTATGGTATTATTGTCAACTTCTGTTTTGATATAATAATAAACAAATGTTGATTATATATGAATAATTTTTAAATTGTAAATATTTTTAAGGATAAGAATTAGAATAAGGAGGAAGCTATGGGTTTAATACGAGCAGGTATTGGGGCTATTTCCGGCGGCTTGGCCGACAGCTGGCTTGAAACTATAGAATCAGCCGCTATGGATCCCCAAACTATCACCGCACCGGGAATCAAGGTCAGACCTGATGACCGTCGCAATACAAATAACAAGAATACGGCCGATACAATTTCCAACGGGTCAATCATTCATATTAACGAGGGCCAGTGCATGCTCCTGATTGACGGCGGAAAGATCGTTGACTATTCAGCAGAAACCGGATATTACAAGGTTGAGGATTCTTCTCTGCCTTCGCTTATGAACGGGGAATTGGGCCCCTCTATAAAAGAAACTTTCAACCGTTTCCGCTTCTCGGGCTCAACTCCATACAAGCAGACAGCCTTCTATATAAATACTCAGGAAGTCAGGGGAATCAAGTTCGGGACTCCCAATCCTATAAACTATTTTGACCAATTCTATAATTCCGAGCTCTTCCTGCGCTGCCACGGGACCTACACAATACGAGTTGTCGACCCCATAAAGTTTTATGTTGAGGTTGCCAATCACGATGCCGACACTTCCCTGAAAATCGAGGATATCAACGAGCAATACAGGAATGAGTTTTTGACGGCTCTCCAGAGTTCTCTAAACCGGATGAGCAAGGACGGAAAGAGGATTTCCTTTGTTCTTTCCGAAGGCTTGAGCCTGGCCGAATATATGCAGGATGTCCTGGATGACAAGTGGAGAGAGGAGAGGGGCTTCGTAATTGAAAATGTCGGCATTGCCTCTATTTCCTACGATGAAGAATCGCGCAAGCTTATCGATATGAGGAACAAGGGGGCTATGCTGGGCGATCCGGCCATTCGTGAGGGATATGTCCAAGGCTCTATTGCTCGAGGCCTTGAGGCTGCCGGGTCCAATGAAGGCGGGGCCGGTCAAAGCTTCCTGGGCATGGGAATAGGCATGAACGCCATGGGAGCCGGCATGGGCCAATTCTCCCAAACCAATATGGAGCAGATGAGGGGTCAAGACGGCTCCGGCCAAGCGGTCACCACCCAATCCGGATCTGTTCATGCCGGCTGGACCTGCCCGCAGTGCGGTCACACAAACAGCGGGAATTTCTGCTCGGAATGCGGTTCCAAACGGCCCGAGCCCGGTATTGGCAAGTGTCCGGAGTGCGGCAAGCCTGTGGAGCCCGGTGCCAAGTTCTGTCCTGAATGTGGCCATAAGCTGGGATAGTTGGAGTGACAATCTTTATTTTACAAAAACATAGGGGTTAGCCGAAACCGGCTAGCCCCCATTTTTATCCCCATTTTATATGGCTTCCAATATTGTCCTTTTTTGAAAATCTTTAGTCTATAAAAAGCAGTAGTATCCGACAAATTGAGTTATGGCAGCGGCCAAGACAAAAATGTGCCAGACAAAATGATGGTATTTGAATTTTTTGGTCTTGTAAAAAAGGGTCCCTACAGTATAGATCAGGCCTCCAAGCACTATGCATAGGAAAAATTCCCATAGGCGCCCTTTGATTATGGGATATAGGAAGACAAGGCCCAACCAGCCCATGGCTACATATAAGGCCACGCTCCAATTTTTCCACTTATCATAATTTCCTCTTGTGATAATTTTAAAGACTATTCCGAAAAGGGCCAGGGCCCAAATGAGTGAAAGGAATATGATCCTGAATTTTCCCGACGTAAGCAAAACAATACCGGGTGTGAACGAACCGGCTATAAAAACGTATATTGACGAATGGTCAAATACCCTTAAAACAGACTTTGCCTTGGGAAAGGGAATTGCGTGGTAAAGACAGGATGCCAAAAAAAGCAATATGAAGCAGGCTCCATAGACAGCCGATCCTACTGTTCCCCATACATTTTCAAGCCTCAGCTCCTTTAATAATAACAATATTAAAAAAACTATTCCTACCGGGACCCCAATCCCGTGGCTTATAGAATTCATAACTTCCAATATGGTCTGATTTTCATCAAAGTCTTTTTTCTCTTCGATCGCTTTTCCGCCCATGGCTCCCTCCCTTCTTTCAGTGTCTTTAATTATATCACTGCATTGTGTAAAAATTATCCCCGGCAGTTTGCAAATTTGGCCTTTTCGTGTTAGTATTTGGTAGTTACGGGGTGTAGCGCAGTTTGGTAGCGCACTTGTCTGGGGGACAAGGGGTCGCAGGTTCAAATCCTGTCACTCCGATTTTTTATTTCAACATACCTTAGCAGTTTCAATTTGCAGCAATATTCCATTCTTTAAAACAGTTTGTCTCAAGTAAAATCAAGTAACCACTATTAATCGTGTCAGAACCGTGTCAAAAATTCACATACAAAAGAATTCTCAATGTTGTCACTTGTATTCTTCGGGTATATTATAGATACAACCCCTTGCGGGGGAGGGGCTTTCGCCCCTCTGTTGGTTAATCTTTTTGATTATTTCTGATAGTTATGATCAGTGAGACGATATTCACTATTAGGCCCGCAAGGGATATTATTGTATCTATTTCCATGTAGTGGAAATGCTCAAAGGCTTAGCCCCTTATGGGTTTCAGCCTTTGAGCACTATCTTTATTATTTATAAAATCCGCCGTTACTATTTTCTCATATTGAACCCTGTCAATGACCTTTTTAATATTTAGTATAATCCGGAGACAATTTTCTCAAACAAAAAACGCAATAAATCATAAGAAGGCCCACAAATAAACTTACCAAAGCGATTTCCAGCCCCGTTTCGCTGATATTCAAGGATTTGGCAAATTCAGCATTGGTCTTTTCAATCACCGACAATGAATTATTCAAGCTGTGAAAAACAATGCAGGGAATTAAACTTCCCCCCTTGTAGAAGAGTGTGACGAGGGTAAAGCCCACAGCAATAGCGAAAACAACCTGGAGGGCGGTGCTGACCAGCTCAGACCCGTTGAGCAAATTAATAAAATGCCCTATGCCGAAAGTAAGAGAGGAAACTATAATGGCTTCTTTAAGGCTTTTTTTTGCCATACCTAAAAAGAGGAAGCCCCTGAAAATGATCTCTTCAAGAAATCCCACACACAGCATGCTTATTATAAAAAGAATTGTTTCAAGCTTGCTGTAATGAAATTCAATGCCCCCTATGAGTCCGAAGCAGGCAATGAAAATTAAGGGAATAAAGAACCAGGCTTTTTTCAGGGGATAGCCGGGTTTTATAAGTCCATATTTTTTATTCAAACCTTGACTGAATATCCAAGTCAAGAGCACGAAGAAAAGTACAAGATGAAAAAGTGCCGGAATCAATTTGTTGATGCCTATCATGGCACTGACATTTTCCGCCACAACCGTCCCGACCACATAAATAAGGATCATGAGCAGGGCAAAAGATACTTGGTCTTTCTCATAGAGTCTTTTCATATAGACCGCCTCTCAAAAATTCATATTGTAAATTAATCGATGGTTTTAATCACCTTACAGGGGTTTCCCACTGCAAGAGAGTTGTCAGGTATGTCCCTTACTACAACGCTGCCGGCCCCAATTACCACATTGTTCCCGATTGTTACTCCCGGACACACATGAACGCCTGCCCCTATCCAAACATCACTGCCAACTTTAATGGGTTTTGCATATTCAAGAGCTTTACTCCTACTCTTTACATCAGTTGGATGACCCGATGTATAAAATCCACAATGAGGGCCTATCATAACTCTATCACCAAAGCTGACTCCTCCGGCATCCAATATCACAAGTTCATGATTGGCATAAAAATTATCCCCAATCTCAATCCTATAACCATAATCACACCAAAAATCCGACTCTATATGAAAATCCTTTCCCGTCTTGCCAAATAAGGTCCGTAAAATGCTATACCTTCTCTCTAAATTTGATGGCTTAGTATTGTTGAACTCGTAGCACAGATCCTTCGCATATGCCATTTCTTTTAAAAGAATTTCATCAATATCAGTAATGTATAATTCTCCGTTAATCATTTTCTCTTTTTCCGTCATACTCCACTCCAGTTATATATCTATACTATATTTTTTAAAATTAAGGCCTCGTATGGTTCAAACTAATCTGATAAAAATTCCCTTCGATAAATTCCTCCATAAAGAATCCGAATGATCTTTATTGATTCTCTAAAAAATACTTTCAGTGATTTTACCACATTAAGAAGATTAAGTGTTTTGGCATAAATTCTTTGTGGACAAAAATTATCAGCCTAGACCGGTGGCGCCTCTTCTATTTAATCTCTGAGATCACTTTCTTGGCATAGGAACACACGGGTGTTACCTTGGCTCCCTCATTACCGGCTCGCTCAACTACATTCAAACCAGCTTCCGGGAAATGCCCTTCCCGCCATAGGCAGGATCCACCTCGGTATGGGTAATTGTCCATTCCCTGTCGGATATCTGAACTTGGCAAAACCCTACTGTCTTTTCCCCGTCATAGGCTGCAGCTCTTTGCTTGTCCCTCTCAAAAATAATTTTTATCATACTATATTGATCTCCTTATTTTCTTCCATTCCTCCAATAAATTCTCCATGCTATATCTTGCGTTTGCAGGACTTGTTGAAGGAAGCTTGACTCCCCTGATCCTGCTCTCTTTTTCATGATATTTCTGATAATAGCGATACGATGTTGCCCCGTTACAAAAGACCTGACGAATATTGGCAGTGGCAAAAATCTTCTTCAGGTCACTTGGAATCACATTTCTAATACTTGCATCACTTGATCCCACAATATCACATTGGTAGATGCTGTCATACATTGCGATCTTGTGACGAAGAAGAAAATCTCGTCGCCCCTCAATTGTATTAGGAACGCTTTCATTAAAAAGCGCCTCCATAAGGGGCCAGAAGCGATTATATGGATGTCCATAAAAAAATCCGTATTCCCGTGTTTTGACAGACGGAAAAGACCCCAAAATCAGGATCTTCGAATCTTCACGATAAAGGGGTTCCAATGGATGTACTATTGTTTTAATGGCAGGCTCTTCTCTTTGAGGCATCTAAAATCATTCCTTCCCATAAATTTATTGCTTTCAAAAGCTTTTATCCTGACTCTCTTTGCCTATATCAATGCCCTCATGTTCAAGCAGCCACAACTTTTTCTCTAAACCCCCTGCATATCCGGTCAAATTTCCATCTCCACCTACTACACGATGGCATGGAATGATCAGTGAAAGGGGATTGTGGCCTACAGCTCCTCCCACTGCCTGAGGGGACATCCTCTTCAATCCGTTTTTATTGGCAAGCCTTCTCGCAATTTCTCCATAAGTCATTGTCTCACCGTAAGGAATTGTCAGCAAGATTTTCCACACCCCTTTGCGAAATTTTGTGGTCTTAATTGATAAGTCCGGTGTAAATCCCGGATCGCTTCCGCTGAAATAAATATCCAGCCATTCGACAGTTTTCCCAAATATCGGACGGAATTCTTCAAGGGTTTCTACCCCTTTTATGGTATCTGCAAAATATTTCTGTCCCTCAAACCATAGTCCGACCAGTCTATCCCCCTCAGATGCCAATAAAATGTCGCCAAGAGGTGACTTGTAGTGGTAAGTATAAAACATTGGTCCTCCTAAAACTTTGTCATATATCCCAATGCTGCCTTTATACACGGTCAGCGCATTTTTTAAGGGCAAGCAATAAAAGCACAATGCCTATGCCTGTCAGAATATGCCCCAATCCCGCTACTCCCGATATGGCAAAATCCGACGATTTGCTGAGTTCCACTCCCAACACTTGGACAATTCCTCGAATCAACATAGTTGCTGCCAATATTGGCAGTCCTATATTGTAGGCTATCATAAAAATACGGAAGTTTTTCTCTTTTTCAAGCTCCATGTTTTGAGAGAATATTGCAACTAATAGGAAGACCAACATGCCCAAAACAAAAAGATGTGTGTGGACCTTGCCCAAGGCGGTCGGCCCCGCAAAGCCCTTCCACTTGGTAAACTCGCGAAAAAACACCCCGGCGAGCGTAGCAGCTGCAGCATAAATAAGGGCCAGGTTAAAATACTTCTTTTTCATTTATTCTATCTCCTTTTTCATGGTATTGTATCCGATCAAAACTGTCCACACGTAAGCGCAAGTCTTGGGAACCATGAGGGCCCCAATGGCCGGTATGGTGTCTGAAAAAATAACTACCGGGATATAAAAGGCGAAGCTGAGGACAATGGTGAGCCATAGATTCCTAAAGTTTCGGTCTTTATTCTCTCTTGCCGACTTGTAAAAGAGGACAATTATAAGGAAACCAAGGAGTGCAAACGGAATATTCCTGTATATTCCCCAAGATAATGGGGGCTTTGGACTGAACCAATCGTTTTGCGGCAGGAGCGATAGGAGTGCCCTGGCCCCCGAAAGGGCCAGGACTATGAATGTGAGCACTTTTTTTCCGCTTATTTTATAGCGTTCTCTCCACACATAATAGAGCAGGACGTAAAATATGGTCATGGTAATGGAGGTAATGAGTTTTCCCATGCCAAGGGCCTCAGTATATGAGGCCAGTCCTGTTGTATTGAGGGCCAAGGCTCTTGGGACCAGGTGAAAGGAATCCCCAAATCCCAAAATCACAGCCATGACCCCAAATAAAAGGAACTGCTTTCTTCCCTTGCTTCCTCTGATCATTTTTATCCCGAGAAAAATGACCAAGCTTAAGTAGAAAAGATCAAAAAGAGTTTCAAAAACTGCCTGCATATGAAAGCACCTCCTTTATTTGAACATTGTTCAATTAAATATTATTCCTTTATATGCCGGGTGTCAAGGAGAATTTACAAAGGCCTCTAAAAAAAGGCAAATAAAAAAAAGCAATCCACGGTTTCCCCATGGACTGCTTCCTTAACTATTATCCTGTTTTACTTAATGGCATCAATTACCGCTTTTGATACCGCATTCTCACGGCCTATAAAAGGGATTACTTTCCCCATCCTTATGGAAAGGCCTTTTCCTGCCAAAAACAGCGCTTTGGTCAATGTGGACACAATTGTAAAAGATGCCCTTTGGTCTACTCCACAATGAGTTTCCAATTTGCCGCCCTTTCCCTTGCTTTTATAAAGTCTGAATATATTCCTTCCTCTTTAATTAGGTCTTCGTGCTTACCCTCCTGGACAAGGCGCCCGTCGTCAATGACCAGGACCCGGTCCGCTTTTCTCACTGTAGAAAGCCTGTGGGCTATTGATATTACGGTGTGGCCCTTGGAAAGCTCTGCTATGGCCTGCAAAATTTCACCCTCATTCTCGGGATCGACAGAACTGGTGGCCTCGTCCAAAAGGATGATTGGGGCATTTTTTAGGAGGGCTCTGGCAATGGAAATCCTCTGCTTTTCCCCACCTGATAGCGAGTTTCCTCCCTCTCCGACCATTGTATTATAGCCATCCGGAAGGTCCATGATAAAGCTGTGGCACCTGGCTTTTTTTGCTGCATCGATGATCTCTTCATGGCTCGCCTCGGGCTTTGCAAATCGAATATTGTTTTCTATTGTGTCTTGGAAAAGATAGACATCCTGGAAGACCAGGGACAGGTTCTTGAGAAGGCTCTCCACCTTATAATCCCTAATATCTATATCCCCCATGCGTATAGCACCATTGTCCACATCATAGAAGCGGGATATCAAATTGATGATTGTGCTTTTGCCTGAACCTGACGGTCCGACAATTGCCGTCTTTGTACCTTGGGAAATGGTAAATGACAAGTCCTTTAAAACCGGCTTTCTTTTGTCATAACTGAAGCTGACTTTGTCAAAAACTATATCCCGGTTTTCCATGTTTTCCACGTGACCGTCTTTAAGCTCCGGAATATCCAAAACCTCTTCCAAATAAAGCATATTGGCAGGGTTTTTGACCATCAGGATTGCCGCGTTTTCAAGCGGTTTCAGGCCTCCGAAAAGCATAAATCCAGCAGCCGAAACGGTAAGGGCATGGGGTAAGAGGACCTGCCCCTTTGTGTATAGGTAGCATGAATATAGGGTTACCAGAATGCTTGAAATGTTGATTAAGCTGGTAAATACTCTTGACCAAATGACAAATACTATTTCGAAATGCACCTGGGCCTGCCTAAGATTTTCAGCTGAGTTTTTCAACTCAGAATGGATTTCCTCGACAACACCTGCATCTGCCAATGGAAAGCTCCTCAAGACCGGTGTCCCTGAAATACTGTCTATGAGGGCATCGCTCAACCTTGTAATTGCAGCGTGTTCACAAGTAACCTCTTTTTCTGACAGCTTTGTCATAATATATACGCAAGACCAGATCAGTCCCAGGCAAAATAGGGTCAGGAGGCCAATTTTTATATTCACTCCCAACATTCCAAGCAAAAGGAAGAAGGAGGTCGAAACGCCTGAAATACTGAAGTCTATGCTCATTGACGAATAGTTTTCAAGGCTCTTCATAACATGGGTAAAGGCCGCCATAATCCTTGACAGGCTCTGTTCGGCAAAGTAACCCAATGGGGCTTTTTTGAGTTTTTCTCCCATCTCGAGGCGATAATCCTTGAAAATCCCAAAAAACACACCGTCACTTAGGCTGCTCTTGGCCCAACTCGTTAGAAAGTTGAAGAGGAATGAAGCCAATATGACCAGGAAGATTATTTGAATATGACGGTTCGTTGTCTCTCCCAACCAGTTGAATGCCAAGAATAAGGCAAAAAAGCTAATTAAGACCGAGACCTTTTGAAGAAAAATGAGGGCCATTCCGGCCTTTAGGCGATTTTTATATTTGCCGGCTAATTTTAAAGATATTTTAATAAAATTCATGACCTATTCCTCCCCCAAATATTTTTTCCAAAGGCTTGCATATAGTGGCGTTTTCAGTAGGTCTTCGTGCCTTCCTTTAGCCAAGATTCGGCCCTTGTCTATCAGGATTATCTGTTGTGCCTGCTTTATGGTGTTAAGTCTGTGAGCTACCATTATTAGGTTTTTGCCCTTTATAAGCTCAGATATCGCTTCCTGTATAAGTGCTTCGTTTTCCGGATCGGCATAGGCGGTGGCTTCATCCAAAATAATTGTTGATGCGGGTTTTAGTATTGCTCTGGCAAGTGTTATTCTCTGGCGTTCTCCTCCTGACATGGCCCCACCCGCTTCTCCGGCCTTGGTGTCATATCCCGCAGGCAGGTTCATAATAAACTCATGACAGTGAGCGGCTTTTGCTGCCCTTATGATCTCATCTTCCTCTGCATCGGGCTTACCCAGGCGAATGTTGTCCCTTATACTTACGTCAAAGAGGAAGTTGTCTTGTGAAACGTAAGAAATTTCTTCGGCCAGCTGTTTAAATGAGAGGTCCTCAATATCAATTCCGCCAATGGAGATGCAGCCTGATGATCGGTCCCAGAATCCCGCGAGGAGTTTAGCGATTGTTGATTTTCCGCCTCCTGAAGGTCCTACCAGGGCGGTAAGTTCTCCCGGCTTGGTCTCGAATGAAATATTATGTAAGACCTCATTTTCGTCGTTGTAGGAAAAGCAGACCTTGTCGAATTTTATCCCCAGATCATGGTCAATATCAGCTCTGATTTCAGGGTCCGGACGTTTTTGCTCCGGCATATCAAGTAACTCCTTTATTTGGATCCAGCTGTTTGATGCCAGCTGAAAAAGTTCAAAGCTCATCATCATTATGAAGGCTTGGGGGAGTATTGAAATTGGCAAAATAAGTGAGAGCAGCAGAGCTTCAATCCCTATTTGACCTTGCCCATATAGGTGAAATGCCAAAGGCATGCTTATGAGTTGTGGGGTCATCATGGCGGCAACCATCAGGGCTTGGCCCAGCCAACTTTGCTTCCACCACCTCATGGTTGAGAAATGATAAAATTTCACCGCATCGGCGAACTTGCCATAGGAGTGCTTGTCCTGCAAAAAGGCCTTGATCACCGGTATTCCCCTTACATATTCGGTGCTCCTGTCGGCGACATTGGCATAGCTTGACAGCCATACCGCCATCTTTGCCTGATATTTATACATCATGATTGCCATGCCTATGATGGCGATAGGCAGGGGGGCAAAAATTGAAAGCCCGATCCTCCAATCCAGCCAAAATAGAATTATGATGCATAATAGCGGATGGAGCATGCGGCTGGGAAATTCCGGCATAATGTGGGCAACCCAATCTTCCATTTCCGTTACCCGATCCATAATGATGACCTTGATTTTGCCCACCGGGTTGTCGATCAAATATCCCATAGGAATTTTTTTCAATCTTTCAAATAGGGTTTGTCTGAGTTTTGCGAGTATTGAAAATGCAGTTTTGTGAGAAATAGTTGTGGAGATTCCGGTTAGTAAAAAATAGATTAATAGTGATGCTACTGCTAAAATGGCGTATTTCAAAAGTTCCTCAAAGGCCACCGGGTTGCCCTGGCCCCTTTTTATTAGCCAACCTGCAGCATAGGCGCTGAAAAAATATGTAGCAAAACTAAAAAGCTCTCCGATGCAGGCCAAAACAATAGAAATCCGCATTCCGGCTTTGTGTTCCGGGGCTATGTTCATAAGTTCCCGGGTCAGGCCGCCAATGCTGATCTTTTCCTGCTTTTGGCTACGGTTCAGGTCTTCCTCAATCCTGGACATGATCTCTTCGGGCACGTCCAGGTTCAGGCTCTCGACCTCTTTGATTAAATTGTCCATTTATGTCTCCTCTCGTGTTTATGTTAGTGTTTTTCTTGGTTACGATGTCTTGGTTAGCATCTGCTAACATTATATTTTCATTTGTTTTTGTTTTCAAGAAAATATACAAGAGGTCCAAGTTATAACTTCCCTATATGGGAGCATGTCAAAGGCAGCTAAGAATGGCCGAAAAGAAGCGACTGAATGATATTGGCAATTACAAAGCCCCATTTATCAGACATTCTTTTGAGTAAGAAACCTCTAAAAAACACCTCCTCCGGAAAAGCCTGAGATCCCTCAAGAGCCTAAGTCCCCACCAACAGGAGACCTTGGAATTGAAATGTACCTGGCAGCTATTGGGATCAGTTTATTGGGACTCTATCTTATTAAAAATAAGAAACGTGAAAGGTAGTCTTTCGGCTTTGAAAATTGAATAAATGAATGTTCATTTGAAAAGGGCTTGCGAGTGAAATCGCAAGCCCTTTTTATAAATATTTCAGCTCTTTGTCAAAGTCTTACCAGTGTTTCCAAGCAGAGTTCCAATGCATAGGCCTTGGAGTCCTCACCCCAATTCCGCTCATCATAGTTTTCTATATCATGCAAGCTGTCTGCCGTGTATAAGATTTGGCCCCATTCAATTCCACGCATTTGAGCACAGGCTGCCAATGCCGAACACTCCATCTCGACGACCGAACAGCCTTCCTCCTTGCGCCTGGCAACTTTGGCTTTGGTTTCTCGGAAAAATCCGTCTGTGGTCCAAGTTATTACTTCCCTGTATGGGAGCTTATGGGCTTGTAAGGTTTCCTCTATTGCTTGACGTGCCCTATCTGAAACATCCACAAAGCGGCTTGGAGGCAGGTAGTGGTATGAAGTCCCTTCTTCTCTTAGTGCCTTGTATGGCACCAAAAAAACATTCTCGTCATATTTTTCTAAAACGCCGCAAGACCCGGCGCTAATAATTTTTCGGGCACCATAGGAGATCAACCATTCCATAAATTGGACGGCTGCCGGCGCTCCTACAGGCGCCTGGGCCAAGCAAATTTGTTGTCCCTTTTCTTCGAATACATATATAGGATAGACTTTTGTGGCAGACTCAAAATGGGCCACAATCTCTGCGCACCTGCTTATGGCAAATTTATCGATCTCGTCCCCCAAAAAAGCAAAAATGGCTTTATCCGGTAACTTGACAGGAATATTATCATGTTCAGGCATAAGAACTGCTGTTTTGTCCGGGTCAAATTCTAAAATTGGAAGGTCGTTTTTTGTCATAGCTTATATCCTTTATGTAAATATTTTTCCGGATCCATTCACCCGTATAGTACATTTCTGTTTCTAGCTTTCATGAAGATAAATTTTCACTTTTATCCTAAGCCAGTTCCTCCTCATCTCTTTTTCCGTAACTTTGCCGAAAAGAGCCTTACCGGCGTCCATGAGCCTTGAAAATATCACATTATCCTGCTGAGGAACGTAACCGATCTTTTCCTCTTTTATCGTCTCAATGCGGATAGCTTGAGGATCATGGGGATTCTCCGGTTCCCGATAGAAAACCAACTTGTCCCCCTCATTTAGGGTAACCCCGATGTCTTCAATATTCTCAATATGGGTTGTGCCGGCAACATAAGTATCAAAAAGAAAAATATCGCGTTCATAAGGTTTTGGCAGGTCGATTCCGGCTTCTTTTCCAAAAAGATATTGGGTCAACTCATTCTGATCTTTTTTTGCCAAATCGTTCATGTCTGTGACCTCATCAAATCATTAATATATTCTTGCTGTGTCCGAATTGCTTCCTGAAAACTTTTCAATTCTTTAGTGAGTTCAGCTATTCTCTCTGATTTTTTCTGCTCATCTTCCAAATAAGCTTTCCATATATAGGGAGGTCTCCCTTTTATTTCCTTAATCTCCGCTTTAAGCCGATCAACAAGGCCTTGATATCTTTCTTTCTCTTTCTGAAGCTCTATGATTGAGGATTGGGGATCTTCTTCTATTGTATTGCTTCCGATCATCTGAAAAATAATCTGTAAAGTATCCAGATCGCCTCGCTTATAGGCCCCCGTGGCATTGAAAAACAGCTCCTGTTGCGCTTCTGATAAATCCGGATTCAGGTCAGGGTGCAAGGTCTTCACAATGCTTCTATATAATTTCTTTAATTCGTCCGTTTCCTTTTTGGAAAGCCGTTCCAATTGAGACCGCTCAATGGCCTGATTCACATCATCAATCTTTTCTTCCAACTTTCTCTTATAGTCTAAAAACTCCTCATCCAAGGCTCTTTCAATCTCATTCATTATGATCTTTTCTTGACGGTTCTTTTTAGCCTGGATAAGCTCCTTTTTCCGGCGTATCCGAAGAAAATCCGTATAAGCTAGATAGACCTTACACTCAAGGGCCCCAATCTCAAGCATATATTGGGTTTTTATGTTCCTGCAAGTGACAAACCTAAGCTCATCGCGCTCGATAACATAATTTTCAAGACTGTTCTTGAGCTCCCGAATTTCTCTCTTTAATTCAATATAGTCAGGCAGTTCAATAATTTGCCCCATGGTTTTTCCTCCTTAAGCTTCCAATGCCTTTCTATAATTTGTATTTGGTGGATCTTCCGGCGCCAATTTGCTTGATTAGCCCTTTGTCCTTTAACTCTTTCAAGGCCCTTTCGATGGTCCTTTGAGAAACATCAGGGCAGAGTATGACCAGGTCGGATTTTGATAATGGTTCTAAAGAATTTTTAAAAACCTTCATCACTCTTTCTGCGGAAGTTAAGGATTTCTCCCCAATTAATTTAAATCGCTCATCACACTCACTGTATGCTTTATATATGACAGATAGCATATATTTTATAAAAGGCAACTCATCATTTGTTCCATCGTGCCAATTTTCACTTGAATCCTGTAATGCTTTGTAATAAATATCCTTCGTATCCTCTATAATCATTTCAAGAGAAATATATTTTCCTACAAAAAAACCGTTTTTATACAGGAGTAGAAGCGTTAAGAGCCTTGACATCCTACCATTGCCATCTAAAAATGGGTGAATGCTTAAGAAATCGTGGATCATAGTAGGAATTAAAAGCAGGGGCGGAATATTTGATTTTACAGCACCATCATAAGCGAGAAGCATTCTGTCAATATGATCTTCCGTTTCAAATTCCGGCACAGGTTGGAATCTTATCTTTTTATTACCATGTGAATCAACTTCTACAATAGCATTATCCATGGCCTTGAATTTTCCTTTATGTCTTTCGCCGGAATAAGCGTAAAGTTTATTATGTAGTGTCAGAATATTGTTTTTTGTTAGTTCAATATTCTCGTAATTTTCATGAATAATATCTAATACTTCTCTATATCCATATATTTTTTCTTCATTCCTGTTTCTAGGTTGGCTTTTTTTAGTCATCAATTCTTCTAATCTGCTGTCATTTATATAAATTCCCTCAATAGCATTGGATGACTTGGTTGATTGAATTTTTGCGACCTCAACCATTTTTTCAAGAATATCGGAAAAATTGGCCACATAAAGTTCCTGCTTGCCCTTATGCTCATATATTCCGGCTATTAGCTCATAAATTGTTGCAGGTATTTTAATGTCTAATAGTTTTTTATAATTAAACTCCCTCATGCCCCCTCCTTTCTCGCCATTTTACCATAAATGGCGTAGTTTAATCGATGGTGGCGAGATTCAAACCAAAACATATGAATCTCCTGAGGACCTGTTTGAAGACCTAGATTCAGAGGATTGATCTTCATGCTCAAACTTAAAACAAGGTCAAAAAATAGGCGTCAGCCAATGCGACGCACAAAAACAGAACCAGGGCCCGCAAAAACGCATCAATATGCTTTTTGGGATCCCGGTATAAATCAGCTTGGGGGATTTTGGATAGCCTTATCCTCTCGGTATTTCTCCACCACAGAAGATCAATAACCACAAGATCAAAGATATTTAGGGTCTGGCCCATAATTAGCAGGCAAAAGAAGTTATGCATAAAACTCTTTTGGCGAATAAGAATTCCCAAAAGAAAAAATAAGATCATAAACAATAGAAAATTACCGGCCAATGTGGCCAACTTTCCGGTTTCCTTATATTTCCCTCGGTAGCCTTCGATTTCTCTGATTCGCTTTTGGACTTCATCAGGATAGGACGAGTAACTCCTCAAATTTTTTTCATCCGTTCCTGTCCCCAAAAAACACAAAATGAAAAACAGAATACATAAGGCAACAGTTTCAATTATTAACATATTACACCTCGAATTTTTATCCGGGTTTAATGTTTTAGTAAATCAATGATTTGGTCCTGGGCCTCTCTGCCTTCTTTAAAAAATCTTAAAAGCGGATAGCAGTGGCACATCCCCTCGCCTACAACAATCTCATATGGGACACAGTATTTTCCCATGGCTTTTTCAAAATATTCTGCAAATGCATAGAGACATTCATTTTCCCCGTAATAAAAATAGGTTTTGGGGAAGTCTGAAAAGTCCCCGACTGTCCCGTCAAACATATATTCCGGCACATCTTCTTTTCCCTTGCATATCTCCCTTGCTGTTTTGAAATACTCGGGATCAATCATGATATCTTTAGAGCTGAGAGCTTTTACCTTTTCCCAAATCTCTTTGCCTCTATCGAGTTCTACATTGGGCAGGCCGCCCGGAGAAACTGAAACTATCTTACCCGGCATAGGCAGGGTCCTACCCTGTGCGTTGTTATGTAAAAAGATCCCAAGTGCCAAGCAAGCTCCCGATGAGAAGCCTAAGACTCCTATATTGTCAGCCTCATAGACCTTTGTCATCAATTTATAAGTTTCAAAACAAACCTTGTATGTCTCTTCAATATTCCTATCTGCATTGCATAGGGGATAAAATATGAACCAAACGTCTTTTCCCGTATTTTCCATTATTCTTTCCGATAGGGAAAAATCCAGCCTGTCGGGTCCCGTAATCATGCCCCCACCAAAAAGATAAAGGATGGCGCCTTTAGCAGGGTTCTTGCTTTTTTGATAGGTCAAAAGCCTATTTCCCATAACATTTCTGTCAAAGAGAAAATATTTCTTCCTATCCGCCCTTTTCATGGCCTTGCCAATATCAAAAGTTGACTTTGCATTCTGTTTCTCGGCATAGTTCAATATATCTTCTTTGGACTTTCTGAAGATCTTCTTCACTCCCGCCAATTTGACTGTTTCCGCGGCAACTTTATATGTTAGTGACATTTCCTCCCCCTCTCTTTGGTTAGTTTTCACTAACATTATATTCCCGCTTATCTTGCTTTTCAATAATTATCCCGGATTCTGAACTGCCTTAGTCGCTCAGTAAAGTTCATTCCATATTTTTTCCATACTTATAAAAATTCTACCTTCTTATTCCAATGTAAGAAGAAGTGCCATCTTAAACTTCTTCGTTGCTTTAACTGAGTGCAGCCCTGCTTTTGCAAAGTGGAAATTTTGGCCAGCCTTGATCATATGATCCTTTCCCTCATATCCAATCACACCTTCACCGTCCAAGGCAAAAATCAATGCCTCCCCAGGTGCTGCATGTTCTGAAAGTCCCGTGCCTTCATCAAAGGCCATGAGGACTAACTTCATCTTGTCATTGTGCACCACATCCATATTGACGATCTTGCCTTCTGCATATGGAACAAGATCGGCCAATTTGAAAACTTCTCCTGGTTTTATTATTTCATTCATTATATCTTCCTTTCCTATGGATATTTCCGTATATACAGATCCCACTTCTGTTCTCATCCCTATAGGGGTGTCCGCCGGGGTCAAAATGCTGTCTCCCGTTATCAGGTTTTTCAAAAAGTCGTCATACCCGTATACCATCACATTTCCGTCTGCAACAATGAGCATTTTATGGTAGGGATGGATCTCCGCACTAATATCAGTGTTTTTCGCCAACGAGAAATATGTGATACAGTTATTCCCGCCGTAAATTTCTTTTGAAATGGTACAAGCCGGAATCGGCCGATTATCCTTTCCTATGGAAAAGACCTCACCTATTTTCTCTATCATAATAATTACTTCCAGTTCTAAAAATCCTTTTTCCAATAATATAGGAAAAACATTCTCTTTTTTAAAGTTATCAGTTTCTTGATTTCCCATTTTGATTATATTATGATCAAAGCAACAATTATGTTGTCATGCCAACTATATGGGGGTTTTATGGATACTTTTTTTCTGACAACTACCCGACTTTTTCATGGCATTAGTGAAAGCGAACTTATTGAACTGCTCCCCTGTTTGGATGCGAATGAGCGTAAATTCCAAAAAGATGAGCTTATTTTGCGAGCAGGATCGCCTGTCAGTGAGATTGGCCTTGTTACATCGGGAAGTGTCAATATAGTAGTTAATTTCTATTGGGGTGATAGTCATATCTTCGGCCACATTGGCAGGGGACAAATCTTTGCGGAAAATTATGCCGCCATTCCCGGCAAAGAGCTCATCTGCGATGTGGTTGCCTGCGAAGAAACCGAAGTCCTCTTTCTAAATATGCAGAAGATGTTGACTAGCTGCCAACGTGCCTGCGCTTTCCATACCAGGCTCATTAAGAATTTGCTTGGAATTTCCGCACTTAAAAACCTGAATCTTTCCACCCGCATGATGCACACGGCTTCCAATTCCCTTCGGGAGAGACTTCTATCCTACCTCTCCGAGCAAGCCTTAGAACACATGAGCTTGCAATTTAGCATCCCCTTTAACCGCCAGCAGCTTGCTGACTATTTGGCTGTAAACCGGAGCGCCATGTCTAGTGAACTTTCTAAAATGCAGAAAGATGGGTTAATTACATATCATAAAAATACATTCACATTGCAGAAGACCATGATATAACCCCTCTTGTATTTAAAACCGTCTTACGCCTTATCTCCAAGAAAGTGTTCCTTGGCAAACTCCATATCCTGAACAAGTTCAACCGTTCCAACATACTTGCCGGCCCTATCCCTCACTGCCATGTATTTGACCAGCATGGTCCGTCCGCCCTTTTCCATCCAAATCGTAACATCATCGCGGCGGCAATTCCTGAAATCATCGATGATCTGCCTTACCATAGGCTCGATCTTCGGGGGATGACAAGAAAAGACATCGCGATCAATCGCCATACCCGGGCGCTTAAATACTTTCGGTCCTTCATTGAAGAAGCGGTTGATATTGTCAGCATCAACAAAGGTGATCTCCAGAGGTATTGTGTTGAGAAGTGCAATAAGCTGGTCTATTGTCAGGTGTCCGCCCGGCATGACAATCTCTCCTTCTAAGCCGGTTGCTGAGCTTGTCTGAGCCTTTTCCGCCTCTTCCCACACCTCATGCTCTATGCCGAAGCAAACAGCATAGTCCTTGGAATCCTGATAAATGCCGAACCATTCCTCTTCCGTAAAATTGTCTGCACATATTGGAAAGAGAATATTCTGCTCTTTATAAATCATCTCCTCTGCACGGGTCAGCACGGCAACAAGCCTGGATTTCCATTCTTCGTCACGCTCTGTTTCCCGGGCAAGTGAGCCGAGCTCATCACGTATTTCGTCGTCCACTGTCCACATAACTTCAGATGGCCCGGATATGCCATACTTTACATTAAGTAGAGGATAAATCAGGTCTCCCTTCTTTGCATAGTGGGTTGAAAGTTCGCGTATCTCGGGAATTATTGATTCATCCCTGCTTTTTTTATATTTTTCAAGAAGCTCTGAAAGCACATTATTTTCCTTTGCCAATGTGTACAATGGATGCCCGATAATGGCTTCCATCATGGCGGCACGAGCATTTTTATCAACATTGACAATTTGCTCTTGTCTGGTTGCTCCATGGAAAAGTGCGGAATGGACATCACAGAGTCGCTGTACTTCAGAAAGCGGAGTCCCTTCCATCATCAATTCCTGCTCAGCCTGCATGATCTCTGAGGCTTCAACCTCTCCGAATTCACGGGCGAAATCCGCCCTCACATCTTCAAGTTCTTCACCCTCTCCAAGCCTCCTCAAATAGTTTTTGAGCTGCTCTCTTCTGGTCTCCGAAGGATTTACTGCTTTCGTTTCTTCCCTTCCATTCTGTACTTGGGAGGCTGTATTGGGCATTTCACCTTCAATTTCAAAACCTTGTTCCATTAAGGTCTTAACAATACTCATCATAGGAATATTCTTCATCTTAGCACCCTTAGGAATAGTCATAATCTTACCAACTGAATGCAGAACAGGTTTTTTCTTAATTTCTGAAAAGCCAAGCCCCGCCATAATATCAATCAGCTCCGGATATTCCCGGGTAAGCTCATATACACTTTTATTCAAATCAAGTTTCTTTGCCATAGTGATATACTCCTTTGCTTTTTGTTTAATTATACTTCTAAAACAAAGACATTTATGTTGCTATGACAACAAATTTTCGCAAATCGTATTCTTGGTTTTGACTTAAGCAAAAAGCCGGCCAGCTTGTTTGCCCGGCTTTATGACTATATGGATTCAAGAGTTAATCAATTCATTCAAAATTCCTTTTTCTTAAAGATGTGGATTGAAATGCTAACAGATAAGATATTCAAAAAAATCGTAAGTGCAAGCAACCCGATTGTTAATGTTGAAATTGGAATATCAATTAAAGGCTCTGAAACTTGAAAAAGATCTTTCAGCTTAGGACCCAGCCAAGAAAAACCTGCAAAGATTATAAAATAAAGGATCACAAATAGGATCTGAGCTTGATCTTTGTTGAACTTAAAATGGTTAAGAACGTGGTGTATCTAATCCATTAAAAAGTCTTCTATAAAATTTACCGGTTCTATAAAAGCAAGTTCTTTGATTTCCAGCTTCTAATGTACTATGATTGCTACAATAAATATTTAAATAAACAGTTGGAGGAGTAAATACATGGACAAGAAAGAAAGGGCGGTAGAGCTTAAGAACAGCGGATATAACTGCACACAGGCGGTACTTATGGTATTTCAAGAAGAAACGGGCCTGTCCGAGGATGTTCTGAAACGATTGGGTGCAGGTTTTGCCGGCGGAATGGGCTGCATGGAAGGAACATGCGGAGCTTTGGTCGCTGCCGAGATGCTCCTGGGCTTGAAAAAATATGACGGAAGACCCATGATCAAGCCGGCAAGGGAACTACATCAGGCTTTTGCCGAAAAGTGCGGGGCCACAATCTGCAAAGATCTTAAAGGCGAAGACACGGGCCTTGTCCTCTGTTCCTGCGACGACTGTGTGCGGAATGCGGTTGAACTGGTGGAAAATCTTTGACCCCGGTGCTTTGAAAAACTTTGCCTATATAAAAAAAGCTCTACGCTGAATCGCAGAGGGCCTTTATTTGAACCCGAATTGCTAAGCCTTCCGCACCAATGTATATCGCTTAATTTTTCTCATAATATGCCTCCAGAAAGTCATCATTTTCTTCCAATTTCATCAGGTCATAAAACTCATCAAAGTTATCAGGATAGGCATTGGAGCCTGATTTTATAACAACTCTATGATCCTTGCTAAAACTGATGTCCAGGTCCCAAGAATCTCCATCGAGAACTTGATAATTACAGTAATTATCCTCCCATTTGCCAATATGTAATGATGCAAAGGCTTCGAGAAAATATTTTTTCATGCCGGGAAAATCCCTGACAAACGGCTTTTGGTCTTTCGAAAACTGCCAAATATAGTC
The DNA here is from genome assembly GCA_947253765.1 of uncultured Tissierellia bacterium. Classification (GTDB taxonomy): domain Bacteria; phylum Bacillota; class Clostridia; order Tissierellales; family Peptoniphilaceae; genus Khoudiadiopia. Next base: position 159,208 of record CAMYAK010000001.1, read on the forward strand.
TACATGCAGGGATACATTTTCTTCTGAGATAGTGATCTTTCTTTTCTCATATCCGTAAAGAAAACCGCCGTAAGAAAATTCAATTTGATCGATTAATGGAATGCTATCTTCAAATGCCCTGATACGTTTTTCTCGCCGGGACAGTTCGTTCTTTCCTCCGCCATCGGCAGATTTTCCCTTCCCTTCCATATCGTGGTATCCTTCAGGACTGATCGTCATGACTATTACCTCCTCAAATGTACAAATTTATTATAGTTTAAGTGACTTTAAATACTCTTTTTGTTCCGATGTAATGCGGTAACTTTCTCGGGCTTTCTGTATTGCCTTATTGTGGGTCCATGTATCTAAGCGATGATTTTCTATGTATTTTATGGCCGTATTCCATTGCTTTGCCAAGGCGGTTGCAAAGAACCAGGCAATCATCATCCGAACATAATACTCCTCACTGTGAACAGATGCGGGTATTTCCGGATACTCAGGCTTAAAATCTTCATCAAGAAAGTGAGACATAAGCATCCCAATTCCAAATCGGCAAGTATAGGTCTTTTCCGATGCGGTCCATTCTTTGATTTTTTCCAATAGTGCTGTTTTATGCTTCTTGAAAATCTTAGGAGACATGATATCGCAAACAGCCCAGTTGTCTACGTAGGGAAGAAACTCATCAACAGCCATTACGCAGGCGTCGTAGTCCTTCATTTCAGATATAAGCAGTCCGTGAAGGATATTTTCATCATAGTATTTATGCGGAAGGTCTCTCAGAAATTGACAAGCCTCCGTTTCCTTGGCAAGCCTTTTAGCAAGTTTTCTGGCTTCAGGAACTCTAACCCCTATAAACAGGTCCCTGGGAATATTGGGAGTCAACTTCGCCTGAAAATCAGCATAGGAAACATCTTGCAATGCGAATAGTTCTTCTCTGATATTCACTTTTTACACTCTCCAGTCAATCCAAATTTTTATTGGGTTTTGTAGATTGCACCCAATGGAATAATTGTTTTGTAATCTTCCAAAACATATTTCCAACAAAATATAATACTTAGTTTTGCTAATCATGTTCCTCCTGAAAAGCCCTTTCATCTGTAATGATATGACAAACTCCGATATGATCAGATTGAAGGTATTCTTTCATAAATGATGGATATGCATTATATTTTTCAAGCTCATCAATCGGTATCCAGTGCATAGACTCTTTTACTCCACCCATAGTAAGACTATGACTGTTAATATTCTTATTGCCTTTCGGTTTCATCATATAATAAAGGGCGATCTCGTGGCATTCGACGCCTTTTAAGCCGGAGCTGCCAATGAAAAAGTTCTCGTGTATCACGGCAAGGTGATCGACCTCATAACGGACACCTGTCTCTTCAAATACTTCTCTCTTCACGGCTTCTTCTGATGTCTCCCCCATGTGCACCGCTCCGCCAACTGAGTAATAATAGTCATCCTCATCATTTCCGGCAAATAGCACGCAACCTTCTTCAACTATGATGGCCGCTGCTCTATATCTAAACCACTTATTCCTCTTTATAAAACCACAATCCTGTTCCATTTATGTCTCCATTAAATTCTAATTTGTCGATTGCCAGTAGGATTACTCATACATCTTGGCACCATCGGCTTCTTTAAGAATGTCCAGGGCTTGTTCGTATAATTCCTGCTTTTTTGCCACTTGACCATCCGTCCTGGTCTTGTCCATATTGTGCTTGAAATCGGCAAACTTGACCCGGCGAGCAATCGGATTGGTGCTGAGTTTGCGAACGTAGTCCAAATAGGGAACTTCTGTGTCATGGGTCATAAGGCGAACAGCCTCAATGATGTTTTCATTGAAGCCCTCCCCTGCTAATTTTTCAAAAGACCAAACATCACCATGATCTTCCACCACATCATGAAGAAGGGCAACAATCGTTGAATCTTCATCCGGCATTTGAGAAGCCAGATAAAAAGGATGAAAAACGTAAGGGTAGCCACCCTTATCCAGGTCTTCTTTGTGGGCTTGGAACATGATGTGGATCGCTTTTCTGATGAGGGGTGAATAAAGCATTAGGAATCTCCTTTCTTCGTAAGCTTATCACGATAAGGTGCCCGGAGTATCTCGTTCTTGGTCACCTCCATTATGCCAACCCTTTCTATCCAATGCTCCATTCAATCGTTACTGTGTCATTGACATCAATGTCATCTGCTTCAATATCTATGTCGTAAGATGCTTCGGATTCTAATAGCATAGGTTGGGCCATCAACTTATCAATAGGATGTGAAAGGATTTGCAGCTCTCCCCATGAATAGTCAATGTGCTCAATCTCTCCCAGACTTACCCCGGCGGCCTCAACCAAAATTTCTGCTTTCTTTTTGGAATCTTCAACCGCTTTTTTTAGAAGCTCATTTTTTACATCTGCGGGATTTGAAACCGTGTAATATATCGTAAATTCTACCTCAACCGGACAATGGGAGAGTTCATACAGAGTTCTCCCTAACTGCTTGTTATCATTAGGGAATTTGATTTCAGTATGATGCTCAAATTTATAGCCTACAAATCTTCTCTTATAATCATCATTCTTGTCTCGATAGCTTTCATACTCGGATTGGATTGAAAAATGTTTTGTTCTGAGATCCTTTCCCGAAAGCCCTGATTTTTCCAGTGATTTCCTCAGTGCTAATGTCTGAGCCGCAGATTCTTTTACCGTTTTTTCATAATCCGGATAAACGCCCTCGGCCTCAATGGCCAGGCAAATGGTATCCGGCTTAACTGAAATTTTACCTTTTCCTGTTACTCTGATATTTCTTCCCATGATTTTTTCTCCTTTAAAGCGGTCTTTAGTCATTTCATTAAACAACTTTTTTTGCTATCCTTTTATCTATATCATTAGGAACACATAAGTTCCGGTTCCCATGTAGTAGCCATATACGAAAATAGTGGATTCAATCGCACTAAAAAAGCTCTTTTCATGCCTATCCGCTATATTCCTGTCAGCGATCGAATACTTCCTCGTGATGGGATTTTTAATTACTTCATAGATTACATCTTCATTTTTGTTTCATGTCCTTCCTCACTTTACTATAGCCTCTCTATGGCCAACCCAAATCTCCACATGACTTGAGTGGTATTTGCAATTTTTGCAATAACCACTTTTTCATCAAGCTCTTCTTCCTCAAAAATATTTGAAAGATGCCTACTAATCGTTGAAATATTAACTTCAAACAATTGTAACAACAACTATTTCAGGTCTGTTATTGAAGCGCAGAGTCTCTGTCTGTAAAATCAGGATCATCTAATCACCGTCTTTGCCGACCACTTTACCGTGGAATTCAAGTCCGGGACCACAATCTAATCAAGGAAAAAACAAGGCTCCCAACTACTAAACTTAATCAGCAGCGAGGAGTCTTGTCCTTTTTGATTTATAATAGTTTCTCTACTTCCTTTGCCCACACCCCGTCTGACGACACGCCTCGGCAAAAGTTGGCTATCTCCCCTTGGTATGCAGTCAACGAAATCTGATATTTCGCAAAAAAACATCTCCATTTAAGGCCACGAAAAAGCCTTCTAAATAGGGGGATAATAGAATCATATAAGATCTTTGAAGGAGGGGATAAATGAGCTGTTCTGACCGGATAGATTGGGCAACCTCAGCGTCCGAAAGGCCCAAGGCCCCTTCCCGATCTAAAAGCAGGCGGAAAGCATCAAGAGGGTTGTCAGTACCGCCAGCCATGTAACCATAGGTGAAATCCGGTCGATCGCCCTCTTTTAACTTATCTTCGGTCGTAATCTTAGTCTTGAGCGAGAAGTAACCAAACCATTCCTTGATATTAGAAACTAGCAAGCGGTAATGGATCGTGTCCGGATCGCTGACAGCTAAGTAACCCTCTTTCTTTAATCGTTCAATTCCCAAACGCTTCAGAGCATCAGCAAACGTTTTTCGGGCTGTCGTTTTTTGCTCATGACTTGGTTTTTTGCGATCAAATAGCGGTTCTGAGTTATCAAATAGGATTGTATTCGGCAGGGATTGCACGTCTAAAACGGCATCCATAGCCTGAATAATGGCAGGATCATAAAAGAGGGGATCAGCCGACTCAACCTTAATAAAATCAATATCCGTCGTTAAATAATTGCGTCGGTCCGGCCGGCCGGCAGCACTCTCTCGCCTTTGTAGGGGGATTTCGTAGAAGGGAGTGCCAAACAAGTCAACATCACCGCGGACAAACATTTCATAGGCGGCAAAGGGGTCTTTTGCAAGGCAGATTTCAATTGTTTTAAGCCCTATATTAGCAAAGTCCCAATAGGCCCGGTTAGCTTCCAAAATGATTTTTTCACCTTTTTTAGCGGCGACATCCAGCAGAGTTGGACTATCCGCACCCGCTTGCTCTTCCTCCATAACTCGGGGAACATAGGGTCCGTTATAAAGTGTCTCACCGGATTTAGTCACTTTAGACGGAAAAAAAAGCATATGCGAAACCCAGCCCGGAAAACGCTCAAAAGGCTGCCTTAACCGGACCGTTAGGGTCAGACCCTCTGCCTCGATCCCCACCTCGTCAGCCGACAGCTGCCCTTGGTGGTAGGCCTCTGCCCCTTCAATACAAAAAAAACGTCTCAACTGATAAGCACTTAAGCCGGCTCCTGAACTCGCCTCTGGTTTAAGGCGGTCCAACCAGGTTCGGCGGAAATCATCTGCCATCAATGGCGACCCGTCACTCCACTTCAAGTCAGGTCGCAAATTAAAAACCCAAGTCTTGCCATCATCAGGACTGTTAAATGTTTCAGCTTGTTGCCCCGATACTTGACCGGCCGGATTAAAAAAGGTCAGGCCCTCGTAAACTTGGCCAATTAAGGTTCGCTCCTCACGTCTGTTGGCTAAGGCGGGGTCAAATGCATAGGAGCCGGACGGCATCACCAGGCGAAGGGCCTTCTTCCCATCAGTCGATCGCCTGCTACCCGCCTGCCCTTCACTCCCCCTATCCCTATAAATGTCAGGTCCGTCTGGCGAGTGACCGCGTTGACCGCACGAACTTAAAGAATAAACCAGAGCAAAAACAACCAGGCATAAGGTTAAAAAACGCCTAGAAAAACGCTTTAAAAAAAGAGGCCGCAAACACCTGTTTGATATTAAGCCAAAACTACTTTTTAAGCCCCTGACATTCCCGGCATTCACTAAATCCACCTCATCTAACCCCTTCATGCTTGCCCTCTTCCTTACTCAGGTGACCGGCCTCCATCCGGTAGACAGTCTTCCCGTAGCGCAAGGTATCAAGTTCATGGGTTACCACTAAAAGGGTAACCCCCTCTTGGTTAATCTTTTTTAAGATTTCCATTACCTTGTTTGTATTCTCTACATCCAAGTCGGCCGTAGGCTCATCAGCAATTAACAGGCGCGGCTCATTCATCAAGGCCCGAGCAATTAAAAGGCGGCGCAATTCACCACCGGAAAGCTCTGAGGGATAAGCTTGAGCCAAGTCTTTAATGTCCAATTGTTCAGCCAGGTAACGAGCCCGGCCGTAGGCATCCCCCTCTCGCTTGGCCAGATAAAAGGGCAGGGCTATATTCTCAATAACCGTCAAGGTCGGCAAACTGACCGCCTGTTGGGGTATAAAGCCCAGGTCTGTATTTCTAAGGGTCGTCTTTGCCCCTTCGTCCATCTGCTCATAAGCATGGCCACAAATATTAATCTCGCCTGACGTCGGTAGAAGCAGACCGGCCAGTAAATTAAGGAGGGTGGTCTTGCCACTGCCGGAGCGGCCCACTACATGGACAAAGTCACCAGCCTCCACTTGCAAACTTACATCTTGGACTGCTGCCACCTCCCGGCGGCCGTTGTTAAATGTTTTACACAGATTTTTGACCCGGATCATGTGACTCCTCCCACCTTACGTCCTCGACTACTCATCTATTCCGTCCACCCTTTAAGCGGTGTCCAGAAGTCTAACGGTCTACTTTCAGTTGGCTGACCGGAAGTCCAAATATATCTCAGACTGCCCCAATTTATACAAGGCTGGATATGAGGCCAAGGGGGCAATCGCAGTGGCAATCACTAAGGAAAATAAGAAAAGAGTCACCTGACCGACAACCGATAATGTTTGGAAAGGAATATTGAGGGAACGACTAATGCTAGACGACCACAGCATGCTGCCGCACAAGCCGGCTAGACTCCCAATCAAGCCACCCCTAAAACTGATTAAACCGGCCTCGAATAAGACCGTCTTATTTAAAAAACCTTTACCAGCACCTAGGATCTTGAGGGTAGCCAATTCTTTCTTTCGCTCCCTCAACAGGGCCGAAAAAGTCAAGGCTAAAATAAGTACAGACAGCAACCAAACAATGGCAATCGTCCCGTAAAGCAAGGCAGACAGGGTTCCTAAATTAGCCGAAATATCATTGATAAAGCGTTTACTGACAATGGCAAAAAGTCCCTCACCGCCAAACTGTTTAGAAATATAAGAGGCCAGCTTAGAAGGATCAACATTTGGTTCCGCCTTCACCATCAAACAGGAAATACGCCCCTTTTCTGCCGCCTTGTTAGGGCCTAGGCGCTCACTCTCTTTGGCCAGCATCTTGGCCGTATCCATATTTACAAAAATCGTTGCATCAAAGCCCATACCGGTCCTTTCTAGACGACCGACAATGGCAATCGGTTGATTAAAAAAGTGAACTTTTTCACCGGTCTCACCGACGATATTGCCGCCAACCAAGGCAGTATTATCTTTTAGTTCACCCTTAAATTGACTGCGCAACCAGGGTTTAATTAAAAAATCTGTAGGCTCGTCAATGCCGATAATTTGCACCGGGTAAGAACAGCAGGAGGCTGACAGGGTGGCAACATAAAGTTGGGGAGTGACCGCTGCAACCCCTTCCAGTTTTTCGATTTTTTCCTTGGCTCCGGCCGGTAAATAAAAACTACTCGGCTCGCCCTTTAGAAGAACCCCTTCAAAATCGGCCTTATAACCGGCAGGTACAACAATCAAGTCTGCCCCCAGACGGCCGGACAACTGTCTGACACCTTGTGCCAAACCATTCATAAAAAGGGCTCCACCACACAGGATAAAGGCAAATAGGGCTACCAGTAGCATCAGACTGACACTCCTACCTGACTTACGACTGATATTTAGTTTAGCGATCTGCCAAGCACTTAAAGGATGGTCCATGTAACACTCCTCCTGGTTAGTCTTTTTCATACCTTCCTCATACAGCTGCCAACTGCTGCAGAGTTTGCTTTACTTTCTAAAGCTCTCTTGATTCTTCATTTCAGCCCATGCCTTTAATAACAAAACAACAGCGAGTGCGGCCAAAATCAACATTAAGATATGAATGACGGCATAAGACTGATGGCAGACCATGTCGGCTTTTTTGCAAAGACCGAAGGTCATTACATGCATTTGTCCGTCCTTCCCCATCATGGGTTCCATTCCCGGTACGGGAATCCTAATTCTACGGGTGACCAGCAAATAAGAAAAAACTACCGCAAGGACACTCAGCAGAGAGCCTAATATATAGACCCCCTTGCGATTCACTATGATTTGAATCAATAGCAAAATAGCCAAGACAGCAAAAACAACCCCTGTGTAAATGGCACTATAGTGACAAGCCATAAATCTACCATTTTCCATGGGTCCACACACCGGCTTCAACCAGTTGGGGAAGATGGCAATCACCAAGCTCAAAAGCAGCATAAGTGAGCTGATGATGCGGTTAAACTTAGACGAATGATCGATCGTTGATATATTCATATAACTCCTTTGGGCAAGTCCTACTGCCCTTCACGAATAAAATGTGGATAGAATAGAAGCTACTACTAAAGCCCCTAGTCTTTTTACAACTGCCCGATAAGACCGAGCAAATAAAAAAACATGGTGCAACAGCTCTCAAGTAGGCGTTTGAGAACGGCTGGTCCGGCTACTTGCCTTGATTGGCAGCTTTATCCAGGGCAACCCAAACAGCTTCTTTAAAACGCTTTAAAGAAATGGTTGCGCCCGAAACTGCGTCAATCTTTTCAGGATCCTGGACCTCCAACAGCTTGTCCGGATAAGCTTTGATACCGACCAAAGCCTTTTGGGCCAGGGCAAAGTTTGCTTCACCCGTTTTTTCCCCATAGTGCTCGTCCTTAACCTCTCCGTTACCCTCCCTCTCTTCACTCTCGCAAGCTACAATCTTACCTGCTTGAACGACAATTTTCACATCAACGGATGACTTGGAGGCATCATCTGATTCATCTTCATAATGGCCCCTGTACTCTCCATCCGCCAAGGTCAATTTGGCAAAGTCTTTTTTTTGTCCGCAACCACTAAACAAGGTCACGACCGTTAGGGCCACCAAGGCCAGGCAGGCCAACCGGCGGCTGCATTTGATACGCTTATACAATTGTTCTCCTCCTTATGGCGTTTGCCCCAAGCAAAGCTGTCACACTTTTTGGCGGGCTACTTTTAAATCCTCTACAGCACTTATTTTCCCATAGTCTAAGATGATTTTTCTTTCTGCCTGCTCACCCACTGAGATATCATGGGTTACGACTACAATTGTAGCCCCCTCCTCATGCAGCTGGTGGAGAATGCGGATAACGAGTTGCTCATTTTCCTCATCCAGGTTACCAGTGGGCTCATCCGCCAAGATAAGCTCCGGGTTGTTGATTAGGGCTCTGGCAATGCAGACTCTTTGCTGTTCGCCACCAGACAATTGGCGAGGCAGGTGATCAGCCCGGTTTAACAGACCCACCTTGTCGAGGGCTGCCAAGGCCTCCTTTTCGTCCGGCATACTGTGATAGTACTGGGCAACCATGACATTCTCCACCGCCGTCAAATATTGAATCAGGTGGAATTGCTGAAATATCAAGCCGATTTTTTCGCGTCGAATGGTCGTTAAATTGTGCTGACTCTCCTTGGTAATATCTTGTCCATCCAAAAGAACTTTACCATGTGATGGTTTGTCCATACATCCGATAATGTTCATCAAGGTGGTTTTACCTGAGCCGGATGAGCCCATCACCGAGATCCACTCTCCTCGCCTGACCGTCAGGTTGACATCCTGTAAGGCATTTACGGTTTCATATATTTTAGAAACATTTTCCAATTCTAAAAGCAAGTCATGCTTATCTGAACCTATCATAATTCCTTCTTCCACTCTAGCTATTCTAACCGACCAACAATTCCTATAAACGTCCCTGCGAGTACCGGTGTTCTACTACATTAGGCCACTCCGGCCACCAACAACCGGCTTATTCTCCGCGTAAAACCAGGGCCGGATCCACCTTAACCGCCTGCTTGACCGGCCAAAGACTGGCCGCCACCGTCACTATCATGGCCAGGACAACCGTAGCCGGGGCCAGCCACCAGGAAAACTCAATGGCGCGTCCAAAGACTGTCAAACTGACCCGCTGGGCAAAAAACCAGCCAAAGAGTACACCTAAAGTACCGCCCAGTAAGCCGAGGCAACTTCCCTCGCCTAAAAACTCTCGCACAATATCTCTGTCCGGAGCACCTAGAGCCTTCTTTAGGCCAATCTCCTTGCGTCTTTCCGTCACCACCGCCATCATGGTGGTTAAAACTGAAATCATAGTCAAAAGCAAGACCACGACATCCACCAATAAGACCAAGGCCTGCAATTTCCCCAAGACCCGGTCCTGGGATTGGGTCACGCGGCGGACCGGTCGGCCGACGATCTCCGGCACATCCCTTTTTAGGCGGTCAGCCAAGGACTGGAGGCTTTCAGCATCTCCTTCGATAGAACACTCAATGCCGTCAATCCGCGTTTGGTCTTCCAGCATCTGATTGAGGACTTTTAAGTCCAAGAAGATAAAGCCCTCTTCCGCCCCGCCGGTGGTCACAATCCCTTTAACGGTCAAATCCTTGGAATAATAGTCTTCAATTGTGTTTTTAACCCTGCTTTGTACTGCTGAATCAGTATGGGTTGACCCCACCGCCTGGCGGCCATATTTGACGCCTTCAACACGAAAACGGTCCCCCACCTGCAGGCCGATTGTCCGGGCAATTTCTTTGCCAACCACGACTCCGTCCGGGTCATCTTTTGTCCACTCACCTTCAATGTACCAAAAGGGGCTGTTCTTCCTCGCCTGCTCCAAGTCTGTCCCTGCTAAAATATAGGGTTTTTGGTTAATTTTAGTGGTTTCATAGCGATAAGGTGCCAAGCCGACCAATGAGTCTGCCGGCAAGATTGACCGCACCTTTACCAGGGTTTCCTCACTGATCTTCACATCACCTGATGGAAGGACCATAAAGTTAGCCCCATAGGAACGAAACTCCTTGCCTAACTGCCGGGGGATGTCGTAGTAAATCATCACCATGCCGCTCATGATCGTAGCCCCGATGGCAATGGCCATCAAGGCGATCAGCATGCGTGACCGGCGGCGCACCAGTGAGCCGACAATCATCCGAAGATACATCCGCCGCTTGGTCATATTGTGCCGCTTGAGCCGTTGCCGACACTCTTTCTTATTCTCCATCTTCACCGACTTACCTCCCGTGTAACACTTCTGTTGGTTTAAGCTTCAGCAAGTAACGAATAGCCGGTATACTGCCGATCAAGATGACAGCCAGTAAAACGACCACATCAATCGGAACCACCATAATGGCTGGTGGGATGGTGGCGTCAAAGACGGTCAGGCCGATGATTTGGGCAAAGCCCAAGCCTGCCGCATAGCCGATCGCACCGCCAAAAATGCCGGTCAAAAGTATTTCAGTCAAAATCAAGAGGACAATCCGAATACCCCTTCCCCCTAAGGCCTTAATCAGGCCAATTTCCTGGCTGCGTTCAATCACCGAATTGGTGATTAGGTTGCTGATGCCCAAAGCTGACCCTATGGAGCTCAAGATGGTAATCATCAACATTAAAAACTGCGTTTTGGCTAAAACAGTTCCCTCCGATTCAGCCACTTGCCGGACCGGTTTAGCCACCGAATCAGTAACGACTTCTTGTATTTGATAACAGATCGAGCTGACATAGGCCGTACAATACCATGTTTCATACTCCGAAGGGGTCAAGGAATCCGGATTTTGGGAAGCCTTTCTAGCCAAGTCATTATCCGGTGTCGTCAGAGCCGATACCTCGATGGCCGAAATTTTGCCCTCAAGTCCGGACAGGCCTTGGGCCTCTTTAAGAGGCATGAAAATTTCCTTGTCTTCGTCTCCCCCCGCATTGATGATGCCCTTAACTTTAAAACTCTCTTTGCGGTTACCCAGGGCAAGCGACACCTTGTCACCTACTTTCAGACCGTGCTTGCCGGCCAGCAAAGAACCCAGCAACAAGCTCTTCTCGTCTGTCTCCTTCAACCAGTTTCCCTCGATGTGCCACCAAGACTTCATATCTTTGATACCGGCAGAAATTTTCTCACCAGTGGGCAACTCCATTTGCTTGTCAATCCAAACACCGCGCACCCGAATCTGTCCGCCGAGTTCAGCTGAATCCGCCCACAAGGAGAGACTGGGGGCAAAATTAACGACATTGAAGCCCCAAAAGATCTGCTTGATTTTTGGCGCATCTTCTTCTTCCAGATACTTGTCTTCGACACCCGCCCCGTCAGAAATGCCGTAAAGGTCGTCCAACAAGGAGGCATCCTTAGGCACCACATTGATGTTGGCACCATAGGTTTTCAACTCCCGGTTAATCTTATCCCCCACTCCCAACATGACATTCAACATGGCCGTGACGAGGGAAATTCCTAGAGCCACCGTAAAGGCGATCATAAACATCTTGCCCCGCTGACGGAACAGTGTTCCTCTTACCATCTTCCAAAACATCTTAATCTCCTATCGGAAAGCGATCTTTTTCAGCTTGCAGGTCGGCCTTGTCAATGTAGATTTTGGCGTCCTTAATTTCATAAGGAAAAGGAACCGGGTTGCAGCCGCCCTTAAAACCGATGGTCGCCTTGTTCATCACCACATCACAGCGCTTGCAAATAACTTCGTGGTTGCGCTCATAATAACCGGCTACGCCACAGATATCACAAGCATCTAGGCCTATTCCGTAAGCATTCCCTTGTGGTTTCCTCACTACTAAAAAGCGGATGTCATGTTGCTCAAAAGAATAAGAAAAGCGGTGCAGGTTGCCATCATCTACATCTGAGAGGGGGATTACAATTTTACTCCCCTCTTCCTGATAAGGTTGGGGCGGCGTCAGAACTATCGGCCGGTTGACATAGGCATGGAGGGCCGAGACAGTCAAAAACATAAAGGCGGATAAAATGACGGCGGTCACAGACCAGCGCCGACAATTGCGCAAACGCCAGCGCTCTTTTCGCCTGGCCGCCGCATGGGGATAATCGCCCTGCAATTTGAGGTTAGCAAAAAACACCACAACGGCCGCGATGAGGGTTACTAAAAAATATACGGCACCGACATAAGGTAAACTTTTATCCTCAAAAATCATGATTTCGAAGACCAAGTCATTTTGACTGGACAGGATTCTTAAACGGGCCAGAGCGCTGATCCCTCTCAAGGCATAGTCAATACTAAGCGCCAGCACAAATAAAGCAAATAAGATCCGACGGGCCCGGCCGCGAGAGCGGTTGAGAATCTTATAATTCGCAAGGCAGGCCATAAAAGCGGTCAGAATGCCCGTTAAAAAACCCGCCACCCTTAACAGTGAGGCCGTGCCAAAAGAATCTTCACCGAAGGCTATAAATTCATTTGTCTGGGCAAACAAGACAGGCAAGATGGTGACGGCCATAAAGGTTAAGGCCAAGCCGCCCGTTACCGCTCCCAAGATTGCAATAAAACCGGAACAGAGAGTCCGCCATTTGTATCTGCTAGACTGACAAAGCTGGTAAATGATGACAATCAATGAAAAAAGCAAGAGCAGTAGCCAGGTCAAGGCAATCGCTTGACGGTTTAAGCGGACCAGACTTTTAAGCATCTGCTTGGCCTGGGTCCGACGGATAAAGGCAATGAATAAAGATAAAATCAGACCTAAGAGCCCGCCCGTCAAAATTAAGATACGGGCTGTTTTGCTTTTTGTGTCGTCGCCAAACCGGCTCATGACAGCCACTGCATAAGACAGGGGCAATAGGGTCGATACGGCTATGATAAAAAAAGATAACACGGTTCTTCTCTCACTCTCTTTATTGTTTTGCGTTGGGTCAGGTCCGGCTTGTGCCTGTATCGGCTTTTACCGGCACCAAACCAGGCAACTTTTTGTTAACCGTTCGCTCATGCGCAAACACTTCAACAAACAAAAAAACGAAGAGCCCGGCGGGCGTTAAGGCCACCCGCCGGTCCTCTCTTTTGTTCACGAATGGCAACTTCTTACTTCAACTCAAGCTGAGAACCATCGTAGTTCCACTCAAACTCAACAGTCTGCTTTTCGTAGAATTTCTCAGCAGCACTCTTCCCCTCTGAATTAGCAATCGGAACACCTGTCTCGGGGTCAACATGCAGGAGGTAGTCGTCTGAAGGAGTAATTTCCAACTTGATTTTGTACTTACCAACCTTAATTTCACCCTTTTTGATGTTAATGCCATAGTGAGCACCGTCATCAGCGTTCATCGGCATGAAGGAACCGGATGTCACTTCTTTGCCACTCTCATCCAAGACCTTGTAGTCAACCGTCAGATAGGCTGGCCAAATATCTTCGCCAGCACCAAAACCATATTGTTTAGCCGCTTCCGGGGTCAGATGAATATCGGCTTCCAGGTGCATATCAGATTCGGCCGCACTGGGTTGACGGCCTTCCGGAACCATATCAACACCTTGGAAGTAGACCATCTCAACCTGGAAAGGACCAACAATTTGGCCTTCGCCGATGGGAATTTCCAAGAAGCCGGAATCGCCTGGCTTTTCCGCGTCACCAGCTTTGCTGCCCCCTTTGTCGTCATCCTTCTCAGCTGCCGAAGAACTTATGTCACTGGCCGCAGGTGCCTCTGAAGGTGCTTCCTGCCCTCCCTTGTGGCCGCAACCGGTGACACCAAAGGTTGTCAACATGGTGCCGACCATAATGAACGCTAATAGTTTCTTTTTCATTTTTTCCTCCTTGTATTTAAATTTCTATATAACATAACCTTGAATCTCAGTCACCCAAACCGCTACAGGTTCGGTGCGTTTGATAATTCAGTGTCGTTACCTATGACAAGTGTGGGTTTTTCCGCCTTACCACCGACCTCGGCATCACCAAGCAGTCCTTGGCAGTACCCTGCCGACAAGGGTCGGACCCTGGGCTCAGTGGTCGTCTAGCCGGAGAAGCCCCGATTTACTCTGCCGGAGAGGTCGGCTTTACAGCCGGTGTTCCCTCTTTTTTAGCTAATATTTCCTTTCTAATACGTCTTGTTTTAAAGATATGCGACAGAATAATCCAGACCGATACAATCAAAATCATGATTTGCGGGATTAAGGTTTCAGCCCGATCATATATGCCAAGCAAGTCGAAGCTGAAGCCGTTTAAGGCAGGGATGGTGGTTGAACCGGAAATCACGCCGGCCTCACTGAGCTCCTTAACACCCTTACCCATAAAGCTGATGCAAAGGATATAGAGCAGGATGCTAGTCGCCATAAAGAAGGGACGGAGCGGCAGGTGGACAGAGGTAAAGCGGAGTGCCAAGTAAATAACAACCAACAAGACCAGAGCAGCAGCAAAGCCTAAGATTGCAAAATTCGTGTCGGTCATACCGCCACCCAGACTGGCCTTGTAGAAGAGGATTAACTCGGCCCCTTCCCTGATAACCGCCAAGAAAGCTGCACCGATCAGGCCATACATACTGCGACGGTCGACTGATTTTTGTACTTGAGTCTGGATATAGGCCTCCCAAGCGTGGGCTTCTGACCTAGAAAGCATCCAGTTACTAACCCAAAACAAGACGATAACGGCGATGAACATGGTCCAGCCTTCCAAAAGTTCTTGACCAACTCCGCCAAAAATAAAGTGTACGAGAACCGCTAGGACGACAGAGCCTAAGATACCGGCAGCCATGCCCCAATAAACGCCTTTAACCAAGTGCCGGTTTCCCGTCTTAACCAGATAGGCCACAATAGCTACACAGACCAGGATGGCTTCCAAACCTTCCCTCATCAGCAGGCCGAAAGAAGTGGCGAAAGAGGTTAGGCGCAAGTGACCTTGGTTTACCGCTTTGATCTCCCCATTACCAAAAACAACTTGACCGACCTCATCCGGAGCATCTAAATTTTCTACGCCATCGAGGACGAGGGCGTCACGGTAGACCTTCATATCTAAGTTTCTAATGTTTTGGATAATGGTTTCTTTGTCATTTTCTACATTGCCAAGCAGAGAGTGCTTAATATCTCTGAACATAGCTTCGATGTGGTTGACCCGGTCGGCTGAGATGGCAAACATGACATTTTTTTCAAAGCCTTGGGTCTCGTAATAACCAAAATAGGCATTGTTGATATGATCGTGGGCAGCTTTATGGTCGCCCGCTTCAACAGCTGTTATCGCCTCCTCAAAGACGCCATGCATATCCTTGGCGACAGCCTGCCAGTTATCATATTTCTTTCCGGCTGCATTTATAGCTCCACTGGGTAGCAAGACTGCAACAAAAAAGATGAAGATTGCGGCTAGCAAGAGAAAGCCTCTTCTGGCTATTTGCTTCTTTTTCATAGACACTCTCCTGTTCTTTACAAGCGACCGCTAACTTTACCTGAGAATCGCAATCCAGACTAGCGGCCAACTTGGCATATCGGCCTTAGCAAATGAATCCTGTCCAAAGCCGGGTTACCGGGTAGCCCTCCAACGAGAAGCCGATGACGGCTCGCAAGGGTGCGTCACCATAAGGGCTAGTTAGCATAGGCTACTTAAAACTAGATACATTGTAACACTCCGCCTGAGAGTATGCAAGGAGTTAATTTATGCTAGTGTTTACTTTCTTCTTAACTGTCATGATATATGTCTAAAAAGATATGTAGATATATTAGTATATTTATAGTTGTGTATACGAATTATTGTAATCTTTCACCGAAACGAAGGGCTCTTCTCATTTCTTGGATTTTTTGATCCATCTCTTCTAGCTCTTTTAGCTTGCCCTTTTCAGTTTGACTAGTCTCTATTATATCTGCTATCCCACCATTGCTGATTATAATACGCCTATCTGCTAGTAGGGCAAGTGTCGGATCATGAGTTGCCATTAGGACTATCTTGTCTGAAGATACCAATAGGTCTAGGGCCTTTTTCCTGTCTATACCTGCATTTTCAATCTCATCTATTAACACTATTGGAGATGAAGATAGTATAGCTGTATCCGCTATCATAAGCGCCCTAGACTGACCACCTGAAAGGGCTGTAATCTGCGTATCCACCCTAAACTGTTCTCCCGCTAGCTTGTTTGCCTCTATAAGTATCTTGTCAACCACGGATTCTATATCGTCTACCATCCTAGACCTTGCATGAAGTTCCAAGAATTCCTTAACAGATAGGTCCATTACAAAGTTCATATTCTGTGACAACTGGGCAACTAACCTATTATTAGAAGAAAATCTCCACTTTTTATCTGGATATTCACCGTTAATCAGAATCGTCCTCTTTGTAGGCGTATCATCCTGGGCTGTCCATTCTATATCCGCCAATAGTCTAGACTTACCAGACCCTGTAGGTCCAACAATTGCTATCATCTCAGACTTTTTAATGTCTAACCTGTCAAAGCCCTCCCTCTCACCCGACTTATTCTGACCCGGCAAAATAGTCAATAGGTCTACACCATTTGAGTCTTCTATGCCCAAGAATTCCTTCATCTGCTTGATGTATTCAACTAGGTCTATAGCCAGCTTGTTAAGGTCAAGGGCAAGATCCTCTACCTCCTCAAAACTAAAGTGTTCAAGATATTGGTTAAATGTCATATCCTCAAATCCAGCAACATCTAGCTTGTTTTCCTCAAAGTAGGATTCAACAAAAGGATATTCTTCTAGCAAACTGCTAATTTTTTTATTTTCTAATTCGTTCATCTTTATTCATCCTACTTATCTTCTAAATCCATTTTTCTAACATTGCCCATCTGGAATTCCTCACCGATCCTAGTCTCTCCTAGGCAATATGAGCATAGGGCTGAAGGCATAGGAAACCTAAGCTTCATACCCTTTACTGTGTCAATATTCTTATCTTCATCCATCAATAGGGTAGATAATTCATAAGTACCCTGACCTGTAAGACCATTTACGTGCATAGTAATGGATGTTGGGTTTACTGAGTTCACCTTTGATGCGAATACCTCCCTTTCAGCCTGTGACACTATATCTCCCTTTGTTATTATGACTATATCCGCTGCCTTTAGCATAGGACCTATCTTCTTAGGAGTATTGATTCCGGAAAGGTTGTCTATAACGCATACCCCCTTGATTTCTTTTATATATGGTGAACACCTGTTACATAGGCCGGCTGATTCTGTTATCAATAGGTCTAGGCCATTATCGACTCCCCATTTTACAACTTCTTCTATATTAGATACGAAGAAGTGGTCAGGGCAAAGAGCTCCTGATAGACCCTTTCTTACAGGTATCCCAATCTTCTCATACAGGGTATCATCATCTGTATACAGGCAGTCAAACTTGACCACACCAACCTTAATATTACGTGATTGTAGGGCTTCTATTGTCTTTATAATTACACTGGTCTTTCCTGAAGATGGAGGACCAGAAAATACTACTAGGTTCATAACTAACTCATTCTTTAATATCTACTTTTTACTATCTACTTTACTATCTCATCATTAAACTTCTTTTCAAGGTCAACCAATAGGCTACCTATATCTGTAGAATGGATAAAATCCCAACCTACCCACTTGAATTTCTGGTCTTTTCCTAAACCGTTATCTACATCCTTATTTGTAGAAGGGAACTTACCATTTACTGAGAATACCCTGCCGACCTCTGGAGACATAAAAAAGTCTACAACCGGCTGGGCTCTCTCCTTGTTCTTCTTCTTTGATATCATAAATATGGGACTGATCACTGCCCCATCTTCTGGCCACACAGCAATTTGCTTGTCTCCCTGTATCATCTGTGTAAAGAAGTAAGGTATTATGCTAACTGCTGGCTGACTTGCCTTTGATTTAGACTTGGCCTTTACCGCTTCAGCTGGATGTAGGCTCTTCATATATGACCTAGCAAGATTAGATATTCCCTCCATTCCGTAATCCTTATAAATACTAACAACCAAGGCATTGAATAGGTCAAGGTCTCCCATTGGAACTGCAACAGAGTCTTCAAATTCTGGACTCAATATATCTTCCCAAGTCCTAGGAACAGGTCTACCGTTTAATTGATCCTTGTCTACCAAAAATACGGCCGGCACTACACCTATGATCAGGTATTTTTTCTTAGGGTCCCTTAAATCGATATATTCATTAGCAAAGTCCTTGTTAAATTCATCTGTAGCAGCTTCAAAGACATCATCGTCCATAAACTGTCCCATCAAGGCCTTGTCAAAGAATAGGTCAAACCCCGCTGACATCAACACATCTGGTATCTGGTCGACATCTCCAGTCTTTACCTGGTCCTTGATCCAATCAAGACCAAGATTGGCAGACTGAAGTTCATAGCCTATTGTATAGTCAAAACTATCCTTGTTTTCCTTTAACCAAGACTGGAAACCTTCCAGCAAAGGAATCCTTATTGGACAAGGTAGTACTCCCTCTATATTTATATCCGCCCTCTTTTTCACAAGATTTATAGCCATCACAGAATCAACTAGTGTAGTATCAATACTAGATAGGTCACTATCCAAAAAGGCTAACAACCTCTCTTCAAACAGGTCAACATTCATCTTCTTTAGTTTTAGGGCCATTGATAGGCTTACCTTCTTGCCCATCATTTCAAGTGCCTTTGGATCCTTAAATTGTTCAAAACCATTATTTACCAAGAACTCAAGAGCCTTTGGATTTTTTTCAACAATATCATATACTTTATCATTAACCGAAAAATACTTATTCATCTTATCCTCCTAATTTTATCTATGTATCAACTTTCCTTAATACTATAATATTATAAAAGATAATATTATTTAGTGACATTTGCAACAATAAACTCCATAAGCGGTTTGGCATTTAGCAAGCTACCTATTCTTTACTCCTTTCCGGGCATTAAAAAAGCGCTCACTCTTTTGAATGAACGCTACGCTTTTTTCTCTGTCGATTATGATATCGCAAATTGTTCGATCTATATCGTAAACTGGGATAATATTGCCTAGTATATCCAAGTTCTTCTGCTTCTTTGTTGGTGATTACTAAATTTACATCTTTTGTATCAAAACTATAGTCTCCACATGGCTTGATTGCTCCAGTTGGATGTCAAATAATCGGGCAATCCACGGAAAATCAGTCCGTTCGTTCTCGGAAACATGTCCACAGCCATTTTGACCTCAAAATTGCCATTTTCTCTACTGCTGCCGGAAGCGATACTTGCCTTTTCCGTGTCCGGTCACCGGCTCAATGATCCCGTGCTCTGCCATTTCACGCAGCAAGGCAGTGCATCTTGTCGGCTTCAGATCGAGCACTCTCTGCACATCCGATCTGCCGAATACGATCTCTTTTCCTAAAGCCTCTTGTAATTTGCGAACATGCGAAGCGGTCTTTGCTGTAAAACCCTCTTCAATGTTCACTTTTTTATTTTCAATGTTCGCTTTTTCAGAGTCAATGTTCACTTTTTCCGGTTCTTTAAAAGTGCCGCTGATGTGCAATATCCGATTATGAAGAGGATGATTCTCGTTCAACAGGAGATTGCGAAGGAACACCTCAAGGAACTCCGTCGTTTCGTGAATGCCGTTCTTCAGGTCATTGTAATTTGCCCTGACCAGTGAATTCCGAAAATACCACGCATTCTCAGCAAAAATATCGTTTGTCACATAAAAGCCCAACGTGCACAGATACTTGATAAAGAATACCGCCGTCGTTCTGGTGTTGCCCTCACCGAAAACATGGATCTGCCACAGTCTGGAAACAAAAAGCGCAAGGTGGTGGATGATTTCATCCATCGAGAGGTTCTTATAAGAGAACTTCTTCTCTTCCGAGAAATCATAGTCCAATGTCGCCCGCAGCTCCGTAGCACTGCCATAGAGTACAGTCGCGCCATTTAAGACCCATTCCTTCTTCGTGATGTTATAATCCCGAATACGTCCAGCGTGAGAATAGATGCCGGCAAACAGCTTTCTGTGAATGGAGATATATTCATTCGGCGTAAAGCTGAAGGCACGCTCGGAAAGCAGCGCGGCAATCCGTGCGGATACCTTGTCGGCCTCCTCAGTACGATCTGACGCATCACGAGTGGGATTTTCCTCGTAGTAGGTCTGCAAAAGCGCATTTGCCTCTTCAAAAGAAATCTCGCCCTCGATATTCCGGACGGCAGTATGCAACAGATATTCTGATGTCTTCAGCCCGTCAACCGCCTGCAGGCCAATTGCCGTATGCCATGCATAGCCTTTATCACGCTTTGCGGGCTCGGATTCTTTGATATATTCCTTAAACGGATCTTTGTTCATTACATATCACCTCGCTATCGTTTTTTGCCCTTGCCATAAATCCACCGCTTCCGCAGGTCTCGTCTAACAAGACGCTTCTTCCTCTTAGGCGGGATAATTAAAATGTGAGAGGATAATTAAATTGTGGGAGATAATGAAAAGGTGCTACAGCTCATCATACTTGGCTGAGCTGCCCTTTGCTTTCTCCACCGGATATTTAGCTTCATTCTTTGCCATCTTGCTCATAACGATGTCATCCACATCCAGCCCCAGCTTATCCAGCATATTCTGGCTGTAGACAATGACATCTGCCAGTTCTTCCTTGACATGTTCCAGGTCATAATCCTTATTCTGTCTAAGGTTTCCTGTTTCATGCTAGTTAACCCACATTCTTCTTCAGCTGCTCAAACGCTTCCTTAATTCTTGCTGCCATCAGCTTCCTGCGCTCTTTCAGGAAATCTTCGTATGTCATATTCTCCCAACCATGCGGCAGGGCATTTTCTTTTTCCATCTCCAGAATTTCCGCCTCAGTTCTACCCTGGCATACAATCGGGTAATAAATCGATGGTGCATCATCCAGAATGTCCATATTGTCCTTCCAGTCGATAAATGCGTAGTTCGCCATCTGGTTTATCATCGAATCCTTGTATCCGAGAGACTTCAGGTATGCCTTCGGGAACAGGTGATGCTTTTCAAGTGATTTCCTGTTTCCATCCGTTCCCGGTTCAAAAAGCTTAGATGCCAGCAAATTACTTTTGGAGAAAAGGATCTTTGCATTCAATATATTCAGGGAAGCAACATACGCATTCCATGCATTATTACCTCTGCCGGAAACAGCAAGCCCTTCTGAGCCGACAAGCGTGATATCGAAATAATCGTTTGTCAGGCGTTCGCCTACTCTCGTCAAAATGAAATCCTTATACTCATCAAGCGTGGTTAAAGTCTTAATGCTGTTCAGATGTTTTTCAACCGTAGACTCAAAGGATCCCGTATAAAGCGATACCAGCGACGCATAAAAGAACCACAAGGAGGTAAGATGCATATTCTCATTGTAGGAAGCATTGAACCTGTGCTTTGCAATCAAGTAAAAAGCATACGAGTAAAATATCGCATTTCCAGACAGAATCAGGTCTCCAGAAAGATATCCAGCGTTCATAATTGCCTTGATAAATTCGTGCCAGCTGTGAACATCCAGCACATCTGGCAGCTTGGCCTTCAAGGTATCAAATCGCTGATTTCGAAGTTCCTCATCGACAGCACCCTTTTTGTCGAAATCCGCTCCACGAAGAAGCTTATATCCATATTTCAGACGAGCTCTGTCGAAAGCATATGCCATAACAACACGTATGACATCTTGTGCCGTAACCGTGGTAAGCTGATTGTACGATGTAGTTTTGCCTTTTGCAGGAGCAGTGGAATCTTTGCTAAACTGCTCTATTTCACGCCTTCCGTCATCCCAATACAGCGAAAGCAAGGTAAGGATGAAGTCGTTCTGCTTTAGTGACACGCCGCCAGAATTTACTCGCACGAAAATCTCCGAGACATCCTCTTCCTCGGCATTGGACTTAATATCAAATACCGGAAGCGTATGCGTCTTCAGATTGGCAACTGCATTTATGTGGTCAGCAATAACAGCCTGTTCGTCATCAGTCAGGACTTCCCCCTTCGTAGCCCTGTAATCACTCAGCCGCTGGATAAAATCGCCTATATACTTGAAAGCATTACCGGTGGTGAAAAGCTCACTGATGTTGTAAATCCATTCAGGATCTTTCTTCGTAGCCTGGTAACCCACCTCGAATTTGTCCTGCAGAGGACAATACGAAATGATGATTGCTTTCTCATCAAACTTTGAATTGATGACTTTCTTGCCCTTCATGACAGCATAAAGCGATGTCAGACGCTGCTGCCCATCAATAATCACCTCCTTCGGCGAGTCGTAACTGTGTGCGTCTACGCCTATGGATTTCTTCTTATCAAGAGCAGGACATTCCCAGAGCATCAAATATCCAATCGGATACCCT
The DNA here is from genome assembly GCA_947253765.1 of uncultured Tissierellia bacterium. Lineage (GTDB taxonomy): Bacteria > Bacillota > Clostridia > Tissierellales > Peptoniphilaceae > Khoudiadiopia. The sequence continues at coordinate 181,603 of CAMYAK010000001.1, forward strand.
CTCATCATAGAGTCAAAAAGGTCACGAACCTTTGAGTCCTTCCAGATAAAAGGACGCTGCAGTTCGGGTAATCCCAGTTCTCCCGTATCTATTTTTTCGATAAGCTGATTTACCGTCAGCGTAGTATTACTGAAAATCTCCTGCATTCTGAATCTCCTTACAATATGATATCTACAAGGCAACCTGGTTATTTGCCTTCAAGTGCCTCTAATTCATCCTCTTCCTTCACTCCCAAAGCTTCATCAGGCAATTCCTTGAGACGGTCGTCAATTTGAGTGATGAGGCGAATAATGCACTGATGTATTCTTGTGGCATCCTTATTATCCGAAACATCATTTTCTATCACTATAAATCCAGCGGATCATTCCTGCGTTTTATCCGTTCCTGCCTGGGTTATAGTGAATTTGTTAGCGAAGTCCGTGGCCAACTGTGCTTCAATTCTATCTTTGATTTCCTGCAATGCATCAGCTGGAGCGCCATTATATCTCAATATTACACCTGCAAGTTCATCCTGATTCATAGGCAGGACAGGCTTAGAATTCTTCTTGAAATTACTCACGAACAATTCATCAATATATTCCGGACTAATTTCTGAAATGCCCAGCCTGCTATTAACAGAATAATTATAAACCCTCAGCGTCTGTACATCGACAGTTTCTGCTTTCAGGTTGTTCACAGGCTTTCTGTTGGCTCTTCGTCGTATAATCAAACTGCTTATGGTTTCGGCGATCGCTGTAAGATTCTCATTGTAAGTCAATAACTTCTTTTGTGTATCGGAAACTGTCGTTTGATATTTCTGCTTGAAATTATTGACCGCTGCTTGAAAAAGAGCAATCTTCTCATTTTTGCGCTCAGCTTTTTTCTTTTTATTTCCATACTTTAGCGAGATGCCATCTAATATCTCAATGATATGATCTATGGTATCCTTGTCCGCCTGTTCAAGAAGATTATTCTCTCCGAGAGTCTCCAGTTTTTCAACTATTGTGTCTATTTCTCCATCCAGTTCCCCAAGTTCATTAACGATTTTATTATTCTTTGAAAAAGAATACATTAAAAACGGCTAAAGTCCTTATAAATCAAGGGTTTTAGCCGTTTTACTATGCTGATTTGTCGCTTGTTTGTCGCTTAAATCTGCTTTACGATACTACAAGATAACAGGGGATATTAGCTTTAATCTGATAAGTTGGCTATATCCTGCGACAGTTGTTCTTGTGCTTTTCTGAACTTTTCTTGAAGTGCCAAAAAGTCCTTTAGCTTTGTCTGTACAAACGCTTGCTGTTCCTTAATAGGGATATAGTCAATGTAGTAGTCCTTGAACATTTCCGGCGATATAGTCAATTTTGACGTTCCGTCTGCTAAGTCTGAAACAATCTGCTTTCGGATAGACGCAAAATAACAGTTGTAAAATTCTAAGTCAATCGGATATTTAGGGTCATTCTTGCTTGTTAAAACAAGGCAAAGATTGCTTGCAATAAACTTCCCGTTAACATAGTGGCTACGTCCTAAAGAACCAGCCGCGCTAACCGCATATACAATAGCTTCTGTATCAAGCGCATATTCCGTGTGTGTTTTCCATTCTTCACTTGCTGTTACAAAAGGATAGTTGCCGTCAATGTTGCTTTCACTTGCAAGCGTTCCTTTTGTCACATTGAACAGAGTGCTAACCTTAACCATCTCATAATTGCTATTACGTTTTTTTTGCACGCCTGCGCAATTCAAAACGCCGTCTTTGTAGATTTTCTTCTTTTGGCAAACGCCGGGGATTTCCCTTGAATTTGATATTGCGTCAAATATAGCGTCCTCTATCTCCGGCCATGTGCCGTTTTTATCAATACGCCCCTTGTGCTGTATGCTCACAAAACCATCATCTTCAAGGTTATAGAATAAAACATCATCAGATTGAATATGCGGTGTTTTTGTAAAGCCGAAAATGGACGTGTTCACAGTTCTTTTTTGCTCTGAAAATAGCTTGTTCGGCATTTTGATAACATACTCAAGCTTTGCCATTTTCAGAACTTTTTCTGTCAGTCCGCCTTGGTTATGTGTCAGGGTAGGGGTAGGCATGATAATAACAAGCTTTCCGCCCGGTTCAAGATAGTTCAACGCTTGAATGGTAAATTTAATCGGGTTATTATTCTCATAAGGGGGATTGATTATAACCCTTGTAGGCTTCATGCTCCGTATATTTTCAAGCAGTTCTTTGTCACTGTTATTCACTATGCCACCTTGCGTTTCATCAAGCAGGCTACTACGATACAGCAAATTAGTTCTGCCGTCACCATGTAAAAACATATTGGAACACGCAAGGGCAAACAGAACAGAGTCAATTTCAAAACCAATTAACTGTTTTTCCTTGATTTGGGTTATTGAGTTTTCGTCGCCTTTTGCAAGCGCAATCATCGTTTCCATGGCTTCCATAAGAAAGCCGCCGGAACCTGCACAAGTATCTAACACAACGTCATTTATAGAAAGACGTGCCAAACGAACCATAAGTTCCTTAATATGGTCAGGGGTTAGGATAATGTTTTTGTTATCAACCTTTCCGGCACGAGATAAAAAGATTTTATAGGCGCGGCCTAAAATATCCTGCTTTTCCTCATTCTGAAAAGGATAGAATATTTTTTCTTCAATTATGCCTATAATCTTTTTATATTCTTCAAGTGTATAATCAATGTTTTTGATAAAAGAAAACTTGTCGCGCCAGCTAAACTCTTTAGACAGACTGTTGATTTTGCTTTCAAGTTCTGTCGTAATAGCTTCAAGAATAGCTTTATTGAGATTGTGCGCTTCAAGTACAGTTGCCTTTGTTGTAGCTACTTCCTGTTTAGACGGGGCTTGAATGCTCTTATATGTGCTTCTGAAATTATTGTTTTTCAAAGCAATCATTAACCCGGAAAAGAACAGGCTGCGGTCGGTATCACGAACCTTGTTGTTATCGTTAAAGCGTTTATTCAAGTCCTTTAATACGGTTATAAGGGCTTCTGTCGTAACGCTTTCGCCGTATTTCGTCTTAACATATTGCTTTTTAATTGCAGGAATAGAAAGCAAAGTATTTTCTTGCGGGAACTCTTTTATTTCGGTCATTCCCATAAGTTTCAAATAGTACGTCAAAAGAATATTTTCCCGCGACTGTCCAGATACACTAATACCGATAATATCTTTGTGTATCTTATTATTTATCATGTAATATTGCACTTCATCTTGCGCGGCTTCATGGTCTGTCGCTTTTGCTTCAACCACAATGCAATAATCCCCGCTATCGCAGAAAAAGTCAGGATAGCCGCTATAAGACGTGCCTTTTTTTGAAGTAAATCCATAGCCGGATGGAATAGCGGATTTCTCTATAAAAGTATTTGCGCCGTAAAAGTCACGAAAAAGGTTCTCTGTTACCGTTTCGCTAACTTTCTTTCTTGCCATATTATTCGCCGCCTTTCTCTGTGTCGCCTGTTATTTCCACTATGTCATCAAGTGTACAGTCAAGTGCGACACAGATTTTTGCTAAACTGTCCATTGCTACGGATTCATCTTTTCCCATTTTGGCAAGTATGTTCGTGCTGATACCCGCCGCCTTGCGCATTTCAGTTTTTGTCATGCGCTTGTCTATCAATAATTTCCATAATCGGTTATAGCTGTAGTTCATCCTTTCACCTCTCTATGCTGCACATAAAAAGACAGGATAAATTATAGCACAAGCCTTGATAAGCTGTCAATAATTTATCCTGTAAACATGATATTTCGTATTTATGAACGGCGGCGGGCATTCGCCCATTTTTGAGCAAAAGTACCTTGCGGCGACTATTCCGTCTTGCAGTACAGCACAAGGTCATTTTTGTAGCCCTCAAAAATATCAATGCGGGTAATGTTGTAGGTCTTGCCCTTGTAAACAATTGTGTTCGCCGTGGTTATGTCGTCCCTGTAGCCGATTTGGAATAAAACCTTTTCTTCCGTCTGCGTTGTTACCCGGTAAATCTCATTTGCGGAAAGCTGCAGGAAATACGCCCACACGTTCGCCACGGTGACAAGTTCCTTTCTATGGTTGCCGTATTTGTCCGTTGTATAACGGCCTTCCTGTATCTCTATACGCTTGTCTTTCAGCTTCATAGCGGTTCCCCCTTATATCGCTGTAGTGTATTCGTTATAATGCTCATATAACCCCACATAGCAGTCAAGCAAGGCCGCCGTGGCGTCAATGCGCTGTTTCGGCGATTGGTTCTTGATGGGAACTATGCTGCCGTTCTTGTCCGTCTGAATGCCCGTGTTCGTCAGGCACCAGTTCAAAACAGGGTTATTGTTGTATATGACTTTATGGGCCTGCAAGTCCGCTCCTAACATCTGCATAGGCAGGGAAAGCGTTTTTCCCTGTATGCAGCGAACCATATTAAAGCCCTGCATTTGCAATTCTTCCACAAAATACCATGCGCTGTAGCTGTCATAATATACCCATGCCGGGAACAGGTCATATTGCTTCACGGTTTCCACAAACTAAGCTGTTACATCAGAATCGCTTATGCTGTTTCCGCTGCATAGGCGCAAAAGCCCACGTTCAAACAATTTGTCATAGGGGATTTTATCCTGCTGTACACGCTCTTGCAGGCGGTCAGCGGGTAGCCAATACATTTGAAGAATATACTTTTTATCGTCGCCCCGCTTCATAAAAAGCAGGCTTGCGGCGGTCAGGTCGGTTGTTATGGACAAGTCCGCGCCGCCGACACAGTACGCGCCCCGGAATTCTTCAAGGTCAAAGGTGCTTTCATTGTTTATGTCGTCAAAGGATATCCACGTCGTTTTGACGGTTTCCCGCACATTGAATTCCTTGCACAATACGCCAGAAAGTTCATTGCGGTTCTGCTTTGCCCGGTCAACTTTCGCGGTCAGGTCGTCAAGCTTTTTTATGCTGCCTAAAGCCGGGGGTGGCTTTATCCATGCCGCCGGATCTGTCCATTCGCTGCGAAATAAGAATACGATAATCTAGTCGAAAAAATCCACCAGCTGAAGGACGAAAAAACCGACTCCTCAAGGAAAAAGCCAGTCAAAAAGTACATGAGAAAAACCTAACGGCCATTGAAAAATTCATCAGGAGCCATGACGTGGAAGCACTGGAATTTTAAGATAAACTCGTCCGCCAGTTCATTGAGGAGATCACAGCCGTTGAGGAATGGCTGGAATTTCACTTTAAGACAGGGGCGAAGGTGATGGTGAAAGATTGAAACCTGAATAGCTTTTTCATTATTTTATTAAATCAGCTTGAAGACCTCCCTGTAGTCTATGATTGGCATCAGACTATCATTAAACTTATCCTTATTTGTCTCATAATAGCTCTTAGCGGCTGCGCATAGGTATCGACAAAGCACAATCAAATTAAATTCAATTGTTTCTGTGCATTCCAAGGCCGTTCGGGAATCAGGAGTACGCGTGGTCCCTATATCCATTTCTGCAGAAATGCACAGTTTTAGATTTTGTTTAAGGCTCTCATCATTTCCCTCTAAATCAGCTGTTGCCGAGTATCCGCCGACATGAAGAACTTGATTTCTTAGCTTATACATAAGTTCTGGTGAGAGAAAATCTATACTGGCAATGCGATTTGAGCTAAACCCCGTTTGATTTTCTTTATGTATTTCTTCGCTCCTTGAGGTGCGAAGAAAATACAAATCACACCACTTTCTGTATCTAGAGCCCACTGGTTCCTTTTCTCCATATTCCACTGCCCCACAAATGTCCGGAAGGATCACTGCCAAGCTAATGGCAGCGTAAAATTGTTCATTCTCTAAGCATCCTTCAATCTCTGATATGATTTCCATAATTTGCCATCTTCGACAATTTCCCTTACTGGATTCTGACAAAATCAATCTCCCACTACTACAGGTTCAGAGTCATTCCATTAGAAATATATATCCCACAACCTCAACAAAAAAATACATCTATCCCACGAACTCCATCGACAAAAACATCTAAGACACAAACTCAAGGGAATGCTATTGTGTTCTAAAATAGCAGGTGTTTTTCCCTTTTCCCTCTCTTTTCAGTTCGCCGGAAGACACCAACTTTCGAAGGGCTCCTTCGATGGAGCTGACACTGAGCGATGGGCAAAGTTCCCTAATATCTTGCTTGGTAAAACCGCCTATTTTGCTTCGAGTTGCAAGCCTTACCGTATCAAGGGCGGGACGCTTTATTTCTATGAGTTCAACGCGATCTTCAAAATCCCGATAGGCTGAAAGAATCGTCCCAAGCAGATATTTAATAAATGGAACAGGATCGTCCGTTCCTTATATATAGCTGCAATGAGTTCCAGCATCTCTGAATCCCACTTGTGTTCTCTTATCAAAGAGTAGTTGAACTCTCTCATTCCCTTACCTCCTGGCCTATTCCCTTAAATATTAGCTGAAAATAAAGGAATGGCCCAGAATAAACTGTGACTTTATTATGCAATGAACTACCATTTTTCGGGATATTATGTGTTTTTGCCCTCACGCGACATCAATACTACCATCTCCACATGGCTTGCGTGGTCAGTATGGATAAAATCTAATATTTTTCAAAAGCTTCGTATGTGGAATATATCCATAACGAATCAGTTAAGTTATTCATTATAAGTCCAAACTTTCCTTATTTAACAAAAAGTCAAATAAATTTATCGTCAGTACCCCGTACTCGTCTAAAAACGGTTTGACCCGGTCGTTTACAACGATGATTTTTTTAAATGAATCGTCAATCGTCAACAAGGACGCTTTTTCTTGATTTATTTTTTCTATGGATGGGAGGCTATATGCAGATTGAATGTAATATCTCTTACTTCCCAGATTGGCGATAAAATCAACTTCCAGCTGTTTCTTTATATCTTTATTATTAATATTTTCCCTTTTCATGACCATTCCTACATCGACCATATAGCCACGATATCTTAATTCGTTATAAATGATATTTTCCATTAAGTTGGTTGGTTCTATCTGCCTAAAATTTAATCTTGCATTTCTAAGGCCTAGATCTTCAAAGTATATTTTATAAGGCGTTCCAATGTACTTTCTTCCCTTAACATCATACCTGTACACCCTTTTCAACATGAAGGAGTCTTCAAAATAGCCGATAAATTTATCGATCGTATTGGCGGAAATTTTTGATTTCCTAATCGACGAAAAGGTGGATGCCAGTTTTGTCGGATTGGTCAGCGTTGCAGTGCCTGATGCTAAAATATTAAGTAAGTCTTCCAGTTCAGAAGTTAAGCGTATATCATACCTATGAACAATATCTCGCAAATATACATTTTCGAGTTGCCCCTTTAGATAATTCATCTTATCTTCATCCTTTTTCATTAAAGCTCCAGCTGGTAAGCCGCCGTAAACTTGATATTCAGCAAAAGCATCTTCTTTGTCGCCATCATAAGTTTGAAGAAATTCAGAAAATACAAGGGGCATAATATGGATCTCATCACCCCTACCTGCAAATTCAGTGATTACATCTTTAGATAAAAATTTAGAATTACTCCCAGTAACATAAACATCAAAATTATCTTGACGCAAAAATCCATTTAAGACTTGCTCAAAAGATTTAAGCAATTGAACTTCATCTAAGAGGATATAAAATTTTTCCTTATCATTAGTTTTGCTCATGATATAGTCTAAAAACTTTTTAGGATCGACCAATCTTTCTCCACTCAGCGCGTCCAGATCCATTAAATCTTCTCCGATTTTTAACAAATCTCTTCCTGAGTCAAAGGCTAATTTTATAATATGATTTTCATCGACGCCGCTTTCAATTAAGTGATTGTAAAACAAATGATTGAGCAAGTAGGATTTCCCGCTCCTCCTGATTCCTGTGATAATTTTAATCAATCCGTTATCTTTTTTTCGTATTAATTTATCTAAATAATAATCACGCTTTATTTCCATACGCCTACGCCTCTGTCTATTTAGAATTATTTCCGTTTTGGAACTTAATCTAAGTATATTATAAAGTATAAGGTCATATAACTCAAATCTATTTAGAAATAATTCCATATCGGATATATTTTTAAATTAGTTTCTTACTTTTTAATTAAAGCATTTTCTCTATTTTTCTTCAGGTATTTGTCCAGTTTCTATTCAAGTATTTGGTCATTTTTTGTTCTATATTTTTATCTTTACGACATAATACTTAATGCACAAGACCTTACCATAGTGGGGCTAATTTTATGCAATCAAAAGACCCGACTTGCTCCTATTTAATAATGAGAAGCATGTCGGGTACTATTGGTTATTATATATCACTTTTAATACTCACGTTAAATAAATTACTATATCGAGCTTTAAATATTATTGATAGATTATAACGTTCTAAAATTGGACCTTTTACCTGAAGCATCTAAATATTTTAATGTAAATGCTGTATAAAAAATGGCATCTCACAAATTTTGGCAGATTTAAAACTTTCGTAATAGTTATTTGCATTTTCATTTGTGGCTCTTATTAATCGAATTTCATCAATATTATTTTTAAGGCAATCTTTAGTCATTTCATTAAACAGCTTTTTAGCTATCCCTTTATTTCTATTGTCCGGCAATACATATACCCAGTTAACATAGCAAATTCTATATCCATCTTGAAAACAAGAATAAAAATGATATTCTATTCTTCCGACCACTTTATTTTCATACATAGCAAGTATAGAAGCACTTCTTTTTATTAATTCATCATCTAATCTTTCATAAAGTTCTTCTTTATTTATATCTGTGGAACACATAAGTTCTGGTTCCAATTTGGTAGCCAATAATAAATAATCAAAATAATTATTAAAATTATCTTTGTTTAGCTTTTCAAAAGTATATTCCATAGTTTCACCTCATTGGTATCAATTAAATTTATATAATTATTTTTAATTCCTTTCATCTGTAATGATATGACGAACTCCGATATGATCAGATTGAAGCTCCCTAATCGGTCGCTTCTCTTGGAGATTCTTGGCATGATCAAGACCTAACATGATGAGCGAAAGCGAATCAATGTAGGTCTGATGCAACCATTTGCCCAAACCTATATTCTCAACTTTTCTGCGTCCTTCTCAACTTTTCTGCGTTCTTCTTAAATCAGAATTTTAAAGTATAGTATTGTGTACGATCGTTTTGCGAAGTACCATGCCACTCTAATAAATCTTTATCAGCAAGATTTTTAAGTAACTTCCTACAAAATGAACTGATCACCAACGGTTGCTCTATAAACCCATTTCCAATCTAAAATTGCCCCTATCAAGAACAAAAGTCCTCCGGCTATTAGCACATACTCAAAATGCGATCTTAAAAATTCAAATATATTTTCCATATATCACTTATTTCCTCCACCAAGAATTCTTTTCCCACTTTATCGGTTGCCAAAATCTTCACTTTAGTAGTATCGGTATATGAAAAGTCAAATTCTCTAACCTGCAAGTCCTTTTTTATAAGCATTTGATAAAATAAAATTATAAATTTCAGTGGTTTCTTCAAGTTGGTATCTTAGTATCATATTTCCCAAAATAGATATGATATTCAATAGTATTTTTCATCTCTAGGTGTTTTTTCAAATAACTTTAGAATATTAACTACTTCTGTTTCTGTTTTCATTTTCCAGTTTTTAATCTCTACTTGAAGTAATCGAATATCATTTATTTTTTTCTTTATCTTGAATGGAATATTTTCACTCATGACTCCCTCTTTTGTACAAATCCAAATTTATTCAAATGTTATAAATACGCATTTTTATTAAATTTAATATTGCTATTTTTATAAATCCAATGCAACTTCATCTAAAAGAAAGTCCTCTACACCAATATATAAAATACCATCATCATCATATCTTGGCACAATATTATTTCTAACTATAACAACTTTCTTAAAGGAATCTCTGGTTCTCCTCAAAGATTCTGTTTCTTGTATTTGCTTTTCTTTTGTATCAACATTAAGTGCCGATTGAATATAATATCTGTTACTTCCCCTATTTATAACAAAGTCGACTTCTAAGTTCTTTCTGACAGTTTTTTTACTCTCATCTTTATAGTTGTATTCCACAACACCAACATCTAAATTTAATCCCCTCATTCGAAGTTCATTATATATTACATTCTCCATGATATGTGATTGCTCATTCTGCCTGAAATTCAACCTTGCATTTCTAAGTCCAATATCTGAAAAATAGTATTTGTACGGAGATGATATATATTTTCTCCCTTTCACATCATATCTTCTGGCTTTCTCAATTAAAAAAGCATCTATAAAATAATTTAGGTAAGTGCTTACTGTAAACTGAGATATCTTTATATTTTTTTCTGACATAAAAGTATTAGCTAATTTTGTTGGATTAGATAAAGAGCCAATAGATGAAGATATAATATCTAGCAAATCATCCAATATAGATGTGTCTTTTAAGATTTTATTACGCTCTATTACATCTTTAATATAGGTACTTGTAAAAATATTCTTTAAATACTCACTCTTTTTTTCATGGCTTTTAAGCTGTACAGACATTGGCATTCCGCCATATAGACAATACTCGTCAAAAGCCTTTCTTTTATCTCCTTCATAACATGAATAAAACTCTGCAAATGAAAATGGGTATACCCTTATTTCATCACCACGATCTCGAAATTGCGTCAATACATCTGATGAAAGCATTTTGGAATTACTGCCTGTAATATACACATCTACATTTGGTATTTTCATTAATCCTAGTACCAAATCGACAAATGTAATTTTTGAATAACTTCCTTCCAAATATGGATTGGGAATTTCTTCTACAAACTGAATCTCATCAATAAAAATATAGTGCTTAATTCCATTATCTTTAATTTTGCCTCTTAAAAAGTTATCCAGCTCGATTGGATTCCTGTACTTAATATTCTGTAGACTGTCAAGTGCAATCATTATCATTTGATTTTCACTTACTCCACAGGAAAGTAGGTGCTTTTTGTATAATTCAAATAAAAGATATGATTTCCCACATCTTCTAATACCTGTAATAATCTTTACTCTTCCGTTATCTTTTTTATCTATAAGTTGGTTTAAGTATCTTGGTCTTTGCACTTCCATCTATGCACCTCATTTAAAACTATGTTGTAAATACGCATTTTTATTAAATCTATTTATAGTATTATAGCATCCTTCAGCGAAGATTTAAATGCATACTTTTAAAATAAATGCGTATTTACTGCTTTTAATAAAATGTGTGTTAGAACAAAAAAGCTGTTCTGTAGTTAAAACCCCCATATTTCCAGTAGTCAGAACTTTTGTCAAACGATCTAAAAAAGGAATTCCGAGCATTTGCCCAAACCAAGTCTGTTCTTCGGAATCCCTTGATTTCAAGCCTTTTTTGTACAGTTTAGTCCTTCACTCGTGACATCATACATACAGTCTCCTGCATTTTTCTAATATGAATACGGCTAATTATTCTTGGTTGTCCTTTTGTTTTTTTATAAAATATTCAGTTAATTCAGTCCAATGCTCCATCAATGTTTGACATAACAGTTCATGTCCCATTAGAGTAGGGATACCAATATTTCTTGGAATATTAGTATTTCTCATGCTTTCATAGTTAATATATCCTCTCCATTCATCTGAAAATGTTTGCTTACGAATATTTTTACAATAGTTTAAAAACAAAGCACCTGTGAATATAGGAGGTAACTTCTCTGAAAACATTCCGTAAGAAACAAGCCTATCATATAATTCATCAGCCTTTATTTCTAACATAAAATCATAATAAGTTTTCAATTTTTCATACCTCCACTTTTCCGCTAATAAACTTTAATCCACTTCCCAATGACCATTTTTCCCTTTACCAACATATTTAATATTAGGAATTTCTTTTATATATCTTGTAATCGTTTTTTCACTAACTCCTAATATCATAGCTATATCTTTACGGCTCACTTTATTGTCCTCTTTAATCATATCTTTGATTATGTTTTCAATTTCTTCGAGGGACAATCGAGAGACATCTTGAGGGACATTTCGAGGGACATTCTTTCTGCCCACCTTTTGTGTCGCTATCTTCTTTAGAGGAATAATCGTTCTGAATATATCTCCCTCTTCAAACACCGGATTCTGTCCTGAATAAAGTTGTGTGTACTTGTAGGTGTTTCTCATTCCGGATCCAAGTTCATCCGCAAGACCTATTTCTCTGAAAACTTTAGATATCGCAGGATTTTTAGGAAAAGGCTCAAACTTCTGTAAATCTAAAGCTCCCATCCCGTGAGCTAAGTTACTGTTTTCAATGGTAATCTTCTCATCGTCAATAATCATCTTTGCAGGAAAACCACTTGAATAATCTCTATGAGCCAGCGTATTGGAAACTATTTCTCTGAGTATCCTGTCTCTTGCATTGACATTGACAATCCCGTCCAATACAAATAAATCATTCAAATGCTTTTGTCCAAATTTTATCAGCCTGTCATAGCTGTCAATCAGATTTGTTATGACAACATCTCTATCATCATATCTATCCTTATTTTCAACCCTGAATATTGCATCAGTTTTGTGTTGCGGAAGAACGGACATAATAGAGTTATCTTTTCCAAATAGCAAAATAGCAGCTAATGTGATTCCTTCACGCTTTGTTTCCGGATCTGTCAGTATCAAATTGGCACTTCTAAGAAGCTCCTCATTACTCATATTTTCCCATACGTGATTTTTATTCCGGGAGACAGCCATTTTCTTGGCTTTAGCAATAACAGAAGCATCAAGAAAATCAATATCAAGATTCGGATATACTTTATTTACAAAATAGCTTACTTATTTTCTTGCATATAACTTATATACAAGTTCAGAATGATCTGTGATGTTGATGTCCCCTTCATAAGACCTATCCCAAATTCTTCCGTTATGTCTGCATACCTGATAACCTTCAGGAACTCTTATATAAATAACTTGTTTTCCCTCAATTTCAAAGGTTTCAGGCAGCAAATAAAGTGGTGGATGCATTTTTTGCGGATTGTTGATTGCCGTAGTAAATTCCTTAATCACTTTATCAACTTTATCTTTACTAACACCAACAATCTCTCTTTTATCATTTACACCAAGTAAAATATGTCCTCCGTTTCTATTATTGAAAGAACATACTGTATCAAAGACATCTTTGGTTAAAGCATTTTTTGATTCTTTAAATTCGAAATCTATCTTTTCTCCATTTTGAATGAGGTGCTTTATTTCTTTAGAATTCATTTCTAACCTCCCATATCCACTAAAAACCGTCTTTAATCATCTTAAAATGCTTCAACGCATCCATGATAGCTTCTTCTTTTTCAATTGGACACTGTGGAACCTTCTGGTTCTCGTTCTTTGAAATATTATAGTGTTCCCTAACTTCTATACCATGCTTTTTCTTAACTTGTGCAATGTACAGAGTGGATACTTTAAACCCAAACTTTTCCAAAACATGTTTTTGAATTTATTTATATGTTGCCTTACTTTCAGCACTTGTTAAGTCCATATCATCCATCGGAAGTTCTACACTAATATAATTCTTTGAGTCCAGTTTGGACAATAGAACTACCGTCTCCGCCGTCGAATCTTGCCAATCGAATCACCCTAGCGGGCGCTTCTCTTGGAGATTCTTGGCATGAGACCTACATCTTCTTGTGAGGTCATTCTACGAATGACCTCACAAGAAGTGTTAGGGCTTCAACATGCTTGGTCCTGGGAAACTGATCGAACGCTTGTCCCGCCACAACCTTATACCCCATGCCCATAAAGAGGCCTATATCCCTGACCTGACTCCTTGGATTGCATGAGATGTAGACAATCTTCTCAACCCCGGTTTGCACAATCTTTTCCAGGGCCTTGGGGTTAATCCCCTCCCTGGGAGGGTCTAGCATTATGAGCTCCGGGGGATTTTCATCCCGGGCCCGCTCCTCCAGAAATTTCAAAACATCGGCATTAACAAATTCAACATTATCCAAGCCGTTAATTTCAGCAGTCTTTTTAGCCTGGTCCACCGCCTCAGTAACAATCTCCACACCCACAGCCTTCTTGGCCCGCTTGGCCATAAGCTGGGTCAGGGTTCCGGTCCCTGAATATAGATCATAAACAGTTTTCCCTGAAATATCCCCCGCAAAGTCCAAAGCCTTGGCATAGAGCTTCTCAGCTCCCATGGCATTTGGCTGGAAAAACGAAAAAGGCCCAATATGAAAACTCAAGCTCATCAATATTTCCTCAAGATGGTCCCTTCCCCACAAAAGATCAACATGGTCGGGAATAACCGCATCCGACAGAGAATTATTAGTTGTATGTATAATCGAAACAAGCCTGTTCTCCGTCTCAAGGCCCTTGAGCATTGCAACAAACTCATTCAAAAGCTTGAGGTTCATTACAGGATCATCCCGACTCACCAAATTCACCATCAGCTCCCCGCTCATGGCCGTTGACCTTATCACCAGGTGCCTCAAAACCCCTTCCCTGGTCGACTTGTGATAGTAGGGAATGGCCTTCTTCCGGAAAAAATTCTGAACTGCCCCTCTTATCCTGTTAAAATCCTCATGTACAATATTACAACTTGGAGTTGGGATAATATCGTAGAAATGGCCCGGACAATGGAGGCCCAGAGTCAGATCTCCGCCCCTCTCCATATCACCGAAGCTGTACTCCATCTTGTTCCTGTATCCCACATGGTTCGGCGCCGGCTTAATCGAAATCGGGATGTCAATTCCCGCATCTTTAAAAAGCCCTCGTATCTGCCTGCCCTTTATCATCAGCTCGGTTTCATAGCCCAGGGTTTGGTAGCAACAGCCCCCGCAATCTCTATATTCCGGACACTTGGACTCCATCTCCAGGTCTGATTTTTTCAAAAGCTCAAGCAGGTCAACCTTTACCGCATCCCCGCGCTTCCTCTTTTTGACCGCTTTCCAAACCTGGCCCGGAATCCCGCCCTTAGCAACAATTTTCCTGCCCCTGGGCCTTGACGAGTAATCCTCTTCCAATTCCAAAAGGCTGTCAATAGGGTCCTGCTCATTTTCCAGGAGTTCGACTCCAACCGACCTGTCAGGGTAATCGAGTTGCTCAATTAAAACCGTCATCTCTTTTCTTTTTTTCTTCATCAAAATCCCCTTTTAAAAATTTCAAAATAATTTTTCCAAAAGTTTCTTTAAAATAACCGATTAATCCCGTTTTCCAAAGCATCTAAGCTGTCATAATATACCATATGGCTCCAATGCTTGGGATAGAGCCGCCTGTATTGGTCGCGGGCAAATCTGTCATCCAAAAGCAGGACCAAACCCTTGTCCTCCTCAGTCCTTATAACCCTGCCCGCAGCCTGGAGAACCCTGTTCATGCCCGGATAGGTATAGGCAAAATCAAAGCCCCTTCCCTTGGTCTTGTCAAAATATTCCTTTATTACGTTCTGTTCAAAGGAAACCCCCGGAAGAGCCACGCTCACAATAGCCACCCCCTCAAGGGCCTTGCCCGGCAAATCAATCCCCTCTGCAAAAAGGCCGCCCAGAACAAAGAAACCCGATACATCCTTCTCCTCTGAATACTTGCGCATAATTTCCCATCTATTGGCCGCTCCCAAACCGGCCTCCTGGATAAGAAGTCCCGACAAATCCTCATCCCCATAGGCCTCCCTATAGAAATCCTCAACCTGCTTCATATAGGCATAAGAAGGGAAAAAGACCATGCAGTTTCCCGAAACTCCTTTAATAAAAATATGGATGGCCTTGGCAAGGTCGCTCAAAGTCCTCGTCCTGTCCCGCCACCTGGTCGAAAGTGAATATTGGCAAAGCCTCAGGTTTTCCGCAAAAAATGGGCTGTCCAGGTGCATGACCGGAGGATTGTCTCCCCCTCCCAAAAGCTCCGTATAAAATGAAGTCGGCGAAAGGGTCGCCGAGAAAAATATGGCAGCCCTGGTCCTGGACAGAATTGACTCAAAGATCTTGGAGGGATCTACAGCCCGGATCTTCCATATATAGTTATGTACGCACTTGTCTCCATTTTTTATAAGTATGTTTAAGAAGCCATCCAGGCGTATTTCTTCGATTTTACAATAGGCGTTTATGAGGAAAAATATATTTATGACCTCTTCATAGTCCTCATCCTCACGATCCTTGGCAAGATAGGGATCAAGGGCCCTCGAAAGGCTTTTTAGCTTGTCGTAAAATTCCGGATCCTGATCCTCAGTTGCCAACTCCTCAGGGTTGCCATGACTTTGGAAAAATTCATATATCCTGTCCTTGCAGGTCCTAGCCCGCTTGGCAATTTTCCTATAGGCAGCCTTTTTCTTTTTGTCCTCCTGATTTGCTTCTTTCTCCTTAAAAATATCTATTAGTTTGTCCATATCGGTCGAGCTGATCTGAGCCGAATACATGTCCCTCCCCCGGTCAACCAGGTTATGGGCCTCATCCACCAGTATTACCGTATCATTTTCCCCGTTATCAAAAGCCCGGCGCAAGTACACCTTGGGATCAAAAAAATAGTTATAATCGCAAATAACGACGTCGGAGTAGTCGCTCATGTCCAGCTGGAATTCATGGGGACAGACCTTGTGCTTTTCAGAATACCCCGAAATAAGCCTCTCATTCAAAGTGTTCTCATGGCTGAAAATATCCAGTATAGCATCGTTGACCCTGTCAAAATGCCCCTTAGCATAAGGACAGTGGTCGGGATCACATATAGTTTTATCGTTCAGGCAAATTTTTTCCTTGGCCGTTATGGTCAGACTTTTTATCCTGAGTCCTTTTTCCGTCATAAGTTTAATGGCCGATGCCGGCTCCCTCTGGGTGTTGGTCTTGGCAGTCAGGTAAAAAATCTTTCCCACATCCAGGGTCTTCATGGAAAGTATGGCAGGATAAAGGGTTGATATGGTCTTGCCGATCCCTGTCGGTGCCTCGACAAAGAGCCTACTTCCCTCTTCTATGGCTTGGTAAACTCCTACCGACATCCTCCTTTGGCCTTGCCTGAAACTATCATAGGGAAATTCGAGTCCCGAGATTGTCTCATTTCTGACCTTCCTGCTTTCAATTATGAGTCTTGAAAATTCCAGGTACCTCTTCAAAAGGTCTAAAAAGAAGTCCTCGAGATCCTTGTAAGAAAAACTTTTTTTGAACTTTTTTGTCAGGGCCTCTTCATCCAGGTTCACATAGGTGAGCTGGATATCTACCTGGTCAAGCTCCCTCTCCTTGCAGCAAAAGTAACCGTAGCACTTGGCCTGGGCCCAGTGGAGGGGCCTGTCGTCTTCTTTCAGGCTATCCAGGGGCCTGGTGGTTGACTTTATCTCGTCAATCAGAAAATTATCCCCATCCTCCATAAAGCCGTCGGCCCGGCCCTCAAGCTCAAACTCAATATCATCCAAGACCGTTATGTCTCGAAAGTGGTACTCGGCCCGGTACTTGGGTCCGTAAGTCTTTTGTATCCTCTGATGAGCCTTGATCCCCTCCTGCATCCTCAATGTCGACCTATAGGCAGAGTCTATGTCTCCGGATCTCATGACAAACTCGATAAGATTTCTGACCCCGATTTTTATCTTTTCCATAGCCCCTCCTATAAATATCAAGTCCTATTATATCAACATATTTATCCGCGGATTATGGGTTTTTGTCCTCGATTAACACACTGTCTACTTTCTTTTTCGCTATACTATATAAAATGAAAAGATAAATTTTTGAACAGGATACGCTCTATGAAAAAACACAAATTGGTCCTTTGCCTTTTTTCAGCAACCATAATCTTGACATCTTGTAAGAATGGAAATAAAAACTTTGAACTCGTTGAAGTTCCGGATGACATCAAGGCGGCCATAAAGGACGAGATAATCATAAAAAATAAAATAGTAAAAGAAGAGTTCCCAATAAGGGCCGTAGCCGACCGGAGCCTTGAACCCGGTAAATATAAAGTGGTTCAGAAGGGGATCCGTGGAAAAAGTCAGGTTCAATTAGAGCTTCACTACCACTCCGGAAAGCTTGTTTCCAACAATCCCGTTTCCGAGCAGGTCGATTTCCGGGCAATTCCCGACATAATCCACTATGGCCCCCTATATCGTGACCCTTCACCAAATGGGAAAGTATATAGCCTGGGCTATTCCAATCCTGACATGGAAGAGCCGGACTATGACAAGCTCCTGGCTGACAATGGTCTTATCCCCTTGTCCGATAAAATGATAGCAAAGTGGAACAAGCTTAAAAAGTCTAAGTCTTTTAGAAAAAAAACAAAAGAAAATAATAGTTCAAATCCGGAATATGGGTCCGATCAATCCGGATCTTCCGAGAATTCGATATCATCAGTAAGTTCCGAGCTGCCCACAAGTAAGCCGAATACAAGCTCTGAAAAATATGATGATTCTTTGATGACCACCCAACCCTCATCCGGATCTGAAAAATCAAAAAAGGAGAATGACCCGATAGAGTCTTCCCACAAGGGTTCAAATTAAAAAGATTTTAAATATTCATTTACATGTTTGACCGCTGCAAGACCTGCAACCTGGCCCTCTCCAATAGCCTTGCTTATCTGATAGGGCCTTCCCGCCAGGTCTCCGCACGCATAAACCCCGGTCATATTGGTTTGCATGCCCTGATCAACCCCGACATGACTCTCTACCATCCTGATCTCCGGGGCCAGTCGGTCAGCTTTTTTAGCATCCCTGATAAAGAAGAAGCCTGAGGCCTCTATTTCCCTTCCTGAATCCAAAACCAGGGTTCGGGCAAGATCATCACCCTTTATCTCCGCAGCCCTGTCCTCAAGGACTTCAATGTCCCCGTCACCGCCCAAATCCAGATCTTGACCTGTCATATTGACGGCCACTATTGAAGAGGCGAAATTCTTCATAAAGGCAATCTCCTCCTCCGCATGCTTTGAATATGCTATGATGACAACCTTCTTGTTTTTATATAAAGCCGCATCACAAACCACGCAGGAACTGACCCCTTTTCCCAAAAATTCCTCTTCCCCTTTTATAGGCCGACCGAAACTTACGCCGGTGGCCAAGACAAGGGAAATTGTCTTTATTATGGTCTGATCAGGCATCAGGAGCCCCGTCAATTCTCCAAGAGAATATATATTTTCCACCATATCCTCTCTAAAATCTATGTTTCCCAGCTTTTCAACCTGGGATCTGAACCTCGCCATAAGGTCTCTTCCGGACATGGCCGGCATACCCAGGACATTATCTATGATAGGAGCTTTTAGAAGCTTCAGACTCATCCTAGGCCCTATAAGCAAAACCCTTTTCTTAGACCTTGCCGCATTCAAGGCAGCAGATAGCCCCGCAGGCCCCGCCCCGATCACGACAATTTCATAATCATAGGTATCAATCATAATAACTTCTTAGTTGTTGTAATAATCCAGCTTGTCTTTCAAAGCTGATTTTGCTGTCAGGCCTACTATGCGGTCCATTTTCTCGCCATCTTTAAAGAATATGAGGGTCGGGATGCTCATGACCCCATACTTGGCAGCCAATTCCTGCTCCTGGTCTATATCAACGGAATAGATGTTATAGCCCTCTTCGCTCAGCTCTTCCAAACTTGGAGCAAGCATCTTGCATGGGCCGCACCACTCGGCAAAAAAGTCCACCAGGACAAGGCCCTTTCCGCCCAACACGTTTTTTTCAAAACCTTCTTTTCCAATTTGCTTAGTCATTTCATTTCCTCCTATTTTTTGTTTTCTATGTCTTCCTTAAGATGCTTTACCATAAAACTCCTTAAGAATACCAGGATTCCTAAAATTAACAGGTCCAGCAGGGCATCCCGTCCGCTTGCTATAACCACTGTTTTTAAAATCTCTGCGGCCATAAGGAGCTCAAGACAGGTAACCATCCCAACCGAAAGCCTATCCCTCTCATTGAATTTCCGAAGATTAAAACGGTCTTCAAAAATCAGCTCATAAAAACAGGCAAGTATTGTAATCACCGCCAACAAGACGGCTATAAGTTCTATTGCCAATATCACATATTCCGTTACCTTAAACAAAAAGTCATGCATAAGCCCACTCCTATATATTTTAAATCAAGCTAATTCTTGGCTTTTTCTCTTCTTTCAAGCAAGATGCCAAGTTCTTGGCAATTGTCCGCTATCTCATAGTTAAAATCCAGCAAATTATCTTTTTTGCAATAACCGTAGCTAACCAGAACCGCATCCACACCGGCATTCTTTGACAATTCACCGTCAACCCGGCTGTCTCCCACAAATGTGATCCGGTCCTTGTCCACTCCCAACTGTTCGGCTATTGTGAACAGTCCTTCAGGATCGGGCTTCCTCTTTGTATCTTCTCTAAACCCCCTGACAACATCGAAGTCATTAGGGGCGAAGAAGTCTTTTACCACCCTCTGAGCTATTTCATCCGGCTTATTGCTGTAAACAGCTAACAAATTACCGGCCTCCCTCTGAGCTTTTATAACTTCTTTTATGCCCGGATAGGGAAATGTTTCATATGAAGCATTTTCAAAATATATTTGATTGTAGCGGTTCAGAAGGGCTTCCTCATCTTCTTCGGGCATATCCTTAACACCCTGTCTTATCAAGGCTTCATGTACCAGAGCACGCGATGACTTCCCGACCATTGACATGGTCTCTTCATCTGAGTATCCTTTCAATCCCGCTGATTCCAATGCTAAATTCAGGGCGTGTGAAATTCCCTTAATCGTATATAACAGAGTTCCGTCCAAGTCAAAAACAATCAGTCTTTTCAATTTCAATCCCTTTCCCTGCAAAATTCATATAGGCCTATAGCGACGGCCGTTGTCAAATTTAGCGAATCCACCTCTTCAGACTGCTCAATATATACGGCTTTGCCATAATTAAGCATTTGCCTGTCAAGGCCTGAGCCTTCATTTCCGAATACCAGGCTCCATTTGCCGGTATTCCCCGACCCCCTGAATTCCTGAGCTGCCCGGCTTAGCCTTTGAGCTTTCTCATCAAGCATAAACATGAAGCTTTTCCTGTCTTCTTGAGGAAAATTCTTTAAATATTCTTCATAGCTGTCATAGTGAGAGTGCCTTATGTGGAAAATGGCCCCCATAGAGGCCCTGACGGTTTTTGGATTATACAAATCACAGGTGTTTCCAATCGTTATGAGGTCATAAATACCCATAGCCAGCATTGTCCTCATAATATTGCCCAGGTTTCCCATATCGGATATATTGTCGCAGACCAGGTGGTTGAAATCCTCAGCCTCTTCAAGCTCCTTTTTAAAAACCCCCACCAGAAAAATATTGTCCTTATTTGCAATCCTGTTTATGGACTTGTCATCTATTCGCCAAGCCAGCCCTTTTCGGTCAAAAATATCTATGAACTTTTCCTTATTCTCCAACTTATCGGAAATAAGCAAATCAACAACCAGGTCTTCCCTATTATTGACCAGCTCCATGGTCGGGAAGGCTCCAAAGCTGTAGGAAAGTAGGTCCTTTTTTTTATAGCGCTTAAGGGTCATATGGGCTCCTCTCTAGATTATTTAATATTTTATCAATAAATCTTAAATTTATCATCTAATGGCCCCCCTACCCTCCTATATTCTTATCTTTCCAAAATTTTGATATATAATTACTGGTGATTGATTTTTTATCGAAAGATATTGTTAAGCGGTGGAGGTTTAAAATGAATTTTACCCGTTCCCAAGAGAACCTGAGTATGTTGTTCGATTACTACGAAATGACAATGAGCAACGGCTATTTTGAGCATGGCATGGATAAGCAGGTCGGATATTTCGACCTCTTCTATAGGAAAAACCCTGACAATGCCGGATTTGCCATTTTCGCCGGTCTTGATACAGCCATAGAATATATTAAAAATCTGCATTTTTCCGACGATGATATAGCCTTTTTAAAGTCCAAGGGCATTTTTGATGAGAGATTTCTCGAAAGCCTCAAGGATTTCAAATTTACCGGGGATGTATGGTCCGTTCCTGAAGGAAGCGTCGTATTTCCCGGAGAACCCCTGATGACCATAAGAGGAAATATAGTGGAGACAAGTCTTCTGGAAACTATGCTTCTTTTGACCGTTAATCATCAGAGCCTGATAGCTTCCAAGGCCAGCAGGATAGTCCGCTCCGCCGACGGTAGGCCCGTAATGGAATTCGGCTCCCGCCGTGCCCATGGAGCAGATGCTGCAACCATGGGGGCCAGAGCCGCTTATCTTGCCGGCTGCGTAGGAACAGCCGACACCTTGACCGACCAGCGTTTCGGGGTTCCCGCCCTTGGAACCATGGCCCATTCCTGGGTAATGATGTTCCCCAATGAATATGAAGCCTTCAAGGCATATGCCGAATCCTATCCCGACAATTGCCTGCTCTTGGTGGATACCTATGATACCCTTACCTCAGGCGTGCCCAATGCCATCCGGGTTTATGACGAGGTCCTAAAGCCCATGGGCAAAAGGCCGGGTGGAATAAGGCTTGATTCGGGAGATATTTCCTACCTTTCCAAGAAAGCCCGTATCATGCTGGATGAGGCAGGTTACAAAGATGCCAAAATAGTTGCCTCAAACTCATTAGATGAGTACAAGATCAGGGATATACTTGACCAGGGTGCCAAGCTGGACTCTTTCGGTGTCGGTGAGAATCTCATAACGTCTAAAACTGATCCTGTCTTCGGTGCTGTCTATAAGCTGGTTGCTACTGAGCAGGACGGCAAACTGACCCCTAAAATTAAAATTTCTGAAAATGTTGAAAAAATAACCACACCGGGATTCAAGCATTTCTACCGTTTCTATGATAAAAATTCGGGCAAGGCCCTAGCAGACCTGATCTGTTTGGCCGATGAAAAATTAAATGACAATGAGCCTTTTGAAATCTTCCACCCCACCTATACCTGGAAGAAAATGATTCTTGAAGATTACATCCTCAGGCCCATGCATGAGCAAATCTTTAAAAACGGTGAGCTTGTATATAAGCTTCCAAGTCTTGAGGAAAGCCGCAAGTATTGCCTGTCCGAGCTTGACTCGCTATGGGATGAGTACAAGAGGTTCGATAACCCTCATATATATAAAGTGGACCTTTCCAAGGAACTCTGGGATGTAAAACACAAGCTTCTAAGCTTTGAAAAAGATAAGGCCCTAGGCCTAACAAAACATAAGTAAAATAGTTTATAACAAGAAAATAGGGTTGGTCACTATAAAGTGATCAACCCTATTTTTAATATTCTTATTTATCCTATTTACCCTGAACCTTCATGGCCTGATAGGCGGTAACAATGGCCATCTGGTAGGCATCCTCTTCACTACATCCACGTGAAAGGTCGTTTACCGGATGGGCCATGCCTTGGAGGATAGGTCCTAAAGCAATGTAGTGACCAAGCCTCTGGGCAATCTTGTAGCCAATATTACCTGACTGGATATCCGGGAAAATAAAGACCCTGGCCTTGCCGGCTACATCTGAGTTTGGAGCTTTCTTCTTTGCCACAACGGGGTTAATTGCGGCATCGAACTGAAGTTCTCCATCAACCTTGAGCTCCGGATAGCGCTCTTTAGCTATCTTTGTAGCCTCTGCCACTTTCTCCTGCTCAGGTGATGATGCGGATCCGAATGTTGAGAATGATAACATGGCGACAACCGGATCAATGTCAAAATCCTTGGCTGTATTGGCGGTCTCATAAGCAATATCGGCCAGCTGACTTGCATCCGGATTGATATTTACAGCCGAGTCCGCAAACATGAGCCTTTCTCTTCCATCAGGAGAAATCATCATAAAGCAACCTGAAACCAGCTTTGAATCCGGCTTGGTTTTGATGATCTGCAAGGCCGGCCTTATCGTTTCTGCAGTAGTTCCGTCGGCCCCTGAAATCAAGCCGTCAGCCAAGCCCATAAAAATCAGCATGGTTCCGAAATAGTTTCTGTCCTTTAAGATCTTTTCAGCCTGGTCCCTGGTAACCTTGCCTTTACGTCTCTCCACAAAAGCATCGACCATCTTTTCAAAACCGTCATAGTGTTCGGGATCAATGATTTCCAAACCCTGAAGAGAAATCCTCTCTTCGTCGGCCAGTTTCTCAAGCTCTTTGCGGTTACCCAAAACTATAGGTACAATTATGCCGGCCTGCTGATGACGAACTGCGGCATTTAAGATTCTTCTTTCGTTTCCTTCAGGAAAGACCATCCTTATATCTTTTCCTATAAGACGGTCTGTCAACGTTCCAATAATACTCATAATTCCCCCTTTTATGTTTAGCTGCCTATTGCCTGTAAATATACTTTAACTACATTATAATACTTAAAATGAAATTTGACTCTTTTACTTGCCTATCTTTCCAAAGCTATGTTCAAGGCTTCCTCTTCCTCAGGAGAAAGAGCTTGATTTGCTCGTCCGCTTACTATTTCCTTGGCATATGTCCTTGAATTATCCCTTGCATAAATTCCCGTCAATATTAAGCCGCTCCTGTGCTCATCCAGCATGGCCAAGCTATATGACAGGTCCCCTGACAACTCTTCAAAAGCATTGTACTTTACCAGACCTATTTTAGAAATTGAAAGAGAAATCTGCCCGTTCAAGAGACTAACCTGCCTTTTAAGCTCCTGAGCAGTATTGTCCTCAAGATCTTTAATCCGGGCATCATTTGACTTTTTCAAGTCCTCCATCTCGGTACTCAATCGCCTATCAAGACTTTGCATTGATACGGAAGCCTGCTTTTGATAGGCTTTTAGATTCTCAATAGTCATGGATGAAAGCTTGTCATTGGCCTCTTTTCTCTCTCTCATCTCCAGCTCCATAGCCTTGGTGCTTATTTCTTTGAACTCGTTAATGGTTTTATTCACATCGTCGAAGCGGATGTAGTTGTCCTCTTCATTCTTCTTAATCCTGCTGTCGAAATCTTTGCTAAATTTTTCCAAGTCACCGGCAAATTTGGTCAAGCCCTGGTTTAGCGTATATGAGCTTTCTTTTTTAAGGCTTTCAAGTTGGGCGTAGACATTTTCATCCAGCCTCTTCATTGACGTGTTGCTGTTTGTCACCGTGTTATCAACATAAGAGGTCAATTCCCGTGACAAGCTTGTAAACTTGTCGTTAATGGCCCTTGTCTGGTCCATGTCCGTCTCGCTCACCCACTTCTCAATAGAGGCCAGCCTGTCCTCATCCCTCTTTTTTATCACTTTATATGAGTCGAGCTCATTGGCAAACTGGCCAATAAGTTCTTCCATGCTCAACTCCCCCCTGCCCCTCAGCAAATAGTCATAGCGCTTGCGCAGGCGATTAAGCTTCTTGTTGTTCCCTGAAGCAATATATGCCGCATAAATGGCGACCAAAACGGACACCGCAGCCAAAATAATGTAAATTATGTTCATCTGTTTCCTCCCAAAAGGATTTGGGTGAGTTTTTCAAGGTCTTCATCTGTATAGCAGGCTATCTTGAGCTCCCAGCCTTTTCTCTTCTTGGCAATATTTACTCCGGTACCGAGGGTCTCCATCAACCTTTCTTCCATATCTATAAGAAATGTGTTTTTCTTTTCCGGCTCCTCTTCTTTTTTCTCGGCCTTATTTACATTTATTTTCCCCTCTATCAATAATTTTCTGAGCTTATCTCTTTTCTTGGGATCTTTCTCTGACAGGAGCACCCTTGCCTGAGATGACGTCAGCTTCCCATCTTTTAAAGCATTGAGCGATTCCTTATCAAGCTGTAGCAATCTTATTATATTTGCAATATATGGTCTGCTCTTGCCAAGCGCATCGGCAAGCTCCTGCTGCGTTAGCCCATGCTTATTCATTATTTCCCTATAAGAATTCGCCTCTTCAAAGGGGTTCAGATCCTCTCTCTGAATATTTTCAATAACCGACAGCATCTCGGTGTTTTCCGGCGGTCCTTGATGAATCACAACCGGGATTTCCTTGAGTCCGGCCAAGATCGAAGCCCTGTACCTTCTCTCTCCTGCAATGATCCTATATGGCGCATGGCCTTTCTGCGTATATTTTTGGACAAGAATCGGCTGAAGCACCCCATATTTTTTTATTGATTCCGACAGCTCTTTCAAGGCCTTCTCATCAAAGCTTTTTCTTGGCTGTTTTGAATTTGCCTCTATTAGACTTATTTCCAGGCTCCGGGTTTCTTCTTTTGCCTTTTCATTATCGGGAACATTTTTCGTCGCTTCTTTTTTCACCTTTGTTCCGCCGGTCTTAGAGCCTGATGCCTTGGTTGCAGCCTTAGATTTTGTCGTCCTGCTGCTTTGCCTTACACTTGTTTTGCTGCCGGTCTTTACAGTTGTCTTTTTTGCAGTTTTTTCTTCCGCCTCTTTATTTAATGTTGGAATAAGGGCTCCAAGTCCCCTGCCCAATCCGCCTTTTTTTACCATGACCTATCCTTTCTATGCGTTCCTCTTTTTAAATTCTTTGGAAAGCGCTATATATGCCTTTGCCCCTTTTGAGCCTTTATCGTAGCTTATAATGCTTTGCCCATAAGATGGAGCCTCCGCAAGCCTTATATTCCTTGGAATTTCAGTTTTATATACCAGATTGTCAAAATATTTATTTACTTCGTTTATAACGTCCTGGGCCAGGTTCGTCCGGTTGTCCACCATAGAAAGTAAAATTCCCTCAATCTCCAAATTTGGATTCACTTTCTCCTTTACCATATCTATTGTAGAAACCAACTGGCTTACTCCCTCGAGTGCGTAATATTCGGTTTGAATAGGAATTAAAACCGAGTCCGAGGCCGCCAATGCATTTAAACTTAGCATTCCCAGAGACGGCGGGCAATCAATGAATATAAAGTCATACTGATCTTTGCATTCTGACAGGGCTCCTTTCAAACGATCATGTGGATTATCCAGAGATAGGGCTTCTATTTCAAAACCCGTAAGCCCCGAAGTCGAAGGAATTAAATCAAGGTGCTTATTGAGCTTAATCACAACTTCTTCAGCCTTGAATTCCCCTATCAAAAGCCCATAAATATCGTGTTCGAGTTCATCCTTGTGAACACCGTAGCCTGAGCTTGTGTTCCCTTGGGGATCCATGTCAATTACCAAAACCTTCTTCTTAAAAAGCCCTGTCTCAGCTAAGGCCGCCGCTAAATTAATAACAGTTGTAGTCTTGCCAACTCCGCCTTTTTGATTATATACGCTTATTACTTTACTCATAGTTTCTCGCTTTCAATTCCAAAATTAAATGGTCAATCGCATGATTTACAGCAAGTCTTCTTATTTGATTCCTGGCCAGGCTCCAATGTTTCTCAAAAATTTTTATATCTTCTCCGACCATAATCCCTAAAAACACATGACCGTCATCGTCTCCGCCGGGACCCGCATAACCCGTGCTTGCAATGGCAATATCGCATCCTGTTTTCTTTTTTAAGCCAAGCAACATGTCACGGCATACTTTATCTGAAACAGCTGAATATTCCTCAAGGTCTTTCTTATCTACCCCTAATATTCTATTCTTTGCAGAATCGCTGTATACAACGAAGGCTTCTTCCAACACTTTTGAAGCTCCCGGAACATTTATTAGCCTTCCGGCAATCAGTCCTCCCGTTAGGCTTTCGGCTACGGAAATGGTCATATTGTTCTTTTCCAGAATACTTAAAAGTGTTTCTTCTTTTGCTTTTCCATCGTAGTTAACTATGTACTTGCCCAGTCTATCTTTAACCAGCTTCAAGCCCTCATCGAGCTTCATGTCAACCTTTTCTTCACTGCCCTTGCTTGTGATCCTTATAAGGGCTCCGTCTTCCTTAACATAAGGTGCGAAGGTCGGGTCGCAAGAGCTTTCCATAAGGTCCTTCATCTTCTGATAAACGTTATATTCACCAAGAACCCCTATTTTAACTTCTATGGATTTGGTAGCTTCGCCTGAATGTTCTTTAAGAATCGGCACCAATTCATTTTCTACTATATTTTCCAATTCTTTTGGTGGTCCCGGCAAAATTACTATAACTTTCTTTGATCCGTATTTTTCGAAGGGTATCCAGGCTCCGGGAGAGGTTCCTACTCCATTTCTTAATATTGTGCTACCCTTCGGAAAAGAATATACTTTTTCGTTGTTTTTCAAGGCTTCCTTATTTCCAAACCAAGCATTAAGATTGCTAATGGTCTCAGGATCCGCTTCTTTCTCCAGTCCTATATACTCAATGACGCATTCTTTGCTTATGTCGTCATTCGTTGAGCCCAAACCCCCGCTTGTTATTACTATATCGGATCGCTTAACAGCTTGATCTAAACACTCCATAAGTCGAGTTTTGTTGTCTCCAACCACCGTAATATGATAAATATCATAGCCAAGGCTTGCGCATGTCTTAGATAAGAATTGAGCATCAGTATTTAAGATGTTGCCTAAAAGAAGCTCAGTTCCCACAGAAATAAGTTCTACAATCATTTTTCCTCCAATTGTTTCATATGAAACATCTATATATATTATAGCAAAGCTTTTAAAAAAGTATGTTTCACTTTGTCCCATTATTTGAAGAAATTGTTTCATTTTTATATATCACACAGTGCCGGCTACAAATTCGTAGGCTCTATAATGTTTCATATGAAACATTATAGAGCTGCGTCAATTTAGTCGGCTTGGGCATGTGCGGAATAAAATGTTCTTGGTTGGTTCCGGTCTTTTTAACTATCATGATAAAAAAGGAATGTTTCATATGAAACATTCCTTAATGTTCTATGCCTTTCTTGAATTCAGTTTCCTGTCTAAGGATCCGCTTGTCATCGTATTCTTATAACGGCTTCTTTCTTGGCTTTCCCAAGCCTCTTGGATACTTATCAGGGCATTTGCCAACCTTTTTTATTAGCAGAAGTGTCCGCTCTTGCTTGTCTTCACCAAGCAGAAAGTGATCAACTTTCTCTATTTTTCCGCCAAGAACATCAAGCGCATTTTCGGAAACTTTCAGCTCTTCCTCATAGCCCGGACCCTTCATTGCTATGAAGTAACCGCCCGGCTTTACTGCGGGTAAACAGTATTCAAGTAAAGTCGGTAGGGGAGCTAAGGCCCTGGAAACTGCATAATCGTAGTTTTCTCTGAACTCGGCCTTATGAAATACATCCTCGGCTCTTCCATGAATTGCTTCTGTATCTTCAAGCGAAAGCTCGGCTGTAACCTCCTTTAAGAAATCCACCCTTTTGTTCAGTGAGTCAAGCATTGTGAGCCTTATTGTTTTGTCATATATTTTCATTGGGATGCCGGGGAAGCCGGCCCCGCTTCCAATATCAACAACTGAGGCATTAGATGAAGCCTTTATCAAACGAAAAACCGTAAGAGAATCCATGAAGTGCTTGATATATACTCCCATATCGTCAGTAATGTTTGTGATGTCCCTGACCTTGTTCCATTCAATAATAAGATTTTTGTATTTATTAAATGCCTTTAACTGCTCATTCGAAAGCGCTAATCCGAATCCTTGTGCCAACTCTTTAAAATAATTGCTTATATCCATTTCATTCCTCATTTTGACCTGACAACCGTGATTTTTCTCTTCTCTTCTGTTCCAAGTATATTAAAAGCACATTTATGTCAGCAGGGGAGACGCCGGATATTCTTGAGGCCTGTCCGACCGACTCGGGCTTTACATTGTTCAGTTTCTGAGCCGCCTCAGCTTTGAGTCCCTTTATTTGTCTATAGTCCTCGATATCAAGCTTTCTGGCCTCCATCTTTCTGAATCGGTCTATCTGCCTGTTTTGTTTCTCTATATATCCCGAATATTTGATCTGGTTCTCTATCTCTATTTTAATTTCTTTAGCCAAGCCAATTTCCTCATCTTGTAGGGAATAGAGGTCATTTATAGAGATCTCAGGCCGCTTTAGAAGGTCTGTTAGGCTGATCCCGGTTTTTAGTGGGGAAGAGCCCAGGGCTTCCAGCTTATCGTTGGTCTCTTTTTTTGGAGTTAAGGTTATTGTCTCCAGTCTCTTCTTTTCATTCTCAATGGTTTTTTCTTTTTCAAGCATCAGCTCATAACGCCTTGGACTTGCCAATCCTATGTTGCGACCGATTTTTGTAAGCCTTAAATCGGCATTGTCCTGCCTTAAATTCAGCCTATATTCACAACGTGAGGTCATCATTCTGTAAGGCTCTTTAGTTCCTTTTGTAACCAGGTCGTCGATAAGAACCCCTATGTATGCTTGACTCCTATCCAATATTAAAGCTTTCAGTCCATCTATTTTCCTGGCTGCATTAATACCCGCCATCAGGCCCTGGCTTGCCGCTTCTTCATATCCCGAAGATCCGTTTATTTGTCCTGCAAAGTATAGGCCCGGCAAAGACCTCAACTCGAGGCTTCTGCTTAGAGCCCTAGCATCTATACAATCATATTCTATTCCATAACCCGTCCTCATTACCTGAACATTGGCCAGACCGGGCAGGGTCCTGAGTGCTTGAAGTTGTACTTCTTCAGGAAGGGTGGATGACATGCCCTGGACGTATATTTCCTCAGTTGATAACCCCTCCGGTTCAAGAAATATCTGATGACTTTCATGGTCAGGGAAACGCACCATTTTATCCTCTATAGAAGGGCAGTATCTTGGCCCTATGCCGTGCTTTTCTCCTGAATACATTGGGGAACGGGACAGGTTGTCTTCAATTATTCTCTTGGTCTCTTTGGTTGTATATGTTAAATAGCAGGATTCCTGTTTTTTCGGATCAAAGTATTTTCCTTGATTTAAAAATGAAAAGGGGATAATCTCATCATCACCCTTTTGTTCTATTAGTTTTGAAAAATCAACACTGTTCTTATTGACCCTGGGTGGAGTCCCGGTCTTAAACCTCATCAGTGGCACTTCAAGCTTTTTTAATGAATCGCTTAAAAAGCTTGCCGGCTTAAGATTGTGAGGCCCTGAAGAATATGAAAGCTCTCCCATCAGGATCCTTCCATTTAAAAATGTGCCGCTGCAAATAATCACCGCCTTGGCAGGGTAGAGGGCCCCCTGAATGCTCTTAACCCCGACAAGTCGGCCATTTTCAACCACAATATCGTCTATCTCGGCTTCAATAAGGCTCAGGTTTTTCTCATCCTCAATAACCCTTTTCATGGCCTCATGGTAGAGGCGCTTGTCAGCCTGGACCCTCAATGAGTGAATGGCCGGCCCTTTCGACAGGTTGAGCATTCTGGACTGGATAAAGCTCTCGTCTATGGTCAGAGCCATTTGTCCGCCCAAGGCATCTATTTCTCTGACCAGGTGGCCCTTACCCGTGCCCCCGATGTTCGGATTGCAGGGCATATCGGCCACTGACTCAAGACTTATGGAAAAGATAGCCGTTTTTTTACCTAGCCTGGCCGATGCCAAGGCGGCCTCTATGCCGGCGTGGCCGGCACCCACGACAATGACATCGAATTCTTCTCTTATAAATGTTTTTAAGTTATCCATATCTATTACTTTCCTACACAAAATGAAGAGAATATCCTATCCAGAACATCATCTTCTATACTTTCTCCAGTTATT
Organism: uncultured Tissierellia bacterium; assembly: GCA_947253765.1. GTDB lineage: Bacteria > Bacillota > Clostridia > Tissierellales > Peptoniphilaceae > Khoudiadiopia. The sequence continues at coordinate 212,856 of CAMYAK010000001.1, forward strand.
TCCGCCAAATACTCATAGGACATCTGCAGGTCCACATCCAAAAGCTCCAGGGCCAGGTCTTTCTTAAAGCCGTCTATTGCAGAGGCGATAGAGGACATTGACTTTTTCAAGAGGTCTATATGCCTTACATTGGTCATCATGGCATAATCTCCGGAAAACTCACCTGATTTCTCCTTGAAGAACAGGTTTTTGATTTCTTCCTCAAGGTCTTTCAGGCCGTCAGAATTTTTAGCAGATATCTTGACCGGTCTCATGGACTTCTTGTTGATTTCCTTAATAAATGAGGTCACAGAGGGGTCTTCCTTCAAATCCTTTTTATTAACAACAACTATTGATTTGATATCACCGACCAGGTCCACTATTTCCCTATCTTCCGAATCAAGAGGGCGGGACCCGTCAATGAGAACAAGGGCCAAATCACAGCCCATAAGGAGTTTTTTTGCCCTCTCGACTCCCACAGACTCAATGGGATCTTCTGTTTCCCTAATTCCGGCCGTATCTATAAGCCTCAGGCTTATCCCGTCCATGCTTATGCTCTCCTCTATTGAATCACGGGTGGTGCCGGGAATATCGGTAACTATGGCCCTTTCATCTTTTAAAATTGCATTCAGCAGGGAAGACTTGCCCACATTGGGCTTGCCGACTATAACTGTGGCTATTCCTTCCCTTATAATCCTTCCGGTCTTGGAAGCTTCCAGCATGACCCTCATTTTATCCTCTACAGCCAAGGCTTTTTCCAGCATTGGAAGGGTAGGGGGCTCGTCCATTGAATCTTCCATAAAATTAATTGAATACTCTACAGATGCCAGGAGGTCCAGAAGCATGCGTTTTATCTCCGTAACCTTACTTGAAAGATCCCCTGACAGCTGCTTTAAGGCCTGGTCCTGGGCCCTTGTCGTAGGAGCTTCAATTATGTCCTCAACGGCCTCGGCCTGGGCCAGGTCTATGCGACCGTTTAAAAAGGCCCTCCTGGTGAACTCTCCAGGTCCTGCCGGCCTGAGACCCATTGCCAGGAACAGCTCCAATATTCTTTTTACCGATAAGGGACCGCCGTGACAGTTTACCTCCACAATATTTTCACCTGTGTAGGTATATGGCCCCTTCATAAATGAAACCAGGACCTCGTCTATAACCCTGTCTCCATCAACTATGTGGCCATACCTGAGCTTTCTGTTGTCCTCAGGCCTATACTTCTTTCCTGTAATGGGCCTAAAGACCTTTTCAGCAACTTGAAAAGCATCCTTGCCGCTAAGCCTGACAATCCCTATTCCTGCAGGTGCCAGACTTGTAGAGATGGCAACTATGGTATCACCCTCGACAGTGCCTGAGAAAACCTCGCCTTCTCCCGGTTTTTTATTAAATTCTTTCATATTAAAATTCTCTTTACTCATAAGTTTTCCTTGGCTAACTTTCTCTCCATCCTAAAATAAATCTGATGGGGGACAGGCTTGTGTTTTTAACTTTAAAAGGCACCCCTTTCGGAGTGCCTCATTCTTAATCTTCCTCGTAATGGATGACCACTTTTCTATAAGGCTCTCTACCTTCCGAAAGCGTTGTAATGCCTTCCATATCCTGAAGTGCTGTGTGAACTATTCTTCTTTCATAAGCATTCATGGCCTCAAGTCTTATAGGCTTATGGCTTTCTTTGACCCTTGCCGCGCATCTCCTGGCCATTTTTTCAATGGAGGTCCTTCTTCTTGACCTGTATCCGGCAACATCCAGATAGGTCCTTCTTTGGCCCTTTGAAGCCCTGTTTATAGCTATGCTGCATAAGTATTGAAGGGCATTGAGGGTCTCAGCCCTTCTGCCTATTACAATGCCGGTATCAACATCGGAAATATCGACTATCTCAAGATAAATATTGCCGTCCCGGCTTTCAGCCTCAACCCTGCCGATAATATGCATATCGTCAAGCACTCCTTCAAGCCAGTTTACAAGAAATTCTTCCGCTTCTTGAGGAGTGAATTCCGCTTTCTTATCTTCAGTTTCGAAACCATTACTTTCGTCATCAGGGATCTCAGTTTCTTCTTCATCTTCTTCTAATGACTCAAAAGTCTCCTCTTGAAGCAGGTCTTCTTCTGATTCTTCGTCTTCTTCAGCTTCGTTGCTTTCGCAGACCTCTTCCTCAACTTCCTCTATTTCAAGGCTTTCTTCTTCCGGGCTTTCTTCCGGCTCTTCGACTAAATCCTCATCAATAGAAGGCTCGGAAAAATCTTCCTCAGGTTGAGGAGTTTCTTCAATTTCCTCAGTATTATCCGAAACTTCGCGTATTTTCTCGTCTTCAAGAAGCTGGCCGAAAACATCGCTCTTTAAAGAAACCTTAACCATGGCATCGCTTGAACCAAAACCCAAAAAACCTGATTTGGCCTGCTTTAAAATCTCAACTTCAACATCTTCAGCCTTGGCATTGAGCACTTTCAGAGCTTCGCTAATTGCTTCATCTGTAGTTTTCCCGGTTTTTACAACCGTAGTCATTTCTTTATACATTTTTTCCCTTTCAATTTCTTTTACTCTCTGCCTTTTCTTAATTTAAGGACAAGTCCCGAAATCAAACGGAATACAACTTCCAGGGCGTTACCTGCAACCCAGTAAAGAAGTAAGCCTGCAGACCACTTAAGAGAAATAAAATAGAACATTACAGGCATAAACTTCATCATTGCCATTGAAGAAGCCTGTGGACCCTGCTGCTGTTGCTTGGTCATTGGGTTTAAATATGTAACTAAGAACTGAAAAATCATGTTCAAAAGCGGTAAACCATACCAAAGCTTGGGATCCGGCAAGGACAGGTCGGGAATCCATAAGAAGTTCTTGCTTATGTGATTAAATTGTTCGGGGTTTTCGAAAATATACTTTCCGGGCTCCCTTAACACTTGGAAAAGCGCGATTATGAGGACAAACTGGATCAGTGTCGGCAGGCAGCTGGAGCAACCAGCCATTGACACCTTGTTTTCCTTATAAAACTCCATGGTCTTTTGCTGGAGAATTCTTTCATCATATCCGTACTTTGCCTTCAACTCGTCCATTTTTGGTTGTAAAGCCTGCATTTTTGCGGCGTTTTTAGTGGTTTTGTAAGTTAAAGGTATGGTTATAAGCTTGCTGACTAGGGCCATCAATAGGATGGCCATGGCGAAATGTGAAAATCTACCGGGTTCGACTGTCTGATTTGCCAGGCCTGTATAGAACCAGCGCATCAGGGCGCCGAATAAATCACTAATTATAGACAATGCTGTTACCCTTCCTCATGATTAAATTAGGAGCGCAGGGGGTCTTTCCCACCTTTGCTCCAAGGATTGCAACGGATTATTCTCCAAAGAGAAAGTGCCAAAGCTGTTGAAAAACAATATCTGCTGAACGCTTCATATGAATATGAAGAACAGGTCGGTGTGTATCTGCACTTTCCCCGGCCTAATGTACCGGATATATGATTTCTGTAAAAAGATATTATATATAAGGCTAATTTATTCATTCCTATACCTTTGAATCTCAGGCTTTCCAGAAGCCCAGGCAATGGAAAAGGGACTTTTCAATTCTCCCATATTTTTCATCTTTTATAGTCTGTTTTGGTATTATCACGAAATCATAACCCGGGGGAAACCTCTTGTCATTAAGTCTTACAATTTCTCTTAACTGTCTTTTCATCCGGTTTCTTTCATGGGCTTTTCCAAATTTCTTTGATATGGAAAAACCATACCTGTTGTTTTCGAGGCTATTGGCAAGTCCGATTATTTTAAAGTCTCTGTTATATGAGGGAGATCCTTTTTTGTAGATTTGCTTGAAATCATCCCTTTTCTTCAAACTCCAATAGCGACTCATAACAAGGCCCCTTGGTAATATTCGTATCCGTTACTTTTAATAACTAAGCTGATAATCTTTTTCTGCCCTTTAGTCTTCTTGCCTTTAAAACACGTCTACCTGTTTTTGTAGACATTCTTTTACGAAAACCGTGGTCCATCTTCCTTTTTCTTCTATTTGGCTGATAAGTAGGTGTATCCATAATTTTTTCCTTTCTTATTTTTCTATATGCAAAATTTTATTTATTTTTCAAATAAAAAAAGCATACTTTCCTATTTAAATTTACTGCGTATCCATAACATTATATGAGGGATAAAATCAACTGTCAAGAATTTGGAGACTTATCCCCATAAAGATTTATCCACAAAAAATAGCTTAATTTCAAGCTTTATGTTAAAATATTGCTTGTGTAAGGACGACTTATCCTCAAAGTTATACAGAGGTTATGCACATTTTGTGGATAACTTTTGTGTTTTCCACAGATTTTTGTGGATTTTTTGGATTATGCCTTTAAAAATGGCATAGATTACAGGTTTTAAAGATTTTTTGCTAAGGCTTGTCTTATATATAAAAAAATTCTGTGGATAAGTGGATAATAGTTTTAAATTTGGTTTTTCAGCGTTTTTCTTAGTGGATAATAAAGGGAATATTATGGACGATTTGACAATGATTTGGGACGAAGTTGTTAACATGCTGGATCTCAAACTCAACAATATACAAATAAAAAACTGGATCAAACCTTTAAAGCCCTTGAGACTTGATGAGGACACCATGGTCATCGACACTCACAGCTCTTTCATTGGCAGCATGATTGAAAGGAACTATAGGGAAAGTATTGAAGAATGTCTTTCATATATATGTGAAAAACCCGTTAGACTCAAGCTTGTCGATCCTTCTTCGGACGAATACTCATTCGAAGATTCTAAATATCCGGGCTTTGATAAAGGACCGGCCATTAAAAAGGATATTAGGGAGGAAAGCTATGAGAAAAGAACGGCCGATGAGATCCGAAGAAAAAACAGGGAGTTGGCTTCAATAAGAGAAGAAAATGGCTATAAGACCCTGAATCCCAAATATACAATGACTTCTTTTGTTCGCGGCAATTCCAACGATTTTGCTTATGCAACAGCCAAGGCGGTTATTGCAAATCCCGGAACAATCTACAATCCTCTATTTATTTACGGTCTTTCAGGACTTGGGAAAACCCACCTGATGCAGGCTATTGCCCATGCAATACTTGAGAATGATCCCGGCAAAAAAGTTCTTTACATAACCAGTGAAAATTTCATGAACGAGATGATTGCGGTCATAGAGAATGGGACTAATAAGGAAAAAGAAAATTTCCGAAAAAAATATAGGTCCATCGACGTTCTCCTAATTGACGATATACAGTTTATTGCCGGTAAAAAGGCAACTATGGAAGAAGTTTTCCATACCTTTAACGATTTAAAAGAGGCAAATAAGCAAATAGTTCTTTCTGCCGATAAGCCGCCAAAGGAGTTGAAAAATCTGGAAGAAAGACTTGTCACCAGGTTTGAGGGCGGAATGACAGCTGACATACAACAGCCAGATTATGAGACACGTTTGGCAATTTTAAATAATAAAATGAAAGGGGAGTCGATAGACCTTCCCCAGTATGTGGTTGAGTTTATAGCTGAAAATGTTACTGCCAATATCAGGGAATTGGAGGGGGCCCTTTTAAAGGTTTCCGCATATTTTCACTTTAAATCAAATAAGAACGGCCTGGCCGGAAAAGATGAAAATATGGTTCTGGCAAGGGAAGCCTTGAAAATAAGCAGGTCGGGTGAAGTTGAGGTCACGATAGAAGATGTCATAAAGCGTGTAACTGAATACTATAACCTTGAAGCTAATGATCTTGTATCAAAATCAAGGACCCAGACCATAGCTTTCCCCAGGCAGATTGCCATGTACCTGTCCAGAAAATTGACAGACCTCTCCTTGGTCGCTATAGGCAGGTCATTTTCAAGAGACCACACCACGGTAATGCATGCCGTCGATAAGGTGGAATTGACCATAAAAAAAGATGGAAATATAAAAGAAGATGTTGACATATTAATAGACCAATTGAAACATCGATGAAACAAATAAGAAACACAATGGGACATATCCGGAAGGAAAGTGGATACTTTGGAACTAATTAAGACCTTATCCACATTTTAATCCATAGGTTTGTCATTGTTGATTGACGTACCGGGCCTTCTTTTCCACCCTATCTACAGGCCCTACTACTGTTTCTGCTAACTTAATACTATTATTAGGACAAAAAATTGGAGGGAACAATAAATGAAGATTTATCTGATGCCACAGGATTTGGTTAAACAAATTTCTATTTGTCAAAGGGCTATATCAAGTAGGACGACTATGCCCATTCTTGAGTGCATACACTTTGAAGCCGGTTCAAATGGCTTAACCTTGACAGCCACGGACCTTGAACTTTCAATAGAAACCTTTATGCCATGCAATGTTGAAGAAGAAGGCGATATTGTAGTTCCTGCAAATATTATTGGAAATATTTTTAGGAAATTGCCGGCTGAAAAAACCTGCATTGAAGAAAAAGATAATACTTTGATCATAGATTGCGGAAAAATTCACTATAGTCTCCAATTGGCCTCAGCGGATGAATTTCCGTCCCTGCCGATTAACGATGACAGCGACATTACAACATTGAGCAATGATGACCTGATGTCTGCTATAAAAGAAACGGAATTTGCCACATCAACAGATGAGAGCAAGATTGCCCTGACAGGAATATTTTTTGAGAGAAAAGAAACTTCTGTTAAACTTGTAAGCCTTGACGGATACAGGCTTGCAGTTAGGGAAGTACCACTTGATCCGCAAGAAAAATCCTTTACAGCCCAGGCAATTGTTCCAAAAAGGGCTTTTATAGAGCTTTCAAGGATAATACCTGAGGAAGGAAGAACAAAGATAAAAATAATGAACGGCCATATATATTTTGAATGTGGCGGTTTTTGCATGTATTCAAGACTGATTGATAAAAAATATATCCAATATGAAGAAATAATTTCCAAGGAATTTGTAAGTCGAATGGTCTTGAATAGAAAAGATTTCCAGGAGTCTTTGGAGAGAGCCTCACTTTTAGCCAGAGAAGAGAGGGCCAACTTAATAAAGCTGTATATTACAAAAGACTCGATAAGTATAAAGTCAAATTCTGAAATAGGTTTTGTTAATGAAGAAATAGCCTGCAGCCTGGAAGGTGAAGAGCTGAGAATAGCTTTCAATGCCAAATACCTTCTTGACGGAATAAGGGCACTTGATTGCGAGACCATAAGACTTGATATGAAAGGACCGCAGAATCCGTTAATAATTTATCCGGGCCGGGATGAGGAAAAATACTTGTACTTGGTCCTCCCGGTAAGGATTGCCGGCGAATAAGGTAGAAAATGAAGCTTTTAAACCTCAAATTGATAAATTTCAGAAATATAAAGTACCAGGAGCTTGACCTGAGTGATAGCATCAACCTATTTATAGGAGAAAATGCCCAGGGAAAGACCAATCTTTTGGAAGGCCTGTTCTATATGGCCAGGGCTAAAAGCTTCAGAAATGCGGGAGAAAAGGAACTCATAAGGCTGGGTCAAAGGTCGGCATATATAAAAGCGACAATCGAAAGAAAAGATAGACAAAAAATACTCGAGATGAAGCTTTCAATGGTCGATAAAAAAATAGTAAAAATAGACTCTTACGATATAGAGAAAAGTACAGAGTTGACAGAACTTTTTGACCTGGTGATGTTTTCGCCTGAGGACCTCTACCTGGTAAAAGGGGGTCCATATAGGAGAAGGCTTTGGATTGATGACCTATTAACCGCAATTGACAGCAGGTACAGCGAATATTTAAAGAAATATAACAGGGCGCTTTTTCAGAGGAATAAAAAGTTAAAAGGCCTTAAAAATTCCTGGTTTGACAAGGAAATGGATGCTCTTGACAGGATATTGGCTCAGACGGCCTTTGATGTTGAACTTTCAAGACAGGGCCTATTCAATGACTTGTTAAAATTTTTACCGGTCATACATAAGGAATTGTCGGGAAATAGGGAAAAGATAGGCCTAAAATTTCTGACAAATATACCTTTTGTGAATATAAAAAATTCTTCGGGCCGAGGTGAAAAATGGGTCAAAGAAGTTGAAAAAATCTTGCTTGACGGGAGAAAGGAAGATCTTGAAAAAGGCTACACCAATCTTGGTCCACATAGGGACGATATCCTGATGACCATAAATTCCATAGAAAGCAGAAAATTCGCTTCCCAGGGCCAGGCCAGGACCTTGGCTCTGTCTATGAAATTGGCGGAATTGAAGATATTGGAAGAAAAAAAGGGTGTAAGGCCAATTTTACTCTTGGATGATGTTTTTTCAGAGTTGGATGAAAACAGGGCCTTGTATTTGACCCGGGCGGTTAAAAACTATCAGAGCTTAATAACGAGCAACGGTGTAGAAAATCTTGAAAAACTGACCCCATTAAAAGTTTTTAAAGTGAAGGATGGGCATTTTAAAGAGATAATAGGTGCTTAAATTTTGGCAAGGCTCAGTTTTAGGATAAAATACAGTTTGGTGAAAAGTAATTAAGGGCAATCCGGCCTTTGTATAAATAAAGAAATGTTGAGAGGGAAAGGTTAGTATGGCAGAAAATAAACAAAATTATGGCGAGTCCAATATCAGGGTTTTGGAAGGACTTGAAGCCGTAAGAGTTCGTCCCGGAATGTACATAGGATCAACAGATGACAGGGGTTTACACCACCTGGTTTACGAGGTCGTTGACAACTCGGTTGATGAGGCCATGGCAGGTCGCTGTGACCACATAAAAATAGTTATATCAAAAGACGGTTCGTGCACGGTTAGCGATAACGGATCGGGAATTCCTGTTGAGAAGCACCACCAGACAGGAAAATCAACGCTTGAGACGGTTTTGACAATCCTCCACGCAGGCGGAAAATTCGATTCCAAGGCCTATAAATTTTCAGGAGGTCTTCACGGTGTAGGTGTTTCTGTAGTTAACGCCCTATCAAAGAGATTGGAAGCCACCGTTTGCAGGGACGGATATGAATATAGCCAAGCTTTTGAGTATGGAAAAGCGGTCAGCGAACTAAAGCGGGGTAAAAAGACAAACAAAACCGGGACTATGATCAAGTTTTACCCGGATGATTCAATATTTGAGACAGTTATTTTTGACAAGCCGACCTTGGAAAAGCGTTTTAGGGAGATGGCATTTTTAAATGCCGGAATAAACTTTCACATTGTTGATGAGAGAGACGGAACTGACGAAGAGTACAGGTACAAGGGCGGAATAGCTGAGTTTATAAAGTTTTTAAATAGGAACAAGGATCCTTTACATAAGGAGATACTGCACTTTGAAGGTGAGCAGGACGGGGTTGTTGTTGATGTGGCTATGCAATATACCGATGGATATTCAGAAAATGTCCTGGCCTTTGCCAATAACGTCTTGACTCCTGAGGGCGGTACACATTTAACCGGATTCAGGTCAGCCCTCACAAAGAACTTAAATGACTATGGGAGAAACTATAATTTAATAAAAGAAAAGGATGAGAATCTCTCAGGCGAAGATGCAAGAGAGGGAATTACAGCAGTTGTATGTGTAAAGCTTTCAAACCCCCAATTTGAAGGTCAGACCAAGAGCAAGCTTGGCAACAGTGAAATCAGAGGGATTGTAGATGCCTTCTTTACAGAGCATTTTGCTACATATTTGGAAGAACATCCAAAAACTGCAAGGCTAATAATCGGAAAGACCTTAGCTTCTCAAAAAGCCCGCCATGCAGCCAGAAAAGCCAGGGACCTGACCAGAAAGAGGTCAATACTCGACAATACGACTTTGCCCGGAAAATTGGCAGATTGTCAGTCAACGGACATAATGGAGAATGAAATCTTCCTGGTTGAGGGAGATTCAGCCGGCGGCTCTGCAAAGACCGGAAGGGACAATAAGACCCAGGCAATATTGCCGCTAAGAGGAAAAATATTGAATGTAGAGAAGGCCTCAATAAACCATATTCTTTCCTATGAAGAAATAAAATCCATGATCACGGCTTTCGGCACAGGCATAGGCGAACAATTCGACATAAGCAAGTTAAGATACGGCAAGATCATAATAATGACCGATGCCGACGTCGACGGGGCCCACATAAGGACCCTGCTCCTGACATTTTTCTACCGCTACCTAAAACCGCTCATAGATGAGGGTCATATTTTTGTTGCACAGCCGCCTTTGTATAGGGTTGTAAAAGGAGGCAAGGAGCGCTATGCCTATGATGACAAGGAATTGGAACTGATACTAAAGGATTCTCCTGAGGGTTCATATAAATTAAACAGGTATAAGGGTCTTGGTGAGATGAATGATTACCAGCTCTGGGAGACGACAATGAATCCTGAGAGCAGGGTTTTACTCCAGGTTAAAGAGGATCCGGAATCGACCACGGCTGATGATACTTTCTCCTTGTTAATGGGAAATAAGGTTGAGCCGAGAAGAGAATTTATCGTCAAGAACGCCAAGTTGGCGGAACACATAGATACTATAGGTTAGTGAGGTCAATATGGCAGAAGAACACATCAAAAATGATAGCAGCGTAATGAAAGCCGACCTTGAGCATGTGATGAGGTCCTCTTATCTGGACTACTCAATGTCGGTAATTGTGGGCAGGGCCCTGCCTGATGTCAGGGACGGATTGAAGCCTGTTCATAGAAGGATACTCTACGGTATGAGCATTTTGGGACTTACACCCGATAAGCCATACAGGAAATCCGCAAGGCTTGTCGGCGATGTAATGGGTCGTTTCCATCCACACGGAGATTCGGCAATCTATGATGCCGTAGTAAGAATGGCCCAGCCATTTAATACAAGATATCCGCTTGCCGATGGTCAAGGCAACTTCGGTTCCGTTGACGGTGACGGGGCTGCGGCCATGAGATATACCGAAATCAGGATGAGCAAGCTGGCCCAGGAAATGCTCAGGGACATAAAAAAAGACACGGTTGATTTCCAGCCCAACTTCGACGAGGAAGAGGAAGAGCCTGTAATCCTGCCATCAAGGTTCCCACAACTTTTGGTAAACGGAACTTCGGGAATTGCCGTAGGTATGGCTACCAATATGGCTCCCCACAACCTGAAAGAGAGTATTGATGCCTGTATAGCATACATGAACAACCCGGATATTGAGCTTAATGATTTGATGAAAATAATTCCGGGACCCGACTTCCCGACCGGGGGTCATATTATGGGGAAAAGGGAAATAAAGCGGGCCTATAAAACAGGTAGGGGCAAGCTTAAACTCAGGGCTGTTGCCAGGATTGAAAATGTAAAAAACAGGAACCGCATAGTTATAACGGAAATTCCCTACCAGGTTAATAAGGCAAACCTGATCAAAAAGATTGCCGACTTGGTCAGGGATAAGAGATTGGAAGGAATCTCGGATATTCGAGACGATACTAACAGGACGGGCATGAGGATAGTTATAGACCTCAAGAGAGATGCCATAGCGAAAGTCGTCCTGAACAATCTCTTCAAGTATACGCAGATGGAGGTAACCTTCGGGATTATTAACCTTGCCCTGGTTGACGGCCAGCCCCGTATACTTTCTTTAAAAGATATTATCAAGAACTACATCCTTCACCAGGAGGAAGTGGTGACCAGGAGGACCAAGTTCGACCTGGATAAGGCTGAAAAGAGGGCCCATATAGTTGAGGGCCTAAGAATAGCAATCGATAATATTGACGAAATAATCAAGATAATAAGATCTTCATATGATGATAATGAAATTAAGGCCATATTCCTTAAGAAATACGGGCTTGATGATCCCCAGAGCCAGGCCATTTTGGACATGAGACTCAAGAGACTGTCAGGACTTGAGAGGGAAAAACTTGACCAGGAATATGAAGATTTAATAAAACAAATCGCCTACTTCAAAGAAATATTGGGAAGCGAAAGAAAACTTTATCAGGTTATTGAGGAAGAATTAGTTGAGATCAGGGATAAATACGGGGATGAGAGAAGGTCAAAGATTATGCCTGAAGCCGACGAAATTTCCATTGAAGACCTGATTAAGGAAGAAGATATAGTTATATCCATGACCAAGAGAGGCTATATAAAGAGGACCCCGGCCAGCGACTACAAGGTCCAGCAAAGGGGAGGCAAGGGAATCAGAGGTATGACCACCAAGGATGATGACTATGTTCAGCACCTCTTTGTTGTTTCAACCCACGACACAATCCTCTTCTTTACAAATAAGGGAAGGGCTTTCAGCCTTAATGCCTATGAAATTCCCGAAGGCGGTAGGATTGCAAGGGGCCAGGCCATTATAAATCTCCTCCAGCTCGAGCCGGGCGAAGAGGTTGAGGCTATGTACCCATTCATGGAAGACCATGTAGATGATATGAACTTTATCTTTGCAACGGCCAAGGGTCTGATTAAAAAGTGCCGTCTGTCCAACTTTGCCAATGTCAGGGCAAGCGGTCTGAGGGCTATAAGTCTCCAGGACGATGATGAGCTCATGGTTGTAAGAATTGCCGGAGACAAGGACGAGGCCATGATGGCCACTGAAAAGGGAATGTCAATAAGATTCAGCCTTGACGAAGTAAGACCCATAGGCAGGAACGGTATGGGCGTCAAAGGTATAGGCCTGAATTCCGACGATAAAGTTATAGACATGGATATTATTGCTGAAAATAATTATCTCCTGACAATCACCTCGGGCGGTTACGGTAAGAAAACCTTAATTGATCACTACACAAGCCAAAAGAGGGGCGGTAAGGGGATTAAGACTTATAAGATCACCAAAAAAACCGGAAAAATGGTTTCAGCCATGTTGGTTTCAAAGGACGACGAGATCCTGCTTATGAGCCAGGCCAGCGACCTTATCAGGTTGAACGTTGCAGATGTCAATACTCTTGGAAGGGCGACCCAAGGGGTCAAACTGAAAAATGTAAAAGGTGAGGAAGACCGGATAGTTGCTGCGGCAAAATACATGGACTCTTACGATTCTGAAGAGAAATAGGATTATTTTTGGCCGAGGACCTTCTAAGTTCCCGGCCAAAAATTTACAATCTTTTATTGAAAGAGAGGTAGAAAAATGCCATTTCACATTAATATTCTTGATAAAGGTGATTTTTTAAAGGTAGGTTTAAAAGGGGATTTGGATATTAATTCTTCACCTAAAATGTCAAGTGAGCTTGGAGAGTTTTACTCAAAATCCCCTAAAAACATAATAATTGACTTTGAAGAATTGGATTATCTGGATTCCACAGGCCTCGGGGCCCTCATGTCTATATATAAAAAAGCGAAGATGGATGATAATGAGATCAAGATCATTAACGCCAGGCAGAATATAAAAAAGCTCTTTTATATAACTGACCTGGACCGTGAATTTAACTTGGAGGATTAGCATGGAAACAGTAAAATTATTGATTCCCTCAGATCCTCAATATGTTACAACCCTCAGATTGGTAGCCGCATCCATTGCCAGAAAGATGAATTTCGACATAGATGTCATTGAGGATATAAGGGTTTGTGTCTCGGAAGCCGTCAATTATCTCTTTCCAATAAATAAACAGATTGAGATCGCCTTTGACGAGAGTGAGGACGCCCTTAAAGTGATTATTAAGGCGGGCAAGACCGACGATGAGGGTTCTGACTTGCACAGGATGATTCTTGAAAGTTTGATGGATGAAGTTGATGATTTTGAAGGCGGGCTCACTTTAATAAAGAGACGCTGAAGGAGCTTCCATGGCTAAAGCTAAAGATAAAAAGGTGAAAGCTGATAATTTGCGGGATGAAAAAGAGAGACAGGAATTTATTGACCTCCGCAAGACCGGCGACCTTGAACTCAGAAACAAGATAATTACCGACCACCTTTATATAGCGGAAATATTGGCAAAAAAATATGCTAACAGGGGGATAGAGTACGATGATCTTTTCCAGGTGGCTTCAATGGGGCTTGTTTTTGCTGTCGACCGCTTTGACGTATCCAAGGGTTATAAATTTTCATCCTTTGCCACACCCACAATAGTTGGAGAAATAAAGAGGTATTTCAGGGATAAGGGCTGGGTGATCAGGGTGCCGAGGAGGATACAGGAACTGTCAAAGCAGGTGAATATGGTAAAGACCGGCCTGGCCCAGGAACTCCAAAAACAGCCGACTGTTGACGATATAGCAGAAAGGCTGGGCGTGAGCGTTGAGGAAGTTTTGGAAACCATGGAGGCTTCAAAGGTTTATTCGCCTCAATCATTGGACAAGACCTTCGATACCAATGCTGAGGACAATGATTCAAGCCTGGGAGATATTATAGGCTATGAGGATGAGAGTTTTGCAGATATAGATTTTGAGGACCTGGTGAAGAGGCTGACTGAAAATCTGAATGAGGTGGAGAAGAAGATTTTCTACTATCGTTTCTTTGAAAAAAGAACACAGATTTCTATTGCCGATGAGCTGGGGGTTTCACAAATGACAATTTCCCGGCTTGAAAAGAAGATCATAAAGAAATCCCGCAAGGCTTTGAATATTAAGCCCGGTAAGAAAAAACACACAAATTTGACCGGAAAGGCGAAATAATGGATCATAGCGCTAAAGAAGAAAGGGAATTAATAGACCTTTTTGATAAGGACGGCACTTGGATTAAAAAGCAGATGAGGGGAGAGACCATCCCCAGGGGGCTCTACAGTAACCTGGTCTGTGTTTTTGTGATCAACAGCCGCAATGAAGTTTTGCTAACGCAGAGGGCTTACAGCAAGACCTGGTCCGGCTTGTGGGAAAATACAGGCGGAGCAGTAAGCCACGGAGAAAATCCCCGAAGTGCGGCTAAGAGAGAGCTTTTCGAGGAAACAGGAATTTCCTGCAATGGAGAGGACTTGGTCTACTTAGGAAAACTCCTGACAACAAACAGGTGCTCATGGATGCACGGATATTTTTTATCGGTTAATAAGATTGAAAAAATCCGCCTTCAGGAAGGCGAAACCATTAATGCTAAGTGGGTCCCCTTAGATTTTTCCCTGACCCTTGATGAATCGCTGGCCTTTCCTGTCAGATATAGGTTTATATATTTCTGGCAGCAGCTCCAATCTTTTTCTTCGGTTGAAAGGACGGAACCCTGGTTGAAGTGGGCCAAGGATTTGAGGGCTTGCGCCCAAGAAGGCCTGGAATACAGCAAGGACCCGTTCGACCTTGAGAGATTTAAAAGGATGTCTGACCTTAGTCTAGAGATCCTTTCATATAAAACCGGGATTTCAAGCAGTAAAATTCTAGGTCTTTTTGCTAATGAAAAAGGCTACCAAACGCCTAAGATTGTATGCAGAACGGCTGTATTTCATGAGAACAGGATTTTGTTAGTCCGGGAAAGAACCAACGGACTATGGTCCCTTCCGGGCGGCTGGTGCGATATAGGGATATCCCTTAAGGAAAACGCAAAGAAAGAGTGTTTTGAAGAGGCCGGTATTGATGTCGAGATCGGGAAGCTGGTCCGCATTGACAACAGGTCTTACCACAAGGAATATAAAAATGTCCTTCCCTATGAGATATATAATTGCTACATGCTGGGGACCTATCCTAAGATCGGTCACATTGATGAAAAGGGTGTGGAAAAGCTCGTTGACTTTAAGAGCAACATTGAAACTTCGGATGCCGGATTTTTCCCCATCGACAAGCTCCCGGAGCTTTCAACAGGAAGAGTTACGGAAGAGGCCTTAGAGCAGTGCTACGAGGCTCATAAATCTGATAAATGGGAAAGCTTACTTGATTAGGAGGTAGGTCATGGATAGGAAAAAATTAATAGCCTTATTAACCTTGGTTACAGGCCTGACCTTTGTTCTTGTCATATTTATCTTTGCAGGACCGGGTAAAAATTTGAGAAGCTTCAACTTCGGTTTAGAAATCGGTAGAAAAGTGCGCGAAAGCGAGGCCGGTATAAGTAGTGATGAATCAAGCCTGAATGAGTATGAAAGCGTGGTATCCGGACCTAAAGATTTTAGTGGAGGCCAATCTAATGCAGGCGCTATGGAATCTGAAGGTCTGGTAAGGCGTGGGGATTTCAACGGAGAGACAAGCCTTGGTGTAAATGTGAACCCGGGAATAACTCTTGACCCCTTCCAAGCCGACCAAAGCGGTAAATATTTCGGCCGGGCCGAGGAGTTCTTAAAGAAAGAAGGACCGGAGAAGCAGGTTATCGGCAATTTACCGGTGAATGTTTATGAAAATCCCGACTTGTCCCTTTATCTTAATTTACAGAGCCTGCCTGAGTTTGCCGCAAGCCTTTATGTCATGCCGGTCAAAGAGGGTTTTGAAATTATGGACAGGCACGAGATGCCGATAAAATCAGTCGGCGAGGATGAGCTGATCAGGATTTTGGAAGAAGAGAGGGAAGAGAGCCCGTTTAAGAGCAATTTCTATTCCCTTTATCACGTATATAAGATAAATGATGACCAGGCCGAATCCATTGATAATGACAGCAAATTGGACTCAAAGATAGGCAAGATCGGTGACAGTCTTTATGCTGTGTACAGGGATAAAAAGAACGGCCTTAAATACGATCAATTGAGGAAGCAAATGGGTCAGGACCCGCTCAGCCTCGACGCTATATTTTCAGCCCTATCAAACCAAAAACCCATAATTTCTTCAGATACTTCAACCGGTGAGGAGTCCGCTCCGGATCCTGATAAGGGAGAATCTCCATCAAGGTCGGAATGGGAAGAGCTCAGAAAGACTATAGCTGAAAAGCCTTCAGCCATAGAGTGGAAATATTTGCTCCCACTATACGGATCAGGAAATTATGGGGTGCAAGGTGAGGATGTGAGAAGGCTTGTTCCAAAAAGTCAGCCGATATACAGCACCGGAGTGGTGGATATAAATGGAGACGGGCGTGAGGAGCTCTTAATTCACTGCTCAATGAGGAAGGAGACGGAGTACGGAATAGGCGGATATTGGGCCGTGATGACCCCGTCTGATAAGGGTCTTTTAAATACAGCCTGCTATAATTACGGCAACGGTGACATGCTCCTGAAAAACGGCAATATCTTTTTCACTTCCTTGTCCAGGGTAAAGGACGGCATGGCATTTGAATTGCTGGAAAGCAATTATCCCATGACCAATAAGCACTTCCCGATAAGGGTTGAGTTTCTCCAGCCCAAGGGCCTGGGCCATAGCCTGAGCGGCAAGAAGCTTGCTGAGGACTATCCTAATTACTATATTATGGAACATGGCGGTCAGCTTTTCCTGGTCGTAATGCAGGACTATGATTATCTTATGGAGTACGCCCGTAACAGGGTCAAGGGGGCCATCAAGATAAGCCTGGAGGAAGAAGGTGTCAGCAGGCACCTGGTCACAAACATAAATAATTATTTAAGTGACAGTTTCCCCAACCTACCCTTCTCAGCGGATGATTTGGACAGGGCCAAGCCTGTTGCAAGCTTGGCTAAGAGCAGCAGGGTTGTGACCTTCCAGGATTTCAGGAAGGATTGATATAAAAGAATTAACCTGAGAAAAATACAGGATATTAAAACCCCCCAAAAGTTGTACTTTTTGGGGGGGGGTATTTCATATTAAAGCATCAGGTCAATAACCTACTTGCTATCCATGGCCTGGTGGATTTCCGTTGCCATAAAGGGAATTAGGGAAAGAACCAGGGTGGGGATCCACTCCTTGGCCGTCATGAATGAAACATCAAAGAGCTGACGCATGAAGGGGATGTAGAGAACTATCAGGAGCAGGCCTATACCTATTAAAATGGCATAGTTCATTGCCTTGTTGGTGAAGCCCCCGATCTCTTTGAGCGAGTACCTGTCAGACCTGCAGGCCATAGCCCTGAAAAGCTCGGCCAGTATCAAGGTTGAAAAGGCCATTGTACGACCCTCGGCCAGCTTATCGGCTCCGGTTAAGCCATGTCCGAAATAGAAGTAGCCGATCGAGAAGGCTGTCAGGGTGGCCACGCTTATGGCCAGGGCCTGAACAATAATGGACTTTCTCATTGCCTTGTCAATTATTGCTTCTTTGGGATCTCTAGGGGCCCTATCCATAAGGCCGGGTTCCCCGTTCTCCATACCCAAGGCCAGGGCCGGCAAGGAGTCGGTAACAAGGTTTAGCCAGAGGAGCATTATCGGTGAAAGGGGGGTCGGGAAATCATGGCCGCTCTTCATTGCCATTAGGATAATCTCTATAACCATGGCCCCGGCAATGACTATAACCTCTCCTACATTGCATGAAAGCAGGAAGGAGATAAACTTCTTAATATTTGAATAGATGGTCCTGCCCTCTTCAACCGCAGACACTATGGTCGCAAAGTTGTCATCAGTCAGGATAACATCGGAAGTGTTTTTAGCAACATCGGTACCGGTTATGCCCATTGATATGCCTATGTCGGCTTTTTTTATGGCCGGAGCATCATTTACCCCGTCACCGGTCATGGCCGTAATTTCACCGTTGGCCTTGAGTGCGTCCACTATCTGGACCTTGTTCTCAGGAGAAACACGGGCGAAGATCCTAGCCTTCTTGACCACTTCCTGAACCTCTTCCAGGCTCATACCGTTGAGGGCTTCACCCATCATGGCTTGGTCGCGGCTCTCGGCAATGCCCAGGTCCTTTCCTATGGCAAAGGCCGTTTCAAGATAGTCCCCGGTGATCATAATAGTTGTGATTCCGGCTGTCTTTGTTTCTTCTATAGCAGCCTTAACCTCAGGTCTGGGAGGATCTATCATTCCGGTAAGACCGACAAAGACCATGTTGTTTTCAACCTTGTCAGGACTTTTCTCATCACCCTTGGGAACATTATCCAATTTCTTGAAAGCATAGGCCAGGCAGCGCAGGGCATCCCTTGCAAACTCAAGATTCTTCTCAAGAGCCTTTTCCTTGAGCTCCTCAGTGAATTCAACAATTTTTCCGTCAATAAGGATCCGGTCGCACTTGCCGATAACTATATCGGGAGCCCCCTTAGTAAAAGAGGCATAGGCATCTTCAAAGAAATTTTTATTGAAGGTTGTCATCATTTTCCTGTTGGAATCGAAAGGAATCTCTTCCAGACGTGGGATCCTCTCATGGAGCTCATCCATGTCAATCCCGGCCTTGGAAGCCATGGTTATCAGGGCCCCTTCAGTCGGGTCTCCCAGGCACTTGTACTGGCCATCTTCATTGACGATTTTCGCATCATTGGCAGAAGCGGCGATTGTGAGCAGGGTAGCAAGATTGGTGTCATCGCCCGCTTTTAGGACTTTTCCGTTAAGCTCTATGGTTCCTTCAGGAGAATAGCCGCCCCCGCTCAGCTTATAGTCGTTTCCGTTGGTGAAAATATTTGTAACGGTCATCTCGTTCTGGGTCAGGGTTCCCGTCTTATCAGTGCAGATCACAGTCGTTGTGCCCAGGGTTTCAACCGAAAGAAGCTTCTTAACTATGGCGTGCCTTTGGGCCATCCTGTTCATCCCTATGGATAGGACAATGGTAACAACTGCCGTCATGCCCTCAGGAATTGCAGCAACAGCCAGGGATACAGCGGTCATGAGGATTTCAAGCAACTCATTTTTCGCAATGAGGCCGAGAACTCCGACGCCAAGAGCAACAGCTAAGATCAGCTTGCCCAGCTGGCCTGAAAGAACCTCGAGTTTTTTCTGGAGAGGGGTGGATTCTTCTTCATAGGACTGGATAGTTGTAGCGATCTTGCCGATTTCAGTATGAACTCCCGTATCTGTGACCAGGCCGCTACCGTGACCATATGTGACAATGGTCGATGAGTAGGCATAATTTTCGCGGTCACCTATACCCTGGTCGGTATCAAAAACAGCTCCGGCATCCTTCTCGGCAGCCACGGACTCACCCGTAAAAGAGGCCTCATCAATTTGAAGGTTGGAAGACTCGAAGAGCCTGAGATCAGCAGGAACAATATCCCCGGTCTCAATTATGACCAGGTCGCCGGGAACCAGGTTTTCGGACTTTACGGTTGTTCGCTTGCCGTCCCTGATAACCTTGGCATCCGGCGAGGACATCTTGTGGAGGGCCTCAACCGAATCCTCAGCCTTACCTTCCTGATAAATTGAAAGGGCGGCATTGAGGATAACTATTGCTATGATCATGACGCCTTCGACCAGGTCCCCGATCACCGTCGACAGGACGGCGGCAATCAAGAGGATTACAACGAGGGGATCCATAAATTGCTCTTTTATCTTGCTGAAGAATGGCTTTCTCTTGGACTCATCAAGCTTATTTGGGCCGTACTTTTCAAGCCTCTTCTCAGCCTCTGCTTGAGACAGACCCCGCCTGCTGTCACTTTGCAGAGTATTCTCAACTTCTTCTCTTTTTTGTAAATACCAATCCATAAAACCTCCTAGAAAAAAATCGGTTAATAAAAATAGGGCTTAAACATGAAAACAAGGTCTTTGATCAGACCTTGAAGATGAAATGGAGTATGAGGGCTACAATTGTGCCAAGGCCGAAGCCGCCCAGCATTTCAGAAAGGGTGTGACCCTTGAATACCGGTATGGGCTTGTAGTCAATAATCCCTTTTTTGCTCAATTCGTGGCCTATCTTGTTCAAAGTCTTGGCCTGCTGGCCTATGGAATAGCGGCTGTGGAAGGAGTCGTAAGCGACAACCCCCCAGAGGGTGGCAACAACGGCAAAGACGTCCGAAAAGAAGCCGGACCTGAAGCCGACCAATATCATAAGACAGGATGAGAAAGTGGTGTGGGCGGAAGGGAAGTCTCCCGAGCCGACCATCTCCTTGAATTGGAAAGATTTAGTATTATAGTAACGTATAGAAATCTTCATGATTTGAGCAATAGTCCAGGCCACGGTGCTATATAAAAGTAAATCCATAATATCTCCTTAATAATATATACTCTTATCATTTTACCATAGCCGGGCTTCTTGTCAGATCAAGTTTTACATAGTATCCTTAAATTTCAGGATTTTATCAAAATAAAAAGGATGTGGCCAATGAAAATGTGTTCAATAGCTTCAGGATCCAGCGGTAATTGCGTATACCTGGAGACTGAGGAGGCAAGAATAATAATAGATGCGGGGCTTTCAGGCAAGCAGATCCAAACCTTGCTGGAAAAAGGGGGAATCAACCCTAAGAAGCTTGATGCAATACTCGTTACCCATGAACACGCAGACCACATAAAAGGGGTGGGGGTCCTAAGCAGGCGCTTCCACATTCCGGTCTACGCCAACTTGGAAACTTGGCGGGCCATGCACCTGAAAATTGGAAACATAAACTCGGATATGAGGAAGGTTTTTAAAAATTTGCAGACCTTTGGGCTAAAGGACTTGGAAATCAAGGCCCTTCCCTTACACCACGATGCGGTGGATCCCGTTGGGTTCAGCTTCATATCAAAGGATGAAAAGGCATCGCTCATAACCGATACGGGCTTTCTTGACAGCCGGATGATGGATGAGATTGCAAATTCAGACATCTACTATTTTGAAGCCAACCACGATGTGGAAATGCTCCTAAGAGGGCCCTATCCTCAGGACCTAAAGGCAAGGATTTTATCAGACCACGGCCACCTGTCAAACCGCCAGGCCGGCCTGGCCCTGTCGGAACTTTTGAGGGGCAGGGATGAGGTCGTCCTCTTGGCCCACCTTTCAGACAAAAACAACAATCCTCGAGTTTGCCGGGACACGGTTTGTGGGATCTTGAGAAACGAGGGCTTTGACACGGAAAACAGCATGAAAATATTGGCAGCTCCAAGGAGCGAGCCCTCCACCATATACAGCTGCATATATGCAGAAAAAGCAGAGACCGAGGCCGCTTATGAAGATTGACATAATTTGTGTGGGCAATATAAAAGAGAATTACCTAAAAAAGGGGATTGAGGAATACGCAAAGAGGATCTCCGCCTATGCTTCAGTCAATATTATCGAACTTAAAGAAGAGAGGATAGGACAGGATCCCTCAAAGGCTGAGATTGACCGGGCTTTGGAGGCCGAGGGGCAAAAGATTTTTAAGGCCCTGCCCAAAACATCAAAGGTCATAAGCCTGTGCATTGAAGGGAAAAATCTGAATTCTGAAGAATTTGCCGACCTTGTGGACGCGGCCATGGATGAGGGCGGGAGCCGGATTTCTTTTGTAATAGGGTCTTCCTATGGCCTGAGCCAAGAGATAAAGAGGCTGGGCTACAGGGTTTCTTTTTCCAAGATGACCTTTCCCCACCAGCTTATGAGGATGATCCTGCTGGAACAGGTTTATAGGGCATTTAAAATCCTAAAAAATGAGCCCTACCACAAGTAAAGATGATTATAATAATTAAGGCTAAAAACATATTTTCTTTATATAAAAGCATTTAACTAAGAGGCGTAGTTTAAGACATGAACGAAAAGGACAGGATACTATTCAGCAAAGAAGCCTTGAAAGAGGCTAACAATATAGCGGTAGGCGACAGGAAGCTCATAAAATTTGAGGACAGTCCCGGAATGACCAGGGAAGAGAAGATCATAAAAGCCTACCCTCAGATATATGAAATCTTTGGCAAGGACCTTCTTTCATCAAAAGAGATTGAAAGGTCACTCCAGACCACCTACAGGACCAGGATTATGAGCAAGTTCACCAAGGCCCTGAAAACTTATGAAATGATTGACAGCGGTGACAAGCTGGGCATAGCCATATCGGGCGGTAAGGACAGCCTCCTTTTGGCCAAGCTCTTCCAGGCCCTGGTAAAATACAGCGAGATTCCGTTTGAGGTCGAATTCTTCGCCATGGATCCGGGCTACGCCCCCATAAACAGGGAGCTTTTGGAGTTTAATCTGGCTTGGCTGGATATACCGGCAACTATAATAAGGTCGGATATATTTGCGGTATCAGACATGGAGGATGTTAAGTCGCCTTGTTATCTGTGCGCCAGGATGAGGAGGGGCTTTCTCTACTCGGCAGCTAAGAGCTTCGGCTGCAACAAACTCTGCCTGGGCCACCATTTCAACGATGCCATAGAAACTATCCTTCTAAATATACTTTGGGCCGCCAATTATAAGGCCATGATGCCCAAGATAGTTGCCAGAAACTTTGACAATATGGAGCTTTTGAGGCCCCTTTACCTGGTTGAGGAGGATTCTATAATAGCCTGGAGGGACTACATAGGTCTGAAAGCCCTGGACTGCGCCTGCACTGTAACCCAGTCCAAAGAAGGCTCGCAGAGGAAGAAGGTCAAGGAGCTCATAAGGGAGCTCAAAAAGGACAATCCCCGCGTGGACAAGTCCATATTCAAATCGGCACAGAATGTGGCGGTAGACGCCATATTGGGATACATAAACCACGGACAACACCACTCTTTTTTAGAAACCTACGGAGACGATAAATGGGAAGTTTAATCAATCTTTTTAAAATCACAATTCTGTCAATAGTTGAGGGAGTTACGGAGTTCCTGCCAATATCATCAACAGGTCACCTGATCCTGGTAAACGAATTTGTAAAGCTGGAGCCGGAGACCTTTGCCAATGCTTTCAATGTAATAATACAGCTTGGGGCCATACTTTCCGTTATTATCCTATATTGGGACAGGCTCAATCCCTGGGCGGATTCAAAAATAGCCCATAAGAGGCCGGGCCGCTACGAGCATTGGAATTGGCAGACCAAGGCTTACTTTAACCTTAACCACGCGGACGAAAAGACCATGAAGCTGTGGCTTAAGGTCCTCATTGCCTGCATTCCGGGAGGAATCCTGGGTTTTCTTTTCGACGACTATATAGATGCCAATTTCACAAACATGCCGGTCGTTACGGCAACTCTTTTAATCTATGGTGTCATCATAGTAGCCTTGGAAAAGTGGAACGGCAAGAGAAAGAGATTTTTGATTAACACAACCGAGGAGCTGGACTACAGAAGGGCCTTTCTGATCGGGTGCTTCCAGAGCCTGGCCCTGATTCCCGGAACATCCAGATCAGCTGCAACCATACTGGGAGCCATGCTTCTAGGTACGGGCAGGGTAGCTGCTGCGGAATTCTCATTCTTCCTGGCTATCCCGACTATGGTAGGGGCAACCCTCTTGAAAGTCATCAAGAACCTTGGGGTTTTCTCAGGAATGCAGTGGCTGATGATCCTCATAGGCTTCGTCCTCTCCTTCATTGTCGCCTATATTGTCATCAAGAAATTTATGGAGTATATCAAGAGGAACGACTTCACATTTTTCGGTTACTACAGGATAGGCCTGTCGGCAATCTTGATTATTTATATGCTGCTAACTATGTGATAAAATGTAGGATAATCCGCTCTTTGCCATGTTTGGAAGGGCGGGGCTACAGAGTTTCGGCTTGTAAAAATAGTTGAAGGAAAATTTAGATTATTTATAAAGGAGTACATATGGAACCTGCCCAAGCTGACAGCGCCGGCGGAGGCTTATTCGGTCAATTATCGGTTATTTTCATTTTAATTTTAATAAATGCTTTTTATGCGGCATCTGAGATGGCCCTTGTTTCCGTGGATGACGGAGACCTGAAAGAGAATGCACAAAAAGGGGATAAAAAAGCCAAGCGTATACTTGAGCTCATGAGTGATCCCTCAAGGTTCTTGTCTACCATACAGATCTGCATAACCTTGGCGGGCTTTTTCAACTCGGCCTCGGCCGCAACGGGAATTTCCGTGGTCATTGGTCAAAAGCTGCAGGCCTTGGGAATGCCTTCGGCCTACCGCCTGTCAACCGTAGTTTTCACCATAATCCTGTCATTTGTAACCATTGTTTTCGGGGAACTTGTGCCAAAAAGATTGGCCCTGCAGAATCCTGAGAGCTTTTCATACAAGGCGGTGACAATTCTATGGTGGTCATCAAAGATTCTCAAGCCCTTTGTTTCCCTATTGTCAGGGATTACCAATGGAATTATGAGGCTTATGGGAATCGAAGTCTCCGAGAGTGAGGAGAGGGTGACCATGTCCGATATCAAGTCCATCATTCAGGTGGGCCAGAGCCAGGGCCTGATCAATACGGTGGAAGAGGAGATGATAAACTCCATAATTTCTTTTGATGACAAAACAGCAGAAGAGATCATGACTCCCAGAACCGAGGTTTTTGCCATAGACATCAACGACCCTTACGAGGAGTACTTGGATGAACTCCTCAGCGTCAGGTATTCCAGGATCCCGGTCTATGATGATGACATTGACAACATCATTGGCGTCCTATACATAAAGGACTATCTCCAGGCTGCCTATGAGCACAGCTTTGAAGAGGTTAAGATAAGGAAGATCCTGAGGCCGGCCTACTTTGTTCCCGAGAGAAAGAACATTAACGAGCTTTTCAATGAGATGAGGAAAGAAAATTTCCACTTCGCCGTGCTTATAGATGAGTACGGGGGCTTCTCGGGAATTGTCACCATGGAAGACCTTATTGAAGAGATTGTCGGCGATATAGACGATGAATATGACGACGATGAGCCGGAGATAAAGAAGATAAATTCCAAGACTTGGTATGCCAAGGGGTCCTTGTCGATCAAGGAGCTCAATGCCAATATAGGTTCCAACATTGACGAAGAGGCTGAGGACTATGATACACTCGGCGGCCTGCTTTTCTACCTGATGGGAAGGATACCTGAGGATTCGGAAAAACCATTTATTGAATATGAGAATATAGATTTTATGATTGACCAGATAGAGAACAAAAAAATTGTCTGGGTCAGGATAGAATATGACCATGAAGAGGCTTTAAGGCTTGAGGCCGAGAGACTCAACAAGGGAGATAAAGAAAACGGATAGGAAAATGGACGAGGAAAAGCTGGAAAAGGATCTTGAAATAACAGAAGAAGCCGGCGGGACAACAGAAAGTGGCGGGGAGAAGGCGGAAAAAGAGCTTTACTTCAATCCGGCCATAGTTTCAAGTATGGTCGCGCTTGTTCTTCTTATTGTGTCAATTTTTCTTTTCGGAATAAAGAGGGGGTCGGGAAGGGACATCTCATTTTCGCCCAATTGGACCAACTGCATTCTCAACGGCAATATCCTCTATTACAAAGAAGGCAAGTATTTTTATGCCCTGGACGGCAGGAGGGAAGTATACAAGCTTGAGCTTCCGGATGACCAGGCTAAAATCGCCTATTCGTATGACGGGCTTTTTATAAGGGCTACAAACGGAACTCTTTTATATTACGACTTGCCGAGTGGCCAGAAGCTGGCCGAAAAAAAGGTGGCTGACGGGGATTTCATCGCCTATATGTCAGACGAAAGCAAGGTCTTGGCAAAATCAGACCGCCTTATGGTCCTGGATGACAAGCTCAACATAGATTCGGTCATAGGGACTTCCGGCAAGCCTTTGATGGCTGATAGGATTGCAAACGGGCTTCTTGTGGTTTCTGAAGGGGCTCAGAAAGAATTTACCGAGGAGGGTGGCCTCCAATGGGATCCGGGAATAGCTCCGCCGCCCAAGGACGACCCGGATTATCAGATCCTGGAGCTTTTCAACAACAAGGACCTTCTTTTGAAGCTGCCTTTGAGTGCAAGGGTCCTTGCTATCAAGTCTCTTGGAGACAAGTATATGGTCCTCATGGAAGATAGGCTCCTGGTTTTTGACGGTGAGAAGATCTTTTCATCCACCCCTTTAACCGGGATAAAGGCTTGGAAGCTGGATGAACAAAGTTATGTCCTGACCGGCCGGGAACTGCTAGAAATCAGCCCCGGTGGCCGGGTCAAGAGGACGGGCCTCCCATTTGAGTGTAATTTTTTGGCCGTCTCCGATACGGCGGCTTATTGTATAGGGGATTTCGGCGCTTTGAGGGTGCTTGAGGGCAAGAAGTCCAATACCTATGAAGATCTTGATCTTAAGCCTATGCATGGTGTAAAAAATCCGATTGTCGAGAATTTAGACGGGAGCCCGGCCCTCATAAGCACCGGGGGTTTCGTCTTTTTGGATTCGGTCAAGCCCGGGAAGGCCGGCAGCAAGTAGGGGAAAGCCCGGAGCCGACCCGATTGCAGGCTTGGAGCTAGGCCGCAAGGGGCCTTACGCCGGTTGAATTTGCCGGCTTGCCGGCAGGCCACAAGACCGGCCTTGCGCCGGGAAGGACGGCCGGCTTGACGGCTTGTTTTTGGGATTTTAAGCGATGGAGGTTCGACTATGGAAGCTCATATCATTGAAAAAATCTTAAGTGAAAGGTTCAACTTTCCTGACTGGGCCATTATCTGCGTCCTGATTATCCTCATTATCCTGCTATCCAAGATAGCCATAAAAATATTTTCTGTCCTCATAGACAGGTTTTTCAGCAGGCACATGGGATTTTCCCAAACCGCCCGCACCAAGACTGTAAGAGGGGCCCTATTCAACACAGTCCGGATCCTCATCATTTTCTTCGCTCTTATGAACATCCTTGAACTCTTCGGGATAAATACGGGCTCGGTATTGGCAGCGGCGGGAATAGGCGGAATTGCCGTTGCTTTCGGTGCCCAAAAGGTTGTTGCCGATATTTTCTCAGGCTTCTTTCTCCTGGTCGACAACGACATGAATGTTGGGGACTGGGTGGTTCTGGGAAGTCTTGAAGGCAGGGTCATTTCGATCGGGGTCAGGCATACCAAGCTCAAGGCCTATTCCGAGGCAATCTACATAATTCCAAATTCCGAGATCAAGACAATAATAAATCACGGTCAGAGCCCGGCCCAAATCCAGGCCGACATAGTTATAGAGCTGGCCGGATCCTTTTGTTTGGAAAAGGCCCTGAAGTCGACTGACAAGGCCATTGACAGGGTCTATGCGGATAATCCTGACTTCTTTGTGGAGAGGCCCAAGTATCTTGGGCTTGACAAGCTGGGGCCCTATTCCTATTCAATGCATTTTTCTCTGAGGTCCGTTATGGGCAACCAATACAAGGCCCAGCGGGCAATGCGGGAGTTCTGTCTCAAGGTTTTACAGGAGGACGGGGCCTTTGATTTCAATGTTATGAGTGGGGCCAACGGTGCGAATTGTGCAAATAATGCCGATAGCTGAGAGGCGGTATGAGGTAGTATATGGTGAAGTATAGGATTGGGGACCGGGTCATGCTGAAAAAGGGCCATCCCTGCGGAAACAATGAGTGGATTATAAAAAGGACCGGGGTCGAAATAAAGCTGGAATGCAGTGCCTGTGGCCGAATGGTATTGATGAAACGCCAAGACTTCCACAAGTGGCTGCGTAAAATAATGAACGAGGAAGGCAAGTTTGTCTCCATAGTTAATTTTGAGAGAAGTCCCGAGGGGGAGGCCTGATCGGACCGCCCGGGATGGCGCTGTGTTGGGGCGGCGCGGGATCATAGAGAAAAATAGAGGGGGTTTGGCGAAAATGCCAAACCCCTTCTACTATGTTTGACCCTTGAATCATGGGGGTCCGGCTAAAGTTGGGTAACCCCCATGACACGAGTCGGCCGGAAAATCAGGGGGAAAGGCCAAAAAGCGGGCCACCCCATTGACACAAGTTGGCCTGGAAATCATGGGAGTCCGGCTAAATATGGACCATCCCCATGACCTGAGCCGGATCAAAAATCATGGGGATTCGGCTAAATGTGGACTATCCCCATGACTCAGTCAATCTGTAAAATCAATGGGGTTGAGCGAAAAGCGGAGAACCCCATTGAGTCAAACTGGCACGGAGATCATGGGGATTCAGCGTAACGTGGGCTACCCCATTGAAAAAGGTCGGCTCGGCAATCATGGGGAATAGCCCAAAACCGGACAACCCCTCTGAAAAAGGTCGAGCCGGCGGTCATGGGGAAAGGCCGAAATGCGGGGGACCCCCATGATTCACATGCCGCCCTTAATGAAATCCGGTCGTAGATAGTGTTGGTTAGTCAAAAACACAAAACCAACACTATCAAGCTCGGCATGAGGCGCCAAAAGGACTAGTGTTGGTTAGCCAAAAACGCAAAACCAACACTATCCTTATCGAAATAAGCATAAAAAAGGAGGGCAGATCCGAAATTTCGGATCTGCCCCCCCTCATATAAGTCAATGTAGAGTGCCGCTCGGAAAGCAGTTGGCGGCACGGATTAAGATAGGCCGCCGCCAAGGTCAAGGCCGGGCAGTGCCACGGGCGGCTCCGTATCGGTTCCACGAACGCAAGTCCCGAAGGCTCGAGGCCCCACGACCGCAAGCCAAACAGGCTCAAGGGCCCAAGGCAACAAGCTGCTCAGACCCACCCCTGGTCCAAAGCCCAAAGCCATGAGGCCCGAGTCCCAGGTCCAAAATCCCAAAGGCCCATTAATTCAGAGGCACCACCAAGTCCCTTTCCTGTTCCTCATGAATGCAGGGGAGGGCCGGCAAGGCTTTTTCCTTGTAGGTAGCATTTGACACGGCCTGGGCAGAAGAAAAAGCGGCTTCGGGATCGTTGAGCCTCATGTAGTCGCTGACAAAGCCGGCCACCAAGGCTATCCCGGTGTAGGTCTCGGATACAATCTTGCCCTCGGGGCCCTTGGACCTGAAAGCCCGCTTATCCTTGGTAATAAAGATGGAGCCGTCAAGGCCGAGATTGACCAGGACATTTTGGGCCCCCATATCAAGACATTGGATGGCTCCGCCGATTATCTCCTCTTCACTCCTGAAATCGTCCTCGAGCATATCGCTAAGGTCGCTGAGAGTCGGGGTTATAAGGAGAGGCTTTTTAGCCAGAGTATCTATTAGATATTCTTTTGAAATGATTGGCAAAAACTCAGCCCCGTTTACAAGGGCAATCTCGATCATGCGGTTATAAACATCAGAAGACATGCTGCCCGGCAAGGAGCCGGCAATTATTAGGAAGTCCCCCTCCCTTATCCTTGACAGATAGTACATTAGGGTGTTTATTTCATTAATACTTATTTCAGCCCCCTTGCCAAGGATCCTGGTTTCCGTAGACCCGTCAAAAATTGACAGGTTGATCCTGGTATTCTGAGCTATGTGAACAAAATTATGGGCGACCCCTTCACTTGTTAGGGCCTCCTCTATAAACTCACCGGTCTTTCCGCCGACAAAACCCGTCGCCGTCGAGGGAATATCCATCAGGTTGAGCATACGGGATATGTTTATAGCCCTTCCCCCGGCATTCATGGTATCGAAGGTTGAGTAGTTGGTTCTTCCTGCTTTTAGAGAATCCACACCGGATAAAAAGTCCAGAGAAGGATTCAGGGTCACGGTATAAATCATATTAAACTCTCTTTCATTAGAACTCTCTTTAGCTATATCTTAGCACTCTCTTTCATTAGCAAAATTTAAAAGCAAACTTTAAAGCGCTTAACCTAAAATACAATACATTTTTTATCTATTATACCAGCAAAGTCATCTTCTTTTATACCGACATTCTTTTATACCGACAGAGCCTCTTTCTTTCTGTCCTCATTTAAAGAAACAAAACTATTTACCGGCATAGTGACCCGGTTATTATCAAAATTCGTCGCCCTATAATTATATATATTGGCAAAGCGGCAGGAGGCAGGCCCATATTTCCGCCTCAAATCAACCATGGCTGCACTCAATCTCTCCCTTTTCTCATGCTTTAAATAATCCGGAAGAAACGAGGGCTGACAATAGTTTGAGGCCTTAACAAGCTTTTCTGCCCTTATAGTCATGGCCCGGACCGGCTCATGGCAAGACCCCATAGCCACAAATATATCCATGGCCCTTTCCGAAATCTCAGCCGCATTTTGGCAGGGAAAATCCAGCCCCAGGCTCAAGTTTCGACTGATAAGATAAGTATCGCGCACCGACAAGTTGATGGCCCCGGCCAGGAAGCCCTTTTCGCTCAGCCTTTTCTCCACCTCTTCGGATAGGCGGAGCAGGGACTCGGCCACCTCCTCAAGGCCGACGAGGTCATGATTGAAGGTGGAGCCGCAGCCTATTGACTTAACGGGGGGCCTATATTTATAAAAGGCGACCGGGCAGGAATCTCGCCCATTTGCAGCTTCAAAAAGTCGAAGTCCGTTTATGCCAAGAAGCTTTTTTATAAAGAAAGGCTCGGACAGGGCCAGGTCGCCAATGGTCTCTATGCCGTAGCGGTTCAATTTGGTCCGGGTCCTTGGACCGCAGAAAAGCAGGCTTTCAACCGGGAGGGGCCAGGCAATCTCCCTGTAGTTTGTAGAGTCTATGAGTGTTTGACAATCCGGTTTCTTATAGTCGCTTCCAAGCTTTGCGAATATCTTGTTATCGCTGATGCCTACGGAAATGCTGATCCCAAGCTCATCCTTGAAGCGGAACCTGAGCCTTTGAGCCAGCTTTTCAGCAGGCCCGTAATTCTTCTCGCTTCCGCTTATATCTATCCAACACTCGTCAATGCCGAAAGGCTCAACTTGGGGACTATATTCAAGATATATGTAATGGGCCAACCTGGAAAACTCAAGATAGCATGAAAAATCCGCAGGAACCTCTATAAGGCCGGGACAGGCTTGGCGGGCTTGCCATAGGACTTGTCCCGTCTTAACTCCCATTTTCTTGGCCTCGGGGGACTTGGCCAGAACGATGCCGTTCCTGTCTCTCTCCGAACCGCAGACAGCTATGGGCCGCCCCTTTAATTCAGGGTGCCTGGCCTGTTCGATGGAGGCATAACAGCTGTTCATATCACAATGTAGAATACTTCTTCTTCGCATTACACGGATCTTTCTATATTTAATCAGTCAGGGGCCGATTGGAAAGCCGGGGCTTATTGACAAGCCGGGGACCGCTCATTTACCTATTCCATGGGGCCATTAATGACCCGGGCCCCGCCCATCCACAGAACGCATTAATCCGGCAGCCTTCCGGAAGCCGATTCAACTTGACTAAGCCCGGGCCAAGTAATACAATAAACAGGAAGATAAACTTCCGATTAAGAAGATTATAAGAAGAATACATTCCCATGTCAAGAAAAATAGGAAGAAAAACTTCGCAAATTTCCGGGACCCTCCGGGGTCTCTTGGGGGGAGATTATGAATTTTGGCGATAAGGTAAAGAATTTAAGAAAAGAAAAGGGCTTGACTCAGCGTGAACTGGGAGACCGGCTTGGCCTCAGCATGAGGACCATAGGCAGCTACGAATCGGGGACCAGCTACCCCAAGTCAAGGTCAATTTATACAAAGATGGCTGAGATCTTTTCTGTTGAAGAAAATTATCTGAAGATTGAGAACGAGGCGGGCCGGCCGGGACCGGACACTGATGACAGCTCGGAGAAGGTTAAGAATTTGATAGAGGAACTGTCGGCCATGTTTGCCGGAGGCAGGCTCAGCGAAGAGGATAAGGACGCTGTCATGAGGGCCCTGCAGGATGCTTATTGGGATGCCAAGAAAGACAGAAAATGATGAATATAGAAGGAATCGTGGACCAATTAAAAGAAAAATATGGGACCGGGGATCCCGACATCTTGGCCTGTGCAATGGGAGTCCATATATATGAGAGGGAGGACTTCACAAGGCTATTGGGAATGTCGGCCAAGGTCGGGGGCAGGAGCTGTATTTTCCTCAACGCAGGCATGGAAAGCCAGGAGAGGAGGATTGTCCTTGCTCACGAGCTGGGCCACACGGTCCTCCACGAAGAGGAAGAAGGTATAAGCGGGGTAATTCAATTCACCCTTTTTAACACAAACGACAGGACTGAATATGAGGCCAATGTTTTTGCAGCCCACCTGCTTTTGGACGAAAAAGATATAGAGGACTTGGCCGGGGACGGGTACGACGCTCCGGATATAGCTAAAAGCCTAAATGTCGACATAAACCTGCTCCTGATCAAACTTCATGAAATGCAGAAGAAGGGTTGGAAAATGAACCCGACAGACACGCCAAGGGCAGACTTTTTGAGGAGGTCATAGACAAAATATTTCCGCAAAGATACATAAAGAATAGCGGAAGAAAAGAATCTCCTATATAATATTTAGGATGAGAGAAGAGAGATGTAGCTTTTTATTAATAACGGGGAGATTGACGTGGACATTTGGCATGTATTCGGACTATTGGGGGGCTTGGCCCTCTTTCTTCATGGGATGGAGCTTATGTCTGACGGACTTGAGCAGGCAGCCGGCTCCAAGATCCAAAGCATATTGGCAAAATTAACCACCAATAAGTATCTGGGAGTCTTTTTCGGAATGATTTTGACCGCCTTAATACAAAGCTCATCAGCAACCACGGTTATGGTTGTGGGCTTTGTAAACTCGCAGATCATGAACCTGACCCAGGCCATTAACGTTATCCTGGGAGCCAACATAGGTACCACGGTAACCGGACTTATAATAGCCCTTGATGTCACCAAATATGCACCCCTGCTTGCCTTTGTGGGCGTCATGATGACTTTTGTCGGCAAGAGCAAGGTAAAATATTGGGCCAAAGCTTTTTTGGGATTGGGCCTTTTGTTCATGGGCCTGAGCCTTATGAGCGACAGCATGATACCGTTAAGAGATTCGAGGTCCTTCTTATCATTTATGCAGACCTTGTCATCGCCGGTGGCGGCTATTATTTTCGGAATGATATTTACGGCTTTGATCCAGTCATCTTCTGCATCAGTAGGTATATTACAGACTATGGCCAGGCAGGGCCTGGTTCCTTTCCACATAAGTTTTTATATTGTTTTGGGCCAGAACGTAGGAACCTGTATAACATCAGTTTTGGCATCACTGAGCTCAAGCAGGGCCTCAAAGAGAGCAGCCCTTTCTCACGTGCTTTTTAACCTTTCAGGGGCTATCCTATTTTTAATTGTTTCATATATGTTGCCTGTGGCAGACATGATATCAGGCCTGGCACCGGGACTGCCGGCCAGCCAAATCGCCTACCTCCACGTTATTTTCAACCTTGGCACGGCCCTGCTTTTTATGCCTTTCACCAAGCACCTTGCAAAGCTTGTTGAGAAAATAGTCCCGATTAAAGAAAATGAGTCGGGAAGGCAGAAGCAGCTCGTTTATGTCAAGCCTGACACCTTCCAGAACAACCTGGTTATGATAAAAGATATTGAGCTTGAAATTTATAGGCTACTGGACATGGTTTCAGGAACAGTGGATGCTTCCCTGACCCTCTTCACGGGCTATAAAGAAGACCAGGCCAAGGAAATAAGGGAGGCTGTGGACACGGTTAGGAGCCTTGACAAGGACCTGAACAGGATCACAGTAAGGATGCTTTCCAGGCGCTTAAACAAGGTTCAATCCAGGATTTTGACCAACTACTTAAAAATCCTTTCACATATGGAGAGGATGGCTGACTATGTTCAAAGACTTATAATCCTTGCTGAGAACAACGAGGTCAATGACCTGGCCTTCTCTGACTATGCCAAGGATGAGATTTTAGGCTTGGACAAGGAACTTGAGAGGATGAACGGTATGCTAATGGAGGGCTCAAAAGGCGAGTTTGTTGAGCCGCTCAACCACAGAATAGATGAGAAGCTCTATGAGATGATAGAGATGAGTGAAAATAAGCACCTGGAGAGGCTTGGAAGGGAAGAGTGCTCGCCGGTTTCAGGCATGCAGTATTCCAGCCTGCTCTCAGGAGTAGAAAGAATCGGCTACCATATGAAGAAGATAGCCGATGCCATGGACGAAAACAGGGAAATGGAAGAATAGCTTTAATAGTCGACCCTTTCCTCAAGTTTGCTGAATTTGTAGCTTATGACAATACCCACAACAAACATTACAAGGCCGAATACACTTGCTCCGGCCAAGCTCAAGCCCGCTTCAGCCAGACCTTCCGGTCGGTAAGCGGGTATTATTATTGCTGGGAAGATGCCCAGGCTGGACCCTATAACCATGCCCAGGACTCCGTGATACATTTTTGAGTAGTGGTCCTTGAATAGCTTGTCTGCCAGTTTTGACAGGCTGAAAATTGTTAAGACCATGCCGAGAATAAAGGGGATAAGCATGCCGATGTTTATGGTTGCAATTCCCGCTGCCATCTTGTCATATAGGCCGAAATATATGAGGAAGTTGCTGGGGCTCATGCCCGGGATGATAAAGCCCAGAGCCACAACGGCACCTGCCACGAACCAAACGAGGGTCGAAGGCTCTATTTCCGGGAAATTTCGTCCCAAGAACATCAATGAGAAGATTATTATACAAAAGGCGGTCATTATTGCCAGGTCCACCCCGGACCGTCCGTTTTTGCCGGCTTCTTTATAGAGAGAGGGGAAGGTGCCGACCACAAAGCCTATGAAGAGGCATACGAATTGGGCCGAGTAGCGGCCGAACGCTTTTTCAACAAAGAAGGAAAAAATCAGGACACCCAGAACGCCGCCGATTCCCACAGGTAAAAAATACCTAATATTTTCCAAAAAATTCTTTTTTATATTCGAAAGAAAGGCAATCATGGGCCGGTAGAGGCCGAAGATGACGGAGAGAACCCCGCCTGAGAGGCCGGGAAGAATTCCTCCTATGCCGACCAGGCAACCTTTAAACAATCGAACCAGCCAGTTTCTTAAACCGGGCCCCGCATCGGGTCCGGAAATTTTTTTATCCATAACGCACCTCTTTATAAAGATATTTTCTAAGCTTACCTAATATTTTTAACACAGTGGCCAACATTTTAACAGGGAATTTTGGGAAGACTATGGTTGTTGATTGGAGAAATAGGATTTTCCAAGAAAAATTTTGTGCTATACTTAAGGGGTAAATTAAATATCGGGGGTGCCACGGCTGAGAGGAGGGGAAACTCTCCAACCCTTTAACCTGATCTATGTAATGATAGCGTAGGGAGTTTGAGGAATTTTTTGCCATGCCACCGACGGTATGGCTTTTTCTATATATGGAGGTATTATGTCAGATTTTAAAGATTCGGGCTTTTCAGCAAAGATGCTCGCAGAAGCGGGTATTTGCATAGCCCTGGCCAAGGTATTGAGTTTTTTTACCATTTTTCATTTGCAAAACGGAGGTTCGGTAACAGCCGCTTCTATGGCGCCTCTTTTCCTGTTCGCAATTCGTTGGGGATGGAAAAAGGGCATATTAATCGGGATGGTGTATGGGCTGGTTGATTTAATGATAGGCGGATATGTGGTTAATCCGATCCAAGTCTTATTGGACTATCCCCTGGCCTATGGAATGCTGGGATTTGCGGGCTTAGCTACCAGGAAAGATAAGCCGATAAGCTTCAGAGAGAGTCTTATTCCTGTTGTGGCAGCAACACTTCTGCGCCTATTGATGCACACAATTTCAGGAATTGTATTTTATTCAAGCGAAATATATGCAAAGGGCGGATCATTTAAGGATGCTCTTGTTTTCTCAGCGTCCTACAATGCCAGTTTCCTACTGGTTGATGCCGCTATTTGCCTGGTCCTTCTTGCAATCATATGGAAACCCCTGGGCATGCTCTTCAGGGACCAGAGGATGTCTGAGAGTTATTAATTGAATAAATAAAGCACAATCGTAGCCGGTGGGGCCTTCATCAGAGGGCCCGCGTCGGCTTTTTTTTATGCATTCTTTTAAGGGACCTTGTTCAAAAACCAAAACCATACAAAATTAATCGAGATTTGGCGGGAAGACCTCAAATTATCCATATTTATGGCACATAATACATTGCTTTGTCACCTATTCAGTATATAATTATAGTGACGCTTAAAATGAACAAAGTTGATATTTCCGTCCAAAAGGGATAAACGGAAAAAATGTTGACATAAATATTTTCAATAAGGAGTGCATCTATGAAGAATTTTCTGAAAAAAGTGTGTATTTGGGTCCTGGTTTTAACCATGGTCCTGCCTTGGCCTGCGGAGATTTTGGCCCAGGTTAACCATGAGAACGTCAGCCAAGATAAGTCGAAGTATGTTAACAAGCTTACCCCGGTAACACCGGCCAAACCGGGAGAAGGTCAAACGGCGGAGGATTTAATTAAAAATCCGGACCAGCCGGCCATCTACACTTTGCGTACCGACTACAAGGTACAAAGAGGCGAAAAGTATTATGTTGACTACCAACCCTACATCGCCAGTGTAGGTGCAGCAGCAACTCAAGCAGAAAAAGATAAGGTCAAGAAGACTATAGACCTACCTGCCCTTGCCGGTTATGACGAACCACAAGATAATTTTATAATTGACTACAAAACTATTTTTGATGCTGCAAATGGCAAAGGTCAGACAGGCGATAAGACTAACGGAATCAGATACCAAGCTAATGAAGATTTTCGCTACAAGGCCAAGTCAAATCAAATTAAAATCAAGCATGTCTTCCAAGACCTAGAAGACTTTACCAAATATACAAATCCGAATGGAAGCGTTGGAGAAACTGGAGAACTTATTACCACTCAACAAGGAAATACTGGGTCTACCATGGAAGTAAGTCCATTGGACAAAAACGATCCGAGAGTAAAAGGCTTTGTTCCGGAAGCTGACTCTATCACAATGCAAGTTCCGGAAAATGCTACGAACTTTATTTTGGAATATCGTTACAACCGTGCTCACTACGACGTAGTATTTGACACTGCAGGCGGAACACCACTTCCAACTCGTACACTTTACACCGGACAAGTGATTCCTAAAATTGCTGATGAAGCTATTCCTACAAAAGTAGGCGGCGAATTCCAAGGCTGGAAACCATCTGTTGATATAAAAGATAAGAATGGAAAAACATTTAAGGCAAATGAAATAATTAAAGTTGGAACAGACCAAGCTATAGAAAATCTTGATGCCAACTTAATTATGCCAGCAAGCAAAGTTACTTTCACAGCTGTGTGGAAGGATAAGGAAAAGGCTGACTACGCTATCCAATTTTGGGCAGAAAAGTCAGACCACGCCGATGGTGCTTCTTTAGCAGATAAGTACGACTTCATAGGCGCGCGTGTAGTAAAAGACCAAAACACAGGTGATAGACCAGACCTAGATAACGTGTCTGTAAAAGACATAGTCTTCACTGACCTGGACCAAGCTCGTCTAAAAAAGATATGGGCTAACGCAAGATTTAATCGTGGCAAAGATCTTTATCTAAATAAGTTCTATGT
>CAMYAK010000002.1 GCA_947253765.1 uncultured Tissierellia bacterium
CGAGCAATAGCTCGGGTCTTTTTTTATGCCTTATCTTCCTACGATTCACGGGAGATCCTGACCTTGTTTTATACAAAGCCTTATTACGATTCCCGGGAGAATTAGTTGCCCATAAAACGGGAAAACCCCTTACTCCGGGAAGAGTAAGGGGAAGTGAAAGGGAAAAGCAGTTTATACTTTCTCAGGAACAAAAAAAACCGTCCCACATGGGACGATTACTCGCGATGCCACCCAATTTCTCTTATACCTTACGGATATAAGACTCGAAAAGTACCAACATACTTTTATGCTGTAACGGGCTACCCCGTCCGTTCTAATTAAAGTATACTTTGTTCGAAACGGAAGCTCTGAGGTGCGCTTCAATCCTATGCTGCCGCTCCCTCACACCAACGGAGCTCGCTTATGACAGTGTACTAGGATTTACTCTCCTCTTCTTTGCTATAATATAATTATGTTATAGAATTTTTCACCACATGTCAAGGGAAAATATTAAAAAATATTAATTTTTTACCTATTTTTCAATTAATTATCATCTAATTTTATTTTTATAGCCTAATAAAGAATTTTATATCAGGACACTAAAAAACCGCCCGGAAAACACCTATCCGAGCGGTTTAACCCAAAGCTGGCAATAGGACTTGAACCCACAACCCTCTGATTACGATTCAGATGCTCTACCAATTGAGCTATGCCAGCAAATACTTGGTCATGATATCAAAAATTCTTAGGCTTAGTCAAGCATTACTTATTTCAGACCGGGGTAGCCCTGTTGCCTAAGGGCCTCGTATAAAGCAATAGCAGCGGAATTGGATAGATTAAGAGACCTCTCATTCTCCTTCATTGGGATCCTGATCTGTCTTTCAGGATTGGCAGCCAGAAAGTCCTTGGGAAGCCCCTTTGATTCGGAGCCGAATATCATAATTGATGGCTTGGAAAAGTCGGTTTTACCAATGTTTTTTTCACCGTAGGTTTCTATATAGTAGATGTTGTGGCTTTCATTTATATCCGGACTGTCCAGAAAGTCCTTAAACTCCTCAATATCGTCCCAAATGGTGGGATTTAGCCTGTCCCAATAGTCCATGCCGGCCCTTTTTACCAGCTTGGACGTGAGCTGAAATCCAAAAGGGCGTACAAGGCCTAATAGGCAGCCTGAGACGACACAGGTCCTCGCTACATTGCCCGTGTTATACGGGATTTCCGGTTCCACCAATACAATCATATTCTTATCATTCGGCAAGATTGGAAGCCTTTCTGAATCCATAAAACCCTCCTGTTATCAATTAAGAAAAATTTCTCAGAATCATTTAAAATAGTAATAAGCATAAATAGATTTTATCACTAGAAGAGCCAAGATAGGAGCACCGGATGACCAATCCCATAACAATTGGATTATTTGCCCATGTTGATGCGGGGAAAACAACCCTTTCAGAGGCCCTGCTATGGAAATGCGGGGCTGTGAAAGAGATTGGCAGGGTTGATAAGGGTAACAGCCACCTGGACTCCGATACAGTCGAAAGAAAAAGGGGCATAACAATTTATTCAAAGACCGCCCCATTTGAAATAGACGGCAAACCGTATTACCTGGTCGATACGCCGGGCCACAGCGATTTCTTAGCCGGGGCCTGGAGGACAATTGGAATAATAGATATAGCCATACTCTTGGTAAATGCAGGAGACGGCCTCAACCCACACACCCATAAACTTTGGCAACTTTTAAAAGAGTCATCCATACCGACAATTATTTTTGTCAACAAGATGGACATGCCGGGGCTTGATAGACAGGCTCTCTGCCAAGATCTTAAGAAAAAATTGACAGATAAGCTGATTGATTTCAGTGACATGGAACAATTCCGGGAAAACCTGGCCATGGCCGACGATAGAATTATGAAGGCATATCTGGATACCGGTCAGATTCCGAATGAGGATATCAAGCAGGCCTTTATGGCTGCCAATATATACCCCCTCCTTTTCGGGTCTGCTCTCAAGGATTCGGGGATCAATGAGCTTTTAAGCATAATAAAAAACTATTCGGACAGTTTAAAGAGACCTGAAGAATTGCAGGCCATAGTATATAAAATCGAAAGGGATGACAAGGGTTTAAAGGTCAACCATATAAGGAATTTCAAGTCACCAATCAGGATAAAAGACGAGATAAATGGGGAAAAAGTTCAGGAAATAAGGAAATACAGGGGCAAGGACTATATAAATATTCAGGTTTTGGATCGGGGAGAAATTGCAGGCCTGGTCGGACCGACAAAATTTAGGGCAGGAGATCTTGTGGGTGAGAAAAATCAGGGGACATGCCCTGTAAAAGCACTCTTCTTATTTAAAGTTGAGGCAAAAAACCCGGGCCATGACCACAGGCTTGAACAGGCTATTGTAAGGCTGGCTGAGGAATTTCCTGAAATGGAAGCACAGTCGGATAGGGCGGGTCAGGGAATATTGATAAAGTCAATGGGAAAGATTGGCCTTGAGGTATTGGAAGATAGGCTGAATGATGAGGGAATAGGAGTCGAATTCTCACAAGCCCCCATTGAATACAGGGAAAGTGTTAAAGGAAAGGCCATAGGTATTGGACATTTTGAGCCCATAGGTCACTATGTTGAGGTTCAATTGGCCCTTGAGCCGGGTGAAGTAGGCACCGGAATTGAGATTTTAAATTGCCTAAAGAATCCGGGGTCGGACAATAAGTTTAAGATTGTTAAAGACTCTTTAAAGAGCGGAGTTCCGGGGGTTCTTGCAGGTCGTACCTTAACAGATGTGGTAATCAGCATTTTGGATATAAGGGAGTCAAAACATTCACAGATCGAGGACTTTATTCAGGCAGGGATAAGGGCTTTAAGACAGGCCCTTATGCAGGTTGAAAGCGTATTGTTGGAGAAGTTTATAAAATTCAGGATCAGGCTGGACAGCAAATATTATGGGCAGGTCATCCAAGACCTTCAGACTATGGGGATAGATGACTATCACCAGGAAATAGGAGCTTTTAAAACTACGATCTCCGGAAGGGGACCGGTTTCAAAACTGCAAAAATATTTGATGGACCTCCCGTCTAAAAGTGCGGGAAGTGCAGAAATTGATATAGATGACGGGGGATATATGCCGGTTGATAATCCCTCGGAAATTATAGAAAGTTTTGCTTATGATCCCTTAAAAGACCCGGATTTCCCACCTTCATCAATTTTCTTTAAAAAAGGAAGCGGTTTTGCCGTGGATTGGGATAAGGTGGAAGAATTTGCCCATGGGGAGATCCGTAAAAGCTTTTTAAACGGGGATTCTGCAGAAGAGACATTGGAAAGCTCTTTAGTGGGTATCAATCAAGGAAGTAGCCTGTCTGAAGAAAAACGATATAGGGAAAAAACTTATAGGATCAGCAAAGAAGAGATAGACAGGATTTTCAGGGATACTTTTTTTGCTAATTCAAATCCTGACAAGGAGAGGAAAAAGCAGTATTTTAAAAAGATCCGGATCAGGAAGAAGACTGAAGAAAAGGCATACAAGCCGGCCTCAAAGCCGAGGTCAAACTTTTCCCTTATGAAAAAGAATAAGGAAGCCTGGCTTCTAATTGACGGCTACAATGTACTTAACTCTTTGCCTCAAATGGAGGGAAGGGCAGAAGACATGAACTTCATGAGGCCATACTTTATTGAACTCCTGACTGAATATGCCGCTTTAATACAGGCAAAAATAATAGTGGTGTTTGATGCATATAGAGTAAAAGGCGGTAGGAGAAAGATAGAAAAAAGGGGCGGGATTCACGTGGTTTATACGGAAGAAGCTGAGACTGCCGACCAATATATAGCCAAAGTAACTAAGGAAAAGGCTGATAAAAATGAAATTATTGTGGCAAGCTCCGACGGGGCAGTTCAACTCATCACATGGAAGGAAGGGGCCCTTGTTATCTCAGGAAGGGAACTTGTTGCCGATATGATTGAAAAGAAAGAAGAGACATTAAAGGAATTTAGGAAAACAGCTCCCGACCCGCTGACCAAGCGGCTGGGAAATGAAAGGAGCCCTGATGAATTCAAATAGATTGCTTATCTGCATTGTCAACCGCGGCCAGTCTGAAGGCATGCTAACCGAACTAAGAGCTTTTGGAGTCAGAGGAGGCCTGGTATTGGCCGGGGAAGGTACCCAAAGAAATAAGATTCTCAGCATTTTAGGCTTGGACCAAACAAAGAAGGAGATTATGTTTTTGCCAATACCGGCCAGCTTTGAGAGGTCTGTTCACAATATGTTGGAAGGCAGGTTTAAACTTAAAAAGAAAAACCGCGGCATAGCTTTCTCAATGCCCATAAGCAGGTTTGCTCTTGATGAAAGTCTAAAGGAAGACGACATACCGGATCCCGACCAATTTGACCACAGGGCTATTTTTGTCGTGGCCGACCATGGAAAAAGCAGGGAAATTATGGACTATTGCTATGAGGTAGGTGTGAGCGGAGGAACTGTTTTAAAAGGCCGGGGGGCCGGAATACCGACCAAGAGTTCCCCTTTTAACCTGGAGATAAAGCCGGAGAAGGACATAGTTATACTTGTTACTGAAACTTCAAAAGCGGATTCTTTAAAAGCTCAGTTGGAAGAAAAATTGGAGTTGAATAGGGCAGGCAAGGGGGTTCTGTTTTCATTACCGGTAAGCATGGTTACCGGGATCTATAGAGAAGCTAAGGAGGGGACCGATGAATGAACTGCAAGCTAAGATAAGAGAAGTCTCCTCTTCATTGATACCAATAGTTATTTACGTTGCCTTCTGCATACTTGTTTTCGTGCCGATAGAAATAATCATGGTCTGGCGCTTCCTGTTCGGTGCCGTGTTTCTGTTCATAGGCCTTTCTCTATTTTTATGGGGAGTTGACCAGTCAATGAGTCCGATCGGGGTCCACATGGCAGGTCATACTGCCAATTCAAAGACAAAATTAGGTGCCATGGCTTTTGCTTTTATATTGGGCTTTTTGATAACTGTTGCCGAGCCCGACCTTTTGATTCTTGGAGGACAATTACAAGAAGCGACCGGCGGAACAATGAATGCCAGGTCATTTGTAATTTTGATATCTGCCGGAGTCGGACTTATGATTGCCATCGGGGCCCTGCAAATCCTCCTTTCAGGAGCACTTAGAAAATTATTCGCTATCGTATATTTTGTAATATTTGCCTTAGCTCTTTTTGCAAGCAATGAATTTATAGCAATAGCATTTGATGCATCAGGAGCAACAACAGGTGCCTTGACAACCCCCTTTGTCCTTGCAATCTCTTACGGCCTCTCACGCATGAAAGGTGGAAATGCAGAAGACAGCTCATTCGGACTTGTAGGGGTTATGAGTTCGGGTCCAATATTGGCAACCCTGATTATGGCTATACTGAGCGGGGCTGACAAACTGAAGGCGGCTGAGGAAACCTTAGGACAGAGAAATAGCTTAAGCAGCTTATTTACAGCAATAGGACCAATTTTCATGGAATCATTGACGGCCTTGGCCCCAATAGCAATCCTATTTTTTGCTATGAATGTATTCATTTTCAAGATAAAGAAAAGGGAGCTTTTAGGCATTATCAGAGGACTTATTTATTCACTGCTTGGTCTTACATTTTTCCTTGTAGGTGCAAATGAGGGCTTTATGGATATGGGGAAGGCCCTGGGTATGGGCATGGTAAGGCAAGATCCTCCGGTTATAGTATTTTTTGCCTTTGTCCTCGGCTTTATTGTTGTATCCGCCGAGCCTGCTGTCCACGTATTGGGCGACCGGGTTGAGGAAGTCACAGGCGGTCACATTAAAAGCAAACTCCTTGGAAGGACCCTGTCAATAGGGGTCGGACTGGCCCTGGCCTTATCGGCAATGAGGATCTTGATACCGGGCCTTGTGATCTGGCATATATTACTTCCGGGATTTATAATCGCCATAGCCCTGTCATTTTATGTTGATGATATTTTTGTGGGGATTGCATTTGATGCCGGAGGAGTTGCTTCAGGTCCTATGGCCGCGACTTTTGTCCTGTCATTTGCTCAAGGTATAGCCAAGAGGTGGCCGGGGGCGGATATAATTGCTGACGGATTCGGGGTTATAGCGGCAATTGCCATGACTCCGATAGTATCAATACTGACACTTGGAGCCCTGGTAAAACTACAGCAGAAGAAGGAGTCCAAGGATGCTGATGTTGAAGAGGATGCTCTAAGATCAATAACCTTGCTCAAAAAAGAAGAGGGCACTGAGGATACGATTTACCACGACCTGCTTATGGTCATTGTTGAGAGCGGCAAGGCCAAGGATGTGATCGAAGAAGGCAGGAAGCTTGGGGCAAACGGGGCCACAATCCTTCACGGCCATGATGAGAGAGTAAAGCGCTGGGGCGAGTACGTGATATCACTGGATCCTGAAAAGGACTATATATGGTTCCTGGTCGATAGAAAAAACAGGAATATGATTGTTGACGGGCTCTTATCTAAGAAGTTCGGCAAGGAGCCGGCTTTGATTTACAGCATACCCGCTATGTCGACAAGGGGTTTGGAGGTCAAGGTTGACGAGGATTAAATTTTGTCACACAGCAGACCTTCATCTGGGAAAAGATTTTAATTTTGGTCTTGCTTTTAACGAAAAGAGAAAAAGGGAAGTTTTCAATTCATTTCTTTCTATTTTGGAAATTTGCCGAAGGGAAGAAATTGACCTGCTTTTGATCGCAGGAGACCTCTTTGAAGGAAGACCATCTCAGGCTTTGCTCGCAAAGGTTAAGGAAGCATTTTCAGCTTGTAAGGACTTGAAAATATTGATTTCGCCGGGTAACCACGACTATGATTCTATAGATTCCTGCTATCGGGCAGGAATGTGGCCGGACAATGTCTATATTTTCCACTCAAAAATGTCATACTTTGATTTCCCCGACTTAAAATGCAGAGTTTTCGGGGCAGGCTTCAATTCGTCATTTGTCCACAAGGGATTTGATGAGGAGGCCGAATGGGAGGACTTGATCAGGGAAGCTGGACCGGATGGACAAGATTTGACCAATATCTTAGTCCTGCATGGGGACTTGGGTTCGGAAGACTCACCTTATAACCCGATAAGACCGGGCAAGTGGCCCGAGAATTTCTTTGCCTATGCCGGCTTGGGCCACATTCATAAAAGGAGTCAAGTTCTCAGGGAAGGAAGGACTTTTTATGCATATAGCGGGACACCCTTT
This sequence comes from uncultured Tissierellia bacterium, assembly GCA_947253765.1. Classification (GTDB taxonomy): domain Bacteria; phylum Bacillota; class Clostridia; order Tissierellales; family Peptoniphilaceae; genus Khoudiadiopia. Next base: position 7,165 of record CAMYAK010000002.1, read on the forward strand.
CCTCTTTCTTTCAAGGATTTAGGACCTCAGGGCGTCTATATAGGTAAGATTGACGGGGATATGGTCAGCGTGGATTTTAGGCAGGTACCGGGTCCTGTATATTTACAGGAAGAATTGAGCATTGACAAGATCATGTCATTAAGGGAGCTTGAACATGAAATTCAGGCCTTGCTTATTAAAGATGGAGAGAAAAATTACTATCGTCTGCTTTTAAAGGGCCTCAGGTCGCAGGAATTGGTACCGGACTTTAACCTTATAGAAGAAAAAATACAGGACGAGGGGACATACATCAAGATTATTGACGGGACCTTTCCTGCCATTGATAAGGAAGCCTTGAAAAAATCAAATTCCCTATATTCAAGGATAGTTCTAGACCTCATGGATAGGGTTGAAAAAACCGACAATGATGATGAAAGAGAAGTTGTAAAATTGGCAATAAATAAAGTCTTAAGCTTATCGAAAGAGGTGGAGAATTGAAAATTAAAGAGATAAGTTTATGGGATTTTGGAAAATTTAAGGAGGCTGTCTTTTGCTTCGGTGACCGCTTTAATTGCATTTATGGGCCCAATGAAGCCGGAAAATCAACCTTATTCCATTCTATTGAGCTTGGATTTTATGGATCAGGGTCAAGGAAAAATGACCCCAGGATCAATGTCAGGCAGAGGTATATAAGGGGAAGTGAAGATAGGTCACGGATACTTATAATTTTCAAGTACGGAGACAGGGGTTACAGTTTGGATAGGGATCTGGGATCAAGTCCGGGTAAGGATAGGCTGGAAATAAGAGACAATCTGACCGGTCAGGAGATAAACCTGCCAATGGGCCAAAGTCCGGGCCAATATTTTTTCAACATGGACCAAGATGCATTTAAAAGGAGTTTTCTGATCGGTGCAGGCGGGAGCCAATTGGGGTCTAAAGAAGGAGTGGGCCTCAGTGAGCGATTGGCCAATCTCTACGAGTCCGGCAATGAGGACCTGTCATTAACTGAATTCATAGACAGGGTCAATAAAGAAAAGAAATTTTACAGGTCTTTAAGGGGGAGGACAGGCTTTCTGGATAAGTTGGAAGATGATATCCTGGATTTAAGAAGGAAGATGGACCTGTCACTTGAAAAGGAGAAAGAAAAATTCCTTGAAGAACAGGAGCTCGATGGCCTGATAAAGAAAGGCAAGGTCCTGGTAAATAATAGAAAGCTTGCAAGAGAAAAAGAGGACAGGGACCTGGAGAAGGAAATTCAAAACATTGAAAATAAGAATCAATTAATAGATGAAAGCCTGAAAAGCTTTGAAGAGGAGAGGAACAGGAGAAGGGAAGAAATACATGGCCTTGAATTGGAAGAGGCTAAATTGGTGGCCTGCCGGGATGGCGCTTTTTTTAACAAGGAAGAGATATCGGAACTCAAAAAAGCCTATGATGAGCTTGGCAGACAAATTGCGGAAAAGAAAGGATCAGCTTCAGATATTAAGATTTATATCGGCCTATTTTTAATAGGTTTGATCTTTTTCGGGGCAGCATACTTATTAAAGAACCTGAGCTTGTATTTAATCATGGCCGGCTTGGTTTGCCTTATTCCATGTTTGGCTTACGGGTTAAAAAAGAACAATGAGGATAAGGCAAGAACCCTATATTTGGAAAGGCTGGAAGGGGAAAGAGATGCTGTAAGGATGAAATTGCTCTATGCCCAAGGCTTTAATTTTAAAAACCAAGATGGAAAGCTTGAAGAAATAGGGGAAAAGAGAAGAGTCCTGGAAAAAAATCTGCTGAGAATTGAAGAAAAGATCGCCAATGCCCGGGCAATGGGAGAAAAAAATAGGGAGGCCTTTAAAATCCTTAATGACAGACGGATAAATAATAGGGAGCCTGAGGAAATTGAAGAAAGTTTGAAAGAGCTCGATAAGGAAATTGAGGAGAAGAGGAGAGAAATCCTTTTAAAGTACGCTTCTTATGAAAATGCGGAGAGTCTGGCAAGTCAAATTAGGAATCTTGAGGAAGAGAAGGCCCGGTCAATGAAAGAATATAAGGCCTTGGAACTTATAATTGAGAGTGCAAACAAAAATATTAAAAGTAGGGAAAACTCATATTTGCCCGACCTGAACCGAAAAGCCACGGAAATAATGCGTGAGATAGTTGGAAAAGATGACAAGGTTATAAGGTCAGATACAAATTTTAATTTGAGCCTTGAGGATCGAGTTGATAACAAGGTTAGGGAATGGCGGGCCCTGAGCAGCGGAACAATCCGGCAAGCCTATCTTAGCTTAAGGCTGGCAATAATTGAGCTTCTTAATGATGGTGAGACCCTGCCCATATTTATGGACGATGCCATGGTATATTATGATGACGAGAGGGCCGGACGGGCTGTTAAATTCCTGAAAGACTTGTCCGAAAGAGAAGATAGGCAGGTAATATATTTCACCTGCCGACGGAGTTTTCTCAATGAATTTTCCGGTGAAAAATCTTCCAGGCCTTTAATAATAAATGAAACGGGTTTTGAAAAATTGCAATAAGAAAGGGATATCATGTATAAGCTGATAGCATCTGATTTAGACAATACACTTTTGGTAGACCAGAGGATAAAAGGGAAAAACAAGGAAATCCTGCAAAAGCTCCAGGCCAAGGGAGTTGAAATCGTATTGGCTTCGGGCAGGGTCAGGGATTCTATCCAGTATATCGGTCATGAAGCAGGCTTGAGGGTCCACGTGGCAGCTTCTAACGGGGCCTATGCCGCCCTATTTGAAAAAGAGGCGATTCTGAGGGAAACTGTCCCCCATGATATTCTTAAAAGATGTCTGGAAATAGGGAAAAAATATGACATTTATTATCATTTTTATGATGATATAGGCCTTGTGAATGACCGACTTTTGCCCAATTATGATTACCTTATGACTGAGAAGGTAGGGGGCGGAAAGAGATTTCAATGCGGAATACACTACTTTCCCGACCCCCTTGAATACCTGGATAAATTCAACTGCTATAAGTTTCAGTGGGTTGTTGAAGAGGGTGATAGCCGTTTAAATGACATAGTCAGTGAAATTGAGGCTATAAAAGGGGTTGAGACAACAAGTTCGGGTCCGGGCCTCCTCGAGCTTATGGCCAAAGGAGTGGACAAGTGGAAGGCTGTTAAGGCTATCGCTGATGAGCTTGGGATAAAAGAGAATGAAATTATCTGCTGCGGGGACTATAATAACGATATTAAGATGATACAAAGTGCGGGTTTGGGGATAGCCCCTGAAAACGCAAATGTAGAAGTTAGACAGGCGGCAGATATGGTTGCCGGTCCCTGCAAGGAATACGGGATTGGAAAATTGCTGGAAAAACTTGATAGTGAGGGGGCTTTCGAATGACAGATAATATATATGATGTGATAATTGTTGGCGGCGGTCCGGCAGGTCTTTCTGCAGGGCTCTATGCGGCCAGGGCTGCAAAAAGAACCTTGATTTTTGAAGATCAGATACCGGGAGGCCAATTGGCTCAAACTGCCAAGGTTGAGAACTATCCGGGATCAGCCGAGGACACAGGGGCGGATATTGCTTTCAGGATGATGGAGCAGGCAATGGACTTCAGTGCCGTTTTGAGGCAGGAGAAGGTTGTTGACCTTAATTTGGATGGGGACATAAAGGAAGTTGTTTCTAATAAGGCAACATATAAGACGAGGGCAATAATCTTTGCGGCGGGTGCATCTCCAAGGAGGTTGGGCCTTGACCACGAGGTTGAATTTACCGGTAAGGGGATCAGCTATTGCTCAACCTGTGATGGGGCATTTTTCTCAGGACTTCCCGTATATTTGGTAGGCGGTGGTGACAGTGCCTATGATGAAGGCTTGTTTTTAGCTGATATTGCCAAGTCTGTAACCATTATTTACAGGGGACCCAAGCCCAGGGCTTCCGTTGCTTTACAAGACCGGGCTGCCAAGAAAGACAATATAAAGGTTATTTTGAACACCAATGTAATCAAGCTGCTCGGTGACAATTCATTGAAGGGGTTTGTCATTAAGAATAGCGAAAGCGGAAAGGAAGAAAGCATTGAGGGGGATCTCGGCCTATTCATTTTTGCCGGACATATTCCAAATACAGACCTGCTCAAAGATAAAATAAGCCTTGACAAGGGTTATATTCCAACTGACGAAGGCATGAGAACCGAGATAAAGGGTCTTTATGCGGCAGGAGATATTAGGGTTAAGCAGGTAAGACAGGTTGCAACGGCGGTATCAGATGGAGTTATAGCGGCGACAACGGCAATTAGAGACATGGATAACTGACAATGACGCTTGAAAAAAGGCAGAGAAGGCAAAAAAGGCAAATGAAACAGATTGCGATGAAGAAGAGGCTGGAGCTTATGGCTATAATTTTTTTCGTCCTATTCTTATTATTTTCCTTTGTGAAATCCAATTTCTCATTTAAAGTAACTAAATACAAGATAAGCTCCTATGAAATCCCCAATGCCTTCAACGGCTTCAAGATCGCACAAATTTCAGACCTCCACGCAAGTATCTATGGGAAAGACCAGGAAAAGATAATGAAAAAGCTTGAAGAGGAGAAGGTGGACATTGTGGTTTTTACCGGGGACCTCATTTCACGTAAGAGCTCGAACCTTGAGAAGTTTGCTCAGAGTCTGGGTCAACTTATAAAAAAGTATCCCTCTTACTATATTCCGGGAAATCACGAGTTGATGAGGAAGGGCGATAAAGAGTATCAAAATTTCCTTGCCCTTCTGGAAAAAGAGGGAATGATAATGTTGGGCAATAAGACCTTCCCATTGTATAGAAGGGGAGCCTCTATACAGCTATCGGGCTTGGACGAGGGCTTGTCGTTTTACAAGGTCAAAGCTTCCAAGAACCACATACCGGTTGAAAGTCTGGTGACAGCGCCGGATAAGGATGTTTTTTCAATACTCTTGGCCCATAACCCCCTGTATTTTGACAGTTATATTAAGTGGGGGGCTGACTTGATATTGGCAGGACATGTTCATGGAGGGGCCATCAGGCTTCCTCTTATAGGTGGGATATTGTCGCCTGAAGTGGGACTTTTCCCTAAGTATGACAAGGGCCTATATACATCAGGTCGGCAAAATATGATAGTATCTGTTGGTATGGGGGATTCTTTTCCGGGATTCAGGCTTTTCAATCAAAAAGAGCTGGTCATTGTAGAATTGGAATCCCAATCAATTCACTAATGGAAATATGCACACATTATTGACACGGTTTTTGTCCATAATTTCGCCATATTAAAATGTTAGTTCAATTAAACCCTTTTAAGGTTGTATTAAGCCGGATAAAAATGGAGAAAGCGAAGAAATATGCCTAAGCTCAAGCCACTAAGACCTGAGAACAGGAAGGTCCAAGAAAAAGCACATAAAAACAATTTAAAAAAACAAAAGGGGTCCAAGAGAAAGTTCGGGATCGGTAAAACATTGCCGGACAGTAAGTACAAGAGCTTTTACTGGATACCGCTTCTTGTTGTTGTATTTATTTTTGCCTTTTATAGCTTAAAAGGCAAGAAGGACCACTCTTTTGTCGACTATAAGCTGTCGGATACTGTAAGTATCAGCGGGGATGTGTCTTATAAAAATAAATCCGGCAAGGTAAAGATAAGTTATGATGACGGGTCCACCTATAGCGGCAAACTTCTCAAGGGTAAATTTCAGGGTCAAGGAAGTTTGGAATTTCCTGAGGGAGATAAGATTGAAGGGTCTTTTGAAGAGGGGAGCCTGGAAGAGGGCCTGATGACCCTAAAAAGCGGTTCGGTCTGGTCATTGAACGGAAAAGACGGTTGGCAGGAAAAATCCAAAGAACCGGCCAATTAATTTTATTTATATAAAATTTTTTAGATTGAGGTCTTATATATGAAGAAGAGGATTCAGTGGCTTGATACCTTGAGGGTCTTTGCTCTGACAATAATTCTTATTTACCATTTTTATGGTGAAAAACTGGGCGGGGGCTTCTTAGGCCTGGAGATATTTTTTGCCCTATCTGCTTTCCTGATAACAGGTATGGCCATAGACAAGTTCTGTCAAAGCCTTGAGAGCAAGGAAGACGGGAGTATGAGCTTCGGAAAGTTCATGACCAGGCGTTTTAAAAGGCTTTTACCCGGTATATGTTTAATGGTTTTTGTCAGCCTTGTCGTTATGCTGTTCGGCAACAAGGATCTAAGGGTTGATTTTGACCGCCAGCTGGCAGGAGTCTTGGGATTTGTCACCAACTGGTATGAGATATTGACAGGGGGCTCATATGAGTCACAGTTCGTACCCCATATTTTTCTCCACACCTGGTCATTGGCCATTGAACTCCACTACTATATTTTATGGGCACTGGTCTTAAAGCTTTTAGCTACAGTTTCAGTTAAAAAACTACATATTAGAGGCAGGCATGGAGATGGTCTACAAAGGGCGGAAAGTGATTTTCGACTCAAGATAATGTACGTCTCGCTTATAGGCATTGTCTTATCAAGCCTTTTGATGATTATTGGAGGGTTTGCAGGACTGAACAAGTCCTTTTTATACTTTTCAGATTTTACAAGACTGACACCGTTTTTTTACGGATCATTGGCTGCCGCCCTTTCCGGTCTTAATTATAAAAATGAAGTATTTTTAAGAAAGGCGGTCCGGATGGGCTTTGCCAAGGCAGGCTTGGTCCTATTAATTACTTTATCTATAATAGGGTTTATGTCCAAGTTCTTCTCCTATGACAATGCCTGGACCTTCAGATTTGCCCTGCCATTTACATCTTTCTTATCGTTTTTGCTATTAATATCTGCTAATATTATGGATTTGAATTCGAGAAAAGTGAGGGAACCCGGCTTTATCAACATCATTGCGGAAAAGTCCTATTTAATTTATCTCCTGCATTGGCCCCTCTTCACTGTATTCAAGTATTTGGTCAACCGGAATCAAGCGGTTATTTTGAGTTTGCTTATTACAGTAGTTTTTTGCCTTGTTGAGACAAAACTATATGATGTTTTGTTTTTCAATAAGGACGGAAGAAGGCCCGGAATTTCTCTGGGGGACATAAGGATCCCGATTATATACTGTGTTTTACCGATAGCCCTGGCAATGGCAATAATTGTCAACTACACAAGCCCGGAAATGGTCAGCTTGGAAAAAGACCTGATGGCCGCCAAGCTTGACCAGGATAAGGATTCTGTAAGGCAAGGCTTGGACGAGGTTTACATGAGGATAGATGTGGCAAATAAAGAGGCCCAGGAAGAGCTGAGAAAGGAAAAGATCTGCTTTATAGGAGACTCGGTTACTTTGGGCTTAAGGGGTTATATCTTAAAAAATTTCCCAAAGAGCTATGTTGACGGAAAGGTCAGCCGCTTTCTCCACCAAGCAATAGATATAGTGGAAAAGATGAAAAACGAAGGGAGCCTGTCTTATACCCTGGTATTTGCCCTTGGAAACAACATATATCCCGCTTATAAAAGGGACTTCAACAAGCTCATGGATGCCCTGCCGAGTGGAACCAGGGTAGTTGTGGTTTCTCCATATGATGAGAAGGCGGGAGACAAATCTGATATAGAAAAATATGCAGCATATCTCAGGACCATCGGGGACAAATATCCCTATGTCACTTTGGCGGACTGGAACAGCCTGGCCAAGAAGAACGGACAGCTTTTCAGAGGAACGGACGGGGTGCATTTTTATGCCAATAAAGAAGGTATCCCCACATACCTGAATTTGATTCAAGATGCAATTATCCGGGCAAAAAGCAAGCCCGGCAAATAGGCAAGGAGAGCGTATGTCAATAGTCGATCTTATTATAAAAAAGAGGAGCGGAAAAAGCCTTGATGACAAAGAAATCAGGTTTTTTATCAAGGGAGTTGAAGAAGGCAGTATTGAAGATTATCAGATTTCGGCTATGCTTATGGCCATATATTTCCGGGGTATGGATTCCCGGGAAATAGCAGTTATGACCGGAGAGATGGCCAAGTCGGGAGATATATTGAGTTTTGATAAGATCATCGGCCCCATAGTCGACAAGCATTCTTCCGGAGGGGTTGGTGACAAAACCTCACTTATAATAGCTCCAATTGTTGCGGCTAATGGCCTTCCAATTGCAAAGCTTTCGGGAAGGGGCTTGGGTTTTACCGGAGGAACCGTTGATAAACTCGAGAGTATTCCGGGGTTCAGGACTGAGTTGGGAGAAGATGAGTTTAAAAAATTTGTTGCCAAGGACGGTATAGCCATAATTGGCCAATCTGCCAATATAGCTCCGGTCGATAAAAAATTGTACGCTTTGAGGGACGTTACAGGAACTGTGGATTCTATCCCATTGATAGCCGCCTCAATAATGTCAAAAAAATTGGCTGACGGGTCCGATTCAATAGTCCTGGATGTTAAGGTGGGATCAGGGGCCTTTATGAAAACCCCGGATGATGCCGTCGAATTGGCAAAGATTATGGTTGGGATAGGGGAAGACAATGGGAAAACCACCCTTGCTCTTGTAACCGATATGGACCAGCCTTTAGGGTCTGCAGTCGGAAACAGCCTTGAAGTGATAGAGGCCATAGAAGCTCTGAAAGGAGAGGGACCTGAAGACCTGCTTGAAGAGTGCAGCCAATTGGCCTCAGCTATGCTAATTGAAGGTGGCAAGGCTGAAACCCTTGATGAAGCTAAAAAGCTTGTTGATAAGGTCATCATGGATGGAAGCGGTCTTGATAAGTTTAAAGCCATGGTAAGGAACCAGGGGGGCGATGTTTCATATATTGAAAATACGGACAAGTTCCCCAAGGCAAAATTTGTTCTTGAAGCCCGGGCAAAAAAGTCGGCCTATGTGACCGGGATAAATGCCGAGGAGATAGGGAAAAGCTCACTTATACTTGGGGCCGGCAGGGAAAGGACCCAAGACCGTATTGACCATTCGGTTGGCCTTCGCATATTTAAAAAGGTCTCAGACCGTGTTGAAGAAGGGGAGTTGCTTTTTAAAATCTATGCCAATGATGAAACAAGAGGAAATGAGGCATTGGAAAAAGCTCTGGCTGCCTATAATTTCAGCCCTAATCAGCCGGAAGTAAGAAAAAGTCCCGTTTATTGCTTTGTGAGTAAAGAAGGGGTAAAGCAGGCTCATGATTGAGGAAAAGCTTGAAAATTCCAAATACAGATATCTCATTGAAGTGGCTAAACAGGCCCTTGAAATGTCATACAGTCCGTATTCACACTTTTGTGTCGGAGCGGCACTTGAAGATGATAAGGGTAAGATTTGGACAGGCTGCAATATAGAGAATGCTTCCTATAGCCCCACTATATGTGCCGAGAGGACAGCTCTTTTCAAAGCTGTCTCAGAAGGAGTCAGGGACTTTAAGGTCTTGGCAATAGTCGGAAAAAGGGAAGCGGATGAAGATATAAGCAGGAGTTTCACCGGGCCATGCGGTGTTTGCCGCCAGGCCCTTATAGAGTTTTGCCCGGAAGATATACCGATAGTCCTGGCAAATAGCGAGGGTCTTGTAAGAACATATTCTTTAGCTGAGCTCTTGCCGCTTTCATTCGGAAAAAAAGATTTAGAAAATTGAAAATTAAAGGAAGGTTTTTATGAAGAGAACTGTAACACTGATAATATGTATTGTTTTGGCCCTGGCCATGGTCTTGCCTTTCCTACTGCCATTTATGTAGTAAGGAAAGGTCATCAGGCCTTATGAAGACAAGTAAAAAAGTTGGACCTTGAAAAATTTATTATTTCAAGGCCCAACTTTTTATTTTATATAACTTGAATTTTTTCCCAGTCTATCTTCTCTTTTTCCAATAGGAGCCTTATTCTCTCCTCAATCCTCTTGAATTTGTTCAGCCATAGCCTGATCAGCCTTTATAGTCAAGGCGCACTCCATTCTTTTGCGGAAAAGTTGGCAGGAGAAAGGAACCGTTCCTTTGAGGTTGCCGACAGCATGGACAGCATTGGCGGCACAACCGCCTGAACAGTAGAGTTTGGCCCAGCATGACCGGCACTCCTCCCTTGAATAGCAATTGCAGTGCTTAAACTCGTCAATTATAGAATTATTTTTTATGCCTTCAAAAACATTGCCTATGGCATAGTTTTCTTCGCCTACAAATTGGTGGCAGGGGTAGAGGTCCCCATTGGGGGTGACCGCCATGTATTCGCTGCCGGATCCGCAGCCCGATATCCTTTTATATATGCAGGGGCCGCCCTCGAGATTCATCATAAAGTGGTAGAAGATAAAGGGCCTGTCCTCGTAGAGCAAGTCTTCAAAGGTACCGCCTTCGGCGATTTTTTTGCTGTAAATCCTGTTTCTCCTGATCATTTCATCGGTAAGCAGGTCATACTGTTTTTCCAGAATATCGAGATCTTTTTCCGAAAGCATATATTCTTCTTTAGGATCACCTATGACCGGCTCCATAGAAAGCCTGCTGAAGCCAAGATTTGCCATATGAATAATATCGTTATAAAAATCGGGGTTGTGGCCTGTATATGTGCCCCTGATATAGTATTCAAGGTCGCCCCTCTTATCTACAAAACTCTTAAATTTCGGCACGATCCTTTCATATGAACCCTTGCCGTCAATTGTGTGGCGGAAGCGGTCATTAACTTCCTTACGGCCATCAAGGGAGAGGACAACATTGTGCATATGCTCGTTCAGGTAGTTGCCGATCTCTTCATTAAGGGCCATGCCGTTTGTTGTGAATGTGTAGCGGAAGTTCTTCCCATATTTATCTTGGATTGAGTCGGCGTATTCAACGGTTTTTTTCACAATATCAAAATTCAGGAGGGGCTCGCCGCCAAAAAAGTCTATGTCCAAATTCTTGTGGTATGCGGAATTTTCTATGAGAAAATCTATGGCCTGTTTGGCTACTTCCCAGCTCATCAAAGACCTCTTGCCATGATATTTTCCCTGGCTTGCAAAGCAGTAGTCGCAGTCCAAATTACAGGTGTGGGCGACATTAAGACAAAGGGCTTTGACATAGGTCTTTTTTTCAGATAGATCCAAGGACAGGTTGGCAAAAGTATCCAAGCTGAAGAGGAGGTCCTGATTTATGAGGTCGGAAATCTCCTCAAGACTTTCTTCAAGATCATGGGTTTTGAATTCTTTATTCTCATCACTTACTTGGGCCAAGGCTTTTTCTAAATCGGAGTCAGTCGGCTTAACACCCTCAGCGACAGATTTTGATAATTGTAGGACCAATTCATAGGCGGGACGGTCAAGAAGGTGGACTGAACCCGAGTAGATGTCAATTGCAAAGTTATAGCCATGGCTTTCAAAACAGTGGACCATAATATTCCTTTCTTGGAGCGTTAGGATTAAAAATCTAAGAATTATCAATTAAAACAAACAGAAAAAGGCCGCTCAAAAGAGCGGCCTAAGAAATTTCCTCTTAACTAAAGGGCCTTTTTCTTTTGGCAATCCTGGTTTGCTATACCGCAGGATGTTTTGCATGCTGACTGGCAAGAGGTCTGGCACTCACCGCAGCCTCCGTCTTTCAGGCTTTTCTTTAAATTTCTGGTATTTAGGCTCAAAACATGCTTCATAATTTCGCTCCTTCTATGTAAAACATTTTTATAAGTTCTCTTAATATTTTAACCGCATAGAAAGGCATAGTCAATCATCACCGGGATTTAATGGTCAAGGACTGTTAAAAAGTCGGGGAGGTCGGACTTATCGGACCTTATTTCCTGGCCCATCTTATCAAGGCATTTTATTATTCTTATAATATCGGATCCGATTTTTTCCCCGGGAAGAATTATGGGGATTCCCGGCGGATAGCAAAAAACGTATTCGGCGGAGACTTTTTCAAGACAATCATCCAGGGCCACAGACTTGGAACCTTTGAGGGGGTAGGCGGAAAGCGGATAAATTCTTTCCGGAATCTGTGAGGGAAAGACATCTATTTTTTCTTTATTTTCCGAGACCCGGTCGACCTCAATTTGGTTGAACTCCTCATCCAAACTTAGAAGGGCGGAAGCAAACCTCATTAAGTCCGACTCCTCATCGGCGATTGTCGACATAGCTAAAATTATCTGACCCAGGCACATTTCAGGTATAAAACCCTTTTCGTGGAGGTGCTTTTTCCAGAATGAGATATTCGGGCCATTTTCGGGAATTTTAAAAACCAGTTTTCCCAGATCGTGCTTAAAAACCGGCGAACCCGGATAATTATAGGACCGGTCATCGAAGAACTTAAAATTTTTAAGCTCTTTAAAACGATCAGCAAGTACTTTCAATATTGAATTGAGCCTTTTTATCTCATCAAAACCGTGGGCTTTCAGATATTCCAAGCATTCATCTATTGAAGCTGTGACAAGGTGGGAGGGTGAGGTTGTCTCAAAGATTGAAATATTATGGTCCAGATATGAAGGGTCAATCTTGTCGGATATGTGGATAAGTGCGGCAGGGGTCAGGGCCGGCAGGGTCTTATGCAGGCTCTCAACGACCACATCGGCTCCTGATTCAACGGCATCTTTTATATCCGGGTCAAGGAAGAGGTGGGCACCATGGGCCTGGTCAACCATAAGAAGGCATTTGTGTTCGTGAGCAATCCGGCTTATTTTTTCTATATCAGAGACTATTCCCTCATATGTCGGGGAAGTGATGACAAGGGCCTTGCAGTCAGGATTTGCATCTAAAAGCTCTTCAACTTGCTCGGGATCGACTGAACCATAAAAATCAAAATCCTTAACTTCCATAGGTAAGAAATATATGGGATCCAGGTCAAGAATTTCAACGGCATGATATATGGATTGGTGGCAATTCCTTGCTACCAGTACCTTATCCCCTTTATTACAAATGCTTTTGAGTGCTGAAAGGTTGCCGCAAGTGGAACCGCCGGCAAGAAATCGGGAGAATTTGGCCCCCCTCATTTGTGCCAGGGCTTCTTGGGCTTCTTTAAGTCTGCCTCCTGCATGGTGGAGGTCGGCCATGTTCATGCTTTCAGTCATATCAAGGGAGAAGGGCAGGACGTTTCCATACTTCTGTGTCCTTCTTTTATGGCCCGGCATGTGCATGGGGTAGACTTGGGAATTTGAATAAGCCAGGATGGCATCGAGCAAGTTATCGTACTTAAAATCCGGCCTCCATTTTTTTATTTCTTTATCCTTTTTTTCAAGCATAATTTAACACTTTCTATTTTCTATGTTGTATCCAATAGTTTAAGGGTATAATGAAACTTATATTTTTTGACGAAAAGATTTCCTCTGAAGAGATTCGCTTTTCATCACAACCACACTATTTTAAAAAGTCAGGGGGTCTTATGAGAGCCTATAAAACAATTATTCCATTTCTAAAAGAGCAAGGTCGCCACTATATTATAGGCATTTTAGTTCTAATTTTAGTAGATTTTGCAAATCTTTTGGTGCCTCAAGTTTTTAAAAACTTTGCTGATCTTGCTGTAGGCGGGAACCTCAATTTGGAAAACCTGGCCGGGCTGCTTTTAAGATTGCTGATATTGGGATTTTCCATGGCTTTTGGCCGTTACATATGGAGAATAAAGATTTTCGGCACGGCAAGAGACCTGAACTATTGGCTTAGGGACAAGCTTTTTCAAAAGTACCTTTCCCTGGACAGCGAGTTTTACAGCAAAAATCGTACCGGAGACCTTATGGCCCATGCAACAAATGATATCAACGCAATAACCCTGTCTATGGGTGTCGGGATCATGATGTTTATCGATGCCTTTTTCCTTACGATATTCACTGTAATAATGATGATTTTAACGGCGGGATTAAAGACAGCATCAATTGCCCTTCTGTCCCTTCCTTTCATGGGCATCTCAATATCCATACTCATGAAGCCTTTAAGAAAAAGGGGGAGAATTGTCCAGAACACATTCAGCGAGCTCACAAGTGAGGTCCAGGAAAACTTGGCGGGAATAAGGGTTATAAAAGCCTTTGCCATAGAAGACAACCGAATGGACTCATTTAACAAGGTTAATGAAAAATACACCGATAAGGTTATGGCACTAAACCGACTGGACGGCCTGTTTGACCCAATAGTAATACTTATTTCCGGATTCAGTTTATTCATATTTATGATCTACGGATCAAGGCAAATTGCAGAGGGAACAATGTCTCTCGGTTCATTTGTCGCCATAATTGAATATCTTTACATAATTATTTGGCCACTAATAGCGACCGGCCTGGTTTCCGGCCAATTCCAAAAGGGGATCTCTTCAATGAAACGTATTAATGAGATCCTGGCGGCCAGGCCCAAGGTTACAGAGAAAGAGGGGGCTGTAGAAAAAGTTGGCCCGGGAAAGATTGAATTCAGGAATGTCAGCTTCAGGTATAAAAGTGACCTTCCATGGGTTCTGGAAAACATATCTTTTACCATGGAAGCCGGGACCAGTCTTGCCATATTAGGAAGGACCGGTTCAGGAAAATCAACAATAGTCAAGCTCTTGCTCCGCTTATATGATGTGAGTGAAGGTTCAATCCTGATAGACGGGGTTGATATAAGGATGATGGATTTCGAGTCTATTTATAAGACGCTTTCCTATGTATCACAGGAGAATTTTCTGTTTTCAAGAACTGTTGCAGAGAACATTTCTTTTTCTGCCGAAGATGTTGACATGGATAAGGTTGAGGATGCGGCCATATTCAGCCAGGTAGACGGTGACATTAAGGCCATGGCCCAAGGCTACGAAAGTATGGTAGGCGAGAGGGGAGTTACCCTTTCAGGCGGACAGAAGCAGAGGGTGTCAATTGCCAGGGCCTACTATAAAAATGCACCTGTCCTAATTTTGGATGATGCCCTTTCAGCAGTAGATACGGAGACCGAGTCCAGGATCCTGGATCAGCTAAAACAGCATGACAAGGGGTTGGTCCTGGTCAGCCAAAGGGTTTCAACAGTTGAGGCCATGAATCAGATTCTTGTAATTGAGGATGGAAAAATAAGCCAAAGGGGCAGGCACCAAGACCTTGTTAAGCAAGACGGCTTCTATAAGGATCTTTATAAAAAGCAGCTCCTGGAAGCCGAAGCGGATAACTATGAGGAGGAAAACTATGGAGAATAAACAGGAAAAAAGAGTGGCCCATCCTGTTTTAAGGCTTTACAGCTATGCCAAGCCCTACAGTTTTCAATTGCTGTTTGCCCTCCTGCTCATATTCGCAGGGACAGCCTGTATGCTCTATAAGCCAAAAATTATCCAGCTCATCATAGACAAGGATATTTCAGTCCTTGCCAATGGAAATCCGGGACAAGTTGCAAAGCAGGTGGCCTTAACAGGTGTGCTTGAGAAATCAATTATCTACATAGGCCTAATTTGCTTCCAATTTATTTTCAGCTATAGCAATTTTTTGATAATACAGTGGACAGGCCAGCAGATAATACAAAATCTCAGGAAGGATATATATAACCATATTCTTTCTCTTTCCATGAAATTTTTCGACACCCACCCCATTGGAAGCCTTGTAACCAGGTCAACCAACGATACAGAATCAATTAACGAGATGTTTACTACCGTCATAGCCAGCATAAGTACGGATATTGTCAACCTGGTGGGCATTATAATCATAATGTTCAGCATGAGTCCGAGACTTTCCATATTTGTACTCCTTTTGACCCCGTTTATAATCATCGTTTCAGCTATTTTCAGAAAGGTGATCAGGAAGATTTACAGTGATGAGAGAAAGACCATGTCAATGCTCAATACAAAGCTTTCTGAGAATATTTCCGGGATGTCAGTAATAAAAACTTTTTCTAAAGAAAAGGGAATTTACGAGGAATTTAATAAAGTAAATAAAAAATATTTGACTATTGGGAAAAGGGAAGTAAGGTGCTTTGCAATATATAGGCCCGCCATAGAAATTCTGCAAACTCTGGGACTTGCCGCCCTCGTTTGGTTCGGAGGTAAGGGCTTTATGGACGGGCTTGTTACCTTCGGAGTCGTCTACGCCTTTGTTGACTACATACAGAGGTTCTTCAATCCGATCCTTGATATGGCTCAAATCTTCAACACGATACAGTCGGCCATGACTTCAGCAAACAGGGTCTTTGTATTGATGGATGAAGAAGCCCAAGTCAAAAGCGGGACCAGACCTATTGAACCGGGCGGATTAAAGGGAGAGATCGAGTTTGACAATGTCTGGTTCAAGTATGACAAGCCTGAAGATGGGGAAGTTGATAATGAAGAAAGTGAGGATGATTGGATCCTAAAAGGGGTGTCCTTCCATGTAAAGCCGGGAGAGTTTGTTGCCTTTGTTGGAGCAACAGGTGCAGGAAAATCAACCATTATAAGCCTGATTTCACGCTTTTATGATGTTCAAAAGGGAAGGGTACTTCTTGACGGTATTGATGTAAGGGAGTATAGGCTTGAAGATCTTAGAAGAGAGTTGGGCCTGGTCCAACAGGATGTCTTTCTATTTACAGGAAATATAATCGACAATATAACCCTTGGCAGGGATAGGGTCAGCAATGAGGCGGCCCTTCAAGCCGGACGACTTGTCAGGGCCGATGAGTTTATAGAAAAGCTGCCCAAGGCCTATTATGAAGAGGTGGCGGAAAGAGGAGCCACACTTTCCGCAGGGCAAAGACAGCTTTTGTCTTTTGCCAGGACAATTGTGGCCGATCCCTCAGTTCTTATCTTAGATGAGGCAACATCAAATATTGATACGGAAACTGAAATCCTGATACAGGAAGCCATAGAGAAAATGTCGGAAAACAGGACAATGCTTGCAGTGGCACACAGAATATCAACCATTGCAGGAGCTGATAAAATCATAGTCATGCATAATGGAAGAATAGAAGAAGAGGGGAAAAGGGAAGAGCTCATAAAGAAAGATGGATTATTCAAAGTTCTGTATGAATTGCAGTACACTTCTTGATTTTTTGGGCAGAATGGGATATAAAGATTCATAAATACTTTATTTTAGGAGGGACAGCATGGCTGAGGACAGGGCTGCAAGGAGACAAGATTTTATACAAAAAACTCAGATTTTAGCCTATCAGACGGCTTTTCAGCGCTTGAAATCCGATGAAGATGCTGAGAAATGCCTGATTGAAGCCTACGAAAGAGTTTTTATGAATCCTACCGTCATGACCGAAAGAAGTTTTTCGGATCAGAAGGTCATACTTTGCTTAATTGTAGACTACCTGGCCATGGGGATGGAGAAAAAAGCCGCCTCTGAAAAAAACAGGTTTATGAAAGTCCCATTTCCTGAAGAAGATAAAGAAGAGGAAGAAAAAGAGGACGGAGAAGAAGAGGAAGACGAGAATCTGCTTTCCAATAAAATGGTTAACGAGTATTACAAGGCTCTGACCAGGCTTAGGGACAGGGATAAAATTTTTCTTTATCTGAGCCGCTACTACCTGCTAAAAAACGAGGAGATTGCTTCCCTCATTTATATGAGAAAAGGTGCAGTTTCCAGGAGGCTTGAGAGAATAGAATATGGGCTTAACCGCATGGTTAAGGATAGCAAGGCGGACCTGGCCTTGAGGTCCGAAGCAGTAGAGCGGGCCATCCATCTGTTTTTGAAAGACAGGTCCAATGAAATAGAGGCCTTGTCCAATCTTGGAAGCAAGACCTTCAGCCCCCAATATGAGACCAGCATATCGGACCTTGTCAGGGCCTCAAAGATACAGATGGACATTAGAAGACTCAAGCATGACGAATCCTCAAAGAGCAGGAAAGGGGCCTACTATGCCTCAGGCGTATTAGCGGTGGTCTTAATTATCTTCCTGTTAAGAATTTCGATTTTTTCACCAAAAGTTGCCAAAAATCAGCTTTCTCCGGAAAACAGTGTGGAAATCAGCCGACAAAAGGAAGCACCGGAAGCCATTGAAAGGCAAATTTCAATAAAGAAAGAAAATTATGCCGCCTATGATTCTGAAATAGTTTTTTATGATAAAGAAAGCGAGAATATTTTTTCCTTGCCTAAGGGAGGCAAGGTGAAATTGGTTGCAAATATAGCGGAAGAGGCAAAAAAGCATGCCGGTGTCCAATATATAGGCAAACAAAAAGACACCCTATATCTGGCCTTCTTTGACGGGAGGGGCGGAAAGATTAAGGGAGCTTCAAGCGGTCCTGAAATCAGCAAATATTGGCAGGAAAGCTGGTTTAAAGGCAAGGCTGAAAGACCCGAAGCCCCGGAAGGAAAGATAGTATATAACGGAACTGAATATTTGTTGGAAGACTTGTAAAAGGAACAACTTTGTTGTATCCTATTACGAGCACGGTGATGAGGTCATCGTATGCGGTAGTAGCTCAGTTGGTAGAGCACCAGCTTCCCAAGCTGGGGGTCGCGAGTTCGAGCCTCGTCTACCGCTCTTGGGACTTTAAACAGTCTCTTTTCGGCGAAGTAGCCAAGTGGTAAGGCAGAGGTCTGCAACACCTTTACCCCCGGTTCAAATCCGGGCTTCGCCTTTTTTAATTGCCTTTTTGTATTGTGGTCAGGCACCATAAGCAGAAAGGCTTTTTGTTTATAAACCTTGAGGTTAACCCGGATCTTTAAGTTTTTTCTTAGGCCCTACCCGTGGTTTATCAGACTTTTTTGATATAATTAAAAACATAATTTATTTTATCGGGGGAAATTATGAAATCAGAAGAATTCGGAGAATTCAGGTTCGGTCCGGGAGTTATGGAGCAAAGACTCCCTAAGCCTGTCTACGACAGGTATCTGGCGGCCATGAAAAACCAGTCGTCCATTTCGCTTGAACTTGCAGATGCAATTGCCCATGCCATGAAGGTTTGGGCCATAGACCATGGAGCTACACACTACTGCCATTTTTTCCAACCGCTTAACGGTAAAACGGCAGAAAAACACGATGCCTTCCTGCAAAAGGGGCCGGACGGCTATCCTATATTAAGACTGTCGGGTAAGGCCCTTGTTAAGGGGGAAACCGACGGATCATCATTTCCTACGGGTGGACTCAGGGACACCTTTGAAGCCAGGGGCTACACATTTTGGGACACTTCATCCTATGCTTACGTAAGGGATAAGGTATTGTATATTCCCTCAGTTTTTGTCGGCTATAACGGGGAGAAGCTGGACTTAAAACTTCCTCTTTTAAAGGCAAAGGAAGCCCTTAGTAAGATGTCAACCCGCCTCCTACATCTGCTTGGAAGAAATAATGTCAAATATGTCGAACCTATGCTGGGCTTGGAGCAGGAATATTTTCTTGTCAATAAAAAAGAAGCCGAGAAAAGGCCCGACTTCCTATATTGCGGAAAATCTCTTTACGGAGCCGACATGCCAAAGGCGGGCGACTATGAAGATACATATTTTGCATCTATAGATACTTCCGTAAAAGAATTTATGAATGAGGTCAATGAGACCTGCTGGAAGCTGGGAATCTATGCTTCAAATGAGCATGGTGAAGTCGCCCCGGGCCAATATGAGTTTTGTGCGGAGTTCGACGATGCAGTGACCTCAATAGACCAGAATCTTTTGGTCATGGACATTTTAAAGTCAGTAGCCGGCAAGCACGGTTTCCGTTGCTTGCTGGATGAAAAGCCCTTTGCCGATATGAACGGATCCGGAAAACATAATAATTTTTCCCTGGTGAGTTCAGAGGGGGACAATCTTTTTGAACCGGGCACGGATAATGATGACAACCTCACATTTATTTTATTCATAACAGCCTTTATATCCGCAGTCGATAAGCACCAGACTCTTTTGAGAATGGCTTGCTCTGAAGAGGGCAATGACTACAGGCTGGGAGCGGACGAAGCTCCTCCGGCCATAGTTTCCATTTATCTTGGAGAAAGCCTGTCCAATCTTTTTAAAGAGCTGGTGGAAGAGAGCGAGATATCACCCTTACAACTCAGCACCATGGTCAGCCCCCTGGTCAGCCTTACCAAGATGGCTGTAGAAGCTACGGACAGAAACAGGACTTCTCCTGTTGCTTTTGTCGGAAATAAGTTTGAGATAAGGATGCTGGGGTCTTCGTTGAACCCTTCTTCCCTAAACACCTTTTTATATGGAGCCTTGGCCCAGAGTCTCGAGGAAATTGGCGACCTGCTTGAAGGGGAAGGCTGTGAGAATCCAAGCGACCTACATAAAAACGTGCTGACCATATGCAGGGATATTTTGATAAGGCACGGAAAGGTCCTTTTTGAGGGAGACGGATATTCAGGAGACTGGCATAAAGAAGCAAGAAAGAGGGGCTTGGAAGAGTTCCCAAGCTATATTGATTCAGTGGATGTCTTATTAAGAAAAGAAACCCTCGAAATGGTAGAACACTTCGATATATTAAATGAGACCGAACTTAAAGCCAGAAGGGATGTCCTGGTTAAAAGATATATACACGCTGTCAAGATCAAGGCCAGGGTCCTGACCAGAATGGCCCAGGAAGGTATCTATCCGGCCCTGCTTGAATATCAAAAACTCCTCCAGGACACGCTTTCAGGGGGGATGGCAAAATCAGTGGGGACCAGGGCGGAGAAAAATGCACGTTTCCTTGATATGATAGATAAGATGACCTATGAGATGACTGAAAGCATTAATGAAATAATTAAGAATGCCGACATAGACAAGGTTGCTGAGGATATGACTAAAACGGTAAGGCCTGACATGCTCAAGCTTTCAGCCCTGTTAAATGAAGCTGAGCTGAATTCGCCTTATAAGTTCTGGCCCTATCCGACCACGGATAAGCTCATTGTTCAGTAGGAAAGGAGAAAAAATGGATATTGTACAGCCGTCAATCCTATCGGGCTTTATGGAACTAAGCCCCGAGGACCAGGTCCTATTTAATAAAATTAAAGACATAGCTATAAAGAACTTCAGAAATTATGGATTCTGGCCCATAGACACACCCGCCATTGAAAAGAGTGAAATACTATTTGCAAAAGGCGGTGGGGAAACTGAAAAGCAAGTTTATAGGATTGAAAAAGGAGAACACTCACAGGACCAGGCCCTAAGGTTCGACCTGACCGTTCCACTGGCAAGGTATGTGGCCCAGAATGCCCAAGATCTGGCTTTTCCTTTCCGCCGTTACCAGGTGGCAAAGGTATGGAGGGGTGAAAGGAGCCAAAAGGGACGATATAGGGAGTTTTACCAGGCTGATGTGGATATCATAGGCAGAAACAGCCTTTCTCTCCTGAACGACGCGGAAATCCCTTCGGTTATGGATAAAATTTTTAAAGAAATCGGGGTTGGCAAAGCGGTTTTCCATATAAATAACAGGAAGCTCCTAAATGCTTTTTTCAAGGATCTGGGTATAAAAGACTCGGCTCAAATCCTCAGAACCATTGACAAACTTGCAAAGATAGGTGAGGAAAATGTCGCAACAATTCTGGAGGATGAAGGCCTTGACCGCGAAAAGATAGGAAGGATTTTTTCATTTATCAAGGGGGGAGAGGATAATTCTCAAACCCTGGAAAAATTGGAAAATGAGCAGGGCCAATCTGAAGAATATAAAGAGGCCTTGGAAGAACTGAGATTCGTTTATAAAAACATGCTTGCTTTCGGCATAGATGAGGATTCAATAGTCATAGACCTCTCTATTACCAGGGGGCTTGACTATTACACAGGATCAGTTTATGAGACCTTCCTCAAAGGTCATGAGTCAATCGGGTCAATTTGCTCAGGCGGACGTTATGATAACCTGGCATCAAACTTCAGCAAGGAAAGCTTGCCGGGAGTGGGCCTGTCCATAGGATTGACAAGGCTTTTCTACCAGCTTAGGTCAGCCGATATAATCCAACCTGAAAAGGGCGACTATATCAATGCCCTGGTAATAGCTATGGGGGAAGATGACAGGCAATATGCCATAGAGGTTGTTAACAGGCTCAGGAGCGAAGGTTTGGTCTGCCAGCTTGACAGTGAAGGCGGAAAGATCAAGAAAAAATTCTCATATGCCGACAAGCTTGGAGCAGGCTATGCGATAATAATTGGAGAAAGCGAGAGACTCAACAAACAGATCAGCATCAAAGATCTTTTAAGCGGAGACCAGAACTCAATGTCGGTTGAAGATGCTGTGAAACTGATCAAGTCAAATGGGAAAGAGGTAGTGTAATGAAGATTATAAGCAAAGACGGGAGTCAGGTGGAAATAAAAGAAGCGGGGACGCTTTTGGATGCTGCCGAGGCAATATCAAGCGGCTTAGCCAGGAACGCCCTGGCAGGTAAGATTAATGGAGAAGATAAAGATCTTAGAGATGTCCTGCACGATGGAGACAAGTTTGAAATTTCTACATTTGATGATGAATATGGCCGCTTAGCCTTCCATCACTCAACTGCCCACCTTTTGGCCCAGGCTGTACAGAGGCTCTATCCTGATGCGGAATTTGCTATAGGACCGGCAATAAAAGACGGTTTTTACTACGACATAGATTTTGGGGACAAGGTAATTAATGATGAGGACCTGCCCAAGATTGAAAATGAGATGAAAAAGATTGTCCAGGAAAAGCTCCCGATTGAGAGGTTTGAGATGACCAGGCAGGAAGCCATCAAATATTGGGAAGACAAGGGACAGAAGTACAAGGTCGAATTAGTTGAGGACCTGCCGGAGGATGCCCATATAAGCTTTTACAAGCAGGGCGATTTCACAGACCTTTGTGCCGGCCCCCACATCATGAATACCGGGTCTTTGAAGGCCTTCAAATTAACCTCCATAGCAGGAGCCTATTGGAGGGGGGATGAGAATAGGAAGATGCTCACAAGGATTTATGGAACTTCCTTCCCCAAGAAAAAGCTCCTTGACGAGTACCTGGAAAGGATTGAAGAGGCCAAGAAGAGGGACCATAGAAAGATCGGCAAGGAAATGGGACTCTTTGCTCTCATGGATGAGGGCCCGGGCTTCCCCTTCTTCCTGCCTAAGGGCATGATCATAAAAAATGAGCTGATAGAGTACTGGAGAGAAATTCATCAGAGGGCCGGATATAAAGAAATATCTACACCTCAGATCCTGAACAGAAAGCTCTGGGAAACTTCAGGCCACTGGGACCATTACAGGGAGAACATGTATACAACCGTGATTGACGGCGAGGACTATGCTATTAAACCAATGAACTGCCCCGGGTCAATGCTTGTTTTCAACTCAAAGCCCAGGTCATATAAGGACCTGCCTTTGAGACTTGCAGAGCTTGGCAGCGTTCACAGGCATGAGCTTTCAGGAGCCTTACACGGACTTTTCAGGGTCAGGAACTTTACCCAGGATGATGCCCATATTTTCCTGAGCATGGACATGATAGAGGATGAGGTAAAGAGGATAGTTGACCTGATTGATGAGGTGTATAGCAAGTTCGGATTTAAATACAATATTGAACTCTCAACAAGACCGGATGACTCAATGGGGTCTGACGAGGATTGGGAAGAAGCTACTTCCGCCTTGGAAAGAGCCCTAAAAGGCATGGGAAGAACCTATGAAATCAATGAAGGAGACGGGGCCTTCTACGGACCGAAGATTGACTTTCACCTGGAAGATTGTCTTGGAAGGAGCTGGCAATGCGGAACTATCCAGCTTGATTTCCAGCTGCCCCAGCGCTTTAAGTCTGAATATATAGGCAAGGACGGCAATAAGCATATGCCGGTCCTGGTCCACAGGGTAGTGTTCGGATCGGTAGAGCGTTTTATTGGAAACTTGATTGAGGAATATGCAGGAAACTTCCCGATCTGGTTAGCTCCCGTACAGATAGAATTAATACCTGTAAGCCTTAAGGCCCACCTGGACTATGCAAGGGAAATGCAAAAGGAACTCGAAGCTGCGGGTGTCAGGGTAGAGCTGGATGACCGTGATGAAACGCTTGGAAAGAAGATAAGGGATGCCCAAGTAGCCAAGACCTATTTCCAGATAGTTGTAGGTGACAGGGAGATGGAAGACAAGACCGTATCAATCCGTATGCACGGGGAAAAGGACAGCAAGGTCATGGCCTTCAAGGATTTCAAGGAATTTATTGTAGGAAAAATCAAGGACAGGGACTAGTCCGAACTGAGTATATAACCGATAGCCCGATCCTAGGATCGGGCTATTTTAATTTGTATATT
Organism: uncultured Tissierellia bacterium; assembly: GCA_947253765.1. Classification (GTDB taxonomy): domain Bacteria; phylum Bacillota; class Clostridia; order Tissierellales; family Peptoniphilaceae; genus Khoudiadiopia. The sequence continues at coordinate 31,021 of CAMYAK010000002.1, forward strand.
TATCATTTGACGGCTTGAGAACAAACGTTTTCCCTGATATAATCAAATTGGAAAATTGTGAAAAAATATATGCGGGAGATATAAATGAAGGAATTTTCTAAAAGTGAAGAACAAAATATAGAAAAACATATGATTATTGAGCAGGTCAGACAAGCCCTGGTTGAATTAATAGACATTGCGGGGTTGAAAGAAGGAAGTATCCTCGTTGTAGGCTGCTCAACAAGTGAAATTTTAGGAAAAAATATAGGTAAGCATCCCAGCGATGAAGTTGGTGAATGGATAATTGAAGCAATTGGAGGTCTCCTTGATGAAAAGGGGATTTTTTTAGCTGCCCAATGCTGCGAGCACTACAATAGGGCCCTGGTAATATCGGACAAGTTGCCGGGCCATGGTGACAGGGTGAATGCAGTTCCCAAGTGCCATGCAGGAGGATCTTTTGCCAGGGCTGCATATAACTTCCTGGATGATCCAATTTTAGTGGAACGCATTAGGGCGGATGCAGGCATGGACATAGGCAACACCATCATAGGAATGCATATGAAAGAAGTTGTTGTTCCTGTGAGGCTGAATATTAAGAAGGTGGGCGGGGCGGCCCTGGTCGCCTGTAGAGTCAGGCCCAAATATATAGGAGGTGATAGGGCTATTTATGATGAAAGATTAAAATAAGAAGCTCTAACATAACGTTATTAGGATTATTTGTAAGAAATACAATTTCTTAAAAAATTTATTTGTTCCGGATTTTAGAAAGGAAATGAAATGACAGAAAAATTCAGGCAGGAAGAGGACTCGATAGGGTTTTTAGAAGTTCCTGAAGAAGCTTTATATGGAGCCAATTCACTAAGGGCGGAGCAGAATTTTAGAATTACCGGCAATAAGATGGATGAGGAGTTCGTCAAGGCCCTGGTTGAAGTAAAGAAGGCCTGTGCATTGGTGAACAACGAAGTGGGCCACCTTGATGATAAGAGAACGAAGCCGATAGTTGAGGCTTGTGACAAGCTTTTAGCCGGGGAGAATCACGACCAGATCATATGCGACCCCATCCAAGGCGGGGCCGGCACATCCTTCAACATGAATATAAATGAAATTTTGGCGAATATGTGCAATGTTGCTCTTGGGGGAGGGCTTGGCATTTATGACAAGGTCCATCCCAATGACCATGTCAATGAAGGCCAGTCAACCAATGATACAATCCCGACTTCAGGGAAGATTGCTATGATAAGGTATTTCAAAAAGCTTAAGGAAGAGAACCTAAGGTTGATAGAGAGCCTGGAGAAAAAAGCCCGGGAGTTTGATGATTATATAAAAATGGGAAGGACCCAGCTCCAGGATGCCATACCGATCAGGTTGGGCCAGGAGTTTACGGCCTATGCGGCTCCTTTAAAGAGGGATGACAGGAGATTTGACCTGGCAATAGAGGCCCTTTCATATGTAAACCTCGGAGGGACAGCCATAGGTACCGGCCTGAATGCTGATAGGGACTATTTTGATAAGGTAGTTCCTAAACTTGCTCAAATCACGGGCCTGGATTTAAAACAGGACGAAGATCTTATAGAGGGAACTCAGAATCTTGATTGCTTTGCCTATGCTTCATCAATACTTAAAGTCTATGCCTTATCATTGTCAAAGATATGCAACGACTTGAGGCTGCTGTCGTCGGGACCCAAGACAGGAATTGGGGAGATAGTTTTGCCATCAATGCAGGCCGGATCATCAATTATGCCGGGAAAAGTAAATCCTGTAATTCCTGAAGTTGTAAACCAGGTTGCCTTCCTGGTGGCCGGCAATGACCTCACAATTTCAATGGCGGTTGAAGCCGGGCAGATGGAGCTCAATGCCTTCGAACCGGTCCTTTTCTATAAAATGTTTGAGTCCCTCAAGGCCTTGAAAGGAGCAATCAATACTTTGAGGATCAACTGCATAGACGGAATTACTGCAGACAAGGATAAATTGAGGGAGAGGGTGGAAACATCAATCGGCATTATAACTGCCCTGGCGCCCCATATAGGCTATAAAAAATCCGCTTCTGTCGCAAAGGAGGCCTTAAAAACCGGCCAGTCGATCAGGAAAATCATTATTGACAGAAAAATAATGCCTGAAGATAAGCTTGAAAGGGTTATGGATTATTACAAGATGACCGGCCCCGGAATTGTGGCGGAAGACCTGCTTGAAGAGAATAAATAGGAATATTTCAGGAAGGATAAATGAAAAATTTCTTTGTAATACTTGGTGGCATGGGGAGCCTGGCAACAACGGGATTTTTAAATGAAATGAACAAGATTCATAAGGCTGAAAAGGACCAGGGTTACCTTAATTACCTGCTTTTTAACCACGCCGACGTGCCTGATAGGACAGACTATATTCTGGGAAAGACTGAGGACAATCCTGCAAATTACCTGTTGGAAGATATAAGACAGGCGGATCAAATGGACCCTGATTTTTATGTTATAGCCTGCAACACGGCCCATTATTTTTATGATGACCTGCAGAAAGCAACGAGCAAGCCGATCATCAATATGCCGAGCCTGGTTTTGGAGGAACTCAATAAACTTGGACATAAGAGCCGGATTGGCCTTTTTGCAACACAGGGAACCATAGAATCGGGCCTGTACAGCAGGATAATTTCACAGAGCCCTTGCGTCCTGATTGAACACGGGGAAAAGCTCCAGGACCGTGTAAACAGGCTGATATATGAGGAAGTCAAGGCCGGGGGAGGTCAGGAATTAAGGCACTATCATGAAATTTTAAGGGAGTTTATGAACTTGGGGGCCGAAAGGATTATCCTTGGATGTACAGAGCTCTCTTATCTTAACAGTATGGATAATAATAAGGATTATCCTGTAATCGATGCTGAAGAGCTCTTGATCAAAAAAACAGTTGAGAGGGCCAGGAAAGAGCAAAATAAATAATTTATTTTGCCTTAATTTTAAAAAGTTTTTAAGGAGGACCGGTGAAATACCGCAAAGAGAAAGATTCATTGGGCTATGTAGAGGTTCCTGAGAATGCTTATTGGGGAGCCCAGACCCAGAGATCTTATATGAATTTCCCGCAAAATGTTGAATTGATGCCGATTGCCCAGATCCATGCCTTGGCATATATAAAGAAGGCTGCAGCCATAATAAACAATGATCTGGGAAAGTTGGACGATAAAAGGAAAGAGGCTATTCTAAAGGCCTGTGACCTGGTTTTGGATGGTGAGCTGGATGACCAGTTTCCGCTTACCGTTTGGCAGACAGGAAGCGGGACCCAATCCAATATGAATGTAAATGAGGTGCTTTGCCACAAGGGTAATGAGCTTGCAGGAAAAGACATACTCCATCCCAATGACCACATAAATATGTCCCAGAGTTCCAATGACACTTTTCCTACAGCCATGCATATATCAACACTTATTAATTTGAGGGACCGCCTATATCCGGCTCTGAAAAAGATGCATGATGAGTTGAAGAAGCTGGAGCTTGAAAATGAGGGGATTGTGGTTACAGGAAGGACCCATCTCCAAGACGCCACTCCCTTGAGCTTGAGCCAGGAAATATCAGCATGGACAACAATGATCGAGAGGGACGGACAATATATTAAGGATACCGAAAAAGCCTTAAAGAAGTTGGCTATCGGTGGAACCGCTGTGGGGACAGGGCTGAATGCACCTAAAGGCTTTGACAAGAAAATTTGCCAAGTCCTTTCGGACCTTACAGGGTTGGACCTTGAACCGGATGCCAATAAGTTCTTCCAGCTTTCAAGCAAGGCCGGGATGGCAAAAATGCATGGAGCCTTGAAAGTATTGGCAACAGACATGTATAAGATGGCATCAGACATAAGGTTCCTGGCCTGCGGGCCCAGGTGCGGAATAGGGGAGCTTATAATACCGGCCAATGAACCGGGATCCTCAATCATGCCGGGCAAGGTCAATCCTACCCAGGTAGAATCACTAACCATGATATGCCTGCAAGTGCTTGGCAATGACACTGCAATAAGCATGGCCAACACCCAGGGTCAGCTCCAACTGAACGTATACATGCCGCTCATCATTTATAATATGACCCAGTCAATAGTTCTATTGAGTAAGGGAATTGAAGATTTCACGGAAAAACTTCTCAAAGGGCTTAAGGCCAATAAGAAAAAGATAGGGGAAAATCTTCGATCCACATTAATGACCGTAACAGCCCTTTCACCCATCATAGGCTACGATAAGGCCTCAGAAATAGCTAAACATGCTTATGCCAATGATATGACGTTAAAGGAAGCTTGTCTGGACCTGGGCTACCTGTCAGAAAAAGAGTTTGATGACCACAGCGATCCCACAAAAATGATATAAAAAATATGTAAATATATAAAATATTAGTTATAATAAGTGAAATAATAAAAAAGGAGGGGAAATGTTAAATTTAAAAGAACGTGCACTTGCACTTCATGAAGAGCTTAAAGGGAAGATAACAACAGAATTAAAGACATCGCTTAACAGCAAAGAAGATCTTTCCCTAGTCTATTCTCCCGGAGTTGCTGAACCCTGTTTAAAAATAGCTGAGAACAAGTCAGATGTTTATAAATACACATTTAAAGGCAACACAATTGCTGTTGTATCTGACGGCTCGGCTGTTCTTGGACTTGGAAATATCGGACCTGAAGCGGCTTTACCTGTAATGGAAGGCAAGTGCTGTCTATTCAAAAAGTTTGGTGGAGTCAACGCTGTTCCTCTGGTAATCGGGACCCAGGACACTGAAGAAATAATCAAATTTGTAAAAAACATTGCCCCCGGTTTCGGCGGTGTCAACCTTGAAGATATATCAGCTCCAAAATGTATTGAGATTGAAAGAAGGCTGAAAAAAGAGCTGGACATCCCCGTTTTCCACGACGACCAGCACGGGACAGCTATAGTAACAACCGCAGGTCTTATAAATGCCTTGAAGGTGGTAAATAAGAAACCTGAAGAATGCACAGTGGTAATTTCGGGCGTGGGTGCTGCAGGGTCATCAATTATACATATGCTCTTGGGAATCGGAATTAAGAATATTTATGGTTTCAATAGTAAGGGGATACTTAATAAAAAGGTTGAATACACCAATCCTTTATATAATGAGCTTAAAGGGATAACCAATAACGATGCTGAAGATTTGAGCCTTGAAGAGGCAATGTCCAAGGCGGATATATTTGTCGGCGTTTCTGTTCCCAATAAGGTGACCAAGGAAATGGTCAAGTCCATGAAGAGAGACCCTATCATATTTGCAATGGCAAATCCCGATCCGGAGATCAGCTATGAAGATGCTAAAGCCGCCGGGGCAAGGGTAGTTGGAACAGGAAGAAGCGACTATCCAAACCAGGTAAATAATGTTTTGGCCTTCCCGGGTCTGTTCAGAGGGGCCCTTTCAGTACACTCGAAAGCCATATCCGAGGAAATGAAATTGGCCGCTGCCAAGGCCTTAGCCGCGCTGATCAGCGATGAAGAATTGAATGATGAGTATGTAATACCCTCTCCATTTGATGAGAGAGTGCCGATAGCAATTGAGAAAGAAGTTGCAAAGATGGCTAAGGAACAGGGGCTGATTCGAAGCAACTAATGATCTGATTTAGTTTTTTGAAGGAGGAATTTATGTCAACAGCAGCTAAAAACAAGAAAATGTCACTGACCTTGCGAATAGTAATCGCTTTAGCTCTGGGCCTTATTACGGGACTTGCGGTTCACTACTGCCTGCCGGAAGGAACATTTAGGGATACTGTTCTTGCAAACGGAATTTTCCAATTTATAGGTCAGGGATTTGTCCGCCTGCTCCAGTTCCTGGTTGTTCCCCTGGTGCTTTTTTCCATTTCAGCCGGAACCATGGCCATGTCGGATACTGCAAAGCTGGGTAGGGTTGCGATTAAAACTCTTATTATGTACTTTTTAACAACCGCAATCGCGATTATTATAGCCTTGATATTGGCAACAAGCATTAATCCGGGAAAAGGTGTTGACATGTCTAAAGCTCTTGATGGGGCGGTAAACATTGCAAAAGAGTCGCCAACCCTCATAGACACACTCCTAAACATAATTCCAAAGAACCCCTTTGCCTCATTGGCCAATGGTGAAATGCTACAGGTAATAGTGATTGCCTGCATTATCGGATATGTTATATCAAAAGCTCCGGAAGATATGAAGCTATTCGCCGAGGTCATAGAAAAGGGCAACAAGTTCATGATGATCTTAACGGGATTTTTAATGGAATTGGCACCCTATGGAGTATTTGCCCTTATAGCTCGTACCTTTGCACAGTTGGGACTAAGCGTTGTAGGGCCCCTTCTGAAATTCCTTGGAACCTGTATAGGAGCAATGGGAATCCACATTGTCTTGGTCTATATCTTGTTGATTGCAGTTGTAATGGGCCATATAAGTCCGGCAAAGTTAATAAGAAAGGTCCTTCCTGTATATACTTTCGCTTTTTCCTCAGCGTCTTCAAATGCCACCATACCTTTAACACTGAAGGCCTGCGATACCCTTGGAATTTCACCTGAAGTTTCTTCATTCACAATTCCTTTAGGAGCAACCATCAACATGGATGGAACCGCTATTTATCAAGGAGTTGCAGTGGTCTTTATTGCCAACGCCTACGGTATGAGTTTATCAACAGGGGAGTTAATAACGGTTGTTTTGACAGCAGTACTGGCTTCAATAGGAACTGCCGGCGTACCCGGATCCGGGATGATAATGCTCTCTATGGTCTTGGCTTCAATAGGCTTGCCGGTTGAAGGAATAGCCCTCATAGCTTCAGTAGAGCGTATAGTTGATATGTTCCGTACAGCATTGAACGTTACAGGCGATGTTGTTGTCACTACAGTATGTGCCAAGACTGAGGGTATGTTTAACCAAGCTGTATATGACAGTGACATGACAGCTAAAATGTAATTAAGCGTTTCGGCCTGTTATTGAGTTTATCTCAAAACTCAAGTGGACAGATAGGTTAAAAAACGGGACTGCATCTTTACAAATCATTGTAGGATGCAGTCTTTATTTTTATTTTAAAAATCAAAAATTTTACACATAAGAATATTGTTTATTCGATTTGACTATAATATAATAATCATAAGAGAGGAGGCAAAAGGTTTTCATAACAATGTTAGGATTCGAAATACTTATATTTATATCAAGGAATATGTGAGGTAAATTTTATGGGCAAAATTATAAAAAAAATTGAGTTAATAACACTTTTAACTCCTATACTTATTGTTTTTGGACTTTACGTTCTTGATTTAAATACTATTTTTAAAGATATCATTGCGTTTGTTTTGTTGGTATCAACCTATTTTATAGGTACATTTTTAGATGAATTTTTTAGGAATATAGAGAACGATCAAAAAGACTTATCTGATGAAACAGACGAAGTAAAAGACCTCAAAACAATATCATACGCGATTAGATTTATTAGCCTCCTAAACTTTTTTATAGTTGTTATGACTATATTTTCTGAGAGAATAAAAGATACTAACATAAAACTGGGAGTGGCAGGTTGCGTTGTAGCCCTCGCAGCCCTACAGTATTTCTTTACTGTAAGATTGATTAAAAAAACTGAAAAAAATCAATAGAATTATATTGAGATAAGAAAAGGGACCGCATTTCGACAATTCATTGTCGGTTGCAATCCCTTTTTATTTTGAATTAAGTGTAACTTATTTAACCTTTTCTACCAAGGCCTTAAAATCATCAGGATTATGAATAGCCATTTCAGAAAGAATCTTACGGTTTATATCAATATTGTTCTTCTTCAAGCCGCTCATAAAACGTGAATAGTTGGTTCCGTTTGATCTGCAGGCAGCATTTATACGTGCAATCCAAAGTCTGCGGAAATCACGTTTCCTGCGTTTACGTCCAACATATGAGTACTGTAGTGATCTTATGACCGCCTGTTTAGCTGTGCGGAAAAGGGCATGTTTTGAGCCGAAATATCCCTTAGCCTGGCGGAGAATGTTTTTATGATTTTTCTTGGCGTTGACGCCACCTTTAACTCTTGCCATTTATTTCCTCCATCCTAACTAACGGGGTAACATCTTATCAATGCGCTTCATATCTGAATCGCTTACTATACCTGACTTCCTCAGCCTTCTAACTGTGGTCTGGGGATAATGTGAGGTAATGTGGTTCATACCTGATCTCCAGCGTTTAAGCTTACCGCTGCCGGTTCTTTTGAAACGCTTGGCTGAAGCTCTGTGGGTTTTCATTTTAATTTTTTTTGCCATCGTATCCTCCTTATTTGTCTGAAGTCGGCTCAAGGACCATAACCATGCTGCGGCCTTCCATAACCGGTTTCTTGTCGACGAATCCGCTGTCACCAATTAGCTCAACGAACTGATCAAGAACCTCACGGCCCAAATCCTTATGTCCCATTTCTCGACCCCTGAAACGTACGCTTACCTTGCAGGCATCGCCTCCATCAAGGAAGCCCTTAACTTTTTTTGCTTTAGTTTCCAGGTCATGTGAATCTATACGGGGAGACAATCTCATCTCTCGGGTATTTTTATTCTTCTGATTCCTACGTTGTTCCTTTTGTTTTTTAAGGGTATCGTAGCGGTATTTGCCGTAATCCATAAGCTTAGCCACGGGGGGCTGGGCCTCCGGCGAAATTAAAACAAGGTCAAGATCTTGGCTTTCAGCCATTTCAAGAGCCTCTTCCAAGGCAACAATTCCGACCTGATCCCCTTCTGCTGAAATGAGACGGACCTCCTTAGAATCAATGAGATCGTTCATGATTAAATCCTTAATAATGCCACCTCCTAAGCACCAAACAATAAAAAATAGCAGGCAAAGCACCCGCTAATTCCAAATGACACAATGTCTATCATAGAATAACCGAACAAGTAAACCCGTACGGTGAGAGCGGAAACTCTGCTTAACAAAGAAAGTATAGGTTAATATCCCATGCTTGTCAAGTAAAAGCCGGTAATATTGTCAAAAAATCGGCCCGGGCCTAGGGAATCAACCCTTTAAAGTATGCCTGTTCTCTATTATAATGTAAAGATGTTGAATTATATTTTATTAACAGGAGAGGCCTGACCACAATGCTGATAGAAAGCAGGAACAATCCAAAATATAAGGCCTGGTTAAAGCTGAAAACAGCCAGGGGGAGGAAAAAGGAAGGGGCTTTTATAATAGAAAGCCACAAGCTCATTGCAGATGCGGTTCTTTCAGGAATAAATTTAGACGCTTTGCTTGTAGATGAGGCATTTTCCGATTATCCCAAGGACAGGCTCCTTATGACGATAAAGGACAGGAGCTTAAAAGCCGATTTCAAAGCTTTTGCCAAACGTAACTTGCCTGAGCCATTTATTTTGAATTCGAGGCTTTTCAGAGGCCTGAGCGAAATGGAAAGCCCTGACGGGGTGATGGCTATTTGTCCAGGAAGACTTGAGTCTAAATTTGAAGGTGACACGGACTGGCAAAGGGTCCTGATTTTAGATAGGATTAGGGATCCGGGAAATTTGGGAACCCTTTTGAGGTCAGCGGAGGCCTTCGATTTCAAATCGGTTATTTGTATTGATTCCTGTGATATAAGCAACTATAAGGTTTTAAGGGCGTCAATGGGATCGGCTTTTAGGCTTAGTATCTATAAGACCGGTTACAAGGACGGCTTGGAAAAACTGGAAAAATGGAAGTCGGAAAGTTCATACCGATGGTACGGAGGGGATATGGGAGGCTTGGATTTTAGGAAAATACAGGCTTGTGATAAAATGGCCCTGGTCATTGGAAATGAAGGAGGGGGCCTGTCTGACTGGTTTAAGTCCAGGCTGGACAAGGTTATAAAAATCCCCATGCAAGGCCCGGTAGAATCATTAAATGCTGCCGTTTCAGGCTCAATACTGATGGAAAGATTGGCCCTGTAGGAAAAACCGGATTTGATATAAATTTTATCTTAATTTAAATATATGTGAGTTTTGGAGGAAATATGCTTGATAAAGAGAAGAGAATCGTTGAGGAAGCTGAGAGAAGTATAGAATCGGCAAAAAGCGAAGAAGAGCTTGAAAAAATAAGGGTCGATGTCCTGGGGAAAAAAGGATCATTGACAGCGATCCTTAAAGAGCTGAAAACCCTATCTCCGGAAGAAAAAAAGGAGCTGGGAAAGACTGCTAATATAGACAAGCAGAGGCTTTTTGAAGCTATTAATAAAAAAAGACAGAACCTGATTGAGCAGGTATCTGTGGTCGATGGAAACTTGGACCTGACAAGACCCGGTAACCGGCCTGAAAGAGGGGCCCTGCATCCCATCACTCAGATGATGTACGACTTAAATGATGCCTTTCTTTCACTGGGTTTCGAGGTCTTTTCTGAAGATGACATATCAAGCGAAAAATATGCCTTTGATAATTTGAACTTCCCTCCAAACCACCCGGCCAGGGAGACAATGGATACATATTGGTTGGAAGGTACCGAGGACAAGCTGGGCTATGATAGGCTGGCACTCAGACCCCATCTGACGGGGGCTTCTGTAAGATACCTCAAGAAGCACGGGGCACCTGCAAGATTCGTCTACCCGGGGCCTGTATATAGGAACGAGACAACCGATGCCAACCACGAAAGGGCCTTTACCCAGTACGAGGCCCTGATTGTCGATAAGGATTTTTCATTTGCCTCAGGCAAGCTCCTCATAGATACAATCTTGGAAAAGGTCTTTGGCCACCATGTAAACACAAGGATGAGGGCGGGTTTTTTCCCCTTTGTGGAGCCGGGATTTGAAATTGACATGGAATGCCAGGTTTGTAAGGGCAAGGGTTGCAAGGTCTGCCACCATGAAGGTTGGCTTGAAGTAATGCCGGGCGGATCACCCCATCCCAACGTTCTCAAGGCGGCGGGATTGGATCCTGAAATTTGGTCGGGATTCTATATTAATATAGGCCTGGACAGGCTTGTTATGATGCGCTACGGAGTGGATGACGTCAGACTCTTCCATTCAGCCGACCTGCGTTTCCTTAAACAATTTCGTTAGGAGGAATTATGAAATTATCCTATAAATGGCTAAAAAATTATGTTGACCTGCCGGAAAATTTGACAATGAAGAAGCTGAGCTATGATTTGACCATGAGAACGGTTGAGGTCGAGTCGGCTACAGACCCGGCAAAAAAATATGAAAATATTGTAGTTGGAATAATAAAAGAAGTAAAACCCCATCCCAATGCTGACAAGCTAAGTCTATTAAAGGTTGACATAGGCAGTGAAGATGTTCAGATAGTGTGCGGAGGAGAAAACCTTGTAAAGGGCCATGCTGTAATTTGCGCCCTCCCGGGAGCAAGTGTTATATGGCACGGCAAGGGTGAGCCTCAGATTATTGAAGAGTCGGAGCTCAGGGGAGAGGAGTCTTACGGGATGGTTTGCGGAGCTGAAGAAGTCGGCTTGGGCGACCTTTTCCCGCCCCAATCTGAAAGGGAAATAGTGGATCTGAGCCTTGAAATGCCCGATGCGGATTTAAAGGCGGGCCAATCTGTAAGTCAGCTCCTTGACCTGGATGACTTTATTATTGAAATTGAGAACAAATCATTAACTAACAGGCCTGACCTCTGGTGCCACTACGGCATAGCCAGGGAACTTTCTGCAATTTACGGAGGAAAACTTAAGGACCTTCCCAAGTTTGAAAAGATCCAAAGTTCAAAAGCCTTCCCAATCAAGATCGAGGATCCGGACCTGTGCCACAGGTTCATTGCGGGCCACTATACAGGAGTGGATTCAAGAAAGGCCCCAATTTGGATGAGGATTGCCCTTATGAAAGTCGGAATCAGGTCTATCAATGCCCTGGTTGACTGGACCAACTATGTAATGATGGCGGTGGGTAACCCCTGCCATGCTTATGATAGGGACCATATTGAAGGGGCTATAAGAGTAAGATCTGCCGGACAAGGTGAAGACCTGACCATTCTTGACGGGACCGAGTTGAAATTAAACGAAAAAGACATAGTTATAGCGGATGATAAGAAGGCCCTGGGCCTTGCCGGTTGTATGGGGGGCGCTAAAGACTCCATAAGTGAGACAACAAAAGAAGCGGTTCTTGAGATTGCAAATTTCAATCCCCACGCCATTAGGAAGACTTCTCAGAGATACGATATAAGGACTGAAGCTTCTCAGAGAAATGAAAAGGGACTTGATACACAAAGGGCCCAACAAGCCTTTGCTTTTGCGGACAAGCTTCTTAAAGAGATCTTCCCGGACGCTCAACTCCTGGCTTTTTCAGACCTGGATCAAAATCCAACAGAAAACGAGAAAGTTAATGTTTCTCTAAACTGGCTAAATAAGAGGCTGGGCAAGGAAACAGACCTCGAGGAAGTTGAAAAGCTCCTTAAACCGTTAGGCTTTATAACAGAGGCGGAAGTGAAGGGAAATGACACCCTTCTTACCATAACAGTTCCAAGCTGGAGGTCAACCGGGGATGTCTCCCTGCCTGACGATATATTGGAAGAAGTGGCCAGGATGATAGGCTATGAAAATTTTGACCTTCTGGCCCCGACCGTAACACTGACCAAGGCAGTTAACCAAAGAGATGTAAGGTTGGAAAGAAATATAGCCGAGTACCTGTCATTCAGCTGCGGATTCTATGAGATAAAGACCTATCCTTGGGTTAGGGATGACTATATAGAGGCTTCAGGTGATGATCAGGGGGAAATGCTGAGCCTAGCTCAACCTCCTGCGCCGGATAGGGGAAAGCTGAGGTCAAGCCTGGTTCCCGGCCTTCTGGAATCAATTGTAAATAATGCAAGGTTCTTTGAGGACTTCAGGATATTTGAAATAGGCCAGGTTTATAAAAAGGGACGGATGATGCCTTCAGATGAGAAGGAAGTTCTACCCTTGCAGAAAAAGCAACTCGCCGGTGCTGTTGTGGGCAAGGACGCCGAGTCACTATTCTACGATGCAAAGGGTCTTATTGAAAGTCTGGCCTCAAGTGTCCAGACTGACGAATTGATCTTTAAACTGGAAGAAAGCCCCGAATGGGCTGACAGTAAGGCTTGGCTGAACATAATATATAATGGAGAAAAAATCGGGGACCTGGGTCTCTTATCCAACAAGGTAAAACATGACATTGACCTCAAGTACCTGAATGCATGTATTTTTACATTGGACATAGGCAAACTAAAAGCACATGATTCAAGAACCAACACCTATCAGGCCCTGCCACAGTACCCACATGTAAAGCAGGATCTTTCGGTTATTCTCGATAAGGATGTGAATTGGCAGGACGTTGAGGATAGGCTCAAGTCCCTTGTATATTCTCTTGAATTTGTGGATGAGTATCACGGGGAACAGATACCGGAGGGTAAAAAATCATTAACTCTCAGGGTTGAATTGGCCTCAGATCGGGGAACATTGACAACTGCCCAGATAAATGAAGAGATGAAAAAAATCCGACTTTCCTTGGAAGCTTTGGGGGCCAGGGACAGGTCCGTTTGATATTAGGAGGCTAAAATGGATTCCTTCAATAAAATTAAAATCACCATAAATGGAAATGATTACGTTTTAAAGAGCAACCAGACACCCGAAAGGATGCAGGAAATTGCGAGGTTCGTCAACAAAAAAATCGAAGAGCTGGGGGGCAGGGATTTAAAATTCAACAAAACCATGCAGGCAACCTTGGCTTGTATAAATATCAGCGACCTCTTATATAAAGAAACCGAGATGAATAACGGATTGAAGGAAGAAATAGATTCACTAAAAGGCCGCAACAAGGAGTTGGCTGAAAGTGAGAGATCCTTACAGGATGAACTTAAAAAAGAAAAAGAAGCTTCCAGGGACAAGGAAATTGACTTGAAGGCCTTAAGGCAAAACCTTATCGAAAGCCAGGACAAGCTGATGGCCCTGAGTAAACAGTTTCAGGAATATCAGAGGTCCCACAAGTGAGGGACCGGACCAAAAATATTCCGGAAATCCTGGCGCCTGCCGGAAACATGGCCATGGTTGAAGCTGCTGTTGCCGGTGGGGCGGATGCTATATATATTTCAGGAAAAAACTTCGGTGCCAGGGCCTATGCGGAAAACTTTGACTATGAAACCATAAAAGCCCTGGTAAAGAGGCTCCACTTAAAAGGCGTTAAGCTGTATGTGACGGTAAACACAGCGATCAAGGACCAAGAAATGGACAAGGCTGTGGAGGAGATTGTCTTTTTATACAATGCAGGGGTGGATGCTGTAATAATTCAGGACCCGGGCTTAATTTATGCAATTAACAAGATCATTCCCGATATGGAACTTCATGGGTCAACCCAGCTTTCCGTATATTCTCTTGCAGGGGCCAAGGCCCTGAAATCATGGGGAATCACAAGGCTTGTATTGGCAAGGGAGTGCTCTAAACGTGAGGCGGCCCTTATAGGCGGACAATCAGGGCCGGAGCTTGAGATATTCGTTCACGGGTCGCTTTGTGTTTCAATATCGGGCCAATGTCTCCTTTCGTCTTATCAGGGAGGAAGGTCGGGCAATAGGGGAAGGTGCGCCCAGTCCTGTAGAAAAACCTATGTTCCGGTAAGGACCGATGGCAAGGCCCTGGGGCCTGAAGCCCCATATTTAAGTCCGGCCGACCTATATACAGCTGAAATGGCTTCCGATTATCGTGGGATAGGAATAGACTCCTTAAAAATTGAAGGAAGGATGAAGAAGCCGGAATACGTGTATATGGCGGCAAAAACATATAAACAAGCCTTAAAAGGCGAGGCTTTTGACCCAAGCGGACTCTTATCCACCAGTAACAGGTCATTTACACAAGGCTTTTTTTTCGACCGTTTCGGATCGGACATTTTAAATAAAGAAAAAATTGACCCGAGATTGGAAGTCGGAATTGTAAAAATAGGGGGGAAAGGCCCATATTTTATTGCAAAAAAAGACCTTTTTAAAGGGGACCAGGTTGTCCTGGAAGGGGCAAGATCCAAGTTTCCATTAACATTTACAGATAAATACCCATCAGGAGCTACTGTTGACTTAAGTCAATGTCCGGATCTTAAGGCGGAAAGCCCTGTAAATTTAGTTTATATTGAAAAAAACCGGCAAGACCTCAATAACGATATAAAACTCCAGGATTCAAGTAAGCTTGGACTTGATATGCAATGTCAATTTCATATAGGCAAGCCTATAAAATTGGATTTGTATTCGTGTGGGATCCACTATACATATGAAGGAGACCCGGTTGAACCGGCAGTTAACAGGCCTGTTGACGAGGACGGGCTAAAGAAAAATCTTTCAAAACTGGGCTCAAGTCCTTTTTATTTGAAGGATTTAAAAATAGACATAAGAGGCGAAGGCTTCATGCCCCTGGGGGCTATAAATGCTGCCAGGCGGGCGGCCGTTCAAGGCCTTATAGATAAAATCTCTCTTCCCAATAGGGGGAAAATAGGAGTTGAGCAAAGCCTTGAAGACCTCAAAAAGATATATAGGGAAGACTTCGACAAGATAAAGGATTCGGTAAATTTCCCCAGGATTTTTAATGACGGTTTATGCGACCAAGGTAAGGCCGGGGGAGACAAGGAAATATTTCTGATGACCCCAAGGCCGGCCGATTACTTTAAAGACCTTGAAAAACCTGATCTTGTAATATGCTATGATCCTGATAATGTAAAGGACTGGAAGCAGGCAGGCTCGGATGTCTTTATAGAGGTCCCGATGCTTATGGAGGCCCCTGATGCTCAGGCCTTTTTTAAGGATTGTGTGGGAATCGAAGATCAAATTGACGGCTTCTATGTAAACACCATCAATGAGTTGGCCTATGTTATGGACAGGGTCAAGTCAGGAAAAATATCTGAAAATGCACAGCTTATACTGGGAGCGGGACTTCAGGTTTTTAACAGCCTGGCCCTGATACCCATATTTAAAATGATCGGAAAGCTAAGAATCAGAGGGATTTTGCATTCAACTGAGCTTGTTGATGAAGAGATAGGAAACCTGGCATATCAGGACCTTTCATTCACACAAATCCTATATGGCAGGCCTGTTGCGATGCATATGAAACACTGTCCAATGACTTATATAAAGGGCTGTAAGGATCAGAAGGACTGCACGGTTTGCAAATTGAGCAGGAACGTATTTTTAAAGGATCAATTCGGATATAGAGAAGTCTATAGGAAGAGAGGGCTGAGCCGCCTTCTCAACACAGACCTGCTTGATCTTAGGATTGACCCCGAAAAGGTAGGTAATCACAAGTCCTATCTTATAATCGACAGGGGAGAGCCTGAGATAGGCCACGTAATAGAGGACTTCAGGTTAATTATCGACAGCTCTGAACCTTCACTGAAAAATACGATAAAAAAGAGAATCGGTAAAGAATACAAGATTGACGGCATTAGTTTTAAAAGAAGAACAGCTTTTGAGGATAAGGCAATATTATGAATGAAAAAGTATTAACATGTCTGGAATTTGATAAGCTCCTGAATAAAGTTGCAGCATTTGCCGAGTCTTCCATGGGCAAAAGATCAGTAAACAATATCAGGCCGAGCTCCGACATAAAAACAATTCAAAGGCTTCAGGAGGAAACTGACAAGGCCATCGGTCTTATTTTGTCTTATGGCAACCCACCCCTATTTGGAATAAATGAACTCAAATCGGCTACCAAAAGGGCTTCACTGGGCGGTGTTTTGACCATGGGTCAACTTTTGGAAATAGCCGAGAGCCTCAGGGTCTCAAGAAGTCTAATAGACTATTGTAAGGATGCTGATTTTAATGCGTGTACGGGTCTTATCCGGTCTCTATTCACCCAGAGGGGGCTTGAAGAAGAGATAGAGAATGCCATTGACAGCGATGAGCGGATGAACGATTCCGCTTCCGATAAACTCTTCACTATAAGAAGGAATATAAGCATTAAGCAGGGACAAATAAGGACCAAGCTCAATGACATCATGGTCCAAGCTGCCAAGGGAGGCCACCTGAGCGAGAACCTTATCACGGTAAGGGAGGGAAGGTATGTCCTTCCTGTTAAAGCCTCTTCAAGGTCTTCATTTAGGGGCTTAGTACATGACAAGTCTTCATCCGGGGCCACAATTTTTATGGAGCCCCTGGCCTGCGTAGAATTAAACAACCAAATCAGGGACTTGGAAATAGAAGAAAAAGAAGAGATCAGGAAAATATTGGCCGATCTGTCGATGGAGGTTTCAGCCTTTTCGAGTGAAATCGGAGGAAACCAGGACCTCCTGCAATACATAGATATGACCTTTGCCAAGGCTAAATACTCACTTGATACGGGGGGCTCCAGACCCGTGTTTACAGATGACCGGTCAATTGACCTTATAGAAGCCAAACACCCGCTTTTAAGCGGAAAGGTCGTTCCAATAGACATAAAACTTGGCAAGGACTTTAATACAATAATAATTACAGGGCCCAACACGGGAGGAAAGACGGTCAGCCTGAAGACCCTGGGCCTTATCCAGCTTATGGGCCAGTCCGGCTTGCAGATTCCATGCAGGAACAACTCGTCCTTGGGTATATTTGATGAAATTTATGCGGATATTGGCGATAAGCAGTCCATAGAACAGAGCCTGTCAACCTTCTCGGCATCAATGAAAAACATTGTTCAGATTATGAAGGTGGCTGATTACAGGTCCCTGGTCCTATTTGATGAGATTGGCGCAGGGACTGACCCTGTTGAAGGGGCTGCCCTTGCCATAGCTATACTTGAAGTCCTGACTGAAAAGGGCATAAGAACTGCAGCCAGCACCCACTATTCGGAACTAAAACTTTTTGCCATCAGGGCCAAGGGAGTTCAAAATGCATCAGTTGAGTTTGACGTAAAGAGCCTGTCCCCGACCTATAGGCTTATTATAGGACTTCCGGGCAGGTCCAATGCCTTTGAAATCAGCCGAAGGCTGGGAATGCCGGATGATATACTAAAGAGCGCAGAGAAAAAGATAGAGGATGAGAACATTCAATTTGAAGATGTCCTGGCAGATATTGAAAACAAGCGCAAGTCCATGGAGTACCAGAGAAGGCAGATGGAGGCGGAGAGGCAGAACTATAGCAGGAAGCTCAAAAAAATGCAGGAAGACCTCAATTCAGCCCAATCAAGGTATGAAAAGGGCATGGAAGAAGCCAGGGAAATGGCGGCAAAGCTAATTGATGAGGCCAAGGAAAAGGCCCAGTCAATGATAAGAGAGGCCAAAAAGGCCAGGGAGTTCGGAAGAGGTACAGCGGATCTTGACAGGTCCCTTAGCAGGATAAATGAAGAAGCCAAGTCTATTGAGTCCAAGATGCCGGCAGCCGCCAAACGCAAAATTTCAGGACCGCCCAAGGATCTTCGAGTTGGGGAGAAGGTCGAGATTATCTCCATGGGCCAGGAGGGGATCCTGGTTGGAGAACCTGATAAGGACGGCAATGCACTTGTCCAGATGGGTATTTTAAAAGTCAATTCAAAGCTTGATAACCTTAGAAGGGTTGAAGAGACAGAAGAGGAAAAAAGTAAAAATTCAGTGACCGGTGTAAAATTTGTCAGGTCTGAGGGAGTAAGCAATTTTTCTTCAGAGTTGGATTTAAGGGGGGAGAGATATGGGGATGCCCTCAATATTCTTGACAAATATCTTGATCAGGCTTGCCTTGAGAACATTTCAAGGGTTAGGATTATTCATGGCAAGGGGTCCGGGGCCCTCAGAAAAGGCGTTCATGAGTTTTTGAAAACCTACCCCGGAATTGCGTCATATAAGTTTGCTGACGTCAGGGAAGGCGGAAGCGGCGTGACGGTAGTAGATTTTAAGTAGGAGGAAAATGTGAAAGATTTCTTAATTGTAGCAAAGATGTTTTTTAAAAATATTGTAAAATATGCAGGCGGGATACCGGTTTTGGTTCTTGCATATTTCCTTTATTCCCTACTTATTAACGTCTTCAACGGCTTTGCCGTAAGCATGGGGACAAGCCTCATGACGGGATTTCTACGTTGGTTCCTCCTATTGGCTATTATGGCACATTTTTCCGGGCTTATGTCCCAACTTTTTAGGAGGGGCAAGCTGACAATGGAAGACCTTACCATTTTCAACAGCTATTACATAGGTCCCCTGAGCAGGATCTTCTTTGTATTTTACCTGGTGGAAATGTTGGCCAATATGTTTATTTTTCGTTTGGATTTCACACCTGAGGCTTTTATGGCAATCCTAATTATCTGGGAGGCTGTCAAGGCTCCGGCCATTGAAGCTGTCTATATTTCAAATACCGAGGTTCAGGATTATTTCTACAAGATGATAGACTTGTGGAAGGAAAACTTCCTTGTGTGTTTGGTCTACTTGGTCATTTGCATTTCAGTGTATCTGAAAATAGGCAGGCAGTACTCCTTGATAAGCATGATACCGGGGAGCGGGGCCCTACCATATATACTGGTCCACTCCATAATAATGACCATATTCTTGTACACAAAAGGCATACTTTATAAAATTCTGGCCGAAACAAGTCCTCAAAGCAGGGCATACAGGGAAGGACAGGCAAGATGAAAATCGATGATTTCTTCTTAAAATTCACGGACAAACTGGCATATCTTGACCTGAAAAAGGAAGCCGCAGACAAACTCGGGGTAAGCGTGACCATGCCTATAAGGGTCAGTGATTTCAGCCAAGGTATCAAAAAGGGAGAATTTGATGACCACATTGATGCAAGTCTTTTTGCCAAGGGGATAATCTGGAACCTGGCCATAGATCCAAATTTTATCTATGCGGATGAATACAAGAGGGTCATAAAAAACATTGTTAAAAAACCTGCCGATATGGCCATTCAAATGGGGATGGATGCCATAGAAAAAAACGATGAGACTTCCGCCCTTATAGCTTTTAGGGCCGCCTGCATACTCGATGAAAATAATAAATTTGCCAAGCTCCAATATGGCAACCTCCTTTGGAGGATGGAGGACTTGGACGAGGATACAAAGAATAATTTTATTAAGAAAGCCTCAAGCCTATTTGAAGAAGCGCTGAGAATAGATGACAAGGATCCTTTAATAAACCTTTCTCTTGCCCAGCTTAACGAGTATCTTGGAAATTTCAACAAGGCCCTTGCTTACTACCAAGTTGCCCTTTCAGAGGGAAAAACAGATGATTTCAACGACGGGGTTAGAGATGCCATGCGAGGCATAGAAAACGAAGCGGACCTTGAGGATGCCATATATCACATGAGAAAGGCTGACTATGGTTGTGCACTGGACCACCTGATTGCCCTGGGATCAAAGAGTGACCGCTGGGATGTGGATTACTATTCCGGCCTGTGCAAGCAGAATCTTTCCGATTATAAGGGGGCCTGCCAATCTTTCAACAAGGCCTTGGAAAAGGGAGGCAATCTTGAAGATGTTTACAATGGACTTGTATATAACTATACAGCTCTTGGGGAAGAGGATATGGCCTTAATTGCGGCCAATTCAGGACTTAAGGCCTTTCCTGAAGCCTTGAGGATCAGATTTAACCGGGCAATATTGCTCTTCCAAAAAGGCAAAAATAAAGAAGCCCTGGAGGACCTGGATTATATCCTGGCCTATCAGGACCTTTCAGATGAATTTTTCAATCAAATTATGATGCTCAAAGAGGAGATCAATAGGGGGCCGGCCATTTAGTTGCCGGCCTTTGCTGTCAGGGTTTCAGAATTCCCTGATACAATAACCTGAGCAATCACATCAGCCTTGCCGCAACCGGTTGTAAGGATCAGGTCGCCGGGATGTACTTTTCCGCGGAGATAATTTAGGACATCTTCATAGGTTTCTAAATAAAGGGCCCGGTCTCCATTAGCATTTATCTTTTCAACAAGTTCTTCAGAACGGACGGATCCGTCATCAACTTCTCTGGCACCATAGATTTTTGTTATGAGTGCCAGGTCACAGTTGTTAAAGGATCGGGCAAAGTCGTTCATCAGGGTCCTTGTCCTGGAATATGTGTGGGGCTCAAATACGCAGAAGAGGTTACCGCTTACATGGGGTCTTAGGGCCTTTAGAGTCGCTCTTATTTCCTTAGGGTGGTGGCCATAGTCGGTGAGAACCCTGGCAGACTCGAATATGCCGACTTCTTCCATACGCCTATGTAAAGACCTGTAGTTTTCAAGTCCATTCTTAATACTTTCAAGGCTCAATCCGGCCTCATAGGCGGCTCCTGCAGCTGCCATGGCATTATAAATATTGTAATCACCCAAAATATTCAATCCTATGCGGATCCTCTTGTCGCCGTATAAAATCAAATCGAAAGAAGGGTGGCCCATGGAGTCATAGCTTACATTTTCAGCAAAGATGTCGCAAGATCTGTCTTTCATAGAAAAGCTTACAACCCTGCCTTTAACATGGTCTTTTAAAGTGATTGAATTGGGGTCATCGGCATTAATTATGGCCCTTCCTTTCGCATCAAGATTGTCCATATAAAGATTAAAAGTTTTGATGATGTCATCCAAGTCCTTATAGTAATCAAGATGGTCAACGTCTATATTCAGGACGACTGCTATGGATGGGAAATAAAAGCGGATGTTGCCCTTGTATTCACAGCCTTCAGCCAGAAAAATATCCTCTTTTCCGGCAAGAACATTGCCGCCAATTTCATCCAGTGAGCCGCCGATCAGAATGGTGGGATCCCTATCTGTTTGTAAAAGAATCTCAGCCAGCATGGAGGTTGTTGTTGATTTTCCATGGGAACCCGAAACTGATATGGAATGGGCATAGTTTCTCATGAGGGCACCTAGGAACTCACCTCGTGTAATACAGGGCCTGCCTGTGTTTTTTGCGGCTATCAGCTCGGGATTTGTCGGAGCAATAGCATCGGTGTAAATGAAAAGATCCTGGTCTTTTATATTCTCGGCCTTTTGGCCTATATTAATCTCAATATCGAAGTTTTCAAGATGGCGGACATATTTACCCCTCTCACGGTCTGAACCGGAGACGATAAAGTTATGGTGGAAAAGAAGTTCTGCCAAGCCTGACATACTGACTCCGCCAATGCCGATAAAGTGGACTTTTTTAATTTTTTTATCATTTATATTAAAAGTGAACATTGGTCCTCCTAAATGCCATTTAAAGCTTTAACCAATTTATCATAACACAATAATATCCTGATATCGTCATATAATCCAAAAATGTCTGAAAATATAGCAGAATGTATAAAGCTTTTTTATCAAAGAGGGTCTTTTGTGTATAATGTATATGGTTACGGGAGTAATGACCGTGATTTTTGATATTCTAAAAATCAGGAAGGAATTTTTATGGAAAATCTTATTATTGATAATAAGTTTATAAGTAGTCAGAGGTCCCTGGGACAAGAGGACCTTGTTTTAATTCTAGGGAAAGACCCGTCATATTGGGTTGAAAAGGCCCTTAAAGAAGTGTCAGATGAGGGACTTAAAGGTTCCAATGAAGATCACGTTCTGATGATCTCATCGGCCGCCTGCGGCATAGAAAAGAATTTTTTAAAGGCCTTTATCTTGAGTTCAAGTTTGGCAATTTTTGACCGCAACGGATATTTGGCGGCGTTTAAAATTCCTAAAAACTTGTTGGACGGGTTAAAGTATGAGTGCTGGGAAGATATAACCGAGAGCCTCAAACAAACCCTGTCCAACGGAAGCGATGTAAGTAATGTAGGCAAGTTCATAATGGACCAGCCCTCTCTTAACTCATTCAAAGATCTGGCTGAGATAAAGAAAAGGCTCATGTCCGTGATAAATCAGCACTGGATGGAAAAGTCGGTTAGGATTGACAGGCCGGACTTGGCTGAGATAGGCCCGGAAGTTGAAATCGGACCGGGATCTTGGATAAGCGGGCATGCTAAAATTACCGGAAAAACAAAAATCGGCAGCCTTTGTAAAATAGAAGGCATATCTGAAATAAATGATTCACAAATAGGTGACGGAGTCAGGATCTGGAATTCCGTAATAGAGGAGTCTGTCATGGAAGACGGCTCTAATATCGGCCCCTTCTCACACCTAAGACCAAAGGCCCACCTGGGCAAAAAGGTCCATGTAGGAAACTTTGTCGAGCTGAAAAAGGCAAGCATGGATGAAGGCAGCAAGGCGGGACACCTGGCTTACATAGGCGATGCCCAAGTAGGCAAAAATGTAAATATCTCATGCGGTGTAATTTTCTGTAATTATGACGGAAAGAATAAACACGTCTCAACTATAGGAGACGGTGTTTTCTTGGGCTCAAATGCCAATATAGTTGCACCTGTTGATATAGAAGACGAAGCTTTTATAGCAGCAGGATCAACAATTACTAAGGATGTTGAAAATGGCGCCCTCGCCGTTGAGAGGGCCAAGCAGGTTAATTTACCGGGTTATGTGGAAAAAAAGAAGGCGGAAGGAAAGCTGTAATTTCCTGTGGATTTAAGGAGGAAGCATGGACAGGGTAGGTATGAAAATTTTCTCAGGCACGGCAAATTTGCCCTTGGCTAAGGAGATAGCCGATTATATGGGCGTTAAACTGGGAGATATGGAAATCGGACATTTTGTGGACGGTGAGATTTCAGTAAAAATAAATGAAACAGTCAGAGGAAGGGATGTTTTCCTGATCCAGCCGACATCTTATCCGGTAAACGAACACCTGATGGAAGCCTTGATTATCGCAGATGCTTTAAAGAGGGCCTCTGTAAACAAGATCAACCTGGTCATGCCATATTATGGATATGCCAGACAGGATAGAAAGACCGCAGGAAGGGAGCCCATCACTGCAAAATTGGTTGCAGACCTTCTGACAACTGCAGGAGTTGACAGGGTTATAACAGTAGACCTCCATGCAGGTCAGATCCAGGGATATTTTGATATACCTGTTGACCATTTAAAGGGGGCCAACTTGCTCGCCGACTACTTTAAGCCTTTAGTGGGACAAGATGTCGAAGATTGGTGCGTTGTCTCTCCGGACCTGGGAGGTGTTACAAGGGCCAGGAGATTTTCACATCTCTTGGGCTTACCTATAGCAATACTTGAGAAATTCAGACCCAGACCTAATGAATCCGTTGTCGAAAATATAATCGGTGATGTCAAAGACAAACATTGCATTATTATTGATGACTTGATTGATACGGCAGGAACTATAACGAATGCCGTTGAGTATCTTAAAAATCATGGCGGTGCAAAGGATGTATACATTGCCGCATCTCACGCCGTACTTTCAGGCCCCGCATGCAAGAGAATAGAACAGTCTCAAGTCATTAAATGCGTTGTCACCAACTCCATCCTCCTACCGGGAGATAAGAGAAACGGAAAAATTGAAGTTCTCTCAATTGCACCCCTCTTAGCTGAAGCTATGAGAAGAATTTTTAATTTTGAATCTGTAAGCGGGTTGTTCAGCTGATGGACTTGCTTATAATTGTAGGCTTGGGCAATCCCGGAAGCAGATATGAGGGGACCAGGCATAATGTGGGATTTAGGGCCATAGACTTATTGGCTGAAAAAATGGGAATCAGTGTTGACCAGAACAAATGGGATTCCCTTATTGGAGAGGGACGCTTTGCCGGAAAAAAAATAATACTGGTGAAGCCCCAAACATATATGAACAATTCAGGTCTTGCGGTCGGAGAAATCCTGAACTTTTATAAAGCCTATGACGATGACCTGATCCTAATCCACGATGATATCGATATAGCATTGGGGACCATCAGGGTCAAGAGACACGGGTCATCGGGCGGCCATAACGGAATCAAATCAATCCTTTCAAGCATAGGTGACGGGGAGTTTCCCCGTGTAAAGATATCTGTCGGTCGAAGGCCTTGGAAAATGGACCTTGCAGATTTTGTCCTCAGCAAGTTCAATGATGAGGAGAAGAAGGTCATTGACGAGGAGATAGGGGCGGCATGCGACGCCACTATGATGATAATTGAAAGGGGACCGGACTATGCTATGAATGAATGGAATTCCTGGCAAGCCCGGTCACTTCCCGAAAAAAGTTCTGAAGATTTAAAAAAAGATAAAGAAGAGGAAAAGAAACGCCTTGACCAGGAAAAGTTTAAAAAACAGGCGGAAATGTGCGGAGACTGATGAATCCTATTACTGCAATCCTTGCCGCTGACCCATATTTCAAACAACTGCTTACGTCACTTAAAGACGGCAAGGAAAAAATTTATTTACATGGTTTGACAGACGAATCAACAGGTCATTTTTTACTTTCTTTAATGGAAATGAGAAAAGGACCTGTTTTTGTCGTGTCTTCTGATGAAAAAAGGGCTATGGAGCTTGCAGAGGGCCTGGATTCAATAAGCGAAGGCAGGTCAATATATTTTCCTAAAGAGGAGTTTAACTTTTTCAGGGCAGACTCTGTAATATCCGGATATAAAAGCAGAAGGTTGGCCCTTATGTCCCGCCTTTGCAAGGGTGAAAACTTGGTCATATTTACGACCATGCAGGCCCTGGACAGGCCCATAAGCTCACCGAGAGACTTCAAAAGCAAGTGCCTTGAGATCAGCATAGGAGATGTCCTGGATATAGGAGACTTGGCGCATGACCTGAATGCAATGATGTATGAAAGGGTTATGACTGTTGAAGCCAGGGGACAATTTGCGGTAAGGGGCGGCATTGTCGATGTTTTCCCGCCATCGTCAGACCAAGCTTTTAGGATAGAATTTTTTGACAATGAGATTGACAGCATAAGGAGTTTTTCGGTTGAAAGCCAGAGGTCCGATCAAAAGCTTGAAAAAGTTGAAATATGTCCGGCTGCAGAACTCATATTGACAGCTGAAGACCTTGAGACGGCCGGCCGCAACATGAGAAAAGAGCTGGAGAAATCATTAAAAAATGCCAAAGAAGGAATTAATTACGAGCATTCAAAAGAAGTCTATGAAAAGATCATTGATGACATTGGAGCAGGGGAGCTGACCAATGCTTCCGATCTGGTTTTACCATATTTGTCGAAGGAACTGTTCTATAACATATACGACTATTTGCCGGATAATGCCTTGGTGGTCTTTGAAGATCTTGACCGTATCATTGAAAAAGAGGAAGGCATTTTAAAGCTGAAAGCTGAAGACAGGCTGGAGCTCTTTAAGCGGGGTGACCTGTTAAGGAGCCATATGGAATTCGGCAAGCCAAGCAGTCAAATATTGACAGAGCTCTCTCCATATAAGCAAATAAATATCAGCACAATTTTAAAAAGAACCAGGAATTTTACGCCTGACGAGATCATCCGGGACAGGTCAATGCCCATAGAAAGCTATAAGTCAAGGATGGATGATTTTGTTGCGTCTTTAAAACGAAGAAGCAAGATGGGCTATAGGACTATAATTTTTGGCGGCAAAAGGCCCCAGGGTCTGTTTGACACCATTAAAAAATATTCGCTTGACATGAGGTTGGTTCTTCTAAGTGAAGGCGACGGGCCTATTAAAAAAGACCAACTTGAAGTTAAGCAGGGACAAATTATCTGGGTCAACAGGTCAATTCCAAAGGGCTTTTTATATCCGGATTCAAAAATATGTCTAATAAGTCTTAGCGATATTACCGGCAGGGCCAAGAGAAAAGTTGCCGGAAAGATAAGAAAGAAGCAAAACTTTTTAAATTACCAGGACCTTGAAATAGGGGATTTTGTTGTCCACGAGAACTACGGCGTTGGAAAATATTCCGGAACTGAAAAGTTGACAATGGACGGGGTGAGCCAGGACTTCCTGAAGATTGAATATAGGGGAAGTGATGTCTTATATGTGCCGACTTCAGATATGAGCCTGGTTTCCAAGTATATGAGCAGGGAGGGTAAGACCCCAAGCCTATCTGGGCTTGGAAGCGGCGACTGGAAGAAGTCAAAGGCAAGGGTCAAAAAGGCTGTTGATGCTATAGCTGAAGACATAGTTAAGCTATATGCCGAGAGGTCCAAAATCAAGGGCTATGCCTTCTCAAAAGACTCTCCTTGGCAGAAGGACTTTGAGGACAGTTTCGCCTACGAAGAAACCCCGTCGCAACTCAGGGCTACAGAAGAAATAAAAGAGGATATGGAGTCGGACAAGCCGATGGACAGGCTCCTATGCGGTGATGTGGGATACGGTAAGACGGAAGTGGCATTGAGGGCGGCCTTTAAGGCCATTATGGACGGCAAGCAGGTTGCATTTTTATGCCCGACAACAATCCTGACCCAACAGCATTATCAGACAATGACGGAAAGGTTTAAGGATTTTCCCTTAAGAATAGAATATCTCTCGCGTTTCAAGTCAATTGCCGACCAAAACAAAGTCATTAAAGATATAGAAGAGGGAGGGGTTGACCTGGTTGTCGGAACACATAGGCTCCTATCCAAAGATATCAAGTTTAAAGACCTGGGACTCCTGGTCATTGATGAGGAGCAGAGATTCGGCGTAAAGGATAAAGAAAAGGTAAAGAAGAAGTGGACCAACGTTGACGTATTAACCTTATCTGCGACGCCGATACCAAGGACTCTACAGCTATCCCTAACGGGGATCAGGGATATGAGTTTGCTTGAAGAGGCTCCTGAAGAGAGGTATCCGGTAACATCTTATGTTATGGAATATGACGGACAGGTCATAAAGGATGCCTTGGAGAGGGAACTTGATAGGGAAGGTCAGGCCTATGTTATACATAACAGAGTTTACGATATAAACAGGGTGGCGGCCCACCTTCAGGTCATGTTGCCTGATGCCCGGATTGCCATCGCCAACGGTCAGATGAAAGCGAACGACCTGGAAAAGGTCATGGAAGACTTTGTAAAGGGAAACTATGACATCCTCCTGTCAACAGCGATCATAGAGACCGGAATGGACATAGGCAGGGTCAATACATTGGTCATCCTAAATTCCGACAGGATGGGCCTGGCCCAGCTATACCAGCTCAAGGGAAGGATAGGGAGGTCGGACAGACGGGCCTATGCCTACTTCACCTATGAGAGGAGCAAGGTTGTCAGTGAAGTGGCTGAGAAAAGGCTCAAGGCGATCAAGGATTTTTCCGAATTCGGGTCAGGTTATAAAATAGCTATGAGGGATTTGGAACTGAGAGGAGCCGGGAACATCTTGGGTGAGAGCCAATCGGGCCATATCGATTCAATAGGTTATGACCTGTATGTAAAAATGTTGGAAGAGGCTGTAAGAAAGGCTAAAGGCTTGCCTGATAGGATTGAGGAAGAGAATATTTCCGTAGATATAAAAGTCTCAGCATATATTCCGGAATCCTATATCCCCAACTCATCCGAAAAACTTTATTACTATCGACACATTGCCTTCATTGAAAAGGTTGAAGATTATAGTACAATCATAGAGGAATTAATTGACAGATATGGAGATCCGCCTGAAAGCGTCATAAACCTGCTTGACCTGGTTATGATAAAGAAAATGGCTATGCGGGCAGGATTCGGTCAGGTAAAGGAAATTGCCGGCTATGTTGAGCTGCGATACGATGAGTTTCAGAGTTTTTCAGTAGAGGAGCTTAAGGAGATATCAGAGACTTATAAGGGTCCCATGTCTTTCGATTTTCAAAAACAGCCCAAGTTTAAGATTCTCTCAAATTCAAATAAAATCAAAAATGTTTCGAATTTGCTTGAGTTGATTTTGTCAATACGTAGGAAAAAAAGAAAAAATAAAAATTGGAGGAAGAAATGAAAAATAAGATTATGAAATTATTAAGTTGCGGTCTGGCCCTGTGCCTTCTTCTATCAGGATGTGGCGGTAAAAAATATGCCACAGTAAATGGTGAAGACATAACCATGGATGAGTATAATACTCAGATGGATCTCCTGAAGAGCATGTTGGCGGCAAGGGCACAATTATCAAACACAGTTTCTCAGCAGCTGATTCAACAGACTGTAATAAAGCAGGATCTTAAGAAAAATAACGTAAAGGTCACTGACGAAGAGAAAAATGTTGATTATGAAGAGCTGGTCAAAAACTATGGCGGAGTTCAGCGATATCAGCAAGCTCTCCAGTTTCTTGACATAACTGATGAGCAGATGAGGAGCCTTCTCGTTCACGATACAGAGGCTCGTCTCCATAAGAAGATGTTCAATGAAAAGAACGTACCGGCCCAGGCCGATTTGGAAAAATACTTCAACGACAACAAGGACAAGCTGATCCAGGTAGATTGCAGCCACATCCTTGTAAAAACTGAAGAAGAGGCGAAGAAAATCAAAGAGCGTCTTGCAGCAGGAGAGAAGTT
This sequence comes from uncultured Tissierellia bacterium, assembly GCA_947253765.1. GTDB lineage: Bacteria > Bacillota > Clostridia > Tissierellales > Peptoniphilaceae > Khoudiadiopia. Next base: position 60,004 of record CAMYAK010000002.1, read on the forward strand.
TGAAGCTCTGGCCAAGGAATTGTCAAAAGACGATACCGGAAAGAACGGCGGAGCTTTGGGAACCAAGTCCCCGTCAACATATGTACCGGAATTTTCAGCAGCCCTCCTAAAATTGGCTGAGGGAGAAATTAGTGAGCCGGTAAAGACCAAGTTCGGATGGCATATAATTAAGGTTAATAAGAAGCTTGACACGCTTGAAAAGGTCAAGGACCAGGTCATTGCTGCCGTTAATGAGGAAAAATATAAAGAATACCTCGAGAAGCTGGTTCAAGGTGCCGACGTAAAGTTTGCAGGTCAGGAAGAATCTTCAAAATCTCAGGAATCATCAAAAGAAGCTCAAGAGAGTTCGGCAGCTAAATAAAGTTAGTGTTATTGTGAAAATTGTGTAGAATATAAAGAGCGATAAATTTTGTTGAAATGAATAGTAGGAGGTTTTAGATGGCAACTAAAGTAGCAATTAACGGTTTCGGACGTATCGGACGTTTGGCATTGAGAAGAATTCAGACCCTCAATGATATCGAAGTCGTAGCAATTAACGACTTGGTAGATCGTGAGTTCCTGGCTTATCTTCTCAAATACGATACTATGCAGGGGACATTTGATGGAAAAATAAGCGTAAATGAAGATGGAATGACAGTAAACGGCAATAAAATTAAAATGTACCATGAACCGGACGCTTCAAAGCTTCCTTGGAAAGAACTTGGAGTTGATATAGTTCTTGAATGCACAGGCTTCTATACATCACAGGAAAAAGCTCAGGCCCACATTGATGCGGGTGCAAAGAAAGTTATTATTTCCGCTCCGGCCAAGGGTGCAGACATGAAGATGATCGTTTTCGGTGTAAATGAGAAGACACTAGACGGAAGTGAAACAGTTATTTCAGGAGCTTCCTGCACAACAAACTGCCTCTCACCGATGGTTAAGGTATTGAATGACAACTATGGAGTTAAGTCGGCTCAGATGTCAACAATCCATGCCTATACAGGCAACCAGGCCATCCAGGACACACCTAACAAGGCAAATAACTTCAGAAGAGGTAGGGCCGGGGCACAGAACACAGTTCCCACAAGTACAGGAGCCGCCAAGGCAGTCGGAAAGGTAATTCCTGAAGTAGAAGGCAAGATCGACGGTACAGCTTTACGCGTACCTGTTGCCACAGGTTCAATCACAGAGCTTTATTCAGTTCTTGAGAAGAAGGTAACTGTTGAAGAAGTCAACAAGGCCATGAAGGCCGCTTCAAACCCGTCATTCGCTTATAGTGAAGACGAGATTGTTTCTTCAGACGTTATCGGAACAACAGCCGGATCAATATTTGATTCAACACTTACAAAGATAGTTGAAGCCGGTGATGTTCAGATCGTAAAAACAGTTGCATGGTATGACAATGAGTACGGCTATACATGCCAGTTAATCAGAACCTTGGATTATTTCGCAAATTTGGTTAAATAAGAGTGATATAAAAAGCGGAGGAGCCTTGGGGCTTTTCCGCTTTTTTATAATTATATTCAACTTGTTTTAGGGACCCGGTCCCGTCGAAAGGTAGCAATATGAAAAAAACTTTAAAAGACATGGATTTCACCGGAAAAAGATGTCTGGTTCGCGTAGATTTCAATGTTCCCATGTCAAAGACAGAAGCAGGGAAGATCACTGATGACACCAGGATGAATGCGGCCTTGCCAACCATACAGTATCTCCTGGACAAGAAAGCAAAAGTAATACTCATGAGTCATTTGGGCAGACCCAAGGGTCAGGCAAATCCGGAATTTTCTCTTAAGCCGGTCGCAGACCACTTATCTGAACTTTTAGGACAGGACGTCCTCTTCCTTGATTCGGATAAGGTGGTTGATGATAAGGTAAAAGAGGCCGTTAAGAACATGAAAGAAGGCCAGGTAGCCTTACTTCAGAACACAAGGTTCGTAGCCGGAGAAACCAAGAACGATCCTGAATTCTCAAAGGAATTAGCTTCATTGGGAGAGGTTTTTGTAAATGATGCTTTCGGTACCTGCCACAGGGCACATTCTTCTAATGTAGGCGTTGCAAGCATCTTACCGTCATGCCTGGGTTTCCTTGTACAAAAAGAAGTTGAAATTATGGGCGGGGCATTGGAAGATCCAAAAAGACCCTTTGTCGCTATTTTGGGCGGCGCAAAAGTTTCAGACAAGATAGGCGTTATTAAGAACCTTCTAAATAAGGTTGATTGCATACTTATTGGTGGCGGAATGTCCTACACATTCCTGAAGGCAATGGGCAAGGAAATCGGAACCTCGCTTTTGGATGAGGAGAAGATCGACTTGGCCAAGTACCTTTTAAAAGAAGCCAAGGAAAAGAAGGTCAAATTCCTTGTACCGGTCGATTGCAGGATAGCTGATGATGTCGCTGAAGGTCAAGATGTCAAGATCGTAAGTGCCGATGATATACCGTCTGACAAGATGAGCCTTGATATAGGGCCGGAAACAGAAAAACTATATAGGGAAGAAATACTTAAGGCAGGGACTGTGGTATGGAACGGCCCTATGGGAGTGTTTGAGATCAAAGACTTCGCAAACGGAACCAATGCGGTTGCCCAAGCCATGGCGGATTCCGATGCAATTACCATTATTGGCGGAGGAGACTCGGCTGCAGCTGTCGAACAGGCCGGATTGAAGGATAAGATGAGCCATGTTTCTACAGGTGGCGGAGCTTCGCTTGAACTATTGGAAGGCAAGGTTCTTCCGGGAATTGATGCCATCAGCGATAAGTAGTTTTAAATCTTGGATAATTTAGGAAGGTGGAAAAAATGCGTAAACCTTTAATTGCCGGTAACTGGAAGATGAACATGACTCCATATGAGGCCCAGCAGCTTATCCAGGGAATTCAGGAGTGGGAGTTGGATTCCGAGGTCGAGGCCCTGGTTTGTGTTCCTTTTATAGACATTCCGACCGCTCAGGAATTACTTGAAAGCGGAGAGATAAAGCTGGGTGCCCAGAACTTCTACCATGAAGATTCAGGAGCTTTTACAGGAGAGATCTCAGGGCCCATGCTGAAAGATTATGGTGTTGAATACATTATAATCGGCCATTCAGAGAGAAGAAATATCTTTAAGGAAGACGATGAGCTTATAAACAAAAAGGTCATATCTGCCCTTAAACAGGGTTTCAAGCCAATACTGTGTGTAGGGGAAAGCCTGAAGGAAAGAGAAGCAGGAAAGGCCGAAGAAAAGGTTAAGAACCAGATTAAAGAAGATCTGAAGGGACTCAAGCCTGAGGACCTGAAAGATATAGTTGTTGCCTATGAGCCGATTTGGGCTATTGGGACCGGCAAAACAGCATCTGCTGATGATGCAGAGAAGATGTGTGCCTATATCCGAAAACTTGTCCATGAAATTTTCGGACATGGGGCTGCAGCACAAGTCCGTATCCAATACGGCGGATCTGTCAAACCTGCCAATATAAGAGAAATCATGGCAAAAGAAAACATTGACGGAGCCTTGGTTGGCGGCGCAAGCCTTGATGCAAAGAGCTTTGTATCATTGGTTAATAATAGTAGGTTGTAATAAATAAAAAGGAGAAAAGTATGTCTGCAATAATTGATATCTATGCACGTCAAGTTTTGGATTCACGCGGCAATCCGACAGTAGAAGTTGAAGTCACAACAGATATGGGCGGTTATGGAAGGGCAATTGTACCCTCAGGAGCTTCCACAGGCCAATTTGAAGCTGTTGAGCTCAGAGACGGTGACGATGACTACTATGGTGGAAAGAGCGTTATGGAAGCCGTTACAAACGTTAATGAAATCATTGCCTCAGATTTGTTGGGTTGGGAAGTAACCGACCAGGTCGGTATTGACAACACCATGATTGAATTGGATGGAACACCAAATAAGAGCCGTCTTGGTGCAAATGCAATTCTTGGAGTTTCTCTTGCCTGCGCTCGTGCAGCAGCTGACGAACTTGGTATGACCCTCTATAACTATATAGGCGGGGTTAATGCAAAAACTTTCCCGGTACCGATGATGAACGTTATCAACGGCGGAAAACACGCTGATAACTCAGTAAACTTCCAGGAATTCATGATCATGCCGGTAGGAGCCGAATCATGGTCCCAGGCCTTGGAATGGTGTGTAAATGTCTTCCATACACTCAAAAGTGTCCTTAAAAAGGATGGCTACTCAACAGCTGTAGGAGATGAAGGCGGCTTTGCCCCCAACTTCAAGAATGATGAAGAGCCTTTTGCATATCTTGTTGAGGCTATTAAAGAAGCCGGATATGAGCCGGGCAAAGACTTTATGCTTGCAACAGACCCTGCAACAACAGAGCTTTACGATGAAGGAAAGAAGATAGGAAAAGACGGATATTATTTCTGGAAATCCGACAGCTTCAAAACCTCAGACGAAATGATTGATTATTGGGAATACCTGATTGAAAAGTACCCCATCATCTCAATTGAAGACGGCTTGGCCGAGGAAGACTGGGATGGCTGGAAAAAGCTTACAGAACGCCTTGGAAAGAAAGTCCAGCTGGTTGGAGATGACCTCTATGTAACAAATCCCAAGCGTCTCAAGAAGGGTATAGAGATGGGAGTTGCCAATGCAATCCTTATAAAGGTAAACCAGATCGGCACACTGACCGAGACTCTGGATGCAATTGAAATGGCCAAGAGGGCCGGCTATACAGCCGTTATTTCTCACAGGTCAGGTGAAACTGAAGATACGACTATCGCAGATATCGCTGTTGCTACAAATGCAGGGCAAATCAAGACAGGGGCACCTTCAAGAACAGACAGGGTTGCCAAGTACAACCAGTTGACCCGTATTGAGGATATCCTGGGCGAAGATGCACGCTATGAGGGGATTGACAGCTTTTACAACCTGAAGAAATAAGGTTATTTAAAGTTTTTGTAAATCAAATACATTTCACAAAAAGAGGTATGCATTGGTGCATACCTTTTTTTACTTTGCCCATAATATTTTATATAATTATTAAGAAAGGAGGCCATGGATGAACAAAAAACGCATTTTTCATATATTTTTAGTTATTGTAATTATAGCTTTGCTATACATAATTTTTATTTCAAAGTGGCTTTTTCGAATTAATCTTAATACATATTTAAAAAAGCAGGGTTTAAAAGATAAAGATATTGAAAGCTGTACAATTATAAGAAACAGTAAACAGGGTGGATATGATGCGGAGATTGTGTTTAAGGATGATAAAGATCTTAAATACGTATATAGTCAATATGGATATAACATAACGGATAATTTAAATTACAAAAATATATATGTTACCGTATTTGACAAAACCAACACAGAAATCACCATTAATGGAAGAGATACAAAACTTAAACACAAATCATTAAACTAATAAGAACTTTGAGGACATGATACCGAGTTAAAACTTGGCATGCCCCTTTTTTTTGAAAAAAATGAAAACGTTTATTTTCCCAATTTTAAGCCAATTAATGATAAAATAAATTATATAGATTTAATACAGAATGGAGGAGCCTATGAGAAATAAAAGCAAAGTATGTGCCATGCTATTGGCGGGTGGACAAGGTTCGAGGTTAAAAGCATTAACCAGGGACACCCCGAAACCGGCAGTTCCATTTGGAGGAAAATATAGGATCATAGATTTTGCCCTTTCAAATGCGACAAATTCGGAAATAAGGGATATAGGGGTCCTGACCCAATATAAGCCCTTTAGGCTTAATGAACATATAGGAATCGGTGCGGCTTGGGACTATGACAGGACCAAGGGCGGTTTGCGTATGCTCAGCCCCTATTACAACGAAGAAGGGGGCAGGTGGTATGAAGGTACTGCCAATGCCATCTATGAAAACCTTGACTACTTGGATAGGGTAAATCCCCAGTATGTATTAATTCTTTCTGCAGACCATATTTATAAAATGGATTACAATCAGCTTCTTGATATACATCAAAAAAAAGGTGCGGAGTGCACCATAGCAGTTATGGAAGTTCCATGGGAAGAGGCCCCAAGATTCGGTATAATGAACACCGATGAGGACGGGAGGGTCCTGGAATTTGAAGAAAAGCCCGAAAAGCCCAAGTCAAACTTGGCTTCGATGGGAATTTATATGTTCAATTGGCTGACTTTGCGCAGGGAACTCATAAGGGACTACAACGATAAAAATTCCAGCTACGATTTCGGAAAGAACATAATTCCCCATATGCTTGAAGAAGGCATGCCAATGTATACCTACTCATTCAAAGGCTATTGGAAGGACGTGGGAACTATAAGAAGCTACTGGGAAGCCAATCTTGAAATGATTGATCCACATAACAGCTTAAATATTTATGATAAAACCTGGCAGATATACACATCTGCAAAAAATCTGCCTCCCCATTATATTTCAGAAAAAGCAAAAGTTGAAAGATCCCTGGTGAATGAGGCTTGTGCAATTTATGGAACTGTAAAAAATTCAGTCCTTTCTTCCAATGTCAGAATTGAAGAAGGAGCGGTTGTCGAGGATTCAGTAATTCTATCAAACTGTGTCATAAAGGCCGGAGCTAAAATCAGGAATGCTGTTATAAATGAAGGGGAAGTGGTCGATGAAGAAAGAGAGATCGGCCAGGAAGATACGGACCATATTTACCTTGTTAGTGACGGCAAGGTCACGGAAGAATAGGAGGAAGCTTATGAAAACTTGCAGCGGAATTATTATAAGTCCCGGGAAATCCAAAGATTTCGGCTCTTTAGCATATAAAAGGCCGGACTATATGCTTCCTTTCGGGGGCCGGTATAGGCTTATAGACTTTGCCCTTTCAAACATGGCCAACTATAACATATCACACGTAATGCTTTTTGCCGGAAACAACGTCAGATCAACTCTGGACCACATTGGAAATGGGTCGGATTGGGAACTGAACAGGAGAAAAAACGGTCTCCTAATAAACCCCAGGTCTTATGATGAATATACCAAGCATCCTTCGGCAATCTACACCTATTATGATGCCATACCGTTTTTCAAGAATGTTGCACATGAAAACATCTATATTGAGGATCCGACAATCCTCGCCAAGCCCGACATAAGCATTGCCTATGACGACTTTTTGGAAAATGACTACGACGTAATGATTCTTTACAAAAATGAAACGGATGACCAGGGCTATTTCAACGGCATGAAGAAATTGGTCCTGGATGAAGAAGGAAGGTTCCTGAATATAGGCTATAACTTGGGGACAAAGACCCAAGTTGATATGGGATTGGGCAGGATCTTCATAAAAACCAAGGTTTTCATCGAACTGATAAAGGATGCCATAGAGAACGGAAGTGCCAATACAATCATGAAGGCCATCCAAAACCATAGGAAAAGGCTAAAAATAGGGACATACAGGATTGAAGGCCGGACCTCATTTATATATGACATCAATTCATACTATAGGGCCAATATGAAGCTCCTGGATCCGGTGAGTTACAGGGAACTTTTCTATGAAGGCGGAATGGTATATACCAAGGCCAAGGACGAACCCTCAACCTTGTATACGGAAACCGCAAAATCTTCAAATTCTCTCATTGCCAATGGCTGCATTATTGAGGGTCAAGTTGAAAATTCGGTGATTTTCCGTGGCGTCCACGTCCATAAAAACGCTATAGTAAGAAACTGCATACTGAACCAGGATACGGTTGTTAAGGAAGATGCTGTTTGCGTCAACACCATAACTGATAAGGATGCCGTAATAGGCAACGGGGTGACTATAGCCGGAGCCGTCAATAATCCTTATGTGGTTGCAAAAGACCAGGAAATAAGGAACACAGAGTTCGTTTAAGGGAGTGGATATGAATATATTATATGTGGCTGCCGAGTGCGCCCCTTTCATAAAAACTGGAGGCTTGGCCGATGTTGCAGGATCCCTTCCAAGGGCTTTAAATGACCTGGGACAGGACTGCAGGGTCGTTATGCCTCTGCACAGTCAAATTCCTGAACAATACCTGACCTGCATGGAGAAGATTAGTGAGTTTTATGTTGACCTGGGATGGAAACATGAGTATTGCGGAGTCCTGGAGCTTGATTGGGAAGGCGTAAAATACTATTTTCTTGACAATAAGTATTATTTCAACAGACCTTCAATATACGGCCAGTTTGATGATGCCGAGCGCTATATATTTTTTTCAAAGGCCGCTGTAAGGCTGCCCAGGGTTCTTGACTGGAAGGTCGATATATTTAACGCAAATGACTGGCATTCGGCCCTTGTGCCTGTTTTTCTAAATGACTACAGGACCGGGGATGATTTTTACAAGAAAACAAGGTCGGTATTCACCATCCACAACCTAAAATACCAGGGCCAATTCTCTCCCGATGTATTCTATTGGACTAACCTTAACGGCTTTTACATGTCAGATTATGACTTGAAATATTATGACAGCATAAATTTCATGAAGGGCGGAATCGTCCATGCTACCAGGGTAAACACAGTTTCACCTAATTATGCTGAGGAAATTCGATACCCCTTTTTTGCCGAGGGGCTTGACAATGTCATAAGTGCTCACAGCGGTAAGATCTCAGGAATCTTAAACGGAATTGATACGGAAGTCTGGAATCCCGAAAAGGATCCGATGATTGCCATGAACTTTACGGTTAAGAGCCTTGATAATAAAAAAGAAAATAAGGCGGCCCTACAGGAAATGTACGGACTGCCGGTTAAAGATGACCTGCCGCTTATATCAATGGTAAGTCGCCTGACTTCCATGAAAGGGCTTGACCTTGTAAGATACATAATGGACGAGCTTATGCAGGAGGATATACAGGTCGTGGTACTGGGAACAGGAGACTATGAATACGAAGAAATGTTCAAGTATTACGGTCGTAAATATCCCAAAAAATGTGCAGCAAGGATATACTATTCAAATGAGGAATCCCACAAAATATATGCGGGATCGGATATATTCCTTATGCCGTCTTTATCCGAGCCATGTGGCCTATCCCAGATGATTTCCATGCGCTATGGGACGGTACCCCTGGTAAGGGAGGCCGGCGGGCTTTTGGACAGCGTTGAGGCATATAATAAGTATGAGAAAACCGGAGACGGATTCAGGTTTGCCCATATCAACGCTCATGAGCTCCTTTTCACAATTAAAGATGCCGTAAATCTTTATAAAAACAACAAAAAAGACTTTACAATGTTAATGGAGAACGGAATGAGGAAAGATCTTTCTTGGAAGAACTCCAGTAAACAGTATTTAAAGCTTTATGAAGAAGCACTTGATAATTAGTGGAAAAAAATTAGTAAGGGCAAAAATTATAAGATGACTTATTTTAAAAATCTTGATATCAGAGACAATGCCGGGGATCCTGGGGTGATTTTAAAGGATAGGTTTGAAGACGACGATTCTTTAGAAATCAGGCCTTCAGATTATGCAATGAATTCTAAATTGGGTCTCGAATACACAAAGTCGGGATCAATTTTTAGGGTCTGGGCCCCAAATCAGGAAAATCTATTTCTTAACCTCTATCCGTCAGCTGACAGCTACAGCTACAGAGAGTTTAGGATGAACAAGGTTGAAGACCTCTTCGAGCTTGAAATTCAAGGGGACCTGGCCGGAAAATACTACTGCTATTCATGTGGGGGAAGAGAAGTAACCGACCCATATTCTATAGCTTCATCTATAAATTCCGCCAGGTCTTTTATTGCGGATATGTCCAGGACGGACCCGCCTGCCTTCAGGGAGCTTACATATGTAAGAACACCTGCGGAAAAGTCGGTAATATATGAGCTCCATGTCGGAGACTTCACATTTTCCGCAAGCTCAGGTGTTAAAGAAAGAGGTAAATATTTAGGCCTGGTTGAAGAGGGAACTAAAATAGGTGATCTGCCTACAGGAATAGACCATTTGAAGGATTTGGGTGTGACCCATGTCCACCTTCTGCCCATATATGATTTTATAAGTGTGGATGAAGACCCTGACCGCTTCGGCGACAAGACCAACTATAACTGGGGCTATGATCCCGAGCTCTACAATGTGCCGGAAGGTGTATATTCAAGGAATTCTGAGAATCCTTATAGCCGTATTTGGGAAGTCAAGGAAATGATAAAGACTTTTCATAGAAACGGCATCGGAGTTATTTTGGATGTGGTCTATAACCACACATATAAAACCTACGATTCTAATTTCAACATTCTGGTTCCGGCCTATTATTACAGGTCTGAAAACGGGATTTTTTCCAATGGATCCGGAGTCGGAAATGAATTTGCCAGCGAGCGGGCAATGGCGAGAAAGTTTTTGATCGAATCTTTGTTATATTGGCAATCTGAATATATGGTTGACGGATTCAGGTTTGACCTTATGGCCCTTATAGATAGGGAGACCATTGAGCTGGCTTTAAAGAAGCTCAGACAAGTAAATCCTTATACAATAATATATGGAGAGCCTTGGGCCGGGTCAAGAAGTGCCTTGCCGCAGGAAAAGCAGACCCTTTGGTCTTATCCGGGCAAGGGTGATTTTGCTCTTTTCAATGAAAAATATAGGGATTCCCTTAGAGGAGATAATGATGGCAAGGGCCGGGGATTTATCCAGGGGGACATTACCGAAAAGGAAACCCTCATAGAGGGCATAAAGGGTTCTGTCACAGATTCAATTGACAGACCGAGAAAAACAAGTGAGTCCATAAACTATTTTTCAGCCCATGATAACCTGATACTGGAAGATAAACTAACCAAATCAAACGGTAATAAGGAAAGGAACGGGGCCATGTCAAAATTGGCCTTCGGCATACTCCTGACCTCGGAAGGAATACCCTTTATCCATGAGGGAACCGAGTTTAGGAGGACCAAGTATATGCTTTCCAATTCATATAACGCTTCTTATGATATCAATGCCATAGATTGGAAGCTGAAACAAAAGTACAGGGATTTCTACTATTACGTCAGGGGCTTGATTAATTTGCGCAAGGAGTATGAGGTTTTCAGCCTTCTTGAAAGGGAAGAAGTCGAGGCCCGTGTAAGGTCCATAAATATGAAAAATCCTAACCTTATTTCAATGCTATATAAGGTGGAAAAAGACAGGGATGACAGTTGGCTCCTGGTTTTACACTATAACGGATGGAATGGGGCCAAGGTTTCTCTTGAACCCCTATTTAAGGAGTTTGACTGCTTCAAATTCACCATGCAGAAGATCTTTGACTACAACGGTAAAACAATAACAAACTCCACAGAGTGCCTTATGTCGGACAATGATTATATTCATTTGCACCCCATATCGACCACCATCTATACTATAAAAATTGGTGAAAAATTTTAAAACTCGTAACCTTAGAAAGTATCGAAGCCTATAAAAGGAGGAAGAAATGGATTATAGGAAAGCCTATCAGGCATGGTTGGAAGATGAATTTATAGATGAAGAAAGCAAAAAGGAACTTAGAGCGCTTGATGGCAATGATGAGGAAATCAAGGACCGCTTCTACACATCATTGCAATTCGGTACTGCCGGCCTGAGGGGAAAGCTGGGAGCAGGAACAAACAGGATGAATATATATACTGTTGCCCAGGCCAGTGAAGGCTTTGCCCGTTTCATAAGCAAACAGGGAGATAAGGCCAAGAAAATGGGGGTCTCAATAGGCTATGATGTAAGGCATTTTTCAAAGGAATTTGCTGAACTTTCAGCTGAGATCTTTGCGGGCCATGGAATCCATGTTTACCTGCACAGGGACATATGCCCGACTCCGCTACTTTCCTACACGGTCAGGGAAACAGGTTCTTTTGCCGGGGTCATGATTACAGCTTCGCATAATCCTAAAGAATATAACGGATATAAGGCATATAACAGCTACGGATCACAGATCCTGGATGACTGGGCCAATGCCATAGAAAAAGAGATTGGCGGGATTGAATCATATTCATCCGTAAATAAGATCGGCTTGGAAGAGGCCCTTGATGAGGGTCTGGTAGAGTATGTAAAGAATGACCTCATTGAAAACTATATCCGGGATATCTTAAAGCTCACAATCAACGAGGATGTCGACTATTCGGTTAACATTGTATATTCTCCTCTGAACGGGTGCGGCAACAAGCTGGTCAGAAGGATTTTTAAGGAGAGGGGCTTTAATAATGTGCATATTGTTAAAGAACAGGAAAATCCGGATCCCGACTTCACAACAGTAGGCTATCCGAATCCTGAAGATCCAAAGGCCTTTGCCTATTCGGAGAGGTTGGGTAAGGAGGTAGGGGCTGACCTCCTCTTTGCAACAGATCCGGACTCAGACAGGTGTGCCTTGGAGGTCAAGGATTCTAATGGATCTTATGAATTCTTCGACGGCAACAGGGTTGGGGCCTTACTTGGCTACTATATACTCAGCCAGCTCGAGGAGAAAGGAAAACTGCCAAAGAACGGGGCCGTTATAAAATCGATAGTTACGGGAGACCTCTTGGTTGCCATAGCAAAGGACTATGGAATTGAGGCCTTCGAAGTCTTGACAGGATTTAAGAATATTGCAGAATACCCCAATAAATGGGATAAAAGCGGTGAGTACCAATATGTTTACGGATTTGAAGAATCTATAGGCTACAACCCCTCAACCTTTGTCAGGGACAAGGATGCCGTATCTTCCGCCATGCTGATTGCAGAGATGGCCGGATATTACAAGAGCAAGGGTAAGAGCCTTATCGACGTTTATAAAGAGATATGTGAAAAGTACGGATATTATAATAATCGACTGGTTTCTGTAGTTCTGGAAGGAATAGCTGGTAAAGAGAGAATAGACAGGATAATGAAGGAATTCCGGTCCAATCCGATTAAAGAGGTTGGGGAGTTGAGATTATCCAAGTTTATAGATTATAAGAATGACGATACGGGATTGGCTAAGTCGAATGTTCTTCGCTATTTCTACGATGACGGGTCCTGGTATGCTATCAGACCGTCAGGTACAGAGCCCAAGATTAAGATTTATATGTATTCGGTCGGAAAGACCTTGGAAGAAAGTCATAAAAAGCTTGAGGCCTTCGAGAAGGCAACAAACAACATGATGGAACAAGTCCAATGAGAGAGGATTATGAGCTGCCCGGGCAGTTTTATCTTGGAAAAAGGCTTGATCCTGAAAGTAGCCGGGAAAACGGAATATATTTATATAACTCATCCGATCTAACAAGGCACGCTGTTTGCGTTGGTATGACAGGTTCGGGTAAAACGGGTCTCTGCATTGACCTCTTGGAGGAGGCTGTAATTGACGGGATTCCGGCTATTGTTATTGACCCGAAGGGGGATATGACCAATCTTGCCCTGACCTTTGAAAATTTGGACGCTGCTTCATTTTTGCCCTGGGTAAGAGAAGATCAGGCTATAAAAGAGGGAAAAACTCGGGAAGAGCTGGCAGAAGGACTTGCTAAAAGTTGGAAAGAGGGACTGGCCCTTTGGGGCCAGGATGAGGACCGGATTAGGCTCTTGAATGAAAGCAAGGACCTGACCATATATACGCCCGAATCAAGCGCGGGAGTTCCTATCTCCATTGCTTCTATGGGGTCCTATCCGGGCCCGGAAATGATGGAAGATAAGGAAGGCCTTTCAGACCTCTTAAGTTCCACAGCCAATTCATTTCTAATTCTTTTGGGCCTACAGGAAGATCCCATGACCTCGGAAAAGCTGGTCCTCATAAGCAAGATTATCGAGACGGCTTGGTCACAGGGAAAATCCATCGGCCTTAAGGACCTGGTTTCATATGTGTCCGATCCGCCATTCAACACCCTGGGGGTTATGGACTTAGAAAGCTTTTATCCCAAGAAAGACAGGATGAAGCTGGCCATGATGTTCAACGCCCTTTTGGCTTCTCCGGGTGCGGCCGCTTGGTTTGAAGGCAGGGATTTGGATATACAGAAGCTCTTCTATAATGATAAGGGTAAGGCCAGGCTTTCAATAATTTCCTTAAATCACTTGGATATGAAGGGGCAGATGTTCTTTGTGAGCCTGCTATTGAATAAGGTTTTGGAATGGATGAAAAAGCAGTCGGGCACCTCATCATTGAGGGCAATCCTCTATATGGATGAGATCTTCGGATTTTTCCCGCCGGTAGAAAACCCTCCATCAAAGAAGCCCCTCCTGACCCTGCTCAAACAGGCCAGGGCCTACGGCCTGGGCTTGGTATTGGCCACCCAGAATCCTTCGGACCTGGACTATAAAGGACTTTCAAATATAGGGACCTGGTTTATCGGTAGGCTCCAAACCAAACAGGATAAGGACAGGCTCCTGGACGGTTTACAAGTGGCAGAAGGATCGACTTTTGGGGACAAGTCCAAATTATCGGACCTCCTTTCAAAGCTTGAGAAGAGAAGTTTTCTGGTTAATAATGTTGATTCACAGGGGCCCGAACTCATCAAGTCCCGGTGGGCAATGTCATATCTGGTAGGCCCCCTGACTGAAAATCAAATTAAAATGCTCAAAGAAGATGAGGGAAGTGAAGGGGAAATTCAGTCGGAGGTAAGTTCTGAAACTATACCGGAAGCAAGGGTTGAAGAGCCGGGCTTAAGCACTGTTGCACTGCCGAAAATTGACGGAGTTAAGCAATATGTCTTTGATCAAGGCAAGGGGGCCTACCTTCCCCTGGTATATGGCCTTTACCATATTGCCTATAGTGACAGGTCTATGAAAAGACAGGCCAATATGAGTTCTTACAGAGCCACAATGATCAAAGGGGGCCCCTTAGCTCTTGATTGGAAGGCTGCCTATGAGGTCGATGGGGAGGCCGGAGATTTTTCAGGCGACCTGCCTGAGGGTTCGCAGGCTTTGACCTCATATTTAAAGGTTGGGGGAAATGATCTGTCTTCTAAGGATATGAAAGAATGGGAGAGGAGCCTCAAAGATTGTCTCTACAGGGAATCCGCCTATATCCTTTTTAAAAATGTAAAGACAGGTCTGGTTTCTGAAGTTGGCGAGAGCCTTTCAGATTTTACGGTCAGGGTTGATCTGAAGCTTAGGGAGGAAAGGGATAAGGAAGTAAAAAAACTCAGGGATTCCTACAGCAAAAAGATCGATGCTGCTCAAAATAAGATTGCCAGGGCAGAGCAGACCTTGGCAAGGGAAGAAAACCAGGCTGAGAGGGCCAAGCAAAATACCCTGGTCAATGTGGGCTCTGCAATATTGGATGGACTATTGGGGAGAAAATTCCTGTCCAAGACAACAGTCAATAAGGCTGCAAGCGCTGCAAGGGCAGCCGGCAGGCAGAGGGAGCAGTATTCCCACATAGCGGGAGCCAAGGAAAACATGGAGGCCAGGCAGGCCGAGTTGGATGAGCTTGAGGAGAAATTGGATTCCGATCTCAGGCTTATTGAGGGAACTTATTCAACTTCAGCAGGAGAAATTGAGGAAGTCATGCTAAGTCCCAACAAGACCTCCATATCTATTCAATCTTTATTCCTTTTGTGGGTTAAGGAAGATTCTTTAAAGCTTTTGAGCCAAGAGGACTGATAGGCAAACTTATCATTAACTGAGGATTTTTTATATATTTTAAAGGCTAAATATTTAAATAATTGAGGAGGTAAAAATGAAAGGAAAAAAGAAAGTATTGATTATTCTGCTGCTTTTTTTTGCTTTAGCTTTGCAAATTTCACAACCGGCTGAAGTAAAAGCTTCAGGAGATAAAACTTTTACCGTAACCAAGAGGCCCGTGGGAGATACAGGTGAGGGGACGCTTGTTGGTGAGTATGACACTTTTTATAGGGCAATTGAAGCTTGCAAACAAGAAGATTTGTCAAATCAGTATGTAGTAACTATGAACAAGGATTGCAACATTCCTGAGACAGAAGGAGCTTGGGGAAAATCCAGTGTAAATATATTGTTAAAATCCAGAGAAGGTCATACATTTACTCTAAAAAGATTAGGCAATCGTGATATTATGACGGTTTATTCAAAATGTACGTTTCGAATAGAGAATGTGATTTTAGATGGAAACGGTGATGGACAGGCATGTATGGTTGCAGGAGATGCTGATCCAAAAGGTGCCAACTTAATCCTTGGAAAAGGGGCTGTAATTCAGAATTTTAAGGATACACCTGAATATCTTGGAACGACATTTTATTTAGCCGAGGGTAATTCAATATTGACCATTGAGGACGGAGCTGTTCTACAAAATAATACTGCTGAAAAAAGTGGCGGTGTAATTCAGGCCCGTGCGAAAACTACAATTAACATAAAAGGCGGATTATTTAAAAATAATTCTTCAGAAAGTGGAGGAGGAGTCATTTTTACAAACGGAGAACTTAATATAACCGGCGGAACGTTTGAGGAAAATGTAGGAAAATATGGTGGAGCCCTGTGGATTGGATCAACATCAACAGCAAATGTGGAGAATGCAATTTTCAAAAACAACCATACAACCAAGTCCTATGGTGGTGCTATTTGGGCTTCGAATGGCTTCAAAGTAAAAAATTCAACATTTGATGGCAATAAAGTTGCAAAAACTGCATGGGCAGGTGCTATTTATGGGCAAAAGGGTATGATAATTGAAACCTGCACATTTAAAGATAACGAAGCATATGCAGGCGGAGCTCTTGCTATTCCCAACGATGTGAAGATGGATGTTAGTGACTCAACGTTTAACGGTAATAGTGCAGCATTTGCTGGAGCGATCTATATGCTGACTTCTACAGATAAAAGCACTATAAATAGCTGCACTTTTACTGATAATAAGGCGACGGAGAAAGGTGGGGCAATTTTTAGCCAAAATGCATTATCTGTAACAGAGTCAAAGTTTAATGGGAATGTGGCCGGTTCCCAAGGCGGAGCATTTTATATAAAAAAAGGTGATTTAAATATAGATAAATCACAATTTACAAAAAATAGTTCACACACAGGCGGCGGAGCCGTATTTATCGCTTTTGACGCCAATAATTTGACAAAAGTAATTGATAGTAAATTTTCAAAAAATGAATCCCCGTATGGAGGTGGAATTTACCTAGGAAAAGATTCAAAACTTCAAGTTGAGAAATCGGAGTTTTCAGGGAATCAAGCTGCATACGGCGGAGGAATTGTAACATCATTGGGTGCAAATATTGATAAAAGTAAATCAAGTATATCAATAAACAATTCAAAATTCCTAGAAAATGAAGCGCTTCAAGGTGGCGGATTATTAACGGCTTTCCCAACACAAATAAAAGGTTCAGTATTTAATAAGAATAAAGCAAATATTCATCCCCAAGATGATCAGAAAAATCCGCATTCATCAGGCCTCGGTGGCGCCATATATGTAATGGATCATCAAACTGATATACAGAGCACAAAATTTAATGAAAACTGGGCTTATGGATCGGGAGGTGCATTAAGCATTAGCGGCTGGTCAAGGGATGATGATGGTAACATAAGCGGTATAAAAACAGAAATACTGGTAAATATTACAAATAATACCGAGTTCAACGGAAATATAGTAGAAGTAGGTCAGGGTGGGGCAATTTATGTCAATCCTTATGAATATGCATACGAAATTACAGATAAAGACGCATATACTAAGTTAAATACGGATAATACCACTCTATTCCTTAAAAATATGACAAAACACAGGCTTTTCCAGCCACCAAAAAACTATCAGAAGTTTTCTAATCTTCAATTCGACAAGAATTCAGATGTTAAGCATGGTATATTGCAGGTTGAAAGTCTTTTGAACAACTACGACGTCAACTATAAAAATGAATATGCAATAATCAGCTTCGATCCCAATGGCGGAAGCGGTAAAATGGACAATCAAATTGTTGAATTCAAAGAAGATGAGGGAAAGACAGGAAGCTATAAACTGCCCGAAAACAAATTCACCCCGCCTGAGGGCCAAGAATTTAAAGGTTGGGAGATAGATGGAAAAGAATATAAGGTTGGAGACACCATCACTGTAGATAAAAATATTGTGGTTAAGGCACTTTGGACCAAAGCTTCAAATCCCCAGCAACCAAATAAGCCTACTGATACAGAGGTGATCGGCGGAGACGACAGGATAGACACGGCAGGAAAGATTTCAAACAAATATTATTCCTACGCCGATAATGTCATCATTGCCAGAAAAGATGACTTCCCCGATGCCCTGACAGCCAGTGTTTTGGCAAAAGCACTGAATGCCCCAATCCTACTAACAGATACTAACAAGCTGGATGAGAGGGTAGCAAGCGAGCTTAAGAGATTGGGCATCAAGAAAGCCTATATAATTGGCCGTGAAAATGCCATAACAGAGTTTACAGAATCTCAGATCAAAAAGATCACCGGATCAACTGAGAGAATCGGCGGTTCCGACAGGTATGAAACTTCAAGCCTGGTAGCTAAAAAAGTGGTAAGCCTTGTTGGCAAGAAGGGACGTGCAGTTGTAGCAACCGGTCAGAATTTTGCGGACTCACTTTCGATAAGTCCCTATGCTGCTAAGATGGGCTATCCTATTCTTCTGTTAAAGCAGAATAAGGTCCCCCAGATCATAAGCAAAACTATAAAGGATCTTTCAATAAATGAAGTTTATGTTGTGGGCGGCAACAGTGCGGTATCTGTTAAACTTGAAAAGGCACTTCCGAAGCTTATTAAAAGGATAGGCGGCCTTGACCGCTATGAAACATCGGCAAAGATAGCCGACGAGTTCTTCATCAATTCAAAGAAAGCCTATATGGCATCAGGTCAGGTCTTTGCGGATGCCTTGGTAATTGGACCGGTAGCGGCAAATGAGAACGCACCGGTACTCCTGACCATGCAGAACAAGCTTCCTAAAGCTATAAAAGCCAACATAGACAGGGTCCACTATGAGAAGATCACCATTGTCGGACTCGAGAATGCGGTCTCTAAAAAAGTGATAGAAGCCATTAACTGATCTTCCGACAAACAATAGAAAACAATCAAAGAGCCCGGCTTATTTGTCGGGCTCTTGTGTTTATAAATTATAAAGTTTAAAGAATGAGTTGAACATCCGACCCTCTTGTAGGAGTCTTTGTCACAAGAATCTGCTTATCAATAGATTCTTTGAGCATGGGGACGTGGGATATTATGGCTATCAGCTTGTTGCTTAGGCCCAGGTTTGCCAAGGCATTGAGGGCCTTGACCAGGCTTTCATCGTCAAGAGATCCGAAGCCCTCGTCGATAAAAAGGCAATCGGGCTTTATACCGCCCGATGACATAGTCACCTCTTCAGAAAGGCCCAGGGCCAGGGATAGGGCCGCCAGGAAAGACTCACCGCCAGAAAGGCTCTTTACAGACCTCTCAGTTCCGTTATAGTGGTCTATAACCGAGAGGTCAAGACCGGTCTTGGACCTGAGATTTTCAGGATCATCCTTTCTCTTGAGCTCATATTGGGCCGATGACATGGCCATTAGGTGTCTGTTTGCTTTAAAGAGGATCCTGTCAAGATAGGCCATTTGAACAAAGCTTTCAAAACTTATCCTCTCCTTGCCACGAAGTTTACCTGAGCAGGTGTCGGAAAGATTGGCAATCTGGGCCCAGTCCTTTTCAAGGGATTTTAACTTGGAATACTCCTCTTCAATTCCTGTTTTCGTTTTATTATGATTATCCAAAAGAAGGGCCAGCCTATTTAATTTGTTTTGATATTCTGATTTTTCTTCTGTCAAAACCTCATGTCGATCTTCCAATGTCTTGAGGTCTTCAAACTCAATAGCCTCGATAGTGGAAGATAATTTATCCGACAGGGCTTGGAGTTTGGCATTTTCATGGACCTTATTGTTAAGGTCGGTTTCAGCTTTTTTAAGCTTTTCTTGAAGAGTCTCCAGCTCATCCCTGCTATTTTTCAAGGCCTTTTCAGCTTCTTCAAGACTAGGATAGCTAAGTTGTTCTTTATGAAGCAATATCTGATTTCCTACTTCTTCAATTGTTGACTGATTGGCGGCAAGTTTTTCCTTGCAAATTGTAAGCCTGTCTTTTATAGATTGGATTTCAGCTTCTTTATCTGCCAATCCGCTTTCAGCTGAATTAATTTTTTCGAGCTTATGAGAATTAAGATCACGCTCATTCTCCAATGAATTAAGATGATTTAGCTTTTCTCCCTTAAATTTCTTTATTTCATTGGAAAGATCTTCCATATTTTCCCTATTTTCTGAAAAGTCGGCTTCAGAGATGATGTTAATAAGCTGAGAATCGGGCAGGGCTTTCTTGTATTTCTTATAAAAAGCAATCTCACTTGATTGGATATTGGCCCTTAACTTAATAATTTCAGAGCTTATTTTTGAAATCTCATCTCTTGATTTATCACATATATCCTCTTGAGCATGTAAGTCGCTTTCGCTTACAAAATCATGGGGAAGGGGAGCCTTTTGGGGGTGGTCTTTTGAACCGCAGACAGGACAGGGGAGGCCGTCAATAAGATCCTTGGCCATAAGCCCGGCTCTTGAAGCGTTGAAAATCCTTCTTAATCTAAGCAATTCCGTGCTCTGATTTGAGAACTCCTTATCGGCATTTTTATAAGAGGTCAGGGCAGAGGACAGGAGGGCCCTTTCCTTATTCATGGGACCTATTTCTTCATAAAGCTCATTCAAGTTTTCAACCGTTTCTTTTAATTCTTCTATACTGTCTGTCAGTGAATTTTTGTTTTCAAGAAGACTTATCTTATGTGAAATTAATTCTCTGTCATTTATTAAGTTATTTTCTTTGCTCTTAACCCGGTCTTCAAAGTCTCGGATTTCAATTTGGAATTTTTCTCTTTCTTCTTCTTTTTCCGTTAATCTTTGGCATGACCTTTCCAAGTCCTCATATTGGCCCAGGCTGTTTTCAAGAATATTGATTTTTTTAGAAAGGATATCAAGTTTTGGCCGGGTTTTTTCCAATTCAAGGAATTCATCCTTCAAACGGTCTATCTCAGCTTGATTATTCTTAATTTGTTCATCTAAGGATTTTTTTTCATTAATATTTTCCTGCCTGTTTTTCGCAGCAATAATGTCCTTTTGAAGGGAATCGAGTTCAGATGCCAGGCGGTCAAATTTGTCGGAATATTTTTCCTTTTCATCAAGTTCATAGGCTATGGTCTTATCGAGTTTGTTCAAAAAGTCATCGATAAGGACATTTCCTGAGTCCATAGAAGAATAAAATGAATATTCAGGATCATTTGAATCAAAAGTCATGGCATCAAGATAAAAGTGAATTTTTTCCAATTTTCGGTCCATATCACTTTTAATATTCCTTATCCGGTCTTTGAGTTTTTCCTCAAAAAGCAGGTATATATCAGTATTGAAGAGCTTCCTATATATTTCTCCGGTCTGATTGGTATCTGAAAAGAGGAGTTTACGAAAATCTCCCTGGGCTATCATGGAAATACGGGAAAACTGGTCACGATTAATTCCCAAAATATTTTCAATTTTTTTGCTGACAGCATCATAGCCGCTTATAACTTGGCCGTTCTCAAAGGTGAGGTCGGCGGATGAGGCCTGTTTAGTATAGCCCTTACCTGAAAGTTTGGGCCTGTCATATGCGGGACTTCTTCTTACAATATATTTTTTATTGCCGTCTATAAAGACAAGCTCTACAAAAGTTGGAGTTTTCGGGTCGGCATAGCGTGACCTCAGCATGGCAGCTTGACGGTCATCGCCTGATGCTTGGCCAAAAATAGCAAAGGATATGGCATCAAATATGCTCGTTTTCCCTGAACCCGTATCACCACTTATCAGATAGAGGCCACTTGTGCCTAATTTATCAAAAGGTATTTCAACAAGGTCGGAATAGGGGCCGAAAGCTGAAATTTTTAGGTTGACCGGTCTCATGACTTTTCCTCACTTATCTCTTTAAATATACTTATGCTCAAATCTTCCTGGTAGGTTGACATTTCTACACCATTTTGGCCAAGGTAAAATTCCCTGAGCAGGTCCATTTCGGACCTTTTTTCAATGGCTGAGAGGCTCTTTACCTTGGACTCAGTCCGACTCCTCAAATTGTCATAATCCAGCTTCAGAATATGGGGGTAGACAAGGCTCAAATTAGCCATGGCATTTGGGACCTCAAGTTCATCTTTCAGAACTATATGGACATAGTCGTCGGTATTAGTATTCTTATAATTATCTTTCAAAAGAATTTGATCGTACTTACCCCTGATTTCACGCAAGTCTCTAAGCGGCTTCAATGGAAGAAAGCTGAGCTCAATATTGCCCTTATCAAGGAGGTCAATTTGGACCAGGGATTTTTTATCATCCTGTTCTGAAATTGAGTACTTGAGTGGGGACCCGGAATAGCGGATGTGGTCAGCACCCATTTTTTGCGGCCTATGAATATGGCCAAGGGCCACATAGTCAAAGTCTTTAAATAGCGATGGGGAAATGGAGTCGGTCCCGCCCAGGCTCAAGATTTCAGAATCGGTCCTGGATGCACCTGTGACAAACTGGTGGGCCATAATAATGTTTCTTATACTCCTGTCTATATCCATATCCTCAATGCAAAGTCTTACAGCATCCTCGTAGCTGTCAACCCGCCTATCAGGGAAAAAGCTTTTAATAGCAGATGGCCTGATGAATGGAAGGGAGTATATGGCAAGCTTTCCAAATTCATCATGTAGATAATTGGGTCTTATTTTTCCGGTGTATGGACCCTGAATAAACACTGATGACTTGGCCATAAGCCAATTACCGAAGGATAGGCGGTCTGCGGAGTCGTGATTGCCCGGAATAATAAATACAGGAAGGCCCATTTCAGACAGGCCGGTTAGAAAATCATTCAAGAGATTTATGGCTGCCTCTGAGGGTAGACTTTTATCATAAATATCACCGGATATTATAAGGGCATCGGCTTCTTGTCTTTTTACATTGTCAATAATCCGGTCAAGGATAAATGCCTGGTCCTCGATCATGGAGTATTCATGAACCTTTTTCCCCAGGTGAAGGTCTGACGTGTGTATGATTCTCATCTTTAATCCTTTTGCTTAATTTGAGGATCGGCCTTCGTGTTTACGGTTATAGTCGAAAAATCGTTGTAATAGACCATACCGGGCTTGGCCCCTTTTGCTTTGTAAACATTTTTCTTCTTGGTGTAGTCGACATCAACCCTGGTCTCATCAGATTGGGATGAATACTTGGCGGCAAGATAGGCGGCGGCTTCAATATCTGAAAGCTCAGGCTCCTTATCAGGACAGCGAAGAATAACGTGGGCTCCGGCAATCCCTTTGGCATGGAAGAAATAATCTTCCTTGTTTGCTATTTTCAAGGTAAGCCTGTCGTTTTGGTTGTTGTTTTTACCCACCAGGACTTCAAAGCCATTTTCAGTCACGTAGGTCCGGGGAAGAGAAGATTGTCCCTTTTTAGCTTTTGAATTATTATTTGATCCTTTTTTACCGGACTTGCCGACTATGCCCTCTTCCACCATCTCCGACCTTATCTCATCCAGGGACTCGCGGCTGTCACAATCCTTTATTGTCAAATAGACCTGCCTTAGATAGTCGATATAGGCCTCAAGCTTGGGAATCCTGTCCGAGAGGAGTTTGTGGGTGGTGTTCAACTTGGAGAACTTCTTATACTTAATTTGAATATTGTCCCAGGCTGATTTTCCGGGATCTATGAAGATAGTCCTGGTTTTTTCGCCATTGAAAAAATCTTCCACACTTACCTCTTCCATGCCTCTCTTTATAAGGTGTACATTTGATGAGAGGAGGTCGGCCTCTTCCTTGTAATTCTGCCTATCCAGGGTAAGCTCATACTCCTTCTTGAGTTTTAAGAGCTTTTTTTCCTGCTTGGACATATAGTGTGAAAGAATATCCATCAATGAATGCTTTTGGGAACCCAGCCTGTCATCACCGATAGTAATTTGTGAAAACTTGTCCAGGACTTGAGAAATCGAGGGGCTGCTAAAGTCCGCTTGGCCAAGATGATAGAGTTTTAAAGCATGAAACTGCTTTTTATCTTTAGTATATAGTGAGGGTGAAAAGTTTCCCCGCCTTATATCTTCGACCAGGTTCGCTAAATTATGGGCAAGTCTGCCTATATCATCCTTTGAAAGTTGAGAGATCGGAGCGTCTGCGGCCAGGTCCGACCTGAAAGCGAGTTCCTTGGCTACGATAGGGGAGAAGCCGGTAAGGTTTTTTACAAAAATTTTGTTTATTTGGGCATCTTTTGACATGGGGCTTATAAGGTCATTCAGGTCAAGATCTTCAATTAAAATGTCCTTCTTATCTGAAGGAAAAATCTCATAATTTGTACCCGGAAAAATTTGCCTTACCCGGCTCATATCGTGGGAAACCCTGGTAACAGCATCCAGAACCCTACCCGACATATCCAATAGAATAATGTTTGAGTACTTGCCCATAAGTTCACATATAAGGTCGTAGTAGATAGGGTCACCAAGTTCATTGAAAGTGTCGAAGCGGAGCCTTAAGGTCCTATCAAGCCCGTATTGGTATATTTCCGACAGCTTGGACTTGCCTATATGTTTTCTTAAAAGCATGCAAAAATTGGGAGGAGTCGTGGGGTTTTGAAATTTCCTGTCTGTGAGATAGATCGAAGATTGGGAGGGGTCCGCAGAAAGATAGAGGGTCCTGTTTTCCCCCTTGCTGTAAATAGATATGGTTATGGTCTTATCTGAAGGCTGGTTAATTTTGTTTATCCGGCCATTTTCAAGTTTTTCTTTTAATTCCAAAACGACCGCCCGGGTCGTGATTCCGTCAAATGTCATAAGCTCTCCTTATAGTTTATGAACATATTATATCACGGCCCGGACGGTCAAAGTTATGGAGGTCCGTTCAATAGATATCTTATTTTATTCCTTATATTGGGCCCCGTTTAAATAAAAGAGCTTGTTGTTAAATATTTTGTCAAGGAATTTCAAATCCTCCTTATCCGAAACTGAAAATTCTCTTGCCTTTATCAGCTTGCCTTTCCTGTTATATGCAAGGACCCTAATATATACAAACTGTATGCTATATTGGCTGGGCCCGTCCGGCCCCGGTTTAATTAAAAAAATACCTGATGGGTAGGCCGACTCATCTGAATTTTTTCTAACATATTTTTCAAGGGATTTTCTTTCAAAGTTTAAAATGCCCTCTATAGCCTTCCTGTCGGTAAAATAGTTGAAGGAGTAGGAATTTGATCCAGTTAAATTTTTTGACCTGAAATACTTGGGATCTTGAGATGCCTTGCCCTCCTGCAAATTTTGCATGTTTATTTTCCCGTCAGCCGGTTGGTCATGGCGCTTGGACCCATGTTCGGGAGCCAGGGTAACCTGGTCTGATGATTTAAACATGGGGGCGCCTGAAGGGAAGGCCCCTTGTAAAGCGCATTCATAGGAAAAGGCATCAAAGTAATTCGTGTTGAGGGTTTTGGGATTAAGCTCTTCAGATAGGTCGGAGTCTAGGTCCAAAGGCATTCCGGTTTCAGGATCAACATAACCTTGGGGTCTTGAACCGAGAACCAAGTCGGAGTGGGGCTGGACTGAGTTGCTCTTATTATGTTGGAAGTTCCCTATGTTCAACAGCTTATAGTAATCGGAACGGGTATCCACCGGGTTGAGTATCTCAATCCTGCCTATATCCTCAGCCTTGGGCTGGGTCATAATTATATGGTTTTTCAAGGGCCCGGTAATTACCAAGCTTATGACCATTGACAATACAAATATGCAGATGTAGGCCAAGCAGCTTTTTATGATCGGGGGCTTACCATGCCAGCGGGCAATTTGCACTATGAAAAAGGTAATCAGGTTGGATATGAAGAGGGGCAAGAAATCACCTGGATTTTTTAAGCTTGCAGATGTAACCGGCATAAATGTTATAATTCCGAAAGTTATGATCAGGGTACCAAAGATAAGAATCAAGGTTTGGTAGAAACCCTTGAACATATCAGAACTTCCGATTTTCTCAACCTTTCTCTTATCATGCAAGTGCATAGTGATAAAGAAGAGACCCAGAGATACCAAGCCCCAAGCAAGCATGGGGTAAACCGATATCAGATTATCATTAATCAAAGGAATGAAATAGCTTATATGGGTCAAGGGCAGGTTGAGCCAGTAGAAGTTCATAAATATGTTTTCATAGACACTCAGTAATGTCGGATCCGACTCGACAACTGCTACGCAAATCAATTGAACGATCGGGAAGAAGAGTTGGAAGGTGACAGCAACTATGAATCCGTTAAACATTGATGTGGTCAGAACTATGGCCAACACTGTAGGAACATAGAAACTGAATGTGTTTAAAAGCAGCAGCGAAAGCCCGGATATCAGTTTTATTATGCTGACACTTCCGGCCAGGATGCTGTAAGCCTGTATATATTGAATTAAAGAGTTAAGTATATAGGCTGAGCTTATAGGCAAGGCCAATAAAAACACATAGCCTGTGAAGAAGTGGGCCAGGAAGAAATCACTCCTCTTTGCGGGAACAGACCAATAGTTATCGAGATCGGATTTGTTATAAAGGTGCTTGAAGACCACAAAGGCCATAACTATTGAAAGAATCATAGCCAAAGTCGGCAGGTTCATCTGTGTATAGTAGAGTTTAAGGTAAAAATCTTTTTTTATATCCATATCATAGAAGTCCTTGCCGAATCCGCCGATCAGCATCTGCAAGGGTTCCCACAGGCATAGGAAGTAAGACAGGATCATAAATGGACGATATTGTTTCAAAAGGTGCTTGATATATAACTTTTTATTCATACTTATCCTCCATTTCAGTTACCAGTATCTCCTCCATATTTATGTCTAAGGGGTTAATCAATATGGGGTGAGTTTTTTCTATTTCTTCCATAAGGCTTTCGCCTTTATAAATTACTGTTACAATTTTTCCGCTTATCTCCAGACTGAGAGCATCCCAGGACTTAAAGATTGCAGGATCGGGGGTCTCGGAATATCCCAATTGGACCTTGTGGTATTCCAGGTCAAGGTCATCGAGACTTTTACTTAGTGAAATTTGACCATTTTTTAAAAGGGCTATTCTGTCAGCTATGTCTTCGATTTCTCTAATATTATGGGTTGATATGATTATGGACATGTTCTTATCTTGGACGGCATGGACCATTTCACGTTTCAAGGTCAGTCGGGCCTTAGGATCAAGACCGTCAAATGACTCATCCATCATAAGCAGTTCAGTTTGGCAGGCGAGACCTAAAACAAGTGCCGACTGTCTCTTAAGACCTTTCGACAATTGATGTATAGGCTTGTTCTCATCAAGATCAAAAACTTGAAGGAGCCTTGAATATTCTTTTTCATCAAAGCTTTTGTAGAAGGACTTGTAAAAACGCTTCATCTCCTTAGTTGAGAAACGGGAGAAGTAGAAAGGCTCATCAGAAATAAATGTCAGCTTGTCTTTTTTATCCTCAATCCTTACTCCATCAAACAGTATTTGGCCTTTAGAATGGTCATAAACTCCTGATATGCACCGGAGGAGGGTTGACTTACCTGATCCGTTAACCCCGACCAGGCCCATAATCTCTTTTTCTTTTATTTCCCAATTTAGGCCATAAAGAACGGGAAAGTCTTCAAAACTTTTATATAAGTTTTCAATTTTAAGCATTAACAACCTCCTTAAAGATATCCTTTAAATTTTCCCGATCAAGTCCAAGTTTTGTGAATTTCTCCATCCATTCGGTAAGCGTTGTAAGGGCTTGGTTGCGAATTTCCGAATCCAGGTTGGACTTGGTTATAAACGAACCCTTTTTGGGTACGGATACGATTATTTTCATGGCTTCCAATTCACGATAAGACCTGGCAACTGTATTTGGATTAATACCAAGTTCGGATGCCAAGTCGCGTATCGAGGGGAGTTGGTCACCTTTTCGCAATATACCTGAAGATAGAAGCAGCAAGACCTGGTCTATAATCTGCTTATAAATAGGGCTCTTGTTCACAGGATCAACACTGAACATACAGGCTCCTTTCTGTATCAATACAAGTGGTACAACTGTCTTAATTGGAATAATACAGCTAAGTCAGATAGGTGTCAACAACTTTACAAAGAAAAGTAAATATTTCTAACTCGTAATATTTTCTGTATTTATAGACACATGGGATATAAACTTTATTTATATAAAATTATTAAGCCCCAAATGAGCAAATTTTAGGAGGTGGAGATGCTGTCAATGACGGGCTATGGCAAATCAAGCCTTAGCAATGAATACATAAAGATTGAAATTGAAATAAAAACAGTAAACAACAGATATTTAGACATTTACATAAGGTCTGATGACAGTCTGAGATTTTTGGATTCAAGCATTCGGGAGAAGATACAGGATAGGCTGAGCCGAGGCCGGGTCGACGTTTATATTAACGTAAGGTCGGAAAAGGGTAGAAGAGCATTAAAAATTAACAAAACGGCCTTTAAGGATATTATGTCCCAGCTCACAGACTTACTTGGATTTGAGAATATTGAGGCTGAATATACGCAATATATTAAAAACGGATTATTAAGTCCCGACCGGATACTCTTAATACCCGGGGTTATTGATAACACGCCTGTTGAGGAAGATCAGGATCTGTTAAAGGAACTTACCATGGGGGCCTTGGACCTGGCTGTTGATGCTTGCATAGGTATGAGAAAAGCTGAGGGCCTTAGGCTTAAAGATAACATAAAAGAAAAGTTGAAAACCCTTATGGACCTGCAAAAGGACCTTGAAAAGAAAAAAGATCTTATTGTTGCCGATGAAAAGAAAAGATTGGAAGATAGGGTCAAGTCCTTGCTACCTGACGGCATTAGCCTAAATGAAAATATTTTGGAAAATGAACTGGTTATTTTTGCACAAAAGTCTGCTATTGATGAGGAGCTTGTCAGGTTGAAGAGCCATTTCACGGAATTTGAAAAGAATCTGGATGCCACAGGACCTGTCGGAAAGACCATGGATTTCATTGTCCAGGAGATGAATAGGGAAGTTAATACAATAGCATCAAAGTCCAATGACCAAGAGATAAGGTCAATAACCATAAAGGCCAAAACTGTCATAGAGGAAATCAGGCAGCAGATACAAAATGTGGAATAGGAGGGAGCATGGGAAAGCTTAATAGAAGGGGCCATCTTATAATCATTTCCGGTCCTTCCGGTGTGGGCAAGGGAACGGTTTGCTCCAGGCTTATGGAAATGTCACCGGAGTTAAGGCTTAGCATATCGGCAACGACCCGGGAAAAAAGAAAGGGCGAGGTCGAGGGAAAAAATTATTTTTTCAAGTCTGTAGACGAATTCAAAGACCTGATAGCCGGCCATAAGCTGATAGAATTTGCAAAGGTACATGGAAATTTTTATGGGACACCAAAGGAATTTGTGGATAAAAACATTGAGGAAGGCCATGATGTAATACTTGAGATTGATGTCCAAGGAGCCAAGCAGGTTAAAGAGTTCATGGACGGAGGGGTTTTTATTTTCCTACTTCCGCCAGGTCTAAAGGACCTTGAGGGTCGCTTAAGAAATCGTGGGACCGAAAACGAAGACCAGATTGAACTGAGGTTAAAAAATAGCAGAGAAGAAATAATGCAGCTTAACGATTTTCACTATGCGGTAATAAATGATGACGTTCAAGACTGCGCTAAGAGGATAATGCACATTATAGACGCTGAAAATCAGAGGATAGACAGCAAACTGATTAAATTTTATAAGGAGGAATTCAATGATTAATCCATCATTCCAAGATCTGTCAAAAATTGCAAAAAGTCGTTACGATGTCTGTGTTATGGTCATGAAGAGGGCCAGGCTGATAATTGACGGATCCAAACCGCTTGTTGAGTCAAAGGCTAAAAAGCCATGCACACTCGCACTTGATGAAATTATGGCGGGAAAAGTGAAGACAAAGTCCGCATCTATTGATGATATTAACAAGGAGAAGAATGAAGAGCTCCTTGAAGAGATGGTTGAGGAAGAAAAAGAGGGGCTTGTCCAAGAAGAACTTCAGGACAAGGAAGAAGATGAATAGGGAATATCCGGCTCTGAAAGGCAAAAGAATACTTTTGGGCGTTTCAGGTGGCATTGCAATATATAAAAGTTTGACCCTGCTTTCACTTTTAAACAAGTGTGGAGCCGACACCAAGGTTATTATGACCGACGGGGCCAAGGAATTTATAAGGCCGCTCACCTTCCAAACCATGTCAAAGAACAGGGTATACAGTGAACTTTTTTCCAATGAGGAAAATTTCATTCCCCATATTGACCTGACACGAGAGGCCGATGTTTTTCTTATTGCACCGGCTACCGCCAATGTTCTGGCCAAGCTGTCAATGGGACTGGCAGATGATCTATTGACATCTACAGCCCTGGCTTCATCATGCCCCCTGCTTGTCTCTCCGGCAATGAATGTCAAAATGTATAGAAACAAGACAACTCAGGACAATATAAGCAGATTGAGGGAGTTGGGGGTCGGGATAATTGAGCCCAATTCCGGACTTCTTGCATGTAATGAGGTCGGTGAGGGCAGGATGCCGGAAGCCGATGAACTTCTGGACTATCTTGATTCTTTCTTTACAAAAAAAGACCTTTATGGAAGAAAGATAATCATAAGTGGAGGGCCGACCCGGGAGAGGATTGATCCTGTCAGATTTTTGACCAACGATTCTTCAGGCAAGCAAGGGCTATGTATTGCCGAGAGGGCCTATAAAAGAGGCGGAAAGGTCCTGTTTGTCCACGGGAAGATAAAAGAAGATATTCCTGACCATATAAACAATATAGAAGTCGAATCTACTGAAGATATGTTTGAGGCCATTGACTCCGTGATAAGCCAATATGATTCGCTTATAATGGCTGCGGCCCCATGTGACCTCAGGGCTGTTGAGGTCAGCAAAAACAAGTTAAAAAAAGATGGGCTCAACTCCAATATCCTTCCTGACTTTGTAGAGACCAGGGATATACTCAAGAGCCTCTACGACAAGAAAGAGGACAGGATT
The DNA here is from genome assembly GCA_947253765.1 of uncultured Tissierellia bacterium. GTDB lineage: Bacteria > Bacillota > Clostridia > Tissierellales > Peptoniphilaceae > Khoudiadiopia. The sequence goes on from CAMYAK010000002.1 coordinate 90,704, forward strand.
TTTATAGGATTTGCAGCTGAAACAAGAAATGTTGAAGAATATGCAAAAAAGAAAATGAAGGAAAAGCACCTGGATTATATAGTGGCTAACGACGTTTCTGCCAATGGAGCCGGATTCGACGGAGACAGCAATATTGTCACAATTTACGGGAAAACGGATAAAAAATCATACCCGAAACTTTCAAAATATCAGGTGGCTGATAATATTTTGGACCTATTGAGATGATAGACAGCTACAAAAAAGACTATAAAGAAAAAGAAAAGAAATTTGCCGGAGTTATTTGCTCAACAGGAACAAGGCTGACCGATAAGGTTTTTACCTATTCTATCCCTAAAGAAATGAGGGCAGGGATTAGGATCGGATCTTCCGTATACGTGCCTTTCGGAAGGGGAAACAAAAAAACAGAGGGTATCCTTGTTGAGTTTTATGATAATTGCTCAATGAAGACCAAGCCGATTATTTCAATAGTGGAAAATATGCCGGTTGTTGATAAAGAGGGTATAGACTTGGCCTACTTTTTAGCTCGGGAAACCCTATCGGATTACAGCTCGGCTTTTCAAACAGTTCTGGCACCCGGAGGATTTGGGGCATATAAGCCGAAAGTCAGGGCTTTTTATACTTTAACCGAGCTTGGAAGGGAAGCAAAAGCTCCTAAGGGAGCCCTGAGGCAACAAGCAGTCTTGGATTATTTAGCTGATCAAGGAAGTGAGGAACAAGCAAAACTCATCAAGGCCAGCGGGGCTTCAAGCTCTACTTTAAAGACCATGCTTGATAAAGGATGGATCGCCAAGTCTGATAAGCGGATCCTGAGAAGGCAGGCTGACCAAATCGGAGGCCAGGGTAAGAAGAGCCTTAACTCGGACCAACAAAGGGTTTTTGATACAATCAGCAAAAAAACAGGTAATTACCTAATTTGCGGGGTAACCGGTTCGGGAAAAACCGAGATCTATATGCAGCTGGTGGAGCAGGCTTTGAATAAGGGAAAACAGGCCATTGTTCTGGTCCCTGAAATATCCCTGACACCACAGACAATAGAAAGATTTGAAAAGCGCTTCGGAAAAGAGGTGGCAATCCTCCATTCAAGACTTTCCAATGCTGAAAGATATGAGGAATGGGAAAAGATTAAGACAGGAAGGGCTTCTATAGCGATAGGAGCCAGGTCTGCAATATTTGCCCCTTTTAAGGATTTGGGCCTCATTGTAATTGATGAGGAACATGAAAATACCTATGTAAGCGAAAAAAATCCCAAATACCATACCTATGATGTTGCAAAATTCAGGGCCGATTATCATGGCTGTTCTTTGGTATCAGGAAGCGCAACACCTTCGATGGCCAGCCTATACAGAGCTGAAAAAGGAGAAATGATAAGGCTGGACTTGCCAAGGAGGGTGGGAAACAGGCCACTGCCGGATATTGAGCTTATAGATATGAGAGAAGAGCTTAAAAAAGGCAACAGGACAATGTTCTCAGAAGACCTTTACAAGGCCATGCTCGAAGCTTTGAACAAAAAGGAACAGATCATTCTTTTTCTAAATAAGAGGGGCCATACCTCTTTTGTATTTTGCAGGTCGTGCGGATATGTATACAGGTGTGATGCCTGTGATGTTTCAATGACCTATCACAAGTACAAGAACAGACTGGTATGCCACTACTGCGGCAGGGAGAAAAGGGCCGTAGGGGTATGTCCAAGATGCGGGTCAAAGGCTATAAAAGATTTTGGTGCAGGAACTGAGCAACTTGAAGAAGAAGTGAAAAAGCTCTTCCCTAAAGCAAGGGTAAAAAGGGCCGATGCCGATACGATGGGGAGAAAAGGCTCCTATGAAGACATATATAATAAAATGCTTGGTGGAGAAATAGATATACTGCTTGGAACCCAGATGATTGCCAAGGGTTTCGATTTTCCCAAGGTCAGCGTTGTCGGAATAATCTCGGCAGATATAAGTTTAAATCTTCCGGACCTAAGGGCCCGCGAGAAGACCTTTCAACTCCTCACCCAAGTGGCCGGAAGGGCAGGAAGGGGAGACCTGGTCGGAAAGGTGTTTGTCCAGACCTATAAGCCGGACAATCCGGCAATATTGGCAGCCTCAACCCATGACGTTGATGCTTTTTATAAGTCTGAAAAAGAAATAAGGCTTTTAAGAGGCTATCCTCCAATCACAAGAGATATGCAGGTAAGATTGGCCGGGGCCGACCGGAGGGCTGTCTTTAATAAGGGTTTGGAAATAAAGAGTTTTATAGAGAAAAACATTGCCAATGTAAGGGAAGGCACTTTTGAAGGGCCGGCTCCGTCGGTAATTGAAAGAATAGATAGAAAATACAGGTTTGCCATCATGATCAGGGGCAAGCACAGAGAAGATTTGAGGAAATTGGGACAAGAGCTCATAGATCGCTTTCCAACAAATAGGGAAATAAACATTATATTGACCCTGGACCCCATTTCAATATTTTAGATTTTGATGATAATTTACGATTTTAGAAAGGAAGATTATGGGTTTAAGAGAATTGAGAATTGAAGGAGATCCCATATTGCGAAAGAAGGCCCGTCCTATAAACAAGATCGATGCAAGGATAAGAAAGCTTCTTGACGATATGGTTGAAACAATGTATGCAGACAAGGGAATAGGCCTGGCAGGGCCCCAAGTGGGAATCTTGAGAAGGGCTATTGTCGTCGATGTGGGCCAGGGACCTTATAAAATGGTAAATCCGGAGATTATAGAAAAATCACAGGAAACGGATGAGGATGTTGAGGGGTGTCTGTCAGTACCCGCCTTTAACGGGACGGTAATCAGGCCCAAGCAGGTCAGGGTAAAATACCTTGATGAAAATGGAGAAGAGCAAGAAGTTCTGGCCAATGACCTCTTTGCACGCTGCCTATGCCATGAAATTGACCACTTGGACGGGATACTGTTTAGAGACAAGGTGGTCCGCGAGATAAATATGAAAAATCCCGGTGAAGATGATATAAGGTACCTAAAGGAGCATGGAATCATCGATGATGACGATGAGGGCTCTGAAGTCAAAAAGGAGAAGTGATGAAAGTTTGCTTTTTAGCCAATCCTGAATACTGCTTGCCATCACTCCAAGCTTTAATAGATGCACCGGATGTGGAAGTCGTTTTAGTGGTAACCGGGCCGGATAAAATCAGGTCAAGAAGGGGACAAAGGGTAGCAGGGCCTGTAAAGCAAATGGCTTTAGACAATGGCTTGGAAGTAATTTCCCCTGAAAAATTAAACAGGCCGGAAGTTATAGATAGGATAAAAGAGGCGGAGCCGGACTTTCTTGTTGTTATAGCATTTGGACAAATGATAGGAAAGAGTTTGAGGGATTTCTATGGGGACAGGATTTTGAACCTTCATGGAAGCCTTCTTCCAAAGTATAGGGGTGCCGCCCCCATCCAGAGAGCCCTATTAAATGGAGACAAGACAACCGGCGTAACCTCAATGATAGTTAGAAAAGAACTTGATAAGGGAGAAATCCTTGCAAAGAGGGAAGTTATTATTGAAGACTCGGACGATCTGGAATCCCTTATGCAAAAAATGGCCTTATGCTCGGCTGACCTCATGCTATATACTTTAATAAACTATGAAGACCTATTGGCGACCAAGGAAATCCAGGATGATTCAAAGGCTACCTATGCTGAAAAAATATCCAAGGATGAGGGGCATTTGGACTTTAATCTGACAGCAGAGGAATTGGTTAGAAGGGTCAAAACTTTCAAAGATTGGCCCGGGGCCACCTTTAAATACAAAGGCGAGAGTTTCAAGGTCAAAGAAGCTTGTTGTGTTCAGGATATAGAGGACAAAAATATTGAAAATGGCCGGCCCGGGAAAATCCTATCAGTTACCGGACACGGTATAGGGATACAGACGGCAAGGGGAACTTTCCTAATAGAAACTATTCAGCAGGCAGGGAAGAAGGCAATGCCGGTAAAAAGCTTTATAAACGGCAAGACAATAAAGGCAGGAGACTTTGTCGACTGATCGGCCATTTTTTGCCGGCGTATATTAGGCTATAATGATTAGAAAAGAGGCACTTATGGACAGGTCTTTGAATGACATGTATCCACAGGAGTTGCGACAACTTATAAGGGACATGGATAAGCAGGCTTACAGGGGAGACCAGGTTTTTAATTTTTTCCACGTTCAAAAGGGCTTGGATCTTGCGGGCTGCTCAAACCTGCCAAAAGGCCTGATAAAAGAGCTGGATAAGTACCCAATAAGAAAAGGCAGGATTATAGGCTGTCTTAAGTCTGCGGATTTGAGCCGAAAGTACCTACTGGAGTTTAAGGATCAGGCAATTATAGAGGCGGTATTTATGCCATATGAGGACAGGAATACACTTTGCCTGTCAAGCCAGGTAGGATGCAAGATGGGCTGCCTATTCTGTGCCTCAACAAAGGCCAATTTTCAAAGAAACCTGACTGCTGCGGAAATGCTACTTGAGGTTTACCTTATTGAGAAAGACCTTGATAAGAGAATTGACAATATCGTAATTATGGGGATAGGAGAACCTCTGGATAATTTCGACGAGCTTACGAGATTTCTTAGGCTTATATGCCACGAAATGGGAAAAAATCTTTCCCAGAGATCTATAACCATATCAACATCAGGTCTGGTGCCTAACATATATAAATTAGCGGATTTGGGCATGCAGGTTAATCTGGCTATCTCATTACATGCATCTGATGACAAAAGCCGGGCCATGACCATGCCGATAGCAAGAAAATACAGTATCGATCAAATAAAAGAAGCTTGTAAATACTATTTTGATAAAACAGGCAGGAGAATATCACTCGAATATGTCCTCATAGAGGGTCAAAATGACAGTGATGAAGATATAAAAAAACTCGTAAGGAACTTTAAAGGTCCGGGATGGCACATAAACTTAATTGCCTTAAACCGGATAGAGGAGTTTAAAGGCAAGGCCTTGGATAAAGAAAAGATGGAAATATTTAAAAATAAGCTCATAAGGCAGGGACTTAATGTTACGGTCAGAAAAAAAAGAGGAGCCGACATTGACGCCGCCTGTGGCCAGTTAAGACTTATGTATCAGAGAAAGGAGGCTGGTATTGGAGAATTATAGCCTTACTGATAGGGGAAAAGTCAGAAAAAATAACCAGGACTCATTTATCAACTATTTTCACCCCAGATTTGCGACCTTTGTAGTATGCGACGGTATGGGGGGACACAAGGCCGGGGAGGTTGCTTCGGCAATTGCTGTGGAATGTATGCAGCAATCGATCATAGAAAGAAAAGATAGGACCGATTATGAAAATATGTTGGAGGAGTCTGTAATAGAAGCCAACCGTAAGGTTTATTCGGAGTCATGCAAATGTGAAGAATTTTCCAATATGGGGACGACCATTGTGGCAGCCCTTTTAAGTCAGGACAATATATACCTGGCCCATGTCGGGGATTCCAGAGCCTATCTCTACAGGGATAAGAGCCTAACATGTCTAACACATGACCATTCCCTGGTACAAAAGCTGCTTGATGACGGGGCAATAACTGAAAATGAGGCCAGGAACCATCCTGAACGGTCAACGCTTACAAGAGCCTTGGGGACTGAAGAAAGTGTGGAAGTTGAGATGGATAGGCTCCGAGCCGAAGAAGGCGACCTGATACTCTTGTGTACGGACGGATTGACCGGGATGTTGACGAATTCTGAAATTTCAGAAGTGCTTGGAAATAGCGGGACAGTTAGGGAAAAGGCTGAAAATCTTGTAAAACTGGCAATAGAGGCCGGTGGACTTGATAATATTACAGTAAGCTTGTTTGAATATAGGAGAGAGACATGGAACAAATACTGTTAAATAAGCGATATCGTCTTATACAGAGGATAGGTATAGGCGGGATGGCCTATGTTTATGAGGCCGAAGACACACTTTTAAAGCGCAGAGTTGCTGTAAAGATCCTTAAAGAGCAGTATCTTGAAGATGCGGAGTTTGTTAATAAATTTGAAAAAGAAGCTCAGTCCGCAGCCTCTCTCAATCACCCCAATATAGTAAACATTTATGACGTAGGTAACGAAGTTAGAAACGGAAAACAACTCCATTACATAGTCATGGAACTGATAGAAGGATCTACTTTAAAAGAGGCTATAGCTACAAAAGGAATAATGGAAAATGAAGTAATAGTAAAGATTGCTTCACAGATTGCCAAGGCACTTAAGTGCGCTCATGAGCACAATATTGTCCACAGGGACATAAAGCCTGCCAATATACTTATCATGAAGTCAGGGGATATCAAGGTTGCAGACTTCGGTATTGCAAGAATATCCTCATCTTCAACAATAACATACACCAACTCAATATTGGGAACGGTTCACTACATCTCACCGGAGCAGGCCAAGGGCAGGTATACGGACCACAAGTCTGACATCTATTCTCTCGGGGTTGTCATGTATGAGATGGCGACCGGAAAAGTACCTTTTGATGCAGATAATTCTGTTGGGATAGCTATAAAACACATACAGGAAGAGCCGGTTGCGCCCAGAGACCTTAATAAGTACCTGGATCCGGGCCTTGAATCAATAATCTTAAAATGCATGGAGAAAAATCCGAGCGACAGATATGACAGGGTAGATGACCTGATTTATGACCTGGCCCATTATAAGAATATGGATGATACCGTTCTTATCAAAACCCCGTCGGGAATATATGAGGACAATCATTTGGGCAAAAAGGCTCGAGGTGAAGCCTACTATCAGAGCAGGAATTACGATGATGAGGATGAGTATTATGAGGAAGATGGCAAGAGAAACCGCTGGTTCCCGGTAATTCTTGGAATTATAGCCTTGATTACCATAGTCCTGGTTGTCAGCCTTTTCGGAAGGAAGAATCTCGAAGACCTAAACAGCACAAAGACCAAGGTTCCTGCCGTTGTCAACTTGACGGAAAGTGAAGCAGTTAAGCTTCTTGAAGATAGCGGCCTCAAAGCAAAGATTACAGACCGTGTTTACGATCCCAAGGTGGATTCGGGGCTTGTTATTGACCAGTCAATTTCTGAGGGCACTAAGCTGGATAAGGGATCGGAGGTCGGCCTTAAAATCAGTTTAGGAAAAGAAAGCGTTAAAGTTCCGGACTTAAAAAACCTTACCGTCGCCGAAGCAATTGATAAGCTGCAAAAGAACGGATTTACAATAGGTGAGACCAACCGTGAAAATTCTACAGATGTGGAAAAAGATCATATAAACAGGACGGAGCCGGCAGCCGGAAGCCAGGTTGAGTCGGGTGCAAGGATCAGCCTGTTTGTGTCGGATGGCCCCGAAAAGAAGACCACGGTAGTTCCTGTGCTTATCGGGACCGACCAGAATAAGGCCTTGGAAGCCTTGAAATCCGCAAACCTCACCATAGGAAAATTGGATACGGAAAACAGCAGATATGATGCAGGGATTGTTATAAAACAATCTGTAAAATCCGGAGAAAGGATTGATGAAGGAACCGCCATTGATCTGGTTGTATCTTTAGGACCCGGGGTCAAGGATCCCGAGGACCAGAAGAAAAGTTATAAGGTCAATGTATTTCCTCCTGAGGGTAAATCCAGCTTTATCTTCCAGGTTTATGACTACAAGCAGTCCAGGGAAAACCCCATATATGAAGAGTCTATTGATTCTTCCAGGGTCAATGAAAGAGGGTCTGTGACTGTTAAATTTACGGCCCAGTCAAAAGCCCAACTGCACTTTTTCATAGATGGTCAGCCGGCAGATTCAAGCAAGGTTAACGGAAATGATTAAAAATCGGGATGATGAGGACCTATATTACGGGCATATTCTTTCGTCGGAAAAGGACCTTTATTATGTGGCTGTAGATCCCTCAGTTTCTGAAGTCGAGGATTTTAAGTTCAAGTCCCTGTTTCACAAGGACAGCCAAAGCCTTTTTGTAAATTGTCAGGGCCGGGGTGTTTTTAGGGACAAGGCTATAAAGCCCATTGTAGGTGACAGGGTTATTATAAAACTGAATGAGGGAAAAGATAGTGGAACCATATTCGATGTCCTGGCCAGGAAAAATTCCATGGAAAGACCAAGAGTTGCTAATGTTGACCAGTTCCTCCTGGTACAGAGCCTGGTTGAGCCTGACATAACACAAATTGGCTTGGACAAGATCCTCGTTTCTATTGAGCTGAGGAACCTTCCGGTCATAATTTGCTTCAATAAGCTTGACAGGATTGATAGTGAGCAGGCTGATAAATGGCTAAACCTGTACAAAAATATCGGTTACAAGGTAATCATGACAAGTACCGTTGATAATGTGGGTATGGATGAGCTTAAGGAAATGCTTAAGGGAAAGATAAGCGCTATTGCCGGGCCTTCAGGTGCAGGTAAGTCTTCAATTATCAGCAAGTTAACAGGTCAAGACCTTAAGGTCGGCCATCTTAGCAAAAAGACAATGAGGGGGAGGCAAACAACCAGAAACACCAGGCTCTATACCTTGGACTCCGAAAGCTTTATATTTGATACGCCGGGCTTTTCAAGCCTCAGCATAGGAGACCTTGAGTCGGGTCAAGTCCTTGGTCGGTGTTTTCCGGAGATTGGAAAACTTGCCAAGGAATGTAAGTTCAGGAACTGCAGCCACAGGAAAGAACCGGATTGCAGGGTTAAGGATGGCCTTGAAAACGGCCTGATCGATCGGGGGAGGTATGATTCCTATCTCTCAATTTTAAAGGAGATTGAAGACAGGAGACCCTTTTAGTTAGGAGGAAGATTTGGAAAAGCAACTCTTGCCGTCACTGCTTTCTTGTGACTTTTACCACATTGAAGATGAATTAAAGACCCTTGAATCCTGTGGGATTAAGAGTATTCACCTGGACATCATGGACGGAAATTTTGTTCCCAACATAACTTTCGGCCCCGGATTCATTAAGAAGATGAGACCACACACCAAGTTGTTTTTTGATGCCCACCTTATGGTTATGGGGCCTGATTATCTTTTCCCGTCGTTAAAGGATGCCGGTTGCGACCTGATAACCGTGCATTTTGAAGCCTGCAAGCATGTGCATAGGACCTTGCAGAACATAAAGAGTCTTGGATTGAAGGCCGGCCTTGCCCTGAACCCGGGGACAAGCCCTGAACAGATCGAGTACCTGATGGATATGGTGGATTTGATATTGGTAATGTCTGTAAATCCGGGATTTGGCGGCCAATCTTTTATAGAGTCATCAATAAAAAAGGTTAAAAAACTCAGGCAGATGATTGATAAGACCGGTAGGGATATTATTTTGGAAATAGATGGGGGAGTTAAGGCCGACAATCTGAAAATGATAAGGGATCTCGGCTGTGATTGGCTTGTTGCAGGTTCAGCGGTCTTTGTGCCCGGCAAAACCGGGGAAAATGCAGAGAAGCTACTTTCAATATTGGGAGAATAAAATGAATTGGTCGGAATTCTTTAGAGATTTTTTCAGCAGCCGGAAAATTTCAGCAGGTAAGGCTGAAGATGACTTTGCCCTCATGGTCGCCGGCGGTGACTGCAATATCGATGAAGAAAATCTAAAAAAACTCTGCCGACAAGCCTCTTATATCCTGGCATGTGATCGTGGATTCGATATCCTGGCAAAAAATTGCTTGAGCGCAGATTTAGTAATAGGGGATTTTGACTCTTCTTCCAACTTAAAGGAAACTGAAATCAGGAAGAGATTGGCTGAAGAAGATAAATTGAAGACCTATCCGGAGAGAAAAAACAAGACAGACAGTGAACTTGGCCTGGATATATTGTTTGAAAAAAATTATAAGAACGTTGTTTTTATAGGTGGGCTGGGGACAAGGTTGGACCACAGTCTGGCCAACCTTTTATTTTTAAAAAAGTATACCGCTATGGGTATGAATCTTGTAATGCTGGATAAAAACTATTTTTCGGGTTACATACTTACAGGAATATACAATTTTAAAAGACCGGAAGAAATATTTAGCGGGAAAGATTCGATAAACTCAGAAAACACCTATGTTTCCTTTATAGCCCTTGATGAGGGCCTTGAAATAAGTTTGGAGGGCTTTGACTACAATTTGGAAAGCACCGAAATAGGTGCCTGCTCAAGTCTTTGTGTATCAAACCATATTTTTGAAAATAATAATAAAGTTGTATTAAAAGGCCCTGAAAACCAAGGCCTGTACTTCATATATTCTCATGAAAATAACAACAATTAGTCAATTAAAAACCGGCCTTGCTTTCGTCTCGAGTTCGAAAGCAAGGCCGGTTAAGTCTGTCTAAGAATATCAATAGTGCTTGGCTAAACTATGCCTCTGCAGTTTCTGAATTTTCTTCAACAACTTCTTCGCTTACTGTTGCTTCTGAAACAACTTCGTTTTCTTCCACAGCAGCGGTGGCTTGATCTTTGTAATCATAATTGGCTTTATTACGGTTGACTTTCCCTGAGCGCAGGCAACGTGTGCAGACGGACTTCCTACTGGGAGTTCCATTCTCATCATAAACCTTTACTCTTCTGAGGTTAGGTGTAAATGATCTCTTAATGCCTTTGTGGGAGAAGGTAACCTTATTGCCGGCGGTTTTTCTTTTACCGCAGATATCGCATACTTTTGACATAATTCCTCCTCGTTACTTTAAAACTAACTATTGCATTATACCAATCTGTCCCCACCTTTGCAAGTTACTCATCTCTCTTATATAATAGATTCGATTAGAAAAATTATTCTTTGCATTTTTGTGCGATAAAAAATATAAGAGGAGGCTGTATGGTTTCTAAATTAGTAAATGAACATGGAACGGTTCTAATAGACAATGAAGTCATTGCAAACATTGTTTGTACAGCTGCGATGGAAAGCTACGGGATCGTAGGCCTGGCTGCAAAAAATATAAGCGACGGTCTTTACGGGCTCTTAGGGATAGAAAATATGACCAAGGGTGTCAGGGTTTGCGATAAGGAAAATAATTCTGTTGATATCCAGGTTCAGGTGATTATGGAATATGGGATCAGGATCTCAACAGTAGCTGAAAACCTGCTCGAAAGGATTCGCTACAGTGTCGAATCTTCAACAGGTATTAAAGTCGATGAGATTGAGCTCATTGTACAAGGAATAAGAATTTAAGGAGGCCCCTGTGAGAGAAATGAGTGGTAGCCTCTTTAAAAAATGTTTAAAGAGCGCATATTTAAAACTTGATGCTGAAAAAGAGTTTGTGAATGAACTCAATGTTTTTCCTGTCCCTGACGGAGATACGGGAACGAATATGTCCATGACAACAGAATCGGCAATAGAGGCAATGGAGAGGGTAAAAGAAGAAACTCCCTCAGCCTTGGCAAAAGCTATGGGTAACGGTTCTCTTATGGGGGCTCGTGGCAACTCAGGAGTTATTCTTTCCCAGCTCTGCAGGGGAATGGCCGATGCATTGAAGGATAAGGACAAGATTGATGCAAGAGCCCTTGTTGACGTTTTTGTATGTGCCAAGGAAAGAGCATATAAGGCGGTTATGAAGCCTACCGAGGGTACAATTCTTACGGTTGCTGCCGGCATGGCAGCCTATGCCGAAAGAAATGCCGACCAGAAAGACCTTCTGGTTCTTTTGAAAGGTATTTTAAGAGAGGGCAACCAGGCCCTCCAAAGGACCCCGGAAATGTTGCCGGCACTGAAAGAAGCGGGAGTTGTTGATGCAGGCGGTCAAGGCCTAATCTTCCTGATTACCGGATTCGTTGAGGAGTTCAGTGGAGAAAACATGGAGAAGCTTTTAGACAAATCAGCCGCCTCTGTGAATACTATGCAGATCACGGATTTCGACGCCAGCGACCATGAGATGAGCAAGATGGCCTATTTCGTAAAATTAAAGGTTGAAGAAATAGACAGGGACAGGCTTATCAGAGCTATAAATAGGCACGGAGTTCTTGAGACCATAAATGCCAAGGGAAATACCTTCTATGTCAAGGCTTCTACGGATACACCTGAAAAACTCCTGGGTTCAGTCTACAGGAGAGGAAAAATCAGGGAATTCAATATGGCAGATATTGAAAATATGACTGAGATGGCGGATATACATACTATAGTTGAGGAAGAGACTAAGACAAAAAAGAAGGTGGGCTTTGTAGCTGTCAGCTTGGGAAAGGGCTTTGAAGATATCTTTAAACAGATGATGGTTGATGAGGTTGTATCGGGCGGTCAAACCATGAACCCTTCAACAAAAGACCTATATTATGCAGTTGAGGCGGTCAATGCCGAAACCGTATATTTACTCCCAAACAATAAAAATATTATATTGGCGGCAGAGCAGGTCGACCAGCTCTCATCCTCAAATGTCGTTGTAATACCTTCAAGGTCAATCCCTCAAGGCCTTACAGCCCTATTTGCATACGATTCGGGATCTTCAATTGAAGAGAATATTGACAATATGACTGATGCCATGACAGAGGTTATAACGGGCCAGACGACCTACGCCGTAAGAGATACTGAAATTGACGGCTTGAAGATAAAAAAGGGCGATAGGATCTGCCTGATTGACGGAGAAATTGTCGCATGCGGTCATGACGATATCAGATTGATTGAAGACAGCATTGAAAATAACATGGATGATAATATTGCCCTAATAACCCTATACAGGGGTTCCGAGGGCGATAAGGAGGCCTTAAAAGCAATGGCTGACAGGCTGGGTGAAAATTATCCGGATTTGGATATAGAAGTTGAAGAAGGTGGGCAGCCCACCTACAGCTATATTTTCTCAATGGAATAATTCCCGGGAATAAAACTATCTATTTAATATTCTAACTATGAAGAGGAGCTAATTATGGAGCTGACTGAATTAAAAGGAATCGGCCCTAAAAAGGCTTCTCTTTTTCATAGGCTGGGAATTTATACCTGCAATGACCTTGTTTTTGATTTGCCATACAGGTACGAGGACAGGTCTAGATTAGACAGGATCGAAGATATAAAGGATGGAGAGTTGTGCCTGATAAAGGCCAAGATTATTTCCAAGGGCAGACTTATAAGACTTAAGGGGAGACGATCTATACAGGATGCCGTGTTCACCGATGAGACGGGTCGGGTTAAAGTAACCTGGCATAACCAGCCTTATCTGAATACAAGCATCAGACCCGGGCAGGAATACTACCTATATGGAATATACGATGGGGAAAAAGACAGGATACCGGATCCTCAGATGGTCAGGGCTGACGACCGGGAAAAACTTAAGAACTTTTTGGGAATAATTCCTGTTTATCCATTGACCAAGGGTCTAAGTCAAAACATAAGAAAAAACGCTATAAGGTCGGCAATGGAAAGCCTAAATCCCGATGAGTTTAATATATATAAAGGGATCCTGGATTTTAAGGGAGACTTCGGTGGCTATGCGGATTTGCTGATGGAAATGCATTTTCCGACTTCTTTCGACAGGCTCAAAGCGGCTTGTAAGTACTACAGCTTGGCAGAGGCTATCAATGATGTTCTCACATCTTCATACATAAAACATTGCAGAAATGAAGAAATGGGACCAATTATTAAGGCCTATCCTATGGCTGATTTTTTTAAAAGCTTGGACTTTGAGTTGACACCGGGACAAGGCCGGGCCTTGGATGAGCTGATGGAAGATCTCTTGAATCCAAAGGCGAGTAACAGGTTACTCCAGGGAGACGTAGGTTCAGGAAAAACGGTTCTTGCATTTGCTATGGCCTATATGACCATGCTTAACGGCTTCCAGGTGGCCATGATGGCCCCAACCGAGGTCTTGGCAAGTCAACATGCAAAGAAGGCTGAAAAGCTCTTTAAAAGCCTAGGATATGATGTTTATACAGTTCAGGGTTCAGATTCCGTAAAAAAGAGATCTGAAACTCAGGAGCTTGCGAAAAACGGCAAGGTCGGACTTTTCATCGGCACACATGCATTGATCTCAGATGGGTTGGGATTTTCGAATTTGGGCCTGGTAATAACTGATGAGCAACACCGGTTCGGGGTTGGACAGAGGGCTAAGCTCCTTTCAAAATCTATTTATCCGAATTCCCTTGTCCTTTCTGCAACGCCAATTCCCAGGACACTCAAGCTTGTAAGTACCGGACAGCTCGACCTGACCAGATTAAAGGATAAGCCCCTTGGCAGGAAAAAGATAGAAACTTACCTTGTTAACGGCAAGTATGAAAAGCGTATTTATGATTTTATAGAGAAGAAATCTAAGGAGAACCTGTTATCATATTTAGTTTGTCCAAGGATAGAAAAGGGTGACGGGGACCTTTCATATTGGTCGGTCGATGAGGTTTTTTCAAGATGTATTAAATATTTCGGAACCGGGGTTAAGGTCGGAAAATTAACCGGCCCTATGTCATCTGAAGAAAAAGAAGAAGTCATGAGCCGATTCGCCGATGGTAAGCTTGATCTTATAATAGCTACGAGTCTTATAGAGGTCGGAATTGATGTTTCAAGGGCCTGTATCATGGTTATAGCCGGGGCGGAAAATTTCGGACTGGCACAACTTCACCAATTAAGAGGAAGGGTGGGTCGCGGAAGTGACCAGTCTTACTGTATACTTTTGAGCGACAGCTCATCAAAAGCTTCAAAGGAAAGGCTCAGGTTCCTGGAAAATTGTGATGACGGCTTTGACATAGCGGTTAAAGACTTGGAATTACGAGGAGGGGGAGATATATACGGCTTTGAACAACACGGCTTTAATCCGGGAACCCTTGATCCCTTTAATAAAAACTCTATTGAGCTGAAAAATGAAGCCAAGAAGATACTCACTGACAAGTTCGGCCATGAGATATTGGAAGGAAAAATAAACCCTTTAGAGTTTATTAATACAAGATTAAGAGATAAAATCTTAAAAGAAATAAAGGACTTCAACAGTTTAAGCTTGAACTAGGAGATATGAATGAGGATTATTTCGGGAGAAAGAAAGGGCAGGCGCCTGCTTGGCCCGGACAAAAAGTCAAAGACCAGACCGACTAAGGACCAGGTGAAAGAAGCGGTTTTTGATATTTTGGGCCCCATAAAAAAAGACTCATATGCATTGGATCTTTTCGCGGGGACAGGGCAAATAGGTATTGAGTTTCTTTCCAGGGGATGCGGTTTTGCGTATTTTTGTGAACAATCCCCGTATATGGTCAACTGTATTATTGAAAATCTTAATAAAGCAAAATATACTGATAAGGCATTGGTTTTAAAAGGGGATTTCAGGAGAAGGCTCAACCACATTGATAAAAAAGCGGATTATATTTATTTGGACCCGCCATACTATCAAGACATGGTAAAAGAAGCCATGGAAAAGCTCATAACTAAAAATGTTATGAATGAAGGGGCGACCATAGTGGTGGAGACGGCTGAAGATGAGAGCTTCGAATATCCTGATACATATAAACTTTTAACCATGAGAGAATATAAATTTAATAAAATATATATTTTCAAATTCAACTGTAAGGAGAAAGAAGAATAATGAAGGTTATATTTCCGGGTTCATTCGATCCTGTAACCCTGGGACATCTCAATGTAATACATAGGGCTTCAAAGCTTTTTGATGAGGTAATCGTTGCAATCCTTAGGAACTCTCAAAAGAAAAATCTTTTTTCGGACGATGAAAAAATTGAAATGCTTGAAGAACTGTTGTATGATGTTGATAATGTAAGGGTAGAGTTATTTTCGGGCCTTTTGGCGGATTATTTCAAGCTTAAGGGGGCCGATGCCGTTGTGAGGGGCCTGCGTTCTCCTTCAGATTATGAGTATGAGCGCCAGTTGGCCGCACTTAACCATTCGCTCGACCCGAACCTGGAGACGATATTTTTGGTGACCGATATTCGCTACTCATATGTTTCAGCCAGTTATGCACGCGAAGTTGCAGCTTATGGAGGCGATGTTTCAGGACTGGTACCGAAATCCGTTGAAGAAAGACTACATAAAAAATTTCAAAATAATTAGCTTGGCCTAAAGCAAGAGGGGGAAAAATGGATATTTTACAATTAATGGAAGAGCTGGAAGATGTAATGGACGATGCAGCATCGATTCCGTTTTCAAAAAAGGTTTCTGTGGATCCTGATGAGGTTTATGAAATAGTTAAACAAATTCGTGAGTCCTTGCCGGAAGAAATACGCCAGGCCAAATGGGTAAATGATGAAAAAGACAGGATTTTGCAGGAAGCAAATGATCAGGCCGCTCAGATTGCAGAACAGTCCAAACAGGCTTCAGATGACCTGGATGCCCGCGCTCAAGAGCGTTTCAATGAGCTTGTTTCAGAGAGCAGGGTAACAAAGGCTGCCAATGAAAGAGCTGAGATGATTTTAGCCAAGGCTGAAGACCAGGCCCGCCAAATAAGAGAAGGCGTCTTTGCTTATGTTGATGAGATCCTTTCAAATACCCAGCAGAACCTCAATGCTGTTGTGGATGAACTCGAGCACAATCGTCAAGAACTCCACTAATATAATTTGTATAATTTTAAAGGGATAGACGATATCTATCCCTTTTTTTTATTTCACAGGTTTTAAGTCGGACCAAAGAACTATTATCGGGAGTGAATATGAGCCTTTATTTGAATAATTTTAAAAAACTCTTGAATATTGAAACAGATAATGCAAACAACCCTGTCGTCAAGTCCATATCATACGATTCAAGGCAGGTTGAACCGGGATGCCTTTTTATTTGCAAGGGCAATGCATTCAAAAAATCCTACCTTGAGTCGGCTATTGAAAAAGGTGCTATTGCCTACGTCTCAGAGCTTGACTATGGTTTGGGGATAGAGTGCCTTAAAGTAAATAATATACGAAATTGTTTGGCTAAGATTGCCGGCCTGTTTTACTCAAAGCCCCAAGATAAGTTGAAGATTATAGCCATAACAGGGACCAAGGGAAAAACAAGTACGGTAACATATATACACCAAATTTTAAGTCTATATAACAAGAAAATGGGGATTAAGCCTCCGGCTTTGCTGTCATCATCCGTAAATTTTGACGGAAAAGAAAGGGCCAAGGCTCAGCTGACTACACCCGAGCCTATTGAGCTGTTTTCCTTTATGAGAAGGGCTGTGGATAACGGCGTTAAAACATTGGTTATGGAAGTGTCGTCACAGGCGCTTAAATACGGGCGGTGTGACGGTATAAGGTTTGAAATGGCGGGCTTTCTCAACATTTCTCCTGACCATATTTCAAGTATAGAGCACAAGGACTTTGAAGATTATTTTTCATCAAAGCTGAAAATTTTCAAAAAAACCGATTGGTCCTTCGTTAACTTGTCCTCAGACAAGATTGACAGGATACTGTCGGAGGCTGAAAAATGCAATAAAATAAGCAAATTAAGGGTTTTTAAGAAAAATGTAAGATCCAATAATGCGGATTACGCAGCAAGCAATTTACAAGATGATAGACAGGGCTTTTGTATGGACCTGTTTACAAGGAAAGATGGACATCTTGAGGAACTTAAAAAGTCCATATATGTAAATTCTTTCGGATTCTATAATGCGGAAAATGCCCTTATGGCAATAGCCATGACAATGTCGATAGGGGTCGGTCTGTCCTGCATAGAGGAGGCTTTGGCTGATGTTGACATAGAAGGAAGGTCAAAATATTTTTCCACAAGTGACGGAGGCATAAAGATCTTAGTTGACTATGCCCACAACGGCCTGAGTTTTTCAAGCATAATTAAAGAGGCCGCCAGAAGGTTCCCGGATAGGCGGCTGGTTGCAGTTTTTGGAGCTACCGGAGATAAGGGCCGAAACAGAAGGTTTGACCTGGGACATATTGCCGGGGAAATGGTGGATTTCTCATATATATGCGAAGATGATCCCGGATCTGAAGACCCAATGGAGATAAGCAAAAGCATAGGATCGGCCATAGAGGACAAGGGAGGCCAATACCGCATAATTATAAATAGGCAGGAGGCCTTTGAGGCCGCCATGGATCAAGCCAAAGAGTTGTGGAATAAAGGGCAAAAAAGCCTGGTCATGCTTTTGGGCAAGGGGGATTCAGACTTCCAGATAGAAAAGGATGGCAAGATCCCTGAAATATCGGATTTTGACAAGGCTTCTCATTGGATAGATGAATTTGGGAAATAGTATTTTTGAAGCTTATCTAACCCGGGGTCCAGACCGTTGATATAGTAATAAAGGTCATGGGCCCTTTTTTCTATTTCAAGAAGGTCCAATGATTCAGGATTAAGGTCATCAGAAGCTTTTTTCTGTATGATAGGGCATTTAACGGCATTAAGGATTTCCCTGCCTTTTTCATTAAATGCCAGGGGGCGGATATAAGAAATTTCAGGAAGTATGTTCTTCTTTATGCCCAGCAGGGCCGATAAAATCATCCTGCGGTAGCGGGACTTGGTCTGCCTCTTATTTGCTGCTAAAGAAAGAGCTTCCTCAAGGGAATTGGTATTTTCCATGCAAGAATATAGCCTATCTTCCATTCCTTTTTCATGGTGGGCTGCTTGGGTCCAATCAATCGGGTCTAAGAATTTTCTTAATTTTAGATAGTCATAAAAAGGGTCCAGGCTATCGGAAAAAGGACCGGATTTAATTAGGCTATAAGCGGGAAGATCTGCAGGGTTGAGCTTTTTATGGGCCATGGCCCTGCGAATGGCACTTGCTGAGGTTGAGCTGGACTTGGGGTCGGCTTCACCTTCAAAAGACTCTCTTTTCAGTGCAAATACATCATAATTTAGCGAAAGCCCTTCGATGGCAAGAAGGTAGTTATAGGCCATTATCTGGTTGCCCATCAAGTCGGTATCTAAAGCCCTTTCATGGGCCTGCCTGTAGGACAGACCTGATTTCATATAATCGGAAATTTTTGACTGGACATTTTTACTTTTATACTTTTCCAATATAGCATCAGGATCATTTAAAAAGAAGGAGTCTTCGGCTGAAAAAGCCAGGCTGTCCACCTTATCAATCATAGACAAACACTTTACTCCGCCATAAGCAAAGCCTGAAGCTGACTGAAGAACATAGGCCTGTGGAATTTCAACAATAAGGTCAAAGCCCAAGGAAACAGCCATTTTTGCCCGGGTCCATGGGTCGAGAACAGAAGGACGTCCCCTCTGGACAAAGCAGGATGACATGGCTCCAACAAGGCGGACATCTTCGTATTCGCGGCTAAAGTGCTTTTTAGTTTCTTCTATAAGCCTGATATGGCCGGCATGGATGGGGTTAAGTTCACAAACAATTCCTACAGCTTTCATAAATACTCCTTTATAATATGATTATAAGCGAGATTTGAGATAAAATAAAAAAATGAGATAAGCTATTATGAAAGGCCACAAACTTGACAGACAGGCCATAGAAAGTTATAATCTTGATGTTATTCAAAAATAAAGATATTCGAAGGAGGAGGTGTTCATCATGGCAGTGCCAAAACGCAAAACTTCGAAAACAAGAAGAGACAAGAGAAGAGCTTCGTCCTATCGCTTAAAAACATATGCTACATCGGCTTGCCCCAACTGTGGAGAACCGAAACTGCCGCATCATGTTTGCCCTAATTGCGGTTTTTATGATGGAAAAGAAGTGATCGAAGTTGGCGAGTAATCGCCAGGCAAGAGTGCAGAGTCCTTTGGGGCCTGCACTTTTTTTGAATTAGTCATCCGGGCCGGTATGAAATTTAAGCCTTTTATGTATGATTGAGGAAAATATGACAAAAATAGTTATAGATGCTCTTGGAGCAGACCTTGGCTGCCAAATGGTTGCTAAAGCACTGGATTTAGCCATGAGGGAAGATGATTCTTTCCAAGCGGTCCTTGTCGGGCCTGAAAAACTCATGACCCCATATTTACAAGACCACAAAGATAGAATTGAATTCATAGATACAGAAGACCAAATTGACAACAACGAATCTCCGGTTAGCGCCATAAGGACTAAGAAGAATTCCTCTATGGTATTAGCCTTCAATAGATTAAATGAGGATGATTGCCAAGCCCTTCTTTCAGCGGGGTCTACCGGTGGCCTTTTAGCCGGAGCCAGCCTTATAACTAAAAGAATAAGGGGGATAAAAAGATGCTGTTTGGCCGGTATCCTTCCTCAATTGGATGGCGGGTCACTGATTGTGGCGGATTGCGGAGCAAATATGGACACAAGTCCGGTTATGATTTTCCAATTTGCCCTCTTGGCCTCAGTATACGCCTCAGAAGTATTAAAAGAAGATAAACCAAAGATAGGCCTGCTCTCAGTAGGAGCAGAAGACCATAAAGGGGATAAGAGAACCTTGGAAGCCCACAAGCTTTTAAGGAACTCAAGCCTGAACTTTGTCGGGAATGTTGAAGCAAGGGATATACTGAGCTCACATTGCCAAGTCCTGGTGACCGACGGCTTTTCAGGAAATATAGCGATAAAGACCTTGGAAGGGACTGCAAAGGCCCTAATGACTCTGCTGAAAACCACCATGTACCAAAGCCTTAAAGGAAAAATTGCAGGACTCCTTATTAAAGGTCCACTAAAGGAAGCCCTGGCTCCAATGGATTATCGAAACCATGGAGGAGCCCCGTTGATGGGCGCCAGGAAGGCCGTATATAAGGCCCACGGTAATTCAGAGGAGAAGACATTTGCCATGGCAATTAAGGAATGCTTGGCATATGCAAGATCCGGAATGGAAGATAAGGTTAAGAAGGTTATTTCTGAAATAGGTAATATTGATGACGAAAATTATGAACAAGGATGATCTCAAGACAAAGCTGGAAAAATTCCAAGACCGGAGGGGCTATTTTTTTAAGAATATTTCACTCCTGGAAAGAGCCCTTGTCCACAGGTCATATATTAACGAAACAAGCAAGAACCGCCTTATGTCCAATGAGAGACTGGAATTTTTGGGGGATGCGGTATGCGAACTCATTGTTTCAGACATACTTTTTAAGAAATTTCCTCAAATGGGTGAAGGCGTTTTAACGGACAAAAGGATTAAGGCGGTATGCCAACCTTCTTTTGCATACTTGGCCACGGAATGGGGCCTTGATGAGCTTTTAATACTGGGAAAAGGCGAGGAAATGCAGGGCGGAAGGAAAAAGGACTCAATTCTTTCAGACTGCTTTGAGGCTGTTTGCGGTGCCATATATTTAGACGGGGGCTATGATTACCTTTATTCGGAGTTTGACAAGTGCTTGCCGGATCTTTTTGAAAAGGAAGCCAAGGCGGACAGCCTATATGAAAACTATAAGTCCAAGCTTCAGGAGCTGGCCTTCAGCAGAAGATTGGCCCCGGTATACACATTGATAGGAGAATCGGGACCTGACCATAAAAAAACCTTTAAAGTCAGACTTGATATCTCAGGAAAACCTGTTTCTGAGGGTATTGGAGGCTCGAAAAAAGAAGCTGAGCAGGATGCGGCTAAAAAGGCCTTAAAGGCCTTATCTGATAATAATTATTGATTTTAAGAATAGGGTGAACAATGCTAAGACTCAAATACATAGAGATGTATGGCTTCAAGTCCTTTGCCGAAAAAACCAGGCTGAACTTTGACCGGGATTTTGTTGCCGTTGTCGGACCGAACGGGTCCGGAAAATCGAATATATCGGATGCGGTCAGGTGGGTTCTTGGCGAGATGTCTGCAAAAACATTACGTGGAGAGAAGATGGAGGACGTAATTTTTGCGGGGACATCAAAGAAAAAGGCCATGAACATGGCTATGGTTACCCTGGCTTTGGATAATTCAGAATCCGATATCGACCTTCCATATGAAGAAGTACATATATCAAGAAAAGTTTTCAGGTCTGGAGAAAGCCAATATTTTATAAACAAGAATAAGGTTAGACGTAAGGATGTAAGGGAACTGTTTTTTGATACCGGAATAGGCCAGGAGGGGTATTCTCTGATAGGCCAAGGCAGGATTGAAGATATATTGTCTTCTCAGAGCGAAGACAGGAGAAGGATATTTGATGAAGCTGCCGGCATAGCAAAATACAAATATAAAAAAGATGAGGCCCAAAGAAGGCTTGATAAAACCGAGGAAAACCTTGAAATATTTACAACTGACCTGAGGGGAAAAATCCAGGAAGAGAAAATCCTGAAGAAGCAGGCGGAAAATGCCAGAAAAGGTTTGGAGCTAAGCCGGGAATTGGAAGTCAATGAGCTTTCACTTCTTAAAAACGATCTGGACAAAATAGTCAGGGATGACGGTGATTTATCCGGTGAAAAAGAGAGGCTTGAGGCTGATTTTAAGGAACAGACCGAACTTCTCAACCGGGCTAATGAACTTTTAGCCCCTTACAACTCCAAATTGAATGACATGGTGACAAGAAAAAGTCAGCTTGAAACAGATAGGGAAAAAATCAGGACCGGGATACAAAAGGCTGAGAAGGACCTGTCTGTAAAAAACGAGCAAGTCTTCTTTTATAAAAAAGACTTGGAAAGATTGGAAAAGTCATATTCAGACAGGGAAGCCGAAATTGAAAAGTTGACCATTGATAAAAAACTTGCTGAGGACAATCTGGAATCTAATAAGAAGAGTTTAAATGATTTAAAGGAAAAGCTCAATGCTTTAAGCAGGATAGAGGATAACGACCAAATCACTAATGACTTGAGCAATCTCTCAGCAGAAAAGGACAAGCTTAACGAAGCCCTTAACTTCCTGGAGTTTGAAAAAACCAGGACAATAAAGGCCGACCAAGCCCTATTGGCTCATCAGGATGAGACAAGGAAAGAAAGGGAAATAAAGGCCCGAGAATTACAGGACTTTAAAAGCAAATTTGATTCACTGACCACAGACCAGGAAAAAATAGTAAAAGATATAGAGAAATACAACCAATCCAAGGAAGATAACAAGCTTGAAGCCCAAGCTGTCAATGACAAAATTTCAGAGATTGAATCCGGCCGAAGGGACAAGGAGCGTAAATCTGCAGAGGTCTCATCGGAGTTGAAGTTTTTACAATCACTTCTTGAAAGTCATGAAGGCTATAACCGTCCCGTAAAGGAACTATTAAAAATTGCCGATAGGGATGGGAATATAGGCTCAAGGATGCTTGGAAGCTTGGCTGATATGATAAGGGTTAAGCCGGGATATGAAAAGGCTGTCGATGTAGCACTTGGCGGAGCCCTGCAAAACATTGTAGTAAGAAACAAGGACGACGCTAAATTCCTGATTAATCTTATAAAATCTAAAAATATCGGCAGGATAACCTTCTTGCCTTTGGACAGCATTGAGGGATCAAGGCCGGTACAGGTAAAGGAAAAGGAAGTTATTTGTTCTGCTGTTGAGGCCCTGGAATATGATGACAAATTGAGCCCTATAGTTGACCACTTCCTTGCCAATACAGTTTTGGTTGAGGATTTGAACTCAGCTGTCAGGCTGTCGGACAAGAGCATCAGGTCGGTGAGGATTGTCAGTCTTGACGGTGACGTAATAAATTCTTGGGGATCCATGGTCGGAGGCAGTATTTCTCGAAGAAGAGAAGCCTCTTTGCTAAATAGAAAGACAAGGATAAAAGACCTTGAAAAGGATTTGACTTCAATTAATGAACAATTGATCAAATTGGAAAGCTTGCGCAAGGACGAGCTTGCAAGCCTGGCCGCATTGGTTCGTGAAAATGAGGACTATGATAAAAAGATTTCAGAAGCCAGAATAGACCTTGATCAGAATAAGGACGGTCTGGCCGAGCTTTCCGTTTCAATCAACATGGCTCAGGAACTGATCAGGAATTTGGATATTACCTTGGCTCGGAAGTCTGCCTATTCCCAGGATGAGTTTGATGAGAAGAAAAAATTGCTGGAAGATAAAATAAAGGCCAATGATAAAAAACATCTGGAATTCGTGAAAAAATTAGAGGCGGGTAAGCTTGAAGCAGGTCGCAGGGACAAGGAAAGATCAATTATTGCGGAGAGGATTTCCTATATTGAGAGGGACCTTAACCTTGCTGAAAATACTTATAATGAGCTTTCCGAGCAGCTTGACCAGTCAAAAATCACCCAAGATCAGGAATCGAGGGAAAAAGAGGACCTGGTTAAAAAAATCGGCGAAAATGAAGAATTTATCAAGGATGCAGAAGCAAGGCTTAAAAATGGCCAAGTTGAGATCAAAAACCTTGAATTGGCAGCAGGAAAGCTTGAAAGCGATGAGGGGGCATTGAGGAAAAAGCTGGAAAAGCAGCTTAATATTAAAGAAAAGTCATCTGCCTTAAAGAGTGAGCTTGAAAACCAAATCTATAGGATAAATTTGAAAATTGAAAGAGAGCGTGAGAGAAGGGGAGAGCTTATAGATAATTATCTATCCCAGTATGATATAAGTATGGAAGAGCTTGATTTTAAACTTGAAAAGCTGGATCCTATTAAAACAACGCGGTCTAAGGTTATCGAAATAAAGCAGGAACTTTCAGCCATCGGCTTTTTCAATTACGACTCAATAGAAGAATATGAAAAACTGTCTGAAGAAATGGACTTTCTCAGAAAACAAATAGGGGACCTCAGGAGCTCAAAAGAAGATATCCTGGAGATGATAGAAGATCTTGACAAGACCATGGAAAGCCTCTTCCAAGACAGCTTCAAGAAAATAAATCAGGAATATAATCGTATTTTCAAGATTCTCTTTAACGGGGGTCACGCCAGATTGACACTGGACTCTGAGGATATACTTTCAGCCGGCATAGATATCGAGGCCCAGCCTCCCGGAAAGAAGCTTGAAAGTTTGGCGCTATTGTCAGGAGGGGAGAGGTCAATGACTGCCCTGGCCCTTCTATTCGCCATATTCTCGATCCATCCGACCCCCTTCTGCATATTGGATGAGATTGATGCCTCACTTGATGAGGCTAATATAGGAAGGTATGTGAATTATCTGCAGACTCTCACAGAGTCAACACAGTTTATAATTATCACCCATAGGAAGACAACCATGGAACTTGCTGATACCCTTTATGGCATAACCATGGAAGAAGGTACAAGTAAGGCAATATTTTTAGAGATTGAAGAATTAGAGGAGTCGCTTATTAATTAGGAGGATATATGTCTTTTTTCGATAAGTTAAAAAAAGGCCTGAGTAAAACAAGAGAAAGTTTTGCCGGTGCTGTTGACAATATTATTTACGGTAAGGCTAAGATCGATGATGAGACTTTTGAGGATTTGGAAGCCGGTCTGGTAATGGCCGATATAGGATACGAATCTTCGATGGATATTATTGATGAGCTTAGGGACAAGGTGGCTGAGGAAAGGATTCGTGAACCGGAAGGCATAAAGACTGCTCTTAGAACAATAATGGCAGAAAAATTGATCAAGGATTCCTCAGAAAATCAAATTTTAAGCCGAAAAGAGCCCACTGTTATTTTGGTCATAGGTGTTAACGGTGTAGGGAAAACCACAACAATAGGTAAGATGGCCAAGTTCCTTAAAGAAGAGGGTAAATCGGTTCTCCTTTGCGCTGCCGATACTTTCAGGGCTGCAGCTATTGAACAGCTGGATACCTGGTCAAAGAGGTCAGGCGTAGATATTATTAAACATGAAGAAGGGGCCGATCCCGCATCTGTCGTATTTGACGGAATCCATGCAGCCAAGGCAAGGTCAAGTGATGTTTTAATTATCGATACAGCAGGCAGACTCCACAACAAAAAGAACCTGATGGACGAGCTTGAAAAAATCAACAGGATAATAGACAGGGAATTCCCTGCCGCCTATAAAGAATCTTTATTGGTTCTCGATGCCGGTACCGGACAGAACGCTCTTATGCAGGCCAGGGCCTTTAACGAGGTAACCGGGCTTACAGGAATTATCCTCACAAAGCTTGACGGAACAGGAAAGGGCGGGGTAATCTATCCCCTCCAGCATGAGCTTAAGCTACCTGTGAAGTGGATAGGGGTTGGTGAAGGCATTGATGATTTGAGGCCATTTAATGCGGAGGAGTTTGTGGCAGCCATTTTCAGCTAAACACGAGGAGGTCACATGAAAAATAATAAAATCAACTATCTAATAATAGCACTTACAATAGTTTCAGTGATCTATGCTATTTTAATATTAAATGGAACAATTGAACCTGATTTTATTGAAACCCATGGAGCTCTTGTAACACTTGTTATACCCGAGGTCGTCTTGCTGATTGCTGATGCAAAGGAAAAGAACAGCTTAAAATATACAAGGAGACTGTTTTCTATATTCTTTGTAATAAATATCATATGCCTGCTTTTCGTTTTTCTCCCATCCGGTTCAATACTGCCAAATTGCACGGCTGATGCCATGACTATGGGAAGTGTGATATTAATTCCGGGTATTGCATTTTTAAGCTACTATTATTGGCAAAAAAAGAAGCTTAATAAAAAAGAAATGCAGGATTAATTCTTAAAAATATAATGAATCCAGCCTGTCAAGTAAAACTACTTGACAGGCTCTTTATTTGGATATAAAATATCTCCTGTTGGTTAAAAGCTTGATTTTGCGGGAGTTGTCATGGAAGATCTGATAAAAATCGGAATGCTGTTTCAGATTTATGGGCCTTTATTGACGGACAATCAAAAGGCTCTCTTAAGTGACTACTATTATAATGACCTGTCCTTACAGGAAATAGCTGAAAATAAGGAAATATCCAAGCAAGCCGTTTCAGATCAGCTTAACAGGGCTGTTAAAAAGATGGAAAATTTTGAAAATATTTTAGCATCCTCAAAAAAAACTCAAGCTGTTATCACGATACTTAGTCCCCTCATTGAAGACTTGGATGGGGACAGCCACATTACCAAAGGTGAAATTAATAAAAAACTGAAGGAGCTGAGAGAAATCCTGCTCCCGGACGGAAAGGAGGCCTAGATGTTTGAAAATTTAGCTGAACGCCTTCAAAATACTTTTGCAAAACTTACAGGCAAGGGTAAATTATCTGAAAAAGATATTGACCAGGCCATGAGGGAGATCAGACTGGCCCTCCTGGAAGCGGACGTCAATTATAAGGTTGTTAAAGATTTTGTTAAAGACGTCAAGGAAAAGTCAATGGGCGAGAGTGTCATGAAATCATTGACACCCGGTCAGATGGTTATCAAAATCGTTAGAGACCGGATGGTAGACCTCATGACTGATGATAATCGGGAACTGAGATATGCCAGTCCGAGTACAATCATCCTCATGTGCGGTTTACAGGGTTCAGGAAAGACAACCCATGCTGCAAAGTTGGCTAATTATTATATAAAAAAGGGAAAGAGACCCCTCTTGGTTGCCTGTGACGTCTATAGGCCGGCTGCCATAAGCCAGCTGCAAATTTTAGGCAAGAAGGTGGGGGCAGATGTCTATCAGAGAGGAACAGAAGTTTCTCCTGTGACAATAGCAAAAGATGCTGTGGAGATGGCCAACAGAAGTGGATATAATGTCGTAATAATCGATACTGCCGGTCGACTCCAGATTGATGAAAAGCTCATGGAGGAGCTCAAGAGTATTAAAGAATCCGTCAACGTTACGGAAACCCTTCTTGTAGTTGATGCTATGACAGGCCAGGAAGCGGTAAATGTCGCTAAAACCTTTAATGACGATATAGACATAAGCGGCATCATCCTTTCAAAAATGGATGGTGATGCAAGAGGCGGAGCGGCACTTTCTATCAGGGCTGTCACAGGTAAACCCATCAAGCTTGTGGGCCAGGGTGAAAAAATTGATGACCTGGCGGAATTCTACCCCGACAGGCTGGTTTCAAGAATTTTGGGAATGGGAGATGTACTGAGTCTCATTGAGAAGGCCGAGCAAAACCTGGACCAGGAAAAGGCCAGGGAGATGGAGGAGAAATTAAGAAAGGCCAAATTTGACCTAAATGATTTCTACGACCAGCTCCAGCAGGTAAAGAGGATGGGACCCCTACAGGATATTTTGTCAATGCTTCCGGGCATGAATAAAAAAGCCATGGCCGGAATTAATATAGATGATAAGCAGATGATAAGGGTGGAGGCAATATTGACTTCCATGACAGATGAAGAGAGGAAGAATCCCGACCTGATAAACGGGTCGAGGAGGGAGAGGATTGCCAAGGGTTCAGGAACAAGCCCGGTCATGGTAAACCGTTTGTTAAAACAGTTCAGGCAGTCAAAAAAGATGATGAAGAAGCTGTCAAATATGGGCAGCAGGAGAAATCCATTTAAAGGTTTCTTTTAGTAGGAGGAATTATGTCAGTAAAAATTAGAATGAAGCGCATCGGTGCAACCAAAAGACCCTTTTATCGTATTGTAGTTGCAGATTCAAGAAGGGCAACAAATGGACGTTTTATTGAAGAACTCGGCTTCTATAATCCGATTTCAGATCCCCGTATGTTCCGTATTGACGCGGACAAGGTAAAGAACTGGATTGCCAACGGAGCCCAGCCTTCAAAAACATGTGATCGTCTTTTCAAAGAGTACAAGGTTTATGATTCTCAAGGTTTGGTAGAGGACGGTTGTGCAAATCAGGCCAAGCCTAAGAAGCATTATGAAGCCGAAGTCATTGATCCGAGCGAATATGCCAAGGTAGAAGAAGTTGAGGAAGTTGCTGAACCTGCTCAGGAAGCAGAATCCGAGCCGGAAGCTGAGGCTGAGGCGGAAACTGAAACTGAAGAAGCAGAGGCTGAATAATGAAAGATCTTTTGGAAAAAGTTGCCATAGCACTTGTTGACCACAAGGATGACATTGAAGTCATAGAAAATCAGGATGGGGGAATGTTGGACCTGACCCTCCGTGTAAACCCTGAAGATATGGGCAAGGTCATTGGAAAACAGGGAAGAATTGCAAATTCCATAAGACAGATTTTAAAGGCATGCGCAATCAAAGAAAACGTAAAGGTTAACTTGGAAATAAAATCAACTGATGAAGAATAACATGATCTCAATTGGCAGAATTATAAAAAGCCATGGACTCAAGGGCGCCGTAAAGGTTGCAGTAGCGGATGAGAGGGAAGGCCGTTTTAATGTAGGCCAACACCTATATACCGAAGAAGGCCGGGAATTTACAGTTCAGGAATTTTCAAATAACGGGCTTGTGTCAATCTTAAAATTTCAAGAATTGTCAAGCATTGAGGAGGCGGAAATTCTAAAGAATAAAGACCTCCTTATCGACGAGGAAGACCTGGCACCAAGAGAGGATGGAAGCTACTATATAAAAGACCTTTTGGGACTTGAAGTCCGGGACACTAAGGGCAATGACTTGGGCAAGGTTAAGGATGTTTTAAACTATGCAGCCAACGATGTCCTGGTAATTGATCATAATGGCAAGGATTGTCTGGTTCCCTTTATAGAACAGATCCTTGTTTCAGTTGATATCGTCAAGGGCGTGATGGTTTTAGACCCCATAGAAGGACTTTTTGATGAGGATTGATGTTCTTAGTCTTTTTCCGGAATGCTTTGATCTTTTAAACTCCTATGGAGTTATAGGAAAAGCAATAGATAGCGGAAAAATCAAGGTCAACAGCATAGATATCAGAGATTTCTGCCATGACAAGCACAAGAGTGCCGACGATACTGTTTTTGGCGGTGCTGCAGGAATGCTTATGAAACCGGGCCCGGTGGTTGAAGCCATCGAGTCTGTTAAAAAGGAAAACTCAAAGGTCATATATTTAAGCCCGCAAGGCAGGCTGTTAAACCATCAAAAGGCCGTAGATCTTTCAAAGGAGAGTCACTTAATTCTCCTCTGCGGTCACTATGAAGGTATTGACAGCAGGGTGGTTAATCATTTTGTCGATGAAGAAATATCTATTGGTGACTATGTTTTAACAGGGGGAGAGATCCCTGCAATGGTCCTAATCGACAGCGTGGTTCGCTGGGTTGATGGGGTTCTGGGGAGCGCAGAATCCGCCCCCACCGACTCATTGGCAGACGGACTGCTTCAATATGATGAGTTTACCAAGCCAAGGAATTTCAGGGGCTATGAAGTTCCTGAAGTCCTTTACAGCGGAGACCACAAAGCAGTTGATCTTTGGAGACGTGAGAGCAGCCTTAAAAACACAAAAGAGAAGCGACCGGATTTATACAGGGTCTACTTGGAAAATAAAGAAGATAATCACTAATTAGGAGGAAGCGATGGATTATATTAAGAATCTTGAAAAAGAACAGATGAAGTCTGAAGTACCGGCATTTAATGTCGGGGATACTGTAAGAGTTCACTACCGCATTAAAGAGGGCAGCCGTGAACGTATTCAGATTTTTGAGGGTACAGTAATTAAAATGCAGGCAGGCGGCGTAAGCGAGACCTTTACAGTTCGCAGACTCAGCTACGGAGTCGGAGTTGAAAGAACCTTCCTTTTACACTCTCCCAGGGTTGAGAATGTTGAAGTAAGCCGTCAGGGTAAAGCTCGTAGGGCAAAGCTCTATTATTTACGTGGCCGTGTCGGTAAGAGTGCCAAGGTTAAGGAAAAACAGAGCTTTTAATTTCAGGAGCAGGGTCCGGTTACCGGGGTCTGCTCCTTTACTTTATAAGACTTTAGAAGGAGAAAAGTATGGCAATCAATTGGTTTCCCGGCCATATGAAAAAAGCATCAAGGCAGATAGAGGAAAAGTTGCCTTTGCTGGATATTACATGTGAAATTTTAGATGCCGGGATCCCGGAATCATCTTCAAATTATTTCCTTGAGGACATTACAAAAAAGAAGCCGAGATTGATAATATTAAACAAAGCTGACCTGGCTGATCCTGAGGTAACGCAACAATGGATTAAGCATTTCGAGGAAAAAGGCTTTAGAGCCTTGGCATGCAATTCGCAAAAGGATAATATTCTGCCTGAAAAGGTCAGAAAAGAGGCAGGAATAATCTGTAAGAAAGCCTTAGAGGAGCGTAAGAGTCGGGACATTAAAAATGAAGAGATCAGGATGCTGGTCTTCGGTATTCCGAATTCAGGGAAATCCACTTTTATAAATAAGATGGCAGGAAAACGGGCAGCCCAGGTTGGCAATAAACCTGGAATTACCAAAGACCAGCGCTGGATAAGGTGCGGAAAGAATCTTCTTCTCATGGATACGCCCGGAATAATGATGAAAAAACTGACTCATAAAGAGGGCCTTCACCTGGCCTGGACAGGAGCAATAAAGGAAGAAATTCTGGACCTTCAAGGACTGGGCTATGCTTTCATAGAATACCTGATGACAATAAAACCTGATGCCTTGATAAATAAATATGACTTGAAAAAGGGTTTGAGCTCACTTGAGATTATGGATGAAATAGGCAAAAAGATGGGGGCCATGAACGGAACCTATGTTGATTATGACAGGGTATCCAAAAGAATCCTCTACGATTTCAGACAGGGGAAACTTGGACGAATAAGTCTGGAAAAACCGGAGTCCTAATATGCTTAATGACTATTGGAAGGATAGGGTTTCTGAAGAATTAAAGATTGAAATGGAAAAGCACGAAATGGTATGCGGAATAGATGAAGTAGGACGGGGTCCTATAGCCGGACCTGTCCTCGCCTGTGCTATCATAATGCCAAGGGATCAGTTCATAGGCGGAGTTAAGGATTCAAAAAAACTGACAGCAAAAAAGAGAGAAAATCTATATAAAGAGATTTTGGACAGCTGTCTTGCCCTGGGAATCGGAATGGTAGATGAGAAGATCATAGATCAGATAAACATCCGACAGGCCACTTTATTAGCCATGCAAAAAGCTTATTATGGTCTGAAAGATAAGGAGGGGAATCCTGTCAAAGCGGACCTTGTAATGGTTGATCATGAAAAGCCTGAAATAGGCTGCCCGGAAATAGCCTTGGATAAGGGCGATGACCGGGTCTATCAAATAGCTGCAGCTTCTATCGTCGCCAAGGTCACAAGGGACCGGATAATGGTAGAGTTTGGTGAAAAATATCCGGAATACGCCTTCGAATCTCATAAGGGATATGGCACCAAAAAACATTATGATGCAATAAAGATGTATGGTCTTCTTCCAATTCACAGGAGGAGTTTTATACATGGAGATTTCCTTTTCGAACACAAGGACTATGAGCTCGAAGAAGTGGAGAGAAAGGCTTTCTATGATGAGCTCAAAAGAAAAAGGGGACTGGGCTGAAAAGAAGGCCGAACATTTCTATTTAAAGCGGGGCTACAGGGTCCTGGCTGAGAAATACCGGTACAAGCACGGAGAGATAGACCTGATTGTTGCAAAGGGCGATTTGGTAAGATTTATTGAGGTCAAGGCCAGGACAGGATTTACATATGGCCTCCCATCACAATATGTGAATTACTATAAAAGAGAGCATTTAAGGAGAACTGCAAAAGCCTTTATTTTTAAAAATGCTGAAGAACTGTCCAATTCAAACTTCGTATTTGATATAGCTGAAATTTCTCTTTATAACAGGAAGATAAGAATCCTTAAAAACGCCTTTGAGATTAAAGAACAATGACCTGATAAAAAACGATTAATTAGAAAATATCGGGGTAAAATACATAAATGTAAGTTGTTTAAACATTTAGAATTTTTATTAAATTGAGAAGGGACGTAAATATGGAATTGAAAATGAGCAAAAAGTTACACGATGCTTTAAATAAGCAGGTCAGCAAGGAGCTGCAATCAGCACAGATCTATAACGGTATGAGAATTTACCTTAAAGAACTGGGTGCCTATGGGGCAACCAAATGGATAAGCAACCAGGCCCATGAAGAAATTGAACATGCTGAGGCTTTCATTAACTTTATTCAGGAAATGGACGGCCATGTTGAACTCGGCGCCTTGGAACCTGTTAAGACTATTTATGATTCACCCTTAGCTGTTTGGGAAGCCGGTCTTGCCCATGAAAAAGAGATCACTTCATCAATCCTTGAACTTCTGAAACTGGCTGATAAAGAAGGAAATTATGCAGCTCAGAACTTCCTCCGCAAGTTTGTAGATGAACAGGTTGAGGAAGAAGATAACTTCCGCGGAATAATTGACCTTTGGAAATTGGCAGGAGATTCTCCCGAAGCTATATTAAAGGTTGACGGAATTCTCGGTAAAAGAGACTAATAAATATAAGAATATTATCGGCCGCTCCTTAGGGGGCGGCTTTTTTATTGATAAAGGGATAGTTTAGGACCTTTCCGGAACAAGTCTGATGTTAGAATATAGCAAAATCAGTTCAATTTATTGAGAATGGCGTGTAGCTATAGAAAGGTCTTGAATGAGTGGTGATATCCTGAGCTTAGGGTTAGAAGAAAGGGTTTTAGAAGAATTAAAAGAAAAATTATTAGCACTTTCTCTTAATAATTTGCCTGTAAGCGCAATGACACAGGGACTTTGTGATTTATTAAAATATTTTTCATCTAAAGAACGAATAATAGATTGTGAAAATTTTTTAAATATACCGTATGTTAGTAAAGGGGTTTTTACTGAATATGGAAGAAATGCCTTATTTTCGGGTGAAAGAAAGGCAAGAGCCGGGCACATAGTGAATTTTCTCATTAAAGACCCGCTACCGAATGCGGATCCCATATACATGGATTGGAAGTCCAATAAAGAGGAGAAATTTTGGTATATAACGTATTTTGATCCTGAATATCCCCGAATATTAAGAGAAATTAAAAATCCTCCGGCATTGATTTACGGTATAGGCGACAGGACCTTGTTAAGGGAAAATACAGTTACAATAGTAGGAACCAGGAAGGCCTCAACATATGGTTTGAAGACAGCCTTTGACTTTTCAAAGAAGTTCTCAATTAATGGCTATGTTGTTGTATCAGGTTTGGCCTTGGGTATAGATGCTGCTTGTCACAGAGGGGCCTTAGATGGCTCAGGCAAAACAATAGCGGTTGAACCTTGCGGTATTGACCGAATATATCCTGGAGCTCATAGGGGGCTGGCCAAAAAAATTATGCAGAAAGGTTTGATTATAAGCGAGTTTCCACCCGGATCTGAGGCAAAAAAGTACCATTTTATTATGAGGAATAGGATATTGTCAGGCCTATCCGGAACCAGCCTGGTTGTTGAGTCGGGATTAAAATCAGGAAGTATGATCACTGCAAACTGTGCGGCTGACCAGGGTAGGAACCTTTATGCCATACCCGGAAACATTGACCAACCCAGGAGTCAAGGCTGTAACTATCTAATTAGGAACGGGGCAATTCTGGTATCAAAGTTTGAGGACATGGCTGAGGATTTAAATATAAGTTTGAATAACGTAAACCCTGTAGAAGGTAATGGGACGAAGGAAAGAATATTGGCAGACTTGAAAAATGACCCAATGAGGCTTGATGATTTGAAGTATAGATTGGACCTGGACTATCCCGACCTTTGGTCGTCAATAACTTTATTGGAGTTAAGAGGTAAGATTTATAAGGACGGGAGCGGGTATTATCATGCTACGTGAGCTTTTATTGTGCTTAAATTTATGATTTATACATAATTGATTTGATTTTATAATTATAATAATTAAAATGTTATAGTTAGTGTTGTCATGTCAGATCTTGTTATGAAAAGGGAAGTTATAATGAGCAAAAAATTAGTAATAGTGGAATCGCCGACGAAAACAAAAACCATTTCCAAGATACTTGGAAAGGATTATAAAGTAATAGCCTCGAAGGGACATTTGAGGGATCTTCCAAAGTCAAGCTTCGGCGTGGATTTGGAAAACAATTTCGAACCCAAATACATAAATGTAAGAGGAAAGGCGCCCACCATTAACTTTATTAAAAAAGAGCATAAAAACGCCGATCAAACATTCTTGGCAACCGACCCTGATAGGGAGGGAGAGGCCATATCATGGCACCTTGCCCACCTATTGGGAATGGATCCGGAATCCGCCAACAGGGTCAGTTTTCGCGAGATAACTAAGGAAGGTGTTAAGGAGGGTATCAGCAAGCCAAGAAAACTTGACCTGGACCTTGTTGACGCCCAGCAGGCGCGCAGGGTCATGGACAGGATTGTGGGCTATGAGATCTCCCCGATTTTATGGACGAAGGTAAAGTCGGGCTTATCAGCCGGAAGGGTTCAGTCTGTTGCCCTAAGACTCATTGTCGAAAGGGAAAGAGAAATAGAGGCTTTTGAACCTAAGGAGTATTGGACCGTACACTCAACACACAATAGGGATAAGATAAATTTTGAAACAGAATTTTATGGATTTAAAAACGGCGAAAAATCCAAGAAATTTGAAATAGAAAACCAAGATGAGGCTGACAGGATTATCAATGAATTGGGAGAAGAATTTAGGGTTTTAGGGCTTAAAAAGACCACTAAAAAAAGAAGGCCATATGCTCCTTTTACAACCTCAACCCTGCAGCAGGAGGCTTCGGGCAAGTTAAATTTCACGACATCAAAAACAATGATGTTGGCCCAGCAGCTATATGAAGGTGTGTCTACTTCGGAGGGTCAAACCGGTCTTATTACCTATATGAGAACAGACTCAACTCGTCTATCACATGACTTTACCTCAATGGCTAAAAAGTATATTGAAAAGAATTGGGGGAAAAACTATGCCGGGCGAGAAACATCTTATGGCGGAAAGAAAACCAATACCCAGGATGCCCATGAAGCCATAAGGCCGACATCGGTAGAAAGGGATCCGGAAAGTTTAAAGGATTATCTGACCAAGGACCAATACAGGCTATATAAGCTCATATGGGACAGGGCGGTAGCTTCACAAATGAAGGCTTCGAGTTATAAATCTACAAATGTTGAACTTATTAATGGGAATGCTGTTTTTAAGGTAAACGGCATAGAACCTGATTTTGACGGATTTCAAAAGTTGTGGCCTGTTAATGAAAATGCCCTCCTCCTGCCTGAATTGGCGGAAGGAGATATCCTTACTGCAGTAAAAGTTGATAAAAGACAGCATTTCACACAGCCCCCGGCAAGGTATTCCGAGGCGAGTTTGGTAAAGAGCCTTGAACAAAACGGCATTGGCCGACCATCAACTTATGCCGGAATTATCAAGTCTGTCCAAAATAGGCGTTACGCCGTTATAAAGAAAAAATATTTTTATCCGACAGAACTTGGTATAGCCACCAATGACCTTCTTGAGAAGAATTTTCCGGACATAATAAATATAAATTTCACAGCGGAAATGGAAAAAAGATTGGACGATGTGGCCGATGGCAATATGAACTGGAAAGAGCTTATGGCCAGGTTTTATTCAATATTCTCTGAAGATTTAGAGAAGGCCAAGGCCGACAAGGACAGCTATAAGGTTAAAGACAAGCCGACAGGTGAGAAGTGCCCCGAGTGCGGACATGATCTCGTATATAAAAACGGCAGAAACGGAAGTTTTATTGCCTGCTCAAATTTCCCCGACTGTAAATTCACCAAGTCTATTGTTAAAACCTTGGGAATTAAGTGCCCTAAATGTGGCGGAGATATGGTGGAAAAAGTCTCAAAGAGGGGCAAGGTCTTCTACGGATGCTCAAATTATCCTGAATGCGATTACGCCACCTGGGATAAACCGACAGGGGAAATATGCCCCAAATGCGGAGACCTGATGGTCCATAAGAAAAACAGAAAGGTTGATAAGATCATCTGCTCCAATGAAAAATGTGAAAACCACGAAATTTAGCCGAAAAATCAGGAAAAAAATTGAAATATAGGGAAAATTTTTATATAATTATTGGGTATGTCGCACAGCCTTGAATATCCGAAGCAGTGTGCCTTTTAGGTTTGCCAGGATTTGAGAGGACTGGAGGAATAAAACACAGGAGGAAAAGTAATGTCAGTATTAAGTATGAAAAGTTTGTTGGAAGCAGGCGTCCATTTTGGACATCAAACAAGGAGATGGAATCCTAAAATGGCTCCATATATCTTTACGGAGCGCAACGGAATCCACATTATTGATCTTTCAAAGACCATGAAATTGATCGATGACGCCTATGAAGCAGTACGTCAGTGTTCAGCAGACGGCGGAAAAATTCTTTTCGTCGGAACAAAGAAACAGGCCCAGGATTCAATTGAAATCCAGGCTAAACGCTGCAACCAGTACTATGTAAACCAGCGTTGGATGGGCGGAATGCTTACAAACTTCCAGACAATCAAAAAGAGCATTAAAAGGTTGGAAGAGATCGAGAAAATGAAGGAAGACGGAACATATGACGTCCTTCCAAAAAAAGAAGTGGCCCAGCTGGAACATGAACACGAAAAATTAGATCGTTTCTTGGGCGGAATCAGGGATATGAACGGTCTTCCCGACCTGATTTTCATAGTTGATCCAAAGAAAGAACATATCGCAATTAATGAAGCTTTAAAACTTGATATCCCGGTAGTAGCCATTCTGGATACAAATGCAGACCCTGACCAGGTAACCTATCCTATAGCCGGAAATGACGATGCAATTCGTTCGGTTAAACTGATAACAGCAGCTATGGCTGATGCTGTTCTTGAAGGTAGGCAGGGGCTCCAGATGGAAGATGAGGATACTTCAGCTCAGGCTGATGAAGAAAATGAAGTCGAACCTGAAGAGGAAGAAGTCGATGATATTGACGAAGAGATAGATGAAGAAGAAAATTAATTTAATTTTTAAAGGGGGACGTATATGAATATTACAGCTCAAATGG
Organism: uncultured Tissierellia bacterium; assembly: GCA_947253765.1. GTDB lineage: Bacteria > Bacillota > Clostridia > Tissierellales > Peptoniphilaceae > Khoudiadiopia. The sequence goes on from CAMYAK010000002.1 coordinate 127,926, forward strand.
TAAAAGAACTTCGTGAAATGTCCGGCGCCGGAATGATGGATTGCAAGAAGGCTTTACAGGATACAGACGGTGATATTGACAAGGCTGCGGACCTTTTAAGGGAAAGAGGAATTGCCAAGTCAGTTAAAAAGGGATCAAGATTGGCCGCTGAGGGCATTATTGATTCATATGTTCATAATAATAAGATCGGTGTTTTGATCGAAGTCAACACAGAAACAGATTTTGCCGCAAAAAATGATGATTTCAAGAATTTCGTTCACCAGCTTTGCTTGCACATTGCATCAATGAATCCTAAATATGTTTCTTCAGAAGATGTTCCAAAGGATGAAATTGAGCATGAAAAAAGCATTCTTATTGAACAGGCTATGAACGAGGGTCAGAATATTCCTGAAGACAAGCGCCGCTTTGTTGCAGAGAAAAAGGTTGAAGGCCGTCTTGAAAAATATCTTGAAGAGATTTGCTTATTGAACCAGAAGTTTGTTCTTGATAATGACAAGTCTGTAGATACAATCCGCAAAGAGCTGATTGCTAAAATCGGAGAGAATATCGTAATTCGTCGCTTCGTACGTTATGAGGTAGGAGAAGGACTTGAAAAAAAAGAAGAGAACTTCGCAGAAGAAGTTGCTAAGCAGATCAACGGCTAATCTTTAAGTATTCCAAATTTGTAGGTTAGCATGTCGGATTTGACTTAAATAAGCTTAATAAGGGGAAGAGACATGAAGACTGTTTCTTCCCCTCTTTTTTGTGATAGAATTTATTGGAGAAAGTTTTCAGGAGAGGGGAAATATGTTTAATTACAAAAGAATTGTTCTTAAGCTGTCCGGGGAAGCTCTTTCCGGGCCCAATAAAACAGGATTGGATGATCAGACCATCGAAAGGATTTGCCGTTCCATCAAAAATGTTCATGATAAGGGAATTGAAATGGCAATAGTAGTCGGAGGCGGAAACTTCTGGAGAGGACGTTCTTCAACAAACATAGATAGGGCCTCTTCTGACCATATGGGCATGTTGGGAACGGTTATAAATGCACTGAGGGTCCAAGCTTCCCTTGAGGAGATAGGTGTTGAGACCAGGGTTCAGACAGCAATACAAATGCAGGAAGTAGCGGAACCATACATCAGAAGAAGAGCTCTAAGACATATTGAAAAGGGCAGGATAGTAATTTTCGGTGCGGGTACGGGACTACCATATTTTTCAACAGATACAACAGCCGCATTGAGGGCTCTGGAAATCGATGCTGATTGTATTTTGGTAGGTAAAACCGGAACTGATGCTGTTTATGACAAGGACCCGAACCTGTATGAGGATGCCAAGAAATTTGAAAAATTGGATTTCAGGCAAGTCCTTAATTTAGGCTTGACTGTAATGGACTCCACTGCCACATCATTGGCAATGGATAATAAGCTGCCAATTATAGTGTTCGGAATTGATGATCCCGAAAATATGGAAAAAATTGTGGCCGGTGAAAAACTCGGGACTTTAATATCGTCGGAAGATTAGTTTTAGTAGCCAATATAAAAAATATATAAGGAGATAGTTATGTTTGACGAAAAAAAATATGAAGGCAGAATGAAATCCTCTATTGACCACTTCTCGGAAAATTTACAGAATATCAGGGCCGGAAGGGCCAATCCAAAGCTTATAGAGAAAATCACATTTTCATATTATGGTGTTGACACCCCGATAAATCAGGCGGCAACAATAAATGTCCCCGAAGCAAGGATGCTGACCATAACTCCTTGGGATAAGAATAATGTTAAATCCATAGAAAAAGCTATATTGTCATCCGAATTGGGTATCACACCTTCTAATGACGGAACTATGATAAGACTGCCTTTCCCGGCCTTGACCGAGGAAAGAAGGAAGGAACTGGTAAAAGAAGTTTCAGGCCAATCGGAAGAAGCAAAGATCGCTATAAGGAATATTCGCCGTGAGGCCATGGACGAAATTAAAAAGGCTGAAAAAAACAAAGAAATGTCCGAAGATGACCGCTACGTTGAAGAAGAAGCTATGCAGAAATTAACGGACAAATATATTGAAGAAATAGAGAAGATAGGAAGCAAGAAAGAAAAGGAACTGATGGAAATCTAGTTCTTATATTTAATAAGAGGACGGACAGGATATTGACTGGTAGAGAAGATAAAAAGCTAAGGCACCTTGGCATAATTCTGGATGGCAATGGACGATGGGCTCAAGCTCGAGGTCTTGAAAGGACAAAGGGGCATGAGGCCGGAATGGAAAATGTCGTCAGGATAAGTAGGGAATGCATGAAACAAGGCATTGAGGTCTTAAGCCTCTATGCCTTTTCAACTGAAAACTGGAAAAGGTCCTCTAATGAGGTGTCTTCCCTTATGAAGCTCATCGTGGTTTTTGTAAAAAGTCATCTCGCAGAGCTCATAGCAGATGATGCCAAACTGACGATAATGGGGGATATCTCACGCTTGCCTTTTGCTTCCAGGTCTGCTGTAAAGTATGCCATGGAAAAGACAAAAAATAACAAGAGCATGGTACTTAATATAGCTTTAAACTATGGCGGCAGGGATGAGATTATAAGGGCATGTAAAAAGCTCTATAATTCAGGATTTGATTTCAACGAGCTGGATGAAGATCAGCTTGATAATGAGATAGACACTTCGGGTTTGGCACCCCTGGATTTCATCATCAGAACAGGCGGAGAAAGGAGATTGTCGAATTTCATGACCTGGCAATCAGCCTATGCCGAGCTTTATTTTACTGAAACACTCTGGCCGGATTTCAGCAGGGAAGACCTGCTGCAAGCCCTTGATGATTTCAGCAAGAGACAAAGGCGCTTTGGAGGTGTTGATGAGTAAACTTGTTTCACGCCTTTATACGGGCATAGTAATGGTTATCTTCGGATTTGTGGTTATATTTAGCGAGAGAAGGTTGCTTTTATTTATAAATATATGGCTATTATCCACGCTTGCAATTATAGAAGTTTCAAATTGCATAAGTCCCAAGAAAAATAAATACAACAATATAACATTGCTGATTTTTAACAGTATATTGAACATTACCGGTTATTTTGGAAGTATCAATGCCTTTATGGGGGCACTTGCTTTCTTAATAATGCTGTTTTTTATAGGAATAATGCTTGATAAGGATAAGAAAATCAGGGAGCCTATTAATATTCTCTTTGCCCTGACCTATGTAAGCTTTCTTTTTTGCTTCTCATATTTCTATCCTGACAACCGCCAATCCTATCTTTTTATAGCCCTCCTGGTGTCATGGGGGACAGACAGCTTTGCTTATATTATAGGATCCATGTTCGGGAAAAGGCACTTCAGCACGGTAAGCCCAAATAAAACCCTTGAGGGGTCAATAGGCGGCCTTATCGGCTCTGTCTTATTATGCTTACTTGCAGGCTTCCATTTCCCTGAACTTAATAAGGAGTTTTTATTACTGGTCGGTTTTGTAGGAAGTGTTTTCTCACAACTTGGAGACCTCTTTGCATCATATCTTAAAAGGAGGCACAATTTAAAGGATTTCAGCCGACTCCTGAATGCCCATGGAGGCATTATGGATAGGTTTGATTCTGTAATTTTCGCAATACCGACAGTTTGGTGTTTTTTGAAATTATTTAATTTTTAGTACAAACACTGATTAAACATAAATAACAGATAGGTAATTAGAATGAGGTAGTAATGACTATAGTAATAGCGCTTATAATTTTTATGCTGGTTGTCCTTTTGCATGAATTTGGGCACTTCATAGTAGCGAAAAAATCAGGGATAAAGGTAAATGAGTTTTCTGTGGGAATGGGTCCGGCCCTGTTTCAAAGGAAAAAGGGGGAAACCGTCTATTCACTCAGGGTACTTCCCCTTGGCGGATATTGTGCTATGGAAGGAGAAGACGAAGAGTCTCCGGATCCTGCATCTTATGACCTGGCATCACCTTCCAGGCGATTTTTTACTATATTGGCAGGCCCTCTCATGAATCTATTGGTCGCCTATGTCTGTTTTGCCTTATTTTTAGGTATAAACGGCAAGCCGATAGCCAAGGTTGCAAATTTTTCAGAAGATTCTCCCTTACTTGCGGCCGGAGCCAAGATTGGCGACGAGGTAACAGCCCTTAACGGGGACAATGTCGAAAACTACGATGACATGATCAACCAACTTCAAAAAAAGGGCAAGGACCCCCTAAAAGTTACAATATATAGGGTTGAAAACGGCCAGGGTAAGAGCATAGATCTGGAGTTGAAAGCAAGTGAAAATGGTGGAAAATACTTCTTGGGATTTTATGCTGATAGGGAGTCCGACTTTTTATATGCAATAGTCGGCGGATTCACAACATTGGTGGAAAATTTCAAGCTCTTATTTGTAATCATAGGACGGCTAATAACAGGAAAACTTTCAATGGGGGCAGTATCGGGACCCATTGGCGTGGTCAAGATGATAGGGGATGCTGCAAACCAAAGCTTTGCCTATCTGGTTTTCTTGACCGGATATATATCCTTAAACCTTGGATTTTTTAACCTCCTTCCAATACCTGCCCTGGACGGATCAAAGCTGATATTTATAGCTATTGAAAAGATAAGGGGCAAGGCTATTAAAAAGGAGACGGAGTCTAAAATTACCATGGCCGGATTTGCATTTTTGATGGGAATCCTGGTCTTGGTGTCTATTAAGGATGTAGTCAAGTTATTTTAAATTTTGAATTGTAAGATAATCATATTTTCCCGGTTAGGAAAAAAGTCAATGTCGAATTTTTCTTGCCGGGAAATTTCTTTGAAAGGAGCTCTAGATGCTTAAGAGGAGAAAAACCAGACTTCTTAAAGTAAGGGATGTTATAATAGGCGGTGACAGTCCAATTAGCGTTCAATCCATGACAAATACAGATACAAAAGATATAGATGCTACAGTATCGCAAATTTTGTCTTTTGAAAAAGAAGGCTGTGACCTTTCAAGGTCTGCAATCAACAGCAAAGAAGATGCCAAGGCAATTGTCGAGATTAAAAAGAGGACATCCATTCCTTTTATATCAGATATACAGTTCGATCCGGACCTGGCAATGTATGCCCTGGAGTACGGAACCGACGCCTTAAGGCTCAATCCCGGTAATATTGACAGCAAGAAAGATCTTGAAAGAATTGTAAAAGAATGCATAAAAAGATCAGTGCCCATAAGAATAGGGGTTAATTCCGGATCTGTTAATCAAAAGATGATAGATAAGTATGGGGGAGTTAATGTAAATTCCCTGGTATATTCAGGACTTGAGGAAGTTAAAGCCATTGAAAATCTGGGATATGACCAGATTTGCGTATCAATAAAATCTTCAGATCCCGATACTATGATCGAAGCAAACAAGCTTTTTTCAAGTCTTTCGGATTGCCCTCTCCACCTCGGTGTTACCGAGGCCGGACCGATCGGGCCTGCAACCATCAAATCATCAATAGGGATCGGCAGCCTTCTATACCTTGGAATCGGAGACACCATAAGGGTTTCAATAACGGGAGACCCGGTTAAAGAGGTAGAGATCGGCAACGACATACTTAAATATTTAAAACTTAAAAACAGGGGGGTAAATTTGGTGTCCTGTCCTACCTGTGCCAGGACCAAGCTTAATTTGATAAGGCTGGTTGAGGATGCTGAAAAGCGCCTTAAACACATGGATAAAAATATAAGTGTGGCCATTATGGGATGCCCGGTAAACGGACCCGGTGAAGCAAAAGAGGCGGATATAGGCATTGCCTGCAACAAAGAGACAGGCGTAATATTTAAAAAGGGGAAAATTCTCAGAAGGTTAAAAGAAGAAGACCTGATTGACGGCTTAATATCTGAAATTGAGGAGATGTAGCTATGAGACTCGTAGATTTTCTTGAAAAACTTAATATAGAAAATCAATTAAAGCCCGATTGTGAAGCTGAAATACTGAAAGCGGATTTTCACAAGGGGGAAAGAGCCTTATATATCTCTTTGGATTACAAGACGGAAGAAATCGATAAAGCCCCATTAGAGGCAGTGTTATCTAAAACCTTGGATTGCCAATGCCATTTAACAAATGCTGAAAAAGAAAACCGCTTAAACAGTTTTTATGGTGAAAGCGTTGCTGTCGATATCAGCTTTAAAGAAAAAAAGGCTAAATCTTCAAAAAAATGTGAAAGCACGTTTGATGAAAATGGGATACAAATTGGCAAGTTCAGAAAAAAAGAACTCAATATTTTGAGCCTTGATGAGCTCAGCCAATCAAACTCGTATGTAGCCTGCCAAGGCATCCTTGGGGCCAAGGTTAAGGATGAGAATCTTATTGTCACAAAAAAGGGTTCTACTATATTCAGCTTTTTTATTAACGACCGCAAGGGCATGGCGATAAGTTGCAAGATGTTTGTGGATGAGGACCAGTCTGACAAGATAAAAGACCTAAAAAAGGGGGACTTTCTTTATCTTGAGGGATCATATAAATACGATGATTTTGCAAAGAGGGATATTTTTCAAGTTAGGGGCCTAAAGACAGGACAAGAGACCGTAAAAGGCGATTCGGCAAAGGTTAAAAGGGTTGAGTTGGGGGTCCATACCCAGATGAGCAATATGATGGGCTTAATCGATCCCAAGGACTTGAAAAAGAGATTGACCGAATGGGGCCATGAGGCCTTCGGCTTTTGTGATTACGGGTCCCTTCAAGCCTATCCTATTATCCAAGGGCTCTTTGAAAAATCGGATATAAAGGCCATATACGGCTACCATGCTAAAGTGCTGGATGATGACCATAAAATCCTTCAGAATCCCTATAAAAAAGAATTGAAAGACCTTGAGGGCAAATATACCGTTTTTGATATTGAAACGACCGGGTTTTCACGTTTCAATGATGCAATTATAGAGATTGGTGCAGTAAGAATTGAAAACGGAAGTAAGGTAGGTGAGTTCTCGGAATTTGTAAACCCGAAACGACTCATTCCTGCGAGGATCACTGAACTCACCTCGATTACTGATGCTATGGTTATGTCAGCCCCACCAATAGAAGAAATCCTCCCTAAGTTTCTCGAATTTTCAAAAGACACAATACTGGTTGCCCACAATGCCGATTTCGATATCGGATTTATAAAGGAGAATGCTTATAGGCAGGGGCTTGAGTTCCATGACATATCCATTGACAGCCTGGGCTTGGCAAGGATGCTCCATCCTGAATACAAAAACCATAAGCTGGACACAATAAGTAAAAATCTGGGAGTGCCGTCCTTCCACCATCATAGGGCTATAGACGATGCCAAGGCGACAGCCGATGCTTTTCAAAAGCTTATGGGAGAATTTTACGAGCTCGGAATAGGGCTGGAAAATATAAATAGTGTAAAATCCGATTTTCCAATGTCAAGACACGAGTCATATGAGCTCCTGGTATATGTTGAAAAACAGGAGGGACTTAAGAATTTCTATGACCTGGTATCAAGGGCTAATATGGAATTCTACTGGAAGAGCCCCGGTCTGCCGGAATCCATTCTTTATGACAACAGGAAAGGACTTAAACTTGCTACGGGTTTTGTAGGATCAAAACTGTTTGACAGGATTTCAAAAAGGCGCCCTATGAGTCAATTGCTTGAAATAGCTCAAGAAGCTGATTTTCTGGTGGTACAACCCCCGGAATTTGCTGAAAAAGCTATCAATGAGGAGCTTGTTGCCGATTATGACCACTATAAAGAGATTGTTAAAGAAATTATCGATATTGCAGACAGGCTCGGAATGCCCTGCTGTGTAATAGGCATGCCCACTTATCTCGATGACGGTGAGAGAAGGGCAAGGAACATAGTTACCAATTATCAAAGAAAGCTTGATTTTGACTTCAATGAACGGGAGAGATTGAGAAACACGGATGAGATGCTGGAGGCTTTCAGCTTCTTGGGACCCGATAAGGCATATGAAATTGTTGTGGAGAACACGGTCAAAATTAGCAAGGCTTTCGAGAGTATAAGGGCTATACCCGACGGCACCTTTACTCCAAATATTGAGGGGGCCCAGGAAAAATTAACCAATATAACAGAGACCAGGGCAAGGGAATTGTATGGCGACCCTCTTCCTGAAATTGTCGAGAAAAGACTTGAGAAAGAGTTGGGCTCTATAATTTCAAACGGATATTCTTCGCTCTATGTAATAGCCAAGCTTCTGGTGGACAAGTCCAATTCTGATGGCTATCTTGTCGGATCAAGGGGGTCTGTAGGATCTTCATTTGTTGCCTATTTAGCGGGAATTACCGAGGTAAATCCCTTGTCGCCCCACTACGTTTGCCCGAACTGCAAGCATAGTGAATTTATTGATGATCCTGAGATCGGATCAGGTTTTGATTTGGAAGAGAAACCCTGTCCGGAGTGCGGATCAAATATGAGAAGGGACGGCCATAGGATTCCTTTTGAGGTTTTCTTAGGCTTTCATGGAGATAAGGAGCCCGATATAGACTTGAACTTTGCCGGCGAATATATGCCTGTAATCCACAAATACACTGAAACCCTATTCGGACAGGGTAAGGTTTTTAGGGCAGGGACCATATCGGCAATAAAGGAAAAAACGGCCTATGGATATATAAGGAAATATTTGGAACAGGAATACATACCTGATGAAGATATGTATATAAGCCCTGCCCAAATCGACCTTATTAAGGAGCAGATGGAGGGGACAAAGAGAACAACAGGCCAGCATGCCGGAGGCTTGATGATAGTTCCCGCAGAGATGGATATATCAGATTTTTGCCCTGTCCAATTCCCGGCTGACGATGTAAAATCGGATGTTGTAACAACTCATTTTTCATATGAAAACCTGAGCGGACGAATGCTCAAGCTTGATGAGCTTGGCCAAACCACCCCGAGTATTATCAAGCAACTACAGGACTTAACCGGCATAGATCCTTTGGATATAAGCTTTGATGATCACGACACCATGTCAATATTCAGGAATACTGAAAAACTTGATATAAAAAGTGATTATTCAAATTCCGATGACGGATCTTTGGGAATACCGGAATTCGGCACGGATTTTGTAAGGTCCATGCTCAAGGATACAAAACCCTCAACATTTGCAGAGCTTGTCAGAATATCGGGACTCTCACACGGAACGGATGTATGGGTAAATAATGCCCAGGACCTGGTAAGGTCAGGAGTAATTGACTTGAAAAGAGCCATCTGTACCAGGGACGACATTATGACATACCTTCTTTCCAAAGGAATGGATGAGTTGGAAAGCTTCAAGACAATGGAATCAGTCAGGAAGGGCAGGGGAATACCGGAAGCCACAATTGAGCATATGAAAGAACACGGGGTTCCCGACTGGTATATCAATTCCTGTTTAAAGATCCAGTACATGTTCCCCAAGGCCCATGCGACTGCATATGTAATGATGTCATACAGGATTGCCTGGTTCAAAGTCCACAGTCCTGCCGCTTTCTATGCAACATACTATACTCAGAGGCTCTCTGATTTCACCAGTTCCTTTCTCTTCAAGGATTTGGAATCAGTTTCAGCCGCAATGGAAAAAATGAAGCTTGAAGATGAGGACAAAAAGAAAATAACCCTCCTTGAGGTAATAGAAGAAATGTATGCCAGGGATTATAAATTTGCCGACGTGGACCTCCATAAGTCGCAAGCAACAATGTTCACAATCTTGGATGAAAGAACAGTTCTGCCGCCTTTAGCGGCTCTTGACGGAGTTTCAGAGGCCCTGGCCAATACAATAGTCGAAGAAAGAGAAAAGGGCGACTTTATTTCAAGAAATGATTTTAAGGCCAGGACAGGGGCAAACAGGTCGGCAATGACATCAATGGGGGACTCGGGTCTATTAGATGCTTATCCGGTATCAAACCAGATGAGCTTTTTAACCGGATTTTAATGAAAAAGCCTAAATATAGCAGTTTACAGCTTAACAAGCGGACATAAGTGTGATAGAATGTAATAGCGATAGAACATTGGCAAGGGCGGATTTTCCGCTCTTGTTTTTTTAAGGAGAGTCTATATGAATAAAAAGCAACTTGAAGATTTGAAAATGAGTTTAGAGGGAAGGGTTGAAGAGTGCGGCTACGAGCTTTTGGACCTGGAATATGATCAAAAAGGGCCGGACCGGGTTTTGAGATTTTACATATATCATCCTGAAGGTATAAGTTCGGATGACTGCGAAAAGGTCAGTAACGTTCTTAGCCCGATATTGGACGAAATTGATCCTATTGACAACTTCTACTACTTGGAAGTTTCTTCGCCGGATCTTTCCCGTCCTTTTACCAACGACAGGTATTTTGAAATTCATATAGGCGATCTTTTGGAAATCAATTTATATGGCAAATACAAAAACAGGAAGCTTTTTAATGCGATACTGTTGGATTTTGACGATGAAGTTCTCAAGCTTAAAGAGCTTGGCGAAGACGGAGAGGAATTTGAGATAAAAAGGGATAAGGTGGCAAGCGTTAAAGTTGCCATTACCTTCTAGGAGGAATTATGAACGATAAGTTGTTTGAAGCTCTTGATGCTTTAGAAAAAACAAAGGGAATATCAAAGGATGCAATTCTTGAAGCCCTGGAAAAGGCGCTGGAGAAGAGCTATGAAAAGAATTTTAAGGACAATAACAATGTCCAGGTCCAGGTTAACAAGACAAGTGGAGAGATTCATGTTTACTCCATAAGAAAAGTCGTAGATAAGATAGAAGATCCTTATACGGAGCTTTGCTTGGAAGAAGCGAAAAAAATGAAAAAATCGGCCAAGATGGGTGACGAGATCAAGGTTGAAGTCAAGCCAAAAAACTTCGGACGTGTGGCTGCTCAGACCGCAAGAAATATAATTGTTCAGAATCTTCAACAGGCCGAGAGAAAGCAGGTCTATGAAGACTATTCGGATAAGCTGTATGAAATTATTACAGGAACCGTCCAAAGAATTAACAGGAATAATATTTATATAAATTTAGGAAAAACCGAGGGGGTTATTACTCCTAAAGAACAGATCCAGGGAGAAAGACTTAAGGCGGGAGACAGGGTAAAACTCTACGTTGCAAATGTGGAAGACCCGGATAAGGTCAAAAGCAAGAATAGCCAGATCCTACTTTCAAGGTCACATCCAAATCTGGTAATTAGACTTTTCGAACAGGAAGTCCCTGAAATTGCAGACGGCCTGGTTGAAATCAATTCCATAGCAAGGGAAGCCGGATCAAGAAGCAAAATTTCTGTTTATTCGACAGACCCGAATATAGACCCGATAGGTGCCTGCGTCGGATATAAGGGGGCCAGGGTAAACTACATAGTGGAAGAGCTCCATGGGGAAAAAATAGACATTGCCCTTTATGACACAAATCCTAAAGTTTTCATTGCCAATGCCTTAAGTCCGGCACGGATTAACCACGTTATAAGCAATGTTAAGGAAAAGTCGGCAGTTGTTATAGTTGCAGATGACCAGCTCTCATTGGCAATAGGTAAGGAAGGACAGAATGTTCGCCTTGCCGCCAAGCTAACCGGTTGGAAGATCGATATAAAGGGAGAGAGCCAATACATGGAGAATCCTTCAGAATATGACTCGCTTGAGTTTACTGAGGAAGATTTGTTAAAAGAGAAAAATGAAGGACCGGAAGAAACTGATGACGTGGAGGGAGGTATTTAATGAGAGTATATGAATTGGCAAAAGAATTGGGCGTCCAAACCAAAGCCCTAAAAGATTTGATGGAAAAGCGCTTGAACTTATCTTATCCTTCACACATGTCAAAAATTGATGCCGAGGATGAACAAAGAATAAGAGACATATACAAGGAAAACAGGACAGTAGTGAAAGATAAAAAAGAGGCCGTAAAAAACACTGACGGCATTAAGGACAAAAAAATCAACAAAAAGAATGTCAAGACCCAGCCTGCTCGTTCACATGACGATGAGGAAGTAGAGGAAGAAAAAGAATTCCGCCGCAGGGATAAAACGGAGAAGACAAGAAAAAACAGGAAGTTAAGCCGGGAAGATAAGGCCGAATTCGATGATAAACAGTTCAAAAAGCCGAAAAGCAAAAAAGAAAAGAAGGCTAATAAGAAGGTTGACAAGCAGGATTCGGAAATTAATAAGATATCCACAAATGAAGAAGAGTTTGATATAACTAATCAAATTATTGAAATACCCGGTGAAATAACTGTCGGGGATTTTGCCAAGGCTATCAAGCAAAATGCTATGGACGTAATTGGAAAGCTTATAAAGCTCGGAATTATGGCCGGATTAAATGAGTCAATAACTTTCGAAACAGCGGAAATCGTAGCTGATGAATTCGGCATTCTTATTACTGAGCCTGAAGAAAAAAATGTGGATGAAATCTTTGATAAGCTCGATTTCGAAGACAAGCCTGAAGATATGAAACACAGGTCACCGGTAGTTACAGTTATGGGCCACGTAGACCATGGCAAAACATCTATTCTTGATGCAATCAGAAAAACTGCTGTAACAAAGGGCGAAGCCGGCGGAATTACCCAGCATATCGGAGCATCTGTCGCCAGGGTTAATAATAAAAAAATAACCTTCCTTGATACTCCGGGACACGAAGCCTTTACTCAGATGCGTGCCAGGGGTGCAAAAACTACAGATATAGTTATTCTAGTAGTAGCTGCCGACGACGGGGTTATGCCTCAGACAATCGAAGCTATAAACCACTCAAAAGCTGCAGGAGTTCCAATAATTGTTGCAATAAATAAAATGGACCGTTTTGAAGCCAATCCTGACAGAGTCAAACAGGAGCTAATGGAATACAAACTTGTTCCTGAAGAATGGGGCGGAGATACAATCATGGTTCCCGTATCAGCCAAGACAGGCCAAGGAATTGACGACCTACTTGAGAATGTCCTTCTTGTTGCGGAAATGGAAGACCTTAAAGCAAATCCTAACAGGGCAGCAGTGGGCGTTGTCATTGAATCACAGCTTGAGAAGGGCAGGGGCGCAACAGCTTCAATCCTGATCCAGAAGGGAACCCTTTACGATAATGACTATGTTGTATCCGGTCATGTTTCCGGACATATCAGGGCCATGTACGATTCAATGGGAAGGCCAATTAAGAAAGCCGGCCCGTCAGAACCTGCAAAAATCATAGGTTTAAGCGACCTTCCCGAATCCGGCGATTTGATTTACGCAGTGAGGGATGAAAAAATCGCCAGAGATTTCGCCGCAAAAGCTGAAGAGAGGTCAAGAAAAGAAAGGTTAAATAAAACAACCCATGTATCCCTTGATGATCTCCACGTAAAGATCTCGGAAGAAGGCCTGAAAGAGCTCAATATAATAGTTAAAACCGATGTTAAGGGAACCATTGACGCCCTGGCATCTTCATTGGAAAAGCTTGGAAACGAACAGGTTAAAGTAAATATTATTCACGGAGCTGTCGGAGGAATCTCGGAATCCGATGTTATGCTTGCCGTAGCCTCAAATGCTGTAATCATAGGATTTAATGTCAGACCAAACCAGGGCGCTATGGCCCAGGCACAAAGAGAGGAAGTGGATATCCACACCTATAAGGTTATTTATGATGCCATAGAGGATATTAAGGCCGCTATTGAAGGCATGCTGAGTCCGGATATTAAAGAGGAAGTCCTGGGAAGAGCAGAAGTAAGGGATACATTCAAGGTTCCTTCAGCCGGACTTGTTGCCGGTATTTATGTGACTTCCGGAAAAATGCAGAGGAACGGCCTTGCAAGACTTATAAGGAATGACGTTGTAATTTATGAAGGTAAAATAAACTCACTCCGCCGCTTTAAGGATGATGTAAAAGAGGTTGTCCAGGGCTATGAAGGCGGTTTGGGCATTGAAAACTACAACGACATTAAAGTCGGAGACATCGTTGAATGCTACCATGAAGTTGAGGTAAAACCTGCCCTTTAAACCCCATTAAGGGTATTGGAGATATTAAGGAGCTGATATGAACCTAAGACGAATGGGCAGGATTGCCCAGGAAATAAAAAAAGTCATAGCCTATGATGTTTCTTTTGTCTTAAATGATCCAAAGATTTCAGACAGGATAAGTGTAACCGATGTTACCATTTCTTCCGACCTTTCCTATTGTGATATCTACGTGAGTGTTCTGGGTACGGAATGGGAGAAAAAACAGAGCTTGGAAGGTCTTGAAGGAGCCAAAGGCTTTTTAAAAAACGAGCTTTCTCAAAAGATAATGTTGAGACAAATTCCGGAACTGCGTTTTCACCTGGATGAATCCGTTGAAAGAGGCATGAAAATGGATGAGCTCATAAGCCAAGTTATAGCTAAAGATGATGAGAGCAGAAGACTGAGGGGCGATGACATCCAATCAGACACCGAAACCGATAATGACTGATCAAGAAAGGCTTTTTGATGTTAAAAGACCTGTTTGAAAAAACCAATGACCTAATTAAAAAATCCAATAAGGTTGCTATAGCCGGCCATTTAAACCCGGATGGGGATTGCGTAGGATCAATTTGCGGACTGACCCTAATACTTGAGGCTATGGGAAAGGAAGTCTACCCATTTTGCCAAATTACAGGTAAACACCTTGCATATATCCCGGGGACCGACAAACTCCTAAGTTACCAAGGACAGAAAGATTTCGATCTTTTTATAATGGTTGACTTGGGAGATCGGGCAAGGCTTGGAGAGTGCTCTAAGCTTATAGAAGGTTCAAAATTCTCCATAAACTTTGACCACCACCAGGTGAATGAGGGGATATGCAACCTGGTAATTCAGGAAAAAGAGGCATCATCTACCTGTGAAATTATCGCCCGCTTTGCAATGGATGCGGGTTTGCCGATAACAGAAAATGCTGCAACAGCACTTTTTGCGGGTATAATAACGGATTCAAACCGTTTCTTATACGACACGGCAAGGTCGGCCTGTATGAGGATAGGTGCCGGTCTTTTGGATCTGGGAGCCGATGCAAAAACAGTATATTTAAACGAATACCAAAAGATGAACCCGAATTTCCTGGCTTTTCAGGGCAAGGTGATAAGCACTGCCGAGTTTTTTAATTCGGGAAGGATTGCCCTGGCCAATATTACCGGGGATATGTTGAGTGAATACAAGTTGAGTATGCCTGAGGCTGAGGCTGTTGTCGACACATTGAGAAATCTTGATGGTGTTGAGATAGCCGTAATTGTTAAGGATGTTGAGGACAAGCTACAGAAATTGTCTTTGAGGTCTAAGGAATTTTATAATGTATCAAAGCTGGCAAGTGAATTCTCGGGAGGAGGACATATAAAGGCTGCAGGAGCCAGTCTGCACATGTCCAATGAGAAAGCTTATAAGACGGTCAAAGCCCGCCTATCAGAAATTTCTTTAGAACCGGGAGCTCCTCAATGATAAGCGGAGTTCTTAACGTATACAAAGATGAGGGTATGACCTCCCATGATGTTGTAGCTATTATAAGATCAATTTTAAGGCAAAAAAGGATTGGCCACAGCGGGACGCTTGATCCGATGGCAACAGGGGTTTTGCCCATTTGCCTTGGGAAGGCTACTAAGATTGCCGATTATATATCCGAACAAGGAAAAACTTACCTGGGAGAGATGGAATTCGGATTAGCAAGTGACAGTCTTGACCGTACAGGAAATATCGTTGAAAGATCCGACAATAAATTTTTCACTAATAATGAAATAGACGAAGCCATGGACCGGTTTAGAGGAGTTATATGGCAAAAACCGCCTATGTATTCAGCTGTAAAGGTTGGCGGCAAAAAATTATATGAGTTGGCCAGGAAAGGCTGTGAAATAGATAGACCGGAGAAAAAGCTGGAAATAGAGAGGCTTGATATATTAAAACTTGAGGGTGAAAGATTGACTTTCATATGCACCTGCTCTAAGGGAACCTACATAAGGCAGCTGGCCTATGATTTGGCCAAATCACTGGGTTCATGCGCCATGCTTACCAATCTTGAAAGAATCCGTGTTGGGCCTTTTACATCAAAAGAAGCGTATAAAATTGATGATATAAGAAAATTGAGTTCCGACCAAATAGAAAGTATCTTATGGGATATGGGCCGGGCCATTCCTCATTTGGAGAGGCTAACAGTAAATTTTGATGAAGGAACAAGTCTTATGCACGGAGCATTTCTTGATATGAAAGAAGGATTTGAGCCCAATAACCCAATCTTTAAGATCTATATGGAAGACTGTTTTTTAGGTCTTGGTTATATTAAAGATAAAAAAATCAGGATTAAAAGGATGCTATTTGAAGGATAATATGAAAATTATAGACTGCGATAAAGATTTTATTAAACCGGATAAAAGAGTCTCCATAGCCCTGGGAAACTTTGACGGGCTTCACTTGGGGCATCAAAAACTTATAAAAAGAGCTATAGAAATCAGTCAGGATGAGGGCCTTATTTCATCCGTTTTGCTTTTTAAGCAAAACAGCAAGAGCCTTACCCAAGATAAGGAAGCCCGCTTTTTAACATCGCTCGATGATAAGATTCAGCTTTTGGAAGAAATGGGTATTGACCTGGTTTACATAAAAGACTTTGATCATGAGTTTATGCACCTAAGCAAGCAAACTTTTTTGGTGGATTTTCTTTTGAAAGAGATGAATGTAGGCCACCTGGTTTGTGGGGCCGATTATAGCTTCGGTTATATGGCTGAGGGCAATACAGATGATTTAAAAAACATGAAAGCCGATTATGACTACAGTCTGGATATTTTGGACTATGTGAATTTTGATGGTGATAGAATATCCTCTACTCGTATAAGGGAAGATATCAGCCTTGGAAAGGTTGAGGAAGCTCATAAAATGCTGGGAAGGCCGTATAAAATAAAGGGAACTGTAGTCCGGGGCGAGGGCAGGGGGCGGAACCTGGGGTTTGCAACTGCAAACATAAAGCTCAATTTTCCTTATCTCTTGCCAAAGAGCGGAGTTTACCTGACTGAAGTTGCCATAGATAATATGCATTACTATGCAATGACAGATATCGGATATAACCCGACATTTAAAAAGACAGGTTCTACTAAGATTGAAAGCAATATTTTTGATTTTGACAATAATATATATGGTCAAGACCTGGAGCTCAATTTCTTGAGATTTGAAAGGGACGATAGGAGTTTCAGCTCGGCAGAGGACTTAATAAACCAATTAAATAAAGATGAAAAACTTCTAAGAAAATGGGCACTTGAATACAGGCAAAAGTATTGATTTCACTTGCCCATGAACACCATATATGCTAATATAGCATGGTACTTCTTCTCAGAGTACGGAAATTGGTCCTGCTCTTGGAAGTCAGTGAATATAAGGAGAAATTATGTTAACTAAAGAAGAAAAATTGCAAGTCATCAGTGAGTATGGAAAAAATGAATCGGACACAGGTTCACCTGCAGTTCAGATAGCTCTTTTATCAAAGAGAATAGCTGAATTGACCGAGCATTTAAAGTCTCACAACAATGACAATGCTTCACGTAGAGGCATGTATAAGCTCATAGGTCAGCGTAGGGGCCTGCTAAGATATGTTAAAGAGCAGGATATTAACGAATACCGTGACTTGTTGAAGCGCCTGTCAATTCGTGGATAAGGTTTTGAAAAGAGTGCTTTTCGGCACTCTTTTTTATATATCTAATTTTTATACGAATGTTTAGTTTAAATTTAGGAGGAGAGATGATAAGAGAGTTCGATTACAGGTCCGGAGTTACTGACAACTCCTTCCATGTAACAATTGGAAAACTTGCTGAGCAGGCCAATGGCGAGTGCCTGATCAGATCTGACGATACCGTGGTTTTAACTACAGCAACAGCTGCAGAAAAGCCGAGAGAGGGCCAGGACTTTTTTCCGCTGACATGTGATTACCAGGAAAAATTATACGCTGTAGGAAGAATTCCCGGCGGTTATATTAAAAAAGAGGGACGCGGATCTATTGAAGCGACCTTAAATGCCAGACAGATGGACAGACCGATCCGTCCTCTATTTCCGGAAGGATTTATGAATGAAGTCCAGGTCATAGCCACCGTTCTTTCAGTAAGCGAGGAAGAAGCGCCTGAGATTTGTGCAATGAATGGAGCCTCAATAGCCCTTTCCATCTCGGATATTCCCTTCCACGGCCCCACAGGGGCGGTTATTGTCGGCTACATTGACGGCCAATACATAATCAACCCGTCTGAGGAACAATTAAAGCGTTCCGAACTGAACCTGACTGTAGCCGGAACCGAAGAAGCCATAATGATGGTTGAAGCGGGCGCAAATGAGCTGAGCGAAGATGAAATGCTTGGTGCAATTCTTTACGGTCACGAAGAGATCAAATCAATTTGCCGCTTTATAAAGGGTATTGTCAATGAAATAGGCAAAGAAAAGATGACATTTGAGGTCAACAAGCCAAGTTCGGAACTTGTGGATAGGGTTGAAAAAGCCTGCAAAGATGACCTGGTTAAGGCAATCGACTTTATTACGCCGACAAAGGCTGAAAGAGATAGGCTTTTAGACGATGTTAAGGAAAGGACCCTGGACCTGTTCAAGGAACAGGATGGGGAAGATTTTGAGGCGGAAAAAGCCCACATCATTGCCATAATGGATGACCTCGTTCAAAAAGAATTCCGTCGTATGGTTACTCAAGATAAGCTGAGACCTGATGGAAGAAAGATGAATGAAATTAGACCGCTGTCAGCTGAAGTTGGACTTTTGCCAAGGGTCCACGGATCAGGCCTATTTAAGAGAGGCCAGACCCAAGTCCTTTCAGTTGTCACTCTTGGCGGCCCAAGGGATGTACTCTATATTGACGGGCTCCACACTGAGGAAGTCGTAAAGAGCTATTTCCACCAATACAATTTCCCGCCCTTCTGTACAGGCGAAACCAAGCCATTAAGAGGAGCAAGCAGGAGAGAAATCGGGCATGGGAACTTAGCTGAAAGAGCCCTCTTGCCTGTCCTTCCCGACCAAGAAGAATTCCCATATACAATAAGGGTGGTATCAGAAGTTCTTTCTTCAAACGGATCTTCATCACAGGCATCTATATGCGGGTCAACGCTTTCACTTATGGATGCAGGTGTTCCGATAAAAGCACCTGTTGCAGGAATTGCTATGGGTCTTATTAAAGAGGGAGACAATACTTCTATCCTCACGGATATTCAGGGCCTTGAGGACCATTTAGGTGATATGGACTTTAAGGTTGCAGGAACTGAAAAGGGTGTCACAGCTCTTCAGATGGACATTAAGATTGAGGGAATTGATAAAGAAATTATGGAAAGAGCCTTGGCCCAGGCTAAAGACGCAAGAATGGAAATCCTTGATGTCATAAGCGGTGCCATAAGTGAGCCTAGAAAGGAACTTTCCAAACATGCTCCTCGAATTCTAACCATTGATATCGATCCTGACCTAATCGGAGCCGTAATCGGCAAGGGTGGAAAAACCATTAATGAAATTATAGACAAAACAGGAGCTACCATAGACACGGATGATGACGGCCACATTACCATAATGTCAATAGATGCTGCCGGCGGAGAAGCCGCAAAGAAGATGATCGAAGAGATAATAACTCCTGTTGAGGTTGGCAATATCTATGAAGGGACAGTTGCCAGGATCCTCAAGTTTGGAGCTTTTGTAGATCTTGGTGGCGGTAAGGAAGGAATGGTCCACATTTCAAAACTTGATAAAAATAGGGTTAACAAGGTCGAAGATGTTGTGAATGTTGGCGACAAGATTAGGGTTAAGGTAATAGAGATTGACGATAAGGGTCGTGTCAATCTTTCCAGAAAGGCTCTTCTGGACTAAAAACAAGCTTGTCTAGTAAGTAATAAAATATCCACCGAATTATCAAATTTTTCGGTGGATATTTTTTTGTTTTAAAGTGAAACAATGAGTTCCTATAGGCGGACTTGGTCAAAATTACCCTTTTATTATGATATAATATAATTCGATGTTAGGAGGGTTCATGGCGAATCGGACTTATAAGAACAACAGAAGAAAAAAAGCTAAAAATAGCGAAACAGCTTGGATACCTATAGCGGTTTTCCTTGTATTTATAGCCGTTTCAGCTTCTATATTTTTTCAGAATATGACCGGGATCCTCGGCAATAGCCTTGGAAAGCTTTTCTTTTACCTTTTTGGTATTATGGCTTATATTTTACCTGTCATTATTTTGCTTATTTTAACCGTACATTTTTTTGGAAATTGGCAAAGCAAATTGGGAAAAAACATGATATATATTGTTGTTATTTTCTTTGCCATTATGACACTTTCCTGGATTGCAGTAAGTCCGGGAGGCAGTTTCAAAACTTCCATGGAAATGGCCGGAGAATGGGGAGTTGAAAAGAACGGGCCCGGTTTAATTGGGGGCCTAATAGGTTTTGTTTTTGAAAAGATTATAGGGAAAATTGGTATTATTCTTTTAAATATTGTTGTTTTTCTATTCTTTATTCTTCACCTCATGGAAACATCCTTGGGCGATTTTCTTCGTTCAACCTACTCCGGCCTGAGAAATTTAGTCTCTTCTACAGGAAATAAAATAAAAGATATTGGAGAAAAAGACAGGGAAGATTTGGATTTTACGAATGTTAATGATTTTACCCAAGAGAGTAAAAACATAAGTGCAGAAGGTCCTTTAGAGTTTAACCCTGATAGGCCCTCAGCTATGCCAAGTGAAAGCGATTTACAAAGAAACATTGTCATAGGCGATTATGCACAAATGAGCAAGTCCTTAAATCAAAATAATGAAAGTAACGATGATAAGGGCAAAAAGCCTTATAAAAATCCTTATAATGAGGAAAAATTGGAAAATCCAGACAAGGGCTTAAAAGTTACAGATGAAGATGAAGGAGAAGATTACGTAATTCCTCCTATTGATCTATTAAACAGTGTAAAGAGCAAGGCAAAATTAGACCCCAATAAACTTAAACAGGAAGCAGCAACCATAGAAAGAACCCTTTCAAGTTTCGGCATAGAGTCTGAAGTTGTATCAATACAGAGGGGGCCCACTGTAGCCCTTTTTGAGCTTAAACCTGCAGCCGGAATTAAGGTTTCAAGGATAACAAATCTTGCAGATGACTTGGCTTTGGCCTTGGCTGCTAAGGATATAAGGATCGAAGCGCCGATTCCGGGAAAACCCTATGTTGGAATTGAAGTGCCGAATTCAGTTTCAGATGCGGTCTCACTGAGACAGATAATTTCTTCAGATGAGTTTAGGAAAAGTTCTGACAACATCCCAATAGCATTAGGACAGAGTATAGACGGGCATCCGGTAATTGCCGAGATAGCAAAAATGCCGCATCTTCTCATAGCAGGAGCTACCGGATCAGGTAAGTCGGTCTGCATTAATACAATGCTTATTTCAATGCTTTATAAATACTCGCCAAAGGACCTAAGAATGATACTTATAGATCCAAAGGTGGTTGAGCTATCTGTTTATAACGGCATACCCCACCTCCTTATACCGGTTGTAACCGACCCTAAGAAGGCATCAAGGGCCTTGTATATGGGAGTTCAGGAAATGGAAAGAAGGTTTAAGCTCTTTTCTAAGCACTCTGTAAGGGATATAGCCGGTTGGAAAGAGAAGGAAAAAGTAGAAGATATAGAAAACCTGCCTTACATTGTTATTGTCGTGGATGAGCTTTCAGACCTCATGATGGCGTCCTCAAAGGATGTAGAGGCTCACATAACAAGGTTGGCACAGATGGCAAGAGCCTGCGGTATGCATTTAATAATTGCGACCCAGAGGCCCTCGGTTGATGTTATTACAGGAACTATAAAGGCTAACGTTCCTTCGAGAATATCCTTCCAGGTATCCTCAGCTATTGATTCAAGGACCATACTTGACCAGTCAGGTGCCGAAAGGCTGCTGGGTAAAGGAGATATGCTCTACTATCCTGCCAATTTCCCCAAACCGAGCAGGGTACAGGGGGCTTTCGTAAGCGAGTCGGAAGTTTCAAAAGTAATTGATTTTATAAAAGACAAGCACAGCTGTGAATATGATAAGGACCTGATAGAATCAATAGAAAAATCTAATGACAGCTTTGGATCCGGGGATGATAACGGGGGAGAGAGGGACGAGCTCATGGACCAGGTATTGGAGTTTATTTCCCACGAAGAAACAACTTCAATCAGCGGGCTTCAGAGGCGGTTCAGGATTGGCTATGCCAGGGCCGGAAGGATCATTGATGATCTGGAGGCTATGGGGGCCGTATCTCCACAAGACGGATCTAAACCAAGGGAAGTTAGGATAGGCGAGATTGAAGCTCTGAAAGGAGATGACAATGAATCCGGCCAATAAAATAACCTTATCAAGAATATTATTGATACCGGTCTTCGTTGTACTGTTTTATAGGCTTGAGCCGAACAGTCCCTTACCCGGACTGGTGTTTATTCTGGCATCATTGACAGATTTTGTTGACGGAAGACTTGCAAGATCAAGGAATCTCGTAACAACATTCGGCAAATTTATTGACCCTTTGGCGGACAAGATATTGACCCAGACAGCCTTTATTTTATTAGTTGAAACAGGAAAGATCAGGGCCTGGATAGTAATAATAATTTTATCCAGAGAACTTATAATAACGGCCTTCAGGACATTGGCAGCTTCAAAGAACATAATCATAGCAGCTTCCAACTGGGGCAAATTCAAAACGGCCTCACAAATGGCCTGCCTGATCCTCTTCCTTTTAAAACCCTATATGGTAAAGGCCTTATCTTTTCCTGAAAATGAGATTCTTAGCCCCATAATGCTTTATCTGGCGTTAATACTCACTATTATTTCGGGAATAGATTATATTTTAAAAAATAAGAAAATCTTAGATTTAGATAATATTTAGTAACTATCTTTTATAAAGGAGGAAATATGTCAGATGAAAATTTAAGGGCAGATGAGCGTGAAAAAGCGTTGAAACTAGCCTTTAGTAAAATAGAGAAACAGTTCGGAAAAGGTTCAGTCATGAAGCTTGGTGATATGCCGAGAGTTGAGATCGGTGCTATTTCAACCGGAGCCATAAACCTCGATTTAGCCTTGGGTGTAGGCGGTTTGCCAAGAGGAAGGGTTGTGGAAATTTATGGACCCGAATCTTCAGGTAAAACCACCCTGGCCCTTGAATGCGTGGCTGAAGCCCAGAGATCCGGAGGCATTGCCGCTTTTATAGACGCTGAGCACGCCTTGGATGTGGGCTATGCCAAGAACCTTGGAGTAGATGTTGATAACCTGGTTTTATCCCAACCTGATGACGGTGAGCAGGCCTTGGAGATCTGTGAGAGCCTGGTAAGGTCAAATGCACTTGATATTGTCATTGTCGACTCTGTAGCGGCTCTTGTTCCAAGAGCTGAAATAGAGGGAGAAATGGGGGATACACATGTAGGCCTCCTGGCAAGGTTGATGAGTCAAGCCTTGCGTAAATTAACGCCAATCGTTGCAAAGACCAACACCACGGTTGTATTCCTTAACCAGATAAGACAGAAGATAGGTGTTATTTATGGAAACCCTGAGGTCACCACAGGTGGAATAGCTTTAAAATTTTATTCAACAGTGCGTTTGGAAATCAGACGCGGTGAAGCCATTAAAGATGGTGAAGAGATTATAGGTAACAGAGCAAAAATTAAAGTAGTTAAAAATAAGGTCGCTCCTCCATTCAAAAGAGTGGAGTTCGATATCATGTACGGTAAAGGGATTTCCAAACTGGGAACCCTACTTGACACCGCATATGATTTAAAAATTGTGGATCGAGCCGGCGCCTGGTACAGTTATGGGGATACAAAACTGGGCCAGGGACGCGAAAATTCCAAACTTTTCTTAGAAGAAAATGAGGATATCAGAGCAGAAATTGAAAAGGCCGTTCGTGATACTATCCAAGAAAGTCAATTTAATGAAGAAGATGCAGAAAAGAAGCCTTCTCAAGCAGCCGGTCAAGAACAGAAGTCTGCCGTTAAGGGATCTGAAGAAGTCTTTGATGTTAATTGACAAGAAATGAAAATGTAATAAAAATTTTAAAAGGAAAGGAGGTGCAAATGGATATAGTTTATATTATTTTAGCCGCATTATTGTCAGCAGTGATTTTCTTCATAATAGGAAGTAAATATCGGGAGAAGAAACAGGCAGAAAGCATCGGCTCCGCCGAAGCCATAGCTGAGAAAATTCTCAATGACGCTAACCGTGAGGCTGAAAGCAGCAAAAAAGAAGCCTTGCTTGAAGCCAGGGATGAAATCCATCGCTTAAGGAATGAACAGGAGTCCCAATATCTTAAGAGGCAAAATGAGCTCCAGGACATGGAAAGACGAATCCTCAAAAGAGAGGACACCATTGAGGAAAAGTCGGACAGACTGGATGCAAAAGATAAAAAATTGCAGAGCAAGGAACAAAGCTTAAAGCAAAAGGAAAGCAATATTGACTCCTTAATTGAAAAGCAGAAGAGTGAGCTCGAGAGAATTTCCGGCATGAGCCAGGAACAGGCCAAGGCCAATGTTCTTGAGCTGGCAAAAAGTAATTCAATCCATGAGCAGGCTCAAATTCTGAGAAAGACGGAAGAGGAGACACGTGAAAAGGCCCAGGAGATAGCAAAAGAGATTGTTACAAGAACAATTCAACGCTATAGTTCAGACTATGTTGCCGAATCGACGGTTTCCGTTGTATCACTTCCGGGTGATGAGATGAAGGGACGTATTATCGGAAGGGAAGGTAGGAATATCCGAGCTTTCGAAAATCTGAGCGGGGTTGATCTTATAATCGACGACACTCCCCAGGCTGTCGTTCTTTCCTGCTTTGACCCTGTCAGAAGGGAAAAGGCCCGTGTAGCCTTGGAAAAGCTAATTCTCGATGGAAGGATCCATCCTACAAGGATTGAGGAGCTCTATAAGAAGGCTTGTGATGAGGTTGACGCCTCAATCAAAAAGGCGGGAGAAGATGCTGTTGACGAGGTAGGAATAAGGAATATGCATCCAAAACTTGTATATATTCTCGGCAAACTCAAGTATAGGACTTCTTATGGACAGAATGCTCTCGGGCATTCAATAGAGGTTGCCGAAATAGCAGGCATGCTTGCAGATGAAGTGGGTGCCGATGTAAAAATTGCCAAGAGGGGTGGACTTTTACACGATCTTGGTAAGGCCTTGGACCATGAGATTGATCAAACACACGTTGAGCTTGGTATAAAGGCTGCAAAAAAATACAAAGAAAGCCCCGAAATTATCCATTGTATAGCTTCACATCATAACGATGAGGAACCGTCAACTCTTGAAGCCTTTATCGTTCAGGCAGCTGATGCTATCTCAGCTGCAAGGCCGGGTGCAAGGCGTGAATCCATGGAGAACTATGTAAAGCGTCTTGAAGACTTGGAAGCCATTACCAATTCATTTGGCGGTATTGAAAGTTCATATGCAATTCAGGCCGGTCGTGAAGTTAGGATCATTGTCAAACCTGAAGACATTAACGAAGATGAGATGACCATACTGGCCCATGACATAGCAGCTAAGATTGAAGATGAGCTTCAGTACCCCGGACAGATCAAGGTAAATATGATAAGACAGACTCAAGTCCAGGCTTATGCCAAGTAAAAAACAAATATTAATTAGAAACAATAAAGCCGACTGCAATTATGCGGTCGGCTTTTGTTTTAATCAATATTTTGCTTGTTCTTAAAAAGGCTTAAATTAGCCCTTTCATCAGGATTAACTTTTGTCCCGCAGTGGGGGCATTTGTGAGGAAGTAATAGGCCTTTGCCAAGGTGATTTCCGCATTTCGGACAGCGCCTCAAATTATAGTCCAGGATAGCTGACGGGATAATAATCATCAAGAGACATAGCTCTAAAAATGAGGTCCCACCCCTAAATAAAGATACAAGCAGAAAAATCGCCAGTATCCTTATTGTTAAACGCATTATAATGCTTATGAAATTGATATACTTAAGCTTCATCAAATTCACCAAGGTTCTTAATTCGACCTTCACCGGCATCGTATAGGTCTTGATATGTCAGACGCCCTCGGCCGACAATCTTCATCTTATATTTTGATTTTCTAATATAGACCATATTGCAAACCAATAGGACTATAAGTGAAAGGATTGAAGTGATCACACCGGGAAGGAGATAGGGGACCTGGTAGGACATCTCTATCCTGTGTTGACCCTGAGGCAGTTTGACCATGATCAGGCTGTCCAAGGCCTTTTCATAGTTCTTGGCCTGTCCATCTACCCAAAGCCTCCACCCGTCATCATAGGGAACTGTGAGGAGGAGGTAGGGGCTGTCCTGATCAACGGCGACTGTTCCGGAAATATATGTGGAACCCATACTTTCAACTTTAAGACCGTGGAGCATTTGATAATTTAAAACCTGGTCCCAAGCCTCTTCATTAAATCTGAAAAGTGAGATATTGTTTATATCAAAGCCGTCCTTATTTTTAAGTTTTACCTCCAGTGTATGCTGTAAGTTGCCGTCATCTGCTGCGGCTACATTATATACTTGAGAAAATTCATTAAAGCTTTTTCTGGTATTTTTGATCTTTTTGCCGTCCAAGAATAGCTCTGAATTGTCACTATTTAAGGTATTTGAGACGGTTAGATAATATGAAGCCCCTATATAAGTTGTGAAATCATATACCAAAGAGGCCTCTTTATTTTTATCGACCTTGCTATAGTGTTCAACCCTTGTACTCTTAG
The DNA here is from genome assembly GCA_947253765.1 of uncultured Tissierellia bacterium. Lineage (GTDB taxonomy): Bacteria > Bacillota > Clostridia > Tissierellales > Peptoniphilaceae > Khoudiadiopia. The sequence continues at coordinate 154,415 of CAMYAK010000002.1, forward strand.
CCTTATTGGTCATATTGTTAACGGTTTTTAAATGGATGGCTTCCCTGGAAAAATAGTTTATGTTTCCTAAATTCCCATCCATTAAATTGGCCAACATATCCTGGCTGTCTATAGGATTTTTCCTACCGAACTTAAATTTGTTTATGCCTGTTTGCACCATATGTCCAAGAGAAAGGGGCTTTGACACCTCATATTTATTCACATAGTCTGTTTCTCCGACCTTATCCATGTCTTTTATATCAGGCCTTATAACCGTATTTTCAGCTAAACACGTTCCGGTTTCATCAAGCAAACTATTATCCTTACTCTCCAAAAAATACCTGACCCCTAAGAAAGAGTCTGTGAATTTTGTAGAGTTATCACCTGCAACGGAGCTTTGGGCGGACGCAAATCCAAGGGCTGACAGTAGCTTGTTATTAGTTCTGTCAAGATGGGAATTGAAGTGGCTTATGCCGGGATAATTGAACCTCATAGGATCATTATTGTCGTGTTTAAAACTCTTTGAGATCCTCCAGAACTCATCTTTACCGGGTCTTATATCTTCCAAGGCTTCCATGCAAATTTTGTAATATAGTTTATAGGCATTTATGTTTTCATAATTGAAGACGCCTGTATGGAAAGCGGCATCTGTAGATATCTCAAGCAGGCTTATAAGAGAAATAATGGCAAGATACTTGCCTCTGCCCGAAAAATTAACCTTTTTCTGAGCCATAAGTAGGGCCAGGAGGAGACAAATTAGTGTGCCGCCGGCCAATATGTGCCATTTTCTGAGATATTCATGGTACTTTCCAAGGTTCATAGCAAGATATGCCAACATGGCCCCGTAAAGCAGCAAGCAGACAAACCAAGCTACAATCGGAACACTTTTAAGTCGCACAGAGGCTCTATAGGCCAAAAGAATAATAAAGAAGCTCAGGAGCCAGGAGTATCTATAAGGATACCAGTTTGGCCCCTGTAGGCCGTGCCACATAAGGTTTAAGGGCTTAAAATACATTGACAGGACAAATATGGTGATTATAAAGAAGGAAACAATTTTTTCCCTTATCTTTATACTCCTGTTCATAAAGAAGAATACCAGGAGGATATAAACAACAGTTCCCGAGAATATATTTGGCAGGCCCCATGAAACCTCTGAATATGAGTAGGCGGCCGGGACCATTTTTGAAAAAATATCTTTAATTGCAAAATTCTTTTTAAAATTAAAGAACAGGTGGCCGGCATAAGTCCTCTTGCTCATTGATAGGGAATAGAGGACGGGTGAGAGGACACAGGCGGAAATACCTCCGGCAATAGCCGAATAAACGATAAATCGCCCTAAGGCAATCATCCTGTTCTTAAACCAATCCTTCTTTGTATAACCTGCTTCCTTAGGAGCCCTAACAAGAGCATAGATGCAGTATAGGGACAGGAAAATACAGGCCATAAAAGCCATGTAATAGCAGGACAGAATCATCAATGTTAAAGAAATCACATATGGAAGGGGACTTCTTCCCGCAATCATCCTTTCTAGAAATAGGACAACTATGGGGAGGAGCCAAATTACATCCAGCCACATATGGTTTAGTAAATTTGCGGTTACAAATGAGCTTAGGGCAAAAAGGCACGAGAAAAGAACCACCTTAATACCTCCGGCTTTTTCCTTATTAATCAGGAATATAGCCATTGATGAGCCGCAGAGTCCCAATTTTATAAGTTGAACAAGTTCAATTGCCAGTGGTAGGTTTGACCTGGAAAAGGCCAGCAAAATCAGATTAACGGGCCCCATTACATAATAAGAGAAGGTGCCAAGCATCTCACCGCCGAGTGACTTCATCCAACTATAGTTTAATGAGGCAGGCGAGGAGAAGATCCTTCGAAAAGCCTCATAGAATCCGGCATACTGATTTCTCAGGTCTACAGCCATAGTTGAATTTGTACCGAAAGGGAATATTTTCATATAACAGAAGCCGGGCATCATAAGAATTATCGGCAAAAAGAAGCTTAGGACAATAATAACCAAGCTCCAAGAAAGCCTATCCTTATTCTCAGCCTGCAATATTCGATCTTTACCTCTATATATTTGGGTATTCATTATTCACCTCAGCTATATGTTTAATATCTATAAATTTCAGTTATTAGAAGGGTTGTAGCTGTCTCTTAAACTCACAATCCTGTTATAAACCGGAATTTCCTTTGTGGACTTTGTATCTTTAATGAAGAAGCCCTTGCGCATAAATTGGAATCTGATTTCTTCCTCAGTTTGGTCCGCGATCCAAGGTTCAACGAAGGCATTTTCAAGAACCTGCTTGGAATCGGGATTAATCAATTCCGTATAGTCTCTTTCGTCCTGGTCCGGGTATTCCACGGTAAATAGGGGATTAAAGAGATTGATTTTGCAAGGAATAGCCTCTTTGACGGGCAGCCAATGAATGGTACCCTTTATTTTTCTTCCATCAGCGGGATTTCCTCCCTTCGAATCCGGGTCATATTCGGCATGAATAACAGTAATTTCCCCATTCTCATCAGTCTCATAGGAAGTGCATTTTACCACATAGGCATTCATAAGTCTTACTTCATTTCCCGGATATAAGCGGAAATATTTCTTTGGTGGATCGATCATAAAATCATCCCTTTCAATCCAAAGCTCTTTTCCGAAAGGACACTCGTGGCTTCCCATATCCGGATTCTTCGGATGGTTCTTTATCTGACATATCTCTTCCTTATCATCAGGATAATTGTCCAGGACCAGCTTTACAGGGTCCAGAATAGCCATAGCTCTTGGGGCATTTTCATTAAGGTCCTCCCTGACAAAATATTCGAGATACTGAAGATCAACGGTAGAATCAACCTTGGATACCCCTATAGCTTCAATGAAGTTTCTGATAGCTGAGGGGGAGTAGCCCCTTCTCCTCATGCCGGAAAGGGTAGGGAGGCGGGGGTCATCCCAGCCGTCAACCAGACCTTCTTCAACCAGGTAGCGGAGTTTTCTCTTACTCATAACCGTATAAGTCAGGTTGAGTCTGGCAAATTCGATCTGCCTGGGTTTATGTTCAAGCTCGCAGGCATCTACAAACCAATTATAAAGCGGCCTATGGTCTTCAAACTCAACTGTGCACAGGGAATGGGTAATGTTCTCAAAAGCATCTTCCAGAGGGTGGGCAAAGTCATACATAGGATAGATTGGCCACTCCGTACCGGTCCTATGGTGGGCATTGTGGGAAATCCTATAAATTACCGGGTCCCTCATATTCATATTGCCTGAAGCCATATCAATTTTTGCTCTAAGGGTCTTTGATCCGTCTTCAAATTCTCCGGCCCTCATTCTTTTGAACAGGTCCAGGCTCTCTTCAATGGGCCTATCCCTGAAGGGACTTTCTTTTCCGGGCTCAGTCAAAGTTCCACGGTATTCTCTGATCTCCTCAGGACAGAGTTCATCTACATAGGCAAGCCCTTTATTTATTAAGAGTAGGGCACACTCATACATTTTCTCAAAGTAGTCGCTGGCATGGTAGAAGCGGTCGCCCCAGTCGAAGCCCAACCACTTTATATCTTTCATAATCTGTTTTACATATTCTTCATCTTCTTTAACAGGATTAGTGTCGTCCATCCTCAAATTGCACAGGCCGCCATATTTTTCCGCGGTTCCGAAGTCGAGGCAAATTGCTTTGGCATGACCTATATGTAAATAGCCGTTAGGCTCAGGCGGAAAACGCGTATGAATTGTTTTGCCGTATACACGGCCTTCGGGTTTAAGTTCCTCATCAATTATTTGATGAATGAAATTATTTGACCTTTCATTAACATTTGTATTTTCCATAATTCCTCCTAAAATTCTTATATCCGATAAAAGTAGGGCACAGGCTCACTTTTTTCTTGCCTTATTTGCAAATCTAATTTATGTCACAAAATACATATTTTGTGACAAACCGGGGCTTTTTCACCAGGGTTTCAGCGGCGTTGCCCAGACTTCCTTGAGCCTCCATTTAAACTTGCTTAAATCAGCCCTTCTCTTTGATGAAGCTTTAAGATACAGTTTATGAAGTTCAATTAAGAATTCAGGATCTATATCTTCCTGCCCATATCGTATAGCCTCCATAGATCTTATCAGTTTCGGTTTATCTTCAACTTCTTCCGACTTATAACTATAATGATCCATGATTTTCATCAAGCTCGTATATACGGTGTCCTTGGCTCGAAACGTTAATCCGTCCAATTTGGCCAACCTCATCAGCTCACTATATAGTCTCCGGAATACGACATCGTTAGTAACTTTTTTACTTAGTAACTTGGCAGGATTTTGTCTATCCGCCCATCTTGACATCTTTATCCTGTCATAAGTGCTTATTACGATCAAAATTATAGCTGCTGAGAACAGTATAAGCCACAAATTCTCATATAAGGCGCTCAAAGGCGTTTTAAGCGATTTATCATCATTATTGGCATCATTGGATGTCTCATCATCATTTGATTCGTCTATGGGCGTATCAGAAGACGAACTTTCAGCCAAATCATCAGAACTTTCATTCGGAAGGTCGGAACTGTCTTCAGGCCTGTCATCGCTTTCATCAGGATTATTAGGACTCTCAAATCCCGCCATCAAACTTATATGGCTTGAAGGGGTTGTCTCAACAGGTAACCAATTAGCATCTTTACTATAAATTTCAATCCAGGCATGGGCTTGGAAACCGTTAAGATTTCTTTCATACAATTCATTATTTAAGGAAAGAACATTTTTAGTTTCCTGATTAATTTCAAGAACGTCTGAACTTTTTCCGGACTGATCGGAGTCTGATGCCGGGCCTGATTGATTTACTTGTGGCAGCAAAAAGCCTTCGACATAGCGGGTCTTATATCCAATATCATTCAAAAGAATGCTGTATGCAGATGCAAAATAAACGCAATAGCCTTTTCTGTTCGTTAAAAAGTTGTCAATGAAGTCTTCCTTTTCAGGGATCTCAGGACATTCCAAATAGTATTGGTAATCAGATTCAAAATGCTCCCTCATTTTTCTTATAAGGCTTTTTATATCCAAATCGGATTCATAGACAATCTCATAAAGGCCGGGGTCCTTCTCTTTAACAATGTCGGCGTACTTCCTCTCCCCTTCTTCCCTATCAACCGGATATAGGTCAAAAGCTTGGCCGCTCAAAACATTTCCTGTAGGTATGACATGGTCAAGCAAGGCTACACCGTTTTTCCGGTAATTTGTAGCACTAATAATTGAACCGCCGGTGCTGTAGAAGAAATTGGAAGTAGAATTTGTATCTACCATGGCCTGTTTTAGACTGTTGGTATCATGAATGGGATCTCCGGCTTTTGAAAGCTGTGAAAGCAGGGCTGGTTTTCCGGAATGGAATACATTTAAATTGTCTTTTGCCGTTTTTATCATATATATGCTTGGCATAAACAAACTTTGGTTCAAGGCCTTATCCCTGTTTTCTGCATTTGGGAACCAAAATATTTTAGACTTGGGGCTGGAAAAATTGTCAAAATAGTTCTCATCCCAGTCAAAGGTCAGAAGTTTTTCCTTACCTTTTTTTGACCATGAATTTCCATCAAAGCTGTCATAGGCGCTTCCACGCAAATAAAAAGAATATGATGGGGCTAATACCGACAAATAAGTAGCTTGGCTTGGCTTTGCCGGCCCTCCCACCTTTAGATTTTTTTGCGGATAGAAGCCGAGTTCCTTAAGAGAGAAGCTTTCAACTTCCCCACCCTCCATGGGATGTATATTATTGAGTCTTTTCGACAGGTCTTCAAAGAAGAAGAAGTCCGGCGGTATGATTGACTGCAATAAGAATGTAAGGCAGATCAAAATGAGTCCGAAGCTTATTGGCGGCCTTTGGTCCCTGTTTTCAGGATCCTGACGGTAGGCATAAGAAGCATAAACGCAAAAAAGCCCTGCCAGTAGGTAGAAGATCCAAAATTTATTATTTGCAAGGTCCCTGCAGAAAAACAGGGGTCCGATCAAAAAGATCAAATTTAGGAGGGGTACCGGGAGTATCCAATGAGTAAGGACTGCCAGCAAACTTACCGTAACTGTCATTATCATAAGAAAATTCTCAGGTCTTACAGATTCTTTCGGACCTGAAAAATATAGTAAATAGTTTGCAGCCTCCACTATCCGGGTGCCGATATTTTTCCAGAAACCCGCTGAAATAAAGGGTATTGAAAAATCAAAACCCATAAAAATCTGGATAAGCAGGGACACTATTATAATCAAAATAAGTCCTACGCTGACTTGCCATATGGACATAATAATTCCCAAAACAAGGCAAACTGCAGATATTGAAACAAAGGTCTGCCAAGGAAGGAGTCCACCTTCTCCAAGATATAGCATTACAAAATAAAAAAGGCAGAAGGCAAACAAGGAAGAAGTCAGCCAGGCTTGCAGGTTTCGCATGAATTCAAATTTATTGATCTTCTTCACTCCATTCCTCCTTCATCCAGCCAAATACAAGATATTATTGACTTTTCAACCCTTTCAATCATTTCAGAATTGTTCATTGATTTGAAACTGAAGCAAATAAAATATATTCCAAGTTCGGCAAAATGAATAAGGTTGCCAAGTTCTGATTGGCCGAATTTCTGTATAAAAACAAGTTGAGGTTTGTCGCCGAAAGACTCCATTTTCCAATGGAAATCTCCGGTATCAAACGGTATGTTAGCTAAATAGAGCTTCAGGCCCTCCATATCTCCATAGCCTCTAAACGGCTTATATTGGGACCTACAGTCGGCAAGATGCAGGCTCTTATCCTTGTCCAGAAAGGTTGCTGCAAGTGAACAAATATAATTTAGGAAAAAATCCCTCTCATCCAAGAGCTTCTCGTCTTCCGGCTCAAGCTTATTTTCTCCTTCAAGCGTAAAATACACTGATGGATTTTTGCTCGGGGCGGTATGTATAATAATCCTTGCGGGCTCCTGGTCATAGTCAGAATAGTGCTTAACCATCCACTCCTGCATTCTTGCGGATAACTTCCAGTGTACATGGGAAAAGGACTCACCACGTTCCATAGGATCTATTGAATAAACCTCATCACTTACTGAAGTCAGGTTTTTTCTTGGTACAGGCCTGCCAAGTTCATCAAAAACACTTGTGAAAGTCATAGGCTTGTCAATGTTCTCAGATGGTAAAAGATAGCAGTTGACCATATGGCTGATCTGGCTATCATCAAAATTAAGCCTTATAAAGCCAAGTAAATCTTCATAAATAGGCTCTCTCGTTTTTAATGTATAGGAACCTACATGAGGAAGAGTAAAAGAAAGTACAAGCTTTTTTTCTTCCTGAGGTTGTAACATGAGTTCAAGCAGCTTTTTCTTCTTCTCGTCAGTAAAAAGATCAGGAAAACGCAGGAAAAAAGCCATAAGATGGGATTCATTTTTAAGCTCACAAATCCACTGACCCTTTTCATCTATGTTGAGAATTCCCGGATTAATTGTCAATCTGGCCTTAAGCTTTCTGTCCGACAGCTTGCTGAAAATAATAGAAAGCAAAGGAAGAAGACCCCAGAAAATAATGATTATGTGGGGAAAGGGTCTCAATTTTGTATTGGCCAGCAGAAAAAGGATAAGGAGTCCTATGGCCCAAAAAACAAATCGAGCTTTTATCCTTTTTATTAACCTCATCTGGGGGCCACCGTCTCTCTAATGATTTCATCTATTACCATTCCGGCATCCAGGTTTTGTCCCCTGGCCTGGGGCTTCATAATAATTCTGTGTACAAGGATATCCTTGGCAAGCTTTTGAATATCATCAGGTATGACATAGTCTCTTCCCTGCATCAGAGCTAAGGCTGATGAGGCAAGGAGGAGCATCCTGGAAGCTCTCGGGCTGGCTCCAAGTTCAACCCACTCATTGTCCCTGGTTTTTCTACAGATATTTAAAAGGTAGTCTTTGACCTCATCCGAGCACTTTACATCATCAACGGCCGAACGAATTTCCAATATTAATTCATCGTCAGCAACTGTCACTATAGACTTGGCCATTTCTTTTAATGCATCCTTGTCCAACATGAGCTTCTCTTCCTCCATATTAGGATAGCCCAGGGTCAACCTCATCATAAACCTGTCCATCTGAGCCTCCGGTAATGGGTAGGTTCCGACGTGCTCAACAGGGTTTTGAGTTGCCATTACCATAAATGGCTGGGGCAACTTGTAGGTTTTGCCCTCAACTGTAACCTGCTCTTCCTCCATGGCCTCCAAAAGAGCGGACTGGGTCCTTGGTGAGGACCTGTTAATTTCATCTGCAAGGAGGATCTGGGTATTTATAGCCCCCTCTTTAAACTCAAAATTATTAGTTTTGGGATTATACATATTGAATCCGGTAACATCAGAAGGCATGAGGTCAGGCGTGAACTGAATCCTTCTAAATTTCAAATCCACGGCTTCAGTCAAAGCTCTGGCAAGTGTGGTCTTACCAATTCCGGGAACATCCTCAAGAAGGACATGACCGCCCGCCAGAAGACATACAAGCATTTTGCTTAAGGTCTCCTGTTTTCCTATTACCGACTTCCCTATTGAAACCATAAAGTCTTTTGTAAGTTTATTGGCCTTCTCGGCTATATCTTTGACGTCCTTGCCCATTTTGAAATTTTCCTCCATAAAATTTTAATAATCATTTTCCATGTCTTGCATGTTCGAATGATGTGAATCTCCATGTTTTCAATGCATTTCTAATTTATTATATACAAAGAATCCTTCTTAAACAAATATGATAAAATCAGTATGTATGAAAGGAAGAAGGAATTATGAATTTAGATTATCCCCTCTTTTTAATAGATTATGTGAATTATCTTACAACTGTTAGGAGCTTGGCAGGCTCTACAGTCAAAGAGTACTCCTATGATATTGTCTTCTTTTTGAAGTTTTTTAGAAAGAGACGTGCCAGGCAGCGCTACTACAAAACTGAGATTAAAGAAATACCCATTCATGATATGGAAGCAAGTGAACTGGAAAAGTGCGATATTCACGACCTCCAAGCCTATCTGGCCTATTCTGAAGACGGACGTACGGAATCCTCAAATCGCAGGGCCAGGAGAACTTCATCTCTTAAATCTCTTTTTAACTATTTAGTTAATGTTGATGAGGTTTTTGAAAAGAACCCCACCGACAAGCTTATCACACCCAAAAGAAAGCAAAGGCAGCCAGTTTATCTTACCTTAAACGAAGCGTTTAAATTAATAGAGACAGCAGCTCGCCAGGAAAATCGCTTCTTTAAATTCAGGGACATGGCTATGTTGGTAACTTTTCTAACTACAGGCATGAGGCTCAGTGAGCTCTGTTCTCTTAATCTCAGTTCAATTCAAGAAGATCATTTCAGGGTAATTGGCAAGGGAAATAAGGAGAGAATCATCTACATTACTGAATCCTGCCTTGAAGCCATTAACAATTATCTTAAGGTTAGACCCCGTGTTAACAGTGATGCCCTTTTTCTTTCCTCAGGTAAAAAAAGGATTTCACAGAGGGCTGTCCAACACAGGATCGATAGACTCCTCAGGGAAGCGGGATTCGACACTTCGAGATATTCTACTCATAAGCTAAGGCACACGGCTGCAACGCTTATGTATAAGGAGGGTGTTGATATCAGAACACTTCAGAGAATATTAGGCCATGCTTCAGTCGGCACAACTCAGATATATACACACGTGGAAGATGATATGGCCAGGAAGGCGGTTAAAAAGAACCCCTTGGCCGGTATAGATATAAGTGAAATTGAAGAAAAAGAAGAAGGGCGGGGATAAGATCCCGCCCTTTAATTATCTAATTTAGCCCTTAAGGCCCCTTGACTGCCTATCCATGTCTTCAACAACTATGTCAAAAATTTCGCCAAGGCTTGCACAGTATTCCAAGACTTCCCAAGGCTTATTGGTGTGGAAGTGAATCTTAATAAGGCTGCTGTCCCCTACAGAAAGGAGGCAGTCCCCCTCAAAATGCTCTCTTATATATGAGTTGATATTTTCTTCATTTAGGTTTTCACCTTCAATTAATAACTGGGTATCATACCTGAACTCTGTCATTTGTATCCTCCTTGTAATTTCAATTAAGTTTAATGTATGTCTCTCTTTAATAATTTAATATTTACGCCTTTAATCATAGCATAAAACGCCTCTACAAGAATAATTCCAAGTGCGATTGCCCAAGCCATTAAGAAGGCATTGGCGGCAAAATTCCCCGCTTCTGAAGAGTGTCCTGAAATAAAAGCATGAACAAACCTGTAAAGGGGCTTTCCCGGAACCAGTGGGGTCAATGCCGGTATTAAAAATAAAGTAACGGGGCATTTCAGTCTTCGCGACCAAATTTGAGCGCACAGGGCGACTAAAAAAGAACCGGCAAAAACCGAAGCAAAGATCCCTGCCCTTTTTTCAATGCACAGGTAGACAAACCAGCTAAGTCCTCCGAAAATACCGTTATACATAGATATTTTATAATTATTGTTCATGAAAACCGATATGGCAAAGCTTCCTATAACGGCTCCGATAGACATTATAAAATAGCTTGTCAATTCCTGTAAGCTGATAAAATCGGTCATAAATATACCCCTCCCGTGAAAAGAAGTGCCATACCTGTTCCGAAAGCCATGGCTAAAGCAGAGGCCAATGCCGACAATAGGTTACCTGCACCTGTAAGGTAGTCACCCTTTAAGGTATCTCTTATACCGTTAGTAAGTGTGTTTCCGGGAAATAAGCTTATCAAGGTCCCCATTATCATGGCGTCCATATTTATAGACGGAATAAGTCTTGCAAAGGCAGCCAGAACCAAGGAGGCTATAAAGCTCTGCATAAATTGAGGGATGAAATCCCCTCCCATTGCTCTCTTAGGCAATAATCTTAAAGTAGGAAGCATACTTGCCGCAGCAAGTCCGGAAAACAAGATCTCCAAGCTGTGTCCGCCAACCATCATAGTAAAACCCATGCTCATAAGCACCCTGAAAATGATATTGGTGGACATATCCTTTTTCTTTTTGCTTAAGTTTAAAAGCTTGCTTTCAGCCTCCTGATATCCAATTTTATGGTCAAGCAATTCTCTGGAAATTTCATTTACAAGCTTTATATTATAAAGGTCTATGGTGTGCTTTTTAATTCTTTTAACAGCCGTATAGTTGTTTCCGCATTCGTCTGTTAGAGTTATAAGCAAGGAAGTTAAATATGAAATGGTTTCAAAATTATCCGTACCGGATAGGGACATGATTCTTTCAACAGTATCCTCTATCCTATATGTCTCAGCCCCGCTTTCAGTCAGTATGCTGCCTGCTAAGAGGGCCAGGTCCATGATAGTCTTGTTCTCATCACTAAGTGTTGGAATTTCCGTAGCTTGAGTAATTTTATTTCTGTTTTCAACTTGTAAAGATTCCATAAAAACCTCCGCGAATATTATAACATGAGTGCTTGAAATAGAACGTACTATTGGTTATAATAAGCCTTGTTCAATTAATGGAAACTCGTCATATTCATATGCGGGTGTGGCGGAACGGCAGACGCGCTAGTTTCAGGGACTAGTGGGAGCAATCTCGTGGAGGTTCAAATCCTCTCACCCGCACTAAAAAAGTCGACCAAGCTGAATGCCGGGTCGACTTTTTAATTTGAGCTTATTGTGCATGTATTATTAGAATTTTGGTATCAAAATGGTTTGTCCGGGCTTTATAGTGCTTCCTTCTAAGTTATTAAGAATGTATATTTCCCTTACAAGGTCCCTGACATCCCTATTTTCCATGTCTGCACGATTCTTTGCAAGCATCCAGACGGTGTCACCTTTTCTTACAGTATATTCAATATTCTGATTCTCTTCCGCCCCATAAGCCTTATACGATTCAAAAAGTCCAAAGCAAAGGGTGAAAAAAGAAGCAGACAAAATCAGCATGGATAATACGAAAACCTTAAATCTATTTTTATTTACAATTACCAAGTCTTTCATAATGAACACTCCTTTAGAACATTTGTTCGATCTAATTAAAGTATATACGAACATATGTTCCGGGTCAAGTCTTCATTAGAAAAATTTATTTTTTAATTTATGTTTATTTTAGATCCTCCAAGGCTTTAAGGCTTATCATGCAGGCCAGCTTAGCCTGGTCATAAACCAGACCGCCTTGATAGTAGGCGGTATATGGAGGCCTCATCGGTCCATCACAGCTTACTTCGATGGAAGATCCGTCAACAAAACCGCCTGACGCCATAATAACCTGATCTTTATAGCCGGGCATATCCCACGGATAAGGGACCACGTCGGAACCGACGCTTGCTGCTCTTTGTATTGACCTTACAAAGGAAACCAGCTTATCGGGATCATTTAACTCAATAGACTGGATAATGTCGCTTCTTGGATCGGCCAATCCGGGCATGCATACATAGGACCTGTTTTCATAAACTGCCGCAAAGAGGATAGCTCCTTTAAGGGCTTCCATTGTTATGTGCGGCGCAAGGAAAAAGCCTTGTAATGTATTTCTGGTTGTTCCGAAGGTTAGGCCAGTATCCTTTCCAAGCCCCGGTGCCGTTAAGTGGTTAATGCAAAGTTCAATGAGGTCTTTTCTTCCGGCTATATAACCCCCGGACAGGGCTATTCCGCCGCCCGGATTTTTTATAAGGGAACCGGCCATAATATCAGCCCCCAGCTCTGTCGGCTCCTGCTTTTCAGTAAATTCACCATAGCAATTATCAACCATGACAATAGTTTCAGGTTTACGTTCATGTATAAAATCAATTGCTTCTTTTAATTCAGAAGTTGTAAAGGCCCTTCTGTTGGAGTAACCGGTAGATCTTTGCAATTCAACAAGCTTGAATTTCTTTTCAAGAGCCTTATCAAGCTTTTCATAATCAATTTGGCCGTTATTTAAAAGGTCAATGTGTTGATATCCGACCCCTTTGCTTAACAAGTTGCCGGGCTCATCACCATCAATTCCTATAACCTGCTTTAATGTGTCATAGGGGTGTCCACCTGCTGCAAGCATGGTATCCCCTTTTTCTAATAGGGCAAATAATATGACGGAAAGAGCATGGGTGCCTGAGGCTATTGAAGGCCTTACAATGCAGTCTTGAGCTTTAAAGGTATCTCTGAATACGTCCTCAGTCTTCTCCCTACCCCGGTCCCCATAACCGTAACCGGTTGCTGAAAAAAAGTCGGATTGGGATATCCTATGGTCCTGAAAAGCCTTTAAAACCTTTAATTGGTTGAAATTCTTAATCTCATCGAGCTTATCAAACCTGTCTTTAAGTCTTTTCTCCGCCTCATTAACCTCGATAAAAATTTTCTCCGGTATGTCAAAAGCTTCTCTATATAAATTTGAGAGATCCTTATCCATTTAAAGCTCCTTAATTATCATTTTTATTAAAAAAAGCATCAATCTTATTAAGTATGTCTTCCAGGATTTCCCCTTCAGTCATTTGGGATTTTGAGTACCTATATGCCTTGTCATACCTTTTAAACCAGGTCTGTTGACGTTTTGCATAATTCCTGGAAAACCTTTTAATCAGCCCAACCAACTCATCTTTATTTATTAAACCTCTAAAATACCAATAAAATTCCCTGTAGCCTATAGCCTGAAAAGCTTGGCTTTTATGGTTCTTAAAGTGGTCATAAAGGTTCATGTTTTCAGTTTCCAAACCCATATCCATCATCTGATCAACCCTGAGATTTATTTTTTCATAGAGTATTTCCCTATCATCATCGAGGATAAAAATTATGGGGTCCCACAAAGGACTTGTTGCCTGTTCATTCTTAAGTGATGACATGGTTTTGCCTAAGCTATAATATACTTCCAGGGCCCTGACTATTTTCTTCCTTTCGGACAGATGAATATTTTCATATGCCTCCGGGTCAACTTTTCTGAGCTTATCGTAGAGGCTCCTTCCCCCGTCATTCTCATAGGCTGCGTTAAGCTCATTTCTAAGTTTCGGGCTTATATTAATAGTCGCAAATTGAAAATCGTGAATTACCGCATCTAAATAAAGGCCGGTCCCTCCAACAAACATTGGTACATGGCCCCTTTCAACTATTTCCCCTATCTTCTTGTATGCCAATTGCTGGTAATCTTCAGAAGTAAAGCGCCGGCCCGGATCCACAATATCAATCATATGGTGGTCTATGCCCATCCTATCGTCTATTTTTAGCTTATCAGTTCCTATGTCCATACCCCTATAAATCTGCATTGAGTCCATAGAGATTATTTCTGCACCTATGGCTTGTGCTATTTTAAGGGACAAGCTGCTTTTGCCGACCCCGGTCGGGCCTGTTAAAAATATGAGTTTTACCGGTTTTTGCCTCAATTTAGACGCATCCATTGATATGCACCTCAATTACTTGTTCCTCATAAACCTGTTTTCAAGGTCTCTTTTTCCGGTGAAAATAAAAGTTGGCCTTCCATGAGGACAGCTGAGGGGGTATTGGCATTCTTTGAGGCTATTATACAGCGCCCTGACCTCATTTATATTAAGCTTATCACCTTGCTTTACAGAAGCCTTACAAGCCTTCATTGCACAAGCTTCCATAAACCTGTCCAAGGAGAAAACGTCTTTGTTGTCCATGTTTATATCCAAAATATCGTACAGAATTTGCATATACTCACCGGATGAGAAACCGGCAGGAACTCCGGTTATATAGACATCTTCGTTCTTTTCTATTAGAAAAGTAAATCCGAGTTTCTTCAACATGCTTTCTCTTGATTCAAACTTATCAAGGCTCATGTCATCCAACAAGATCCTTTCCTTATCCAGGAGTTTTTGACTGACCGAAGTGGAGCTCTTTAGCTTCTTCAAAAATCTTTCATAGTTGACCCTTTCATGGGCTGCATGTTGGTCAAAGATCAGAAGTCTGTCCTCTTTTATATCTTCAAAAATAATATAGGTTTTAAATACAATTCCTATAAAATTCAGACTTTCATAATCGGGCAGGAGGCCTCTTGCTCCCAATTCATTTATGCTTAAGGGGTCTTCCTCTTTTATTGATTCCAGGTACCGACTTCCGAAATCTTCATATTCGAATGTCCCGTTATCATCATACTCTTCATAATTTGATCGGTCAGATGAGGAATCCGGCTCTAAATTATTCAATATAAAGGGTTGAGGCTTTTTATCCTCTACCTGAACAGGCTTGGAATAAGTATCAAGAATTTCCTTATAACTATCTTCAGAAGTAAGGTCCATAAGCAGTCCGGGCCTCTTTTCCATGTTCTTTTCACCCGGGATAGCCGAGGATTCATAAAGTTTTCTATCGATTTCATAACTTATGAGATCGAGCAACTCACCGGCTCCGAAATATGAGACCTTCTTTTTATTGGGATGGATATTAATATCCAGATTGGCAGGGTCGGTCTCTATAAATAGTTGGAAGGCTGGATAGCGTCCGTTCGGTATGATGGACTTGTAGCATTCTTCTATCCTATCCCTAATTTGATCGTCCTCTACAAGGCGGCCGTTTAAGAATATATGTTGCATTTGACGGTTGCCTCTGTAATATGTGTTGTTTGAAACCATACCTCTTATCTTGTAATTATTGCTCTCTCCTTCAATCTGCAGGATAGAGTCGTAATACGAGGATCCGAATAAAAGCAAAAGGTTCTCTTTGGGATCAGCATTGCCTGATGTCTGAAAAATCCTCTTTCCTTCTCTTGTATATCTAAAAGAAATTCCGGGATTGCCGACAGCCAGATTATACATTAGTTTGCTGATCCTGCTGCCCTCGGCAGATCCTGAAGACAGAAACTTACGCCTTACGGGAAGGTTAACGAAGAGGTCCTCAACCTTCATCTGGGTCCCGACCGACATAACAACCGGCATTTGTGAAACCTTACGCCCACCTTCAAAGACAAGCTCAATCCCTTCACCCATATTCTTTGTCCTGCTCCTGGCTGTCAGTCTGGAACAGGCTGCAATGGAAGCCAAGGCCTCGCCCCTGAATCCCATGGATTTTATCTTAAATAGGTCGGAAAAATCCAGAATTTTAGATGTTGCATGTCTTGTAAATGCCAGGTCAAGGTCTTCTTTTTCAATGCCCCATCCGTCATCTGTTACAATTATGGACTGCTTACCCCCATCAATAATTTCAAGTGAAATGTTTTCGGCACCTGCATCTATGGAGTTCTCGATGAGCTCCTTGACTACAGAAACCGGCCTTTCAATAACCTCACCTGCAGCAATTTTCTCAATTGTATTCTCATCCAATAGATGGATCATAATGCCTTCCTCTCAAAATAATTAAGCCTGTTCCTGATCGTCCGTCTCATCGAGCTTTTTTGCCCGGTCTACAATTTCATTTAGCTTTATAATCGCTTGAAATGGAGACAGTTGATTTATATCTATCTCCTTTAAATCGTCCAAAAACCTTGAAATCCTATAGTCTGTAAAGCTTCTTTGCTCGGTATTTTCAGCTATCACAGCCAAGTCATTCAAGTCGTGTATGTTGTTTAAGATAAAGGATGCCCGGTCAAGTATTGACGGTTTAAGGCCGGAAAGTTTTGCAACTTCAATTCCATAGGACTTGTCAGCCTTCCCCTTGACAATTTTTCTTAAGAATAGGAGCTTCCCGTTTTTTTCTTTTATATCCATCTTCATGTTGACAATGGGATTATCCTGATCAGCCAATAAGGTGAGCTCGTGGTAATGAGTTGCGAAGAGGGTCTTGGCCTTTAATTTATTCGAGAGATACTCAAGAATTGCATAAGCTATGGACATTCCGTCATTGGTGGATGTCCCCCTACCGACCTCATCAAGAACCAAAAAGCTGTTTTCTCCGGCATTATCCAGAATCTCAGCCATTTCCTCCATCTCGACCATAAAAGTGGACTGACCTCCTGCCAGGTAGTCACTTGCACCTATCCTTGTAAAAACCCGGTCGCATATTGACAAGCTGCAGGTCTTAGCAGGGACAAATGAACCCATATGGGCCATTATTATTATGAGAGCATTTTGCCTCATATATGTCGATTTTCCGGCCATGTTAGGACCTGTGATGATTTGTATCCGGTTATTTTTCTCACCTATTTCCAGGTCGTTCGGTATAAAGTCCACATTTTGCATCAGTTCAACAACCGGGTGGCGGCCTCCCTTGATAGAAATCTCGTCTCGATCGTGGAAGTTGGGTCTGCAATAATTTTCATCTGCCGCCGACTGAGCAAATGATGCCAATACATCAAGCCTTCCCAATATATGGGCAAGGTCCTGGATCCTAATTGCCCTATCTGAAATATACTGCCTTATTGCCTGGAATATCCTATATTCTTCGTTATTTATGGCCTGTTCATCACCCATGATCTTTCCGGCCTGGTGGTCAAGAAAATCAGTGGTAAATCTTTCAGCATTTTTTAAGGTCTGTTTTCTTCGATAATAATCAGGGACCTTGTCATAGTTGGACTTCGTTACCTCTATAAAATATCCTGCATTTTTTCTATAGATAATCCTCAAATTGGAAATCCCGGTTTTTTCCTTCTCTTCCTGCTCATAGCCGCCAAGGGCCTTCAATGCGTTATCGCTTGAAGATCTGAGGGCATCCAGGTCCGGGTTGAAACCCTGTTTAATCAGGCCCCCGTCAGTAATCGTTAATGGCGGATCCTCAACAATAGCCCTTTCTATCAGCTCTTTAATGTCGGATAGGGTGTCGATTTTCTTGGCCAAGGCCGCCAATTTCCCACCTGCAGACAAGAGCAGATCTTTAATTTCAGGAAGAGGCTCCAAGGAAAGAGAAAGGGCCAGAAGGTCCTTTGCGTTTCCCCTATTGAATGAGAATTTCCCAAGCAGTCTCTCCAGGTCATATATCCTTCCAATGCACTCTCTTAAGGGGATTCTGACAGTTAATGAGTTCTTGAGCTCCTCAACCAGGTCCAACCTGTCATTAATTTTTACGGGATCTAACAAGGGCCTGTCAATCCAACTGTGGAGCATGCGAGCCCCCATGCTGGTCTTTGTCCTATCCATTGCCCAGTATAGGCTCCCCCGCTTTTCATGGTTATAGAGGCTGTACTGGAGTTCAAGATTTTTCCTGGTTGTTGCATTTACTTTCATGTAATCTTCAAAATCAACCAAGTTAAAATTCCTGAGGTGGCTTAGCTCTTCCTCCTGAAATGCATAAACATAGTCTAATAAGGCAGATGCCGCAATAGCTGAAACCAACTTGCTCTTCATCTTGTTTCTAACTGCAGGACCAAGGTGCCTTTCAATATTTTTTAAGGCTGAAAGGGCATCCTTGCTGTCAATGTTCATATAGCTTAAAAAGAAGCCTGAAGCATTGAGGCTTTCAACAAGTTTCTTGGTTTGGTCGGAATTATCATCATCATTAAGAATAAGGATCTCTGAGGGGTCAATGGCCGATATGTTATTGATTACGTTAAGCACCATATTTGTTGGAGTAAATGAAAGTTCTCCACAATTTAACTCGCCTGTAGAAATATCCCCATAGCACAGACCGCAAAAATCATTATGTAAGTATAAAGCCAATAAATAGTTATTTTTTTTCTTATCAAGACCTGATATTTCCGTAAGCGTTCCAGGCGTTATGATCCTTGTAACAGCCCTTTTAACAAGGCCTTGGGCCTCTTTCGGGTCTTCCATCTGCTCAACTATAGCTACTTTTCTACCACTTTCTACAAGCTTTGAAATATAGTTTGAGACTGAATGATATGGGACACCGCACATTGGAGCTCTTTCTTCCAATCCGCATGACTTTCCGGTAAGGGCTAATTCCAATATCCTGGAGGCATCTATTGCATCTTCAAAAAACATTTCGTAAAAGTCTCCCAACCTATACATAATAATGCATTCGGGGTAGGTCTTTTTAATTGAAACATAGTGCTGCATCATTGGCGACAAGCTGTCAATATCAATGTCTTTAATATACAATTTTGCCTCCTTTCATAAAAATTATCGATAAATAATCAGATTAGTTCCCCTATCAAGGCGAAGGAATTGGAATCAACGATTTTAACTCTTTTAATTTGACCGATAAGGTCTTGATTCCCTTTTACATGTATAAGTCTGTATCCGGAGTCCCTTCCTGAGATTTTTTCAGGATCGTTCTTTGAAACGGTTTCAAACAGGACATCCACAGTCATACCTAACATTTCTTTATTCTTGCGGTTAAATATTGGATAAAGGAGGTCGGTGAGCTCCTGATACCTGCGGCTCTTGACATCCTTATCCACCTGGTCTTCCCTTATTGCAGCCCTTGTCCCTGGTCTTGGTGAATATATAAATGTAAAAGCATTGTCAAAGTCCATCTCTTTACAGAATTCGAGACTTTCAAGGTGGTCATCCTCACTTTCTCCGGGAAAGCCAACAATAATGTCTGTTGTAATACTTATTGAAGGCACGGCCGCCCTTAGCCTATGGACCAAGGTCCTAAATTTCTCGGTGTCATATTTCCTGTTCATCTCCTTGAGAATCTTGTCAGATCCGGATTGGAGAGGCAGGTGGAAATGTCTCTCAATTTTAGGTTCCTCAGCTATAACTTTTATAAGTTCATATGACAGGTCCTTGGGATGTGAGGACATAAAGCGAATCCTCTCTATTCCCTCAACTCTACATAATCTCCTGAGTAGAGATGGGAAATCATAGTCGTATCCTGCACCATAAGAATTTACATTCTGGCCCAAAAGGGTTATTTCTTTAAATCCGTCTGCAGCCAATCCTACTACTTCATTATAAACTTCTTCAGGCTTTCTGCTAGCCTCCCTTCCCCTGGCATATGGAACGATGCAATAAGAGCAGAAATTGTTACAGCCCGTCATGATATTTACATAGGCTGAATAACCGTTACGCCTGGTAAACTTGCTGTCTTTTTTATCCACCAAATCATAGGTGTCCGTATCAAAGACTCTTTCCCCCTGCTTCAGTCTGTCCAGGAGTATTGGCAGCTTATTTATATTGGCCGTGCCGAAGACCAGGTCAACCTGGGGAAATTTTTCTTTTATAGTATCTTTGGCGGGTCCCGTCTGCATCATGCAACCGGAAACAGCCAGGATATTTTCAGGATTTTCCTCTTTCCATTTCTTTAAAGCCCCGACCTGGCCGAAGACCTTTAACTCCGCATTCTCCCTAACCAAACAGGTGTTGAAAAGAACAAAATCGGCATCTTCCAGGCTGTCGGATTCCAGATAGCCCAGGCTCTCCAAAATTCCGGCTATCCTCTCGGAATCGTGTTCGTTCATCTGGCAGCCATGGGTAATAATAAAATATTTTTTCATAGTTCCCCACTTAATAGAATAAAAAGAGAGAGCATTTGAATGCTCCCTCTTATAGTTTCAATTATATAGATACTTTAGACTTATTCCCGGGAAGCCTCATCTTTTTCATCAGCTTCTTCTACTTCAACTTCTTCAACCTCAGCTACAGGCTCTGCAGGAACTTCCTCAGCGGCCTGGTCATCAACTATGTTCAACTGAGCGGCAATCAAGTCACCCAGGTTTGTTCCTATATCTGCTGATGTCGAGAAGTCAAGCTTAGCCTGTTTAGGAGCCTGCTTCTTAGGACGTTCTTTTTTCTCTTCAGGCTCAACTTTTGCCGGACGCTCATATCTTGTGGGATCCTGAGCTGCTGTCCTGCCTTCTTCCTTTTTCTCCGGTTCAAGAAGGGCTCTGGTTGAAAGAGCAATTCTCTGATGTTCTGTATCAATTTCAAGGATCTTGCACTCAATTTCCTGACCGATATTGAACTCATCAGAGGGCTTTTCAACATGGTGGTTAGAAATCTGTGAAACATGGATAAGTCCTTCAACACCTTCATTCAAGCGAACAAAAGCTCCGAAATCCAACATGTTTACCACTTTTCCTTTAACCACATCGCCCGGCTTGTTGTTTTCAACGAAAACATCGAAGGGCTTTGGCATAAGCTGTTTAAGGCCTAAAGAAATACGGTTGCGCTCACGGTTGGCCTTTAAAATTACAGGCTCAATCTCCTGGCCGATTTCCAATACATCTGAAGGCTTGTTTATCCTCTGCCAAGCAATATCTGAAACATGAATAAGTCCGTCAACACCGCCTAAGTCGATGAAGGCGCCAAAGTCAGTCATTCTTACGACTGTACCCTTTACCTTTTCGCCAACTACGATATTGTCCCAAACCTCATCAAGCTGTTCTTCTTTTATGGCACGACTTGAAAGTACTACGCGACGTTTTCTTTCGTCAACGGAAACGATCTTGCATACCAGTGTTTGACCGACAAACTGTTTGAAGTTCTTGACATAGTAGGTTGTTATCTGTGAAGCCGGGATGAAGCCGTTTACTCCCATAGCCTTGACTACGAGTCCTCCGCGGTTACTTCCGCTTACATATGCTTCTACGGTATTGCCCGCTTCAAATTCCTCTACCAGTCTGTTCCAATGTTTCAGACCTTCAACTCTTCTTGTTGAAAGAGAGACATTGCCTTCACCATCATCCAACTTGATGATGTAAACGTCGATCTCTTCTCCTTCATGGAAAGCTTCTTTGGTGTTTGCGCGCTCTTCATCCGTCATTTCCTCGCTCTTTACTATACCGTCTGAACGATAGTGGATGTCCACGTAAACCTCGTCTTCTTTGACAGCTATGACTTCACCCTTGACAATATCTCTGGGATAAATCTTAACCATGCTGTCTTCAATCTGTTCCATGAGTTCTGCTTGTGTAATGTTATCCATTCCTTTGACGACCTCCTCAATAATCCAGTCCGGTGTGCTGGCACCGGCCGTTACTCCTATTCTATTAAAAAACTTGATCTTTTGCAAAATTATATTGTCTAAAAGTTCTGTTTTTATTACATTTTTACAATATTTGCTACATACTTGTTTCAATTTTTCTGTATTTGATGAGTTGTGACCCCCTATTACCAACATAAGGTCGGATTCCCCGGCCAATTTACCTGCAGCTTCCTGTCTTTCCTTGCTTGCATTGCAAATTGTATTGTCAGTTAAACCTTCATTATGTTTCAGGAGTATCTCGCTTACCTGGTCAAAAAATTCCTGCCTGTTAGTTGTTTGTGAAATGATATAGAGAGGCCTATCACTTCTGAATGCTTGAGCCTCTTCTCTATTTTTTATAACACTTACTTCAGGCCCCATATATGACTTCATAGCCAAAACCTCTGGATGATCCGGATCTCCGACTATGACAATGCCGTAACCCTGATTGGCCCTATCAAGTCCCTTTTTGTAAATGTTCAATAAAACAGGACAGGTCCCATCTATGATTTCAGCTCCTGTATTTTCAAGCCTTATCCGCTCCTCTTTGGTTATGCCGTGGGCCCTGATTATAACTTTAGAATCTTCATCTAAAAGAGTAATATCTTCATCCTTGTCAATAAGTCCGATTCCCAGCTCTTCCATCCTTTTGACATACTGAGGATTGTGGACCAGGGGGCCATAGGAAAAGACCCTATCCCCCTTATTCTTATTAGTCAAGGCCTCCCGGGCTTTTTTATCAATATTCTTTACTCCGAAGCAAAATCCGGCCTTGTCAGCTACTCTAATCTTCAAAACCCCTCCTAAAAATGTCTAAATCCTAATCTTCAAAGTCCTCGTATTTATAATCGGTGTTATATATTTGATTATATATCTTGTGGCTAATTAATTTTCTTTGCTCCTTTTTAGGATAATCCTGGAAATCTTCATACCTAAGGATTGGTCTGAAATCAACCTTGATCTTGGACCTGAACTTGTATTCACCCTCGATATGCATGCATAAGGTATCACATTTTGATTTTTGTACCAGGAAGCCGGCCCCTTCTTTCATATTCTTTGGCGTAACATACTTTACCCTGGTGCCTTCAGGAAATATGGCCAAAGTCTTACCTTCATCCAAAGTTTCCAACATGGCTCTCAAAGCTCTAACATCCATATTTCCACGGTCTACAAAAATTGTACCCAAAGATTTATAAAAACGCCCCATGAAGGACGAGGCTAACTCCTCTTTTGCAACAAATACGAGTTTATGGGGAAAAAAAGCCATAACCATTACTATGTCAAATATCGATGTATGGTTGCAACACAGCAGAAGCTTTCCCTCCGGGATTTCTTCGTCTTGGTAATTTACTTTACAGGAAAAGGCTAATGCCACGAATATTCTAACTATGAATCTTACTATTGAGTACATTGTCTTTCCTTCCACAAGTTTTCAATCTCAGCTACAACTTCGTCAAGTCCCATATCTGAAGAATCCAAAATTATAGCATCATCAGCCGGTTTAAGTGGAGAAATTTCTCTGTGACTGTCAAGATAGTCCCTCCTTTTTACCGCCTCAAGCATCTGGTCAAAATTCATATTGGAAGAACTTTTCCGGTCATCCATACGTCTTTGAGCTCGGACTTCAGGACTTGCAGTTAAAAATATTTTTAAGGCCGCATCGGGAAGAACAACAGTGCCTATATCACGCCCATCCAATATTACCGATGTTTCCTTACCTATTTTCCTCTGCATTGCCACAAGCATCTTTCTTACCGGTCCAAATGATGATACAGGTGAAACTGCCTTGTCAATCGCATCAGTCCTTATCAGTCCTGTAACATCCTCACCGTTCAAAATGACCCTATTATTAACCACAGAAAGGTCTATCTCTGAAAGAATTCCATTGACAGCACCCTCGTCCTCAGGATCGATACCCTTATTTAAAACATAGAGGGTTATAGCCCTGTACATGGCGCCGGTATCCAAATAATTCATCTTCAATTTTTTTGCCAACATTTTGGCAATGGTTGACTTGCCTGAAGCTGATGGTCCGTCAATTGCTATGGCTTTAATCATTATAAGTCTCTCTTTCTTCTTTTATCTTATTCCCCGCCGAATAACCTGCCAGGTATCCTGTTGAGAAAGCAATCTGAAGATTATATCCTCCCGTAAACCCGTCAACATCAATTATTTCGCCACAGAAATATAGGTTTTTGCATATTTTAGATTCCATGCTTGAAGGATTGATCTCTTTCGTATCAATACCTCCCCTACTGATCACGGCTTGTCTGAAGCCCTCATCTCCATCATAGGACATTTTAAAATGCTTGAGCAGGTTTATAAACCTCTCCTCTTCGTCCTTTGTCATCTGGTTGAAGGGCTTGTAAGGCTCAAATCCTCCTCGGTTAATAAAGACATTAACTGCTGATTTCGGCAAAAATGAAGCAAAAAGGCTCTTTAAAATCCTATTTGGGGCCTGTTTTCTCTCACGTTGAAGTCGGTCTTCCAGCTGCTTGTGTGTCAAAGCCGGCTTCCAGTCAAGCTCAAGGCTCAATCCTTTAAGCTTTTCTTTATCTATTCCTGAAATATTTGCCGACATGGTAAGAACGCTTGGTCCTGAAATACCCTTTTCAGTAAAAATCAGGTCACCAAACTCAGACCATGTCTTTTTACCCAATTTAACTTTCAAGCTTATATTCTTCAAGGAAAGGCCTGTCAAATCTTTAATATCACTGTCTTTTAGTACGAATCCGACTAATGACGGGGTCATCTCGATAATATTGTGTCCCAAATTTTTTGCCCAAACCAAGCCGTCGCCCTTGGACCCTGTTGAAGGATATGATAGGCCGCCTGTAGCTATGATCAAACGTTTATAATAAAGTTTTTTATCGGGAAAAGACTTATTTTCCATTTCAGGTTCAAGGCGGAATATTCCGTTTTCAAGTTTGACACCGGCAATCTTACAATTCTTATATAGATTTACATTTTTAGTCAAAAGCACCTTCTCTAAGGTCTTGATAATATCTGATGAACGATCACTCTCCGGAAAAACACGCATACCTCTTTCAATCTTTAAAGGACAGGCGTTTGCTTTAAAAAAAGCCATAAGATCTTCGTTTGAAAAGCGTTTGAGGGCTGAAAAAAGGAACTTTGGGTTCCTTGCTATACCCTTCATGAAATCAGGCATTTTTACGGCATTGGTGACGTTGCACCGGCCCTTTCCGGTTATGTATATTTTCTTCCCCAATTTTTCATTACCGTCGAAGAGGTCGACTTCAAAATAGTCGGAGGCTTTTATAGCTGCCATTGAGCCCGCGGCTCCCATCCCTATGATTGCCAATTCCCTTATCCGGTATGCCTTGTTACTTAGCTTTTCCATATTCATCCTCTATTTTTTGAACAATTATCTAATCAGTTAGTGATCTTATGTATTGGGACTCCAGGCCGGTGAGCTTTCTATATTTACCCACACCGATACCGTCCAGGTAGAGCCTGCCTATCCTGATCCTTACCAGTCTCTCCACTTTATAGCCGAGACAGGAGAACATCCTTCTTATCTCCCTTTTTTTGCCTTCATGAATAACAATCTTATATTTTTTATTTGTAAATTCTTCGGGCCCCGGCCAATTTTCTATATGACCGCAAATCTCATCGTTAAATTCCTCAATCATATCAGCCTTGTAGTGGTCGTACTTTCCTTGAACGCCTTTGAGGAGCTTTTTCATATCCTCTCGAGTAAGCTTCTTATCAAGGATAAGTAAGTACTCCTTCTCGACTGCTGAAGATGGGTGGATGAGCGCATTGGCATCCCCACCAATATTTGTAATAAATATAAGGCCCTCGCTGTCAACATCAAGCCTTCCTGCAGCAAAGAGACCCAGATTCTTCGGCAAATAATCATAAATGAATTTATTGGCATGGGGGTCCTTGTGGCTGACCATAACGCCATAGGGTTTATTAAATAGAAAACTTGAAGGTTCGATCAAGGCCAGGTCTTTGCCGTTGAAAGTAACCGAATCCCCTTCCTCAACCCTATATGACAAATCTTTTATAACCTTACCGTTGACCTTAATTTTACCTTCAAGAATATAGGCTTCCGACTTCCTCCTGGATGCCAAACCGCATGCAGCCAAATATCGGTTAATCCTCACTATCTTCCTCTTTTTCCGCAATTACACCCAGTTCCATTTCCAATTTTTCCATGTCGGGCAATTCCTTTAGACTCTGCAAGTCAAAATCCTGTAAGAATTTTAATGATGTTTTATACAGGATGGGTCTGCCTATCTGGTCAAGTCTCCCGGCCTCCTCAATGAGTCCCCTGTTTAATAGGGTTTCTATGGGCGAAGTGGAATTAACTCCCCTTATCTGGTCAACTTCAAGCCTGGTGATCGGTTGCTTATAGGCAATGAGGGCCAAAGTCTCCATTGAGGAGTTGCTCAATCTGTTGGTTCTCTTGTTTTTGAAAAGCTTGGAAATATATTTATCGTGATCTTTTCTGGTTCCCAGCTGAAAGGAGTCGTCATAGGATCTTATTACCAGACCGCTCTCATTATGGACAAGCTCCTTCTCAAGCTCACCGACAAGCCTCCTGGCTTCAGCCTTGCCTATCTCCAGGATCTGTGCAATGTCTTCCAAAAATAGGGGTTGACCCCAAACAAACAGCAAAGCCTCGATTATAGCTTTCTTTTCCCTATCACTCATCTTTATCCCCCTTGAGCATCTTCTTATCTATTACTTTTATTGAGATTTCCTTTTCACCCATATTTTGACTTAACTTTACAGCTTTATTTTTACTTAGTTCAAGTAGAGTTAAAAATGAGGCTATTGTTGCAGCTCTTGAAAATGGTAAAACCGAAAGGAGCTCTATAAAAGTGAACTTTTGCCCCTTTATCAACTTCTCTTTTATCTTATTTGCAACAAGTTCCATGGGATATTCTTCGATATTAACGATTTTCTTATATTGGAACTTGGTATCTTCTTTTTTTGTCGTCTTGTTTATAAGATTCAGGACTAACCGGTGGAGGTCTTCAGCCTGACCGGTTATGACAATCTCCTCTTCCTGCCTATATTTTTCAGGATCTTCCCCAAGCTTGGTGTGGATCATAATTGCCTGGTCCCGGTATAAGGAAAGTTGTGATGCCAGCCACTTGCACCTCTGATACTCAACAAGTCGACGGATGAGTTCCTCCCTATCAGGAATCTCTTCTTCCCTGGTACTATCCTTAATTAAAGTCGAGGCTTTCATCAGCACAAGAAGAGAGGCCATGCGGATAAAATCGCTAAGATCATCGACGTTTATATCCAGCTCCTGCATGGCCTGCAAAAATTTTTCAGTTATTGATGATATTTCTATATCATAAATATCAACTTTTGAATCTCTTATCAGGTCAAGGAGCAAGTCCATAGGCCCTGTAAAAGCTCGACTTTCAATTTTAAACACTAATAGAAGTCCTCCGTTAAATACTCATATAAACTCATTATTAGCCCAAGATCCTGCTTATCTGATCGACCATAAAATTCAAAACCTCAATCCTGGCCCTTGTAATAATTGGAGTCAGGGCTCCGGTAAAGACCAGGCCTAATAGCAGATATTTACCATACTTTTCGTATGGGATAACCCTGTAAGAAAGTTCTTCCGGCAACAGTGAAAAAATAAGTTTTGACCCATCCAGGGGCGGAATGGGGATAAGATTAAATACCCCGAACGATACTCCATAGATTATTAAAAAATTAATAAAAATTCCTAAGAAAGACCCGTCGTCAATATTCCCTATTATTAAGATAAACAGGGCAATAAAAGCCGATAGAAAATTCATGGCCACACCGGCGATTGATGTTGCAAAGATCCCCCACCTCTTATGGTTAAAGTTATTCGGATTTATGGGAACAGGTTTTGCCCAGCCAAATTTAAAGACTAACAAAGAAATCATCCCCATAGGGTCTATGTGGGCCAGTGGGTTAAGGCTTAGCCTTCCGGCATCCTTTGCAGTATGATCTCCGTTTAAATAGGCAACAAAGCCGTGTGCCAATTCATGACTTATTATTGTATACAAAAGGGCCAGACCCATGGCTGAATAGAAAATCAGGTCATCCATATTTATCAGGCCTCCTTTTTATTTTCAAACTCTTTTCTATTTTTTAACATTTCTTCTTTATTCGGTAAAAATAGCTCATGGTAGGCGTAGAGAATGCCTATTACTGTTTTAGCGTCGTTGATTTTAAAATTCAATATATCCTTGTATAAGTCCTCAACCGGAATTTCAAGGACGTCTAAAAATTCAGTCTCATCCAGGTCCATTTCCGAATGAACCAAGCCCTCTGCCACAAATATTGAAAGCTTCTCATTGCTGCAACCGGGTGAAGAATAGGCATCTAGTAGATAGGTAAGCTTGCCCGGTTTGAACTTTATTTCTTCCTGGAGTTCTCTCTCGGCCGCTTCCTGAGGGGTTTCGCCCGGATCTACAAGACCTGCCGGTATCTCAACAATAGTTTCGTCTATGGCCACCCTGTATTGTCTAACCATATACATAGTGCCTCTCTCGGTCATAGCTATTATTCCAACTCCCCGAGGGTGCAAAGCAATCTCCCTTTTTGCATACTTCATATTCGGGAGTTCAACCGTATCCAATTTTAAAGTTAAAATCTTGCCTTCATATATAGTTTCCGATTTTACCGTGGTCTCTTTATAATCCTTAAAAAGCGATTCACCGTTTTCGGTCATAGTGTTTCCTTTCATAAACTTGCCCATTATTTTTTGGAAAATTGGTCCTTAATAGCCTGTGCCTGGTCCAACATCTGCTCAGCACTTTTTCTTGTAATATCGGTAAGCTTAGCTCCTCCGATAAGTCTTGCCTGCTCCTCTATTCTTCCTGTTCTGTCCAATTCATTTATCCTTGAGTATGACTTGCCCCCAAGAACTTCCTTATGAATTTTCATATGTCGGTCAGCCATAGCAGCTATTTGCGGAAGGTGGCTTATGACTATCAGTTGGCGCTTATGAGAAAGGCCGGCCATCTTTTCTGAAACCTTTTGTGCAGTTCGCCCGCTTATCCCGCTGTCTATTTCATCGAAAATGAGGCTACCCTGCCGGCCTATCTCGGAACAGAGTATTGTGAAGGCCAACATAAATCTGGACATTTCACCTCCACTTGCCACCAGGCTAAGGGACTGTGCTTTTTCGCCCTCGTTGGTGGAAATAAGAAAGTCGATCCTGTCCTGACCCTTGGGGCCTATTTTAACTTCTTCAAAATTAACTGAAAAGCTTATGTGCTTTATAGCCATATCCTTGAGCTCTTCCTCTATCCTTGACTCAAAGGATCTTGCCGCCTCTTTTCTTAAACGGCTGAGATCATCTGCCGATTTTTGCATTTTAAATTTATTTTGCTCGGCCTGTTCCAAAAGTCCGTCCCTAATTTCGTTTAGGTGGTTTAGTTTTTCAAGCTTTTCCGTTGCTCGGTCTCTAAATTCAAGAATCTCTTTGAAACTCGACCCGTATTTTCTCTTCAAGGATTGTATGGTCTTAAAAATGTCGTCAATTTCATCTATTCTTTCGGGATCTATTATAATTGACGACCTGTATGCTTCAAGCTCCTCTAAGACAAGTGCGGTTTCCCCCTCAACTTGCCAGGCAAGGTCTCTTGCTTTTTCAAGGTTGTCATCAGCTTGAAGTCCCATTAAATTGTTCTTCTCACAAAGCCTGTCAAGGGCTTGGGCGAGGCTATTAACAGCCCCTCTTATTGAATAATCTCTCCCTGATAATACCTGCAAGGCCTGGCCTGATTCTTCAAGTCTCTCTATAGCGGACTGCAGGCCCTTATATTCCTTATTTAGATCATCTTCGTCCAAATCCTCAAGGTCTGCACGGTTTATCTCATCGATTTGATATGTCAGAAGGTCCCTTTCCCGCTCTATTTCGTCAGGCTCAAGTTCCAACTCGTCCAAAGAAGCCTGTATATTTCTTTCATTATCCAGCAATTTCTTCAGGTCCTTCTTAAGGTCTTCAGCCCTTTGGCCAAGATATAGGTCCAGGAGGTCCCCATAACTGTCCCTTTTAGTCAGGATGCTTTGGGCGTTCTGAGCATGAATTGTCATGAGATTATCAGAAATACTTTCTAAAAACTTTTTAGTTACTGAGCGGTCATTTATCTTCTGGCGACTTCCTTTTAAACCGGTCCATCTTTTAATTATCAGCCTGCCCTCTTCGAGTTCAATCCCTTCATCTGCAAGAATCTTATTTAAATCTTCAGATCCCTTATCAATAAAGAAAACTCCCTCTACTAAAAGGTCCTTATTAGGATCCCTTATGACAGACCTGTCTAAATTAGAGCTCAATAGATAAGACAACGACTCCACAAACAAGCTTTTACCTGAGCCTGTTTCACCGGTTACAACAGTCTCTCCCTCACCGAACTCTATAGACCAGTCATCTATAAGGGCAAAGTTTTGAATGTGAAGTTCTTCAATCATTATTTTAAAAGCTCCCAAATATCTTCAACCGTCTGATCAAGTTTTGCTGTATCTTCAACTGCAATAAATATTGTGTCAACGCCTGTGACTATGCCAACTATATTTGATAATTTTGCATTGGTTATTGCTATTCCGCAAACAGCCGCACAGTAGAGAACTGTCTGGACAATGACCATGTTTCCGTTGTGATGAACGGATAATATTGATGAGGTCAATATTCTTTTCAGTCTTTCATTCAATGAGTCCTGAATGGTATCCAAAACTGTGTACTTATATTCGCCATCTGCAGATTGGATTTTTGTAATCCTGAGCTCCTTAATATCTCTTGAAATTGTAGCCTGTGTGGCTTTTACGCCCTTTTCCCTCAAGAGTTCGGCCAACTCTTCCTGAGTCTCAACTTTCTGTTCCTCGATAATATTGAGGATTAAACGCTGACGGTTATATTTTTTCATTTTTATCTCCTTATATTTTAATGACTTCTGCCAATAAGTTCCTTAGCCAACGCGATTAAAACTTCTTTATTATCCAAATCTTTTATATAATCCAAGGCTTTGTCAGTGAGGCCTTTTACAGTGTCCCCTTCACCGGCTTGCTCCAATGTATTATATAAAGTTACCTTACCTGATTTTTTATCTTCCTCCCCATCCAGCTCATCATCTCTGAGTTGGAAGGCCATTCCTATGTTAAAAGCAAATGATGTGATCCGTCTTAAAACTTCTGTATCGGCACCTGCAAGTCTTGCCCCAATCCTTGCAGCCGCCATGAAGAGGGCACAAGTTTTTTTCTCAACCATCATTTTTATAAGTTGGTTTGATACAAGGATATCCTCCGTTATGTCCATTGCCTGTCCGCCAATCATTCCGCATATTCCTGCCAATTTTGAAAGGTCAACCAAGGCATCCAGGCCTTTTCCGATATCCTCATCGGACATGTTTTTTATAGCGTCTGAGGAAATCTCATAGCTTAAATTTAGCAGGCCGTCACCGGCAATTATAGCCATATCCTCACCATATTTTATATGGCATGTGGGTCTCCCCCTCCTAAGCCCATCATTGTCCAGGGCAGGCAGATCATCGTGAATTAGCGAATAAGAATGTATAAATTCCAGACTAATTGCGAATTTAATCAAGGACATATTTTTTAGGATATCCCTGCCGCCGGCAGCCATATAGGATGATGCCGCTAAAAGGGGCCTGATTCTTTTACCCCCGCTTGACGAGTATTGCATTGCCTTTAAAAGATTAATCCTGTTTTGGGGTATTCGACTTTCCTTGTAATCCTTATCAAGGCATCCGGTATCTGGTGAGTAGCACAGGGGCCACTTATGATTTAATTCGTCAAAAGTCTTGGAGATTTCTTTTTCAAAAAGTTGTAACCAGGATTTAAGACAATCTTGATCCCGGGCAAATTCACTCATCATCTTCCCCTTCTTCATTGAGGTATCCTGAGTTTTTCGAAAGATTTTTAATTGTCAGTTCCGCCCGGTCCAACCTGTCTTCCAATTCTTCAGCAAGCTCTTTAGCTTCTTTGTATAATTTAAGATTTTCCTCCAGGCCGGTATTTTCTTTCATAAGGGCGGCTATTTCTTCTAGTCTTTTCAATCCCTTTTCAAAATTATCTTGGCTCATTCTTCACCTTTTCTTCTACTTTAATTTTATAGAAATATGAACTTGTCTTAAGATCATAAAGCTTTCCGACCTCAAGTCCGGCTTCTTTCAGAATCTTATTGTTATCACTATCATAAATTGACCACTCGGGCCCAACTTCTTCTTTAGTTTTTATATTAGTGATATTTTTTTCAAAATCTCTTTCAATTGCTTTGATGTAAAATTTTAAGCGGTTTCTTTGCTTAAAGATATTCCCCTGTAAAGATTCTCTCGTCTCATCAAAAACCCTTTTGAGACTTTCCCTTTTACCTGATATTTTAAAGAGGGGATGCCCCTGACTTATGGTCCTTGTCAGCCTATGGGCTCTTAACCTCATAGAATCAATCTGCATTTTTACAGTCCCGAACATGGATTCTACTCGCTCATCTATGTACATCTTGATTTGATTCATATCGGGACTTGCCAGTATAGCGGCTTCTGTAGGGGTTGAGGCTCTTGCGTCTGCAGCCAGATCGCATAGGCTGTTATCTACCTGGTGGCCTATTGCGGATATAACCGGGAGACTGCAGTTTGCAACCGCCCTTACCAGAGACTCATCATTAAATGTTGACAAGTCCCGGTCCGATCCGCCACCCCTTGCTATGACAATAAGATCAACTTGGTTTTTATAATTGATCTCAGTGAATTCAAGGGCCTCACGAATTTTATCAGCAGCATATACACCTTGAACCGGAGCGGAAATAAAAATTATCTCCAATATTGGCCATCTCTTCTTTATCTCATTGCTGAAGTCGTGGATTACCGCTCCATAACCCGATGAAATAAAAACAAGCTTTGATGGGAACTTGGGTAAAGGTTTTTTTCGGCTAAGGTCAAATAGGCCTTCTTTTTCAAGACGCTTTTTTAACTCATAAAGCTCTATAAGCTCCTTGCTTTTTCCCCCGTCAACAATCCGTGAAACCTTAATCTGGTAACGTCCCCCGGCCTTATATAGGATCATTGAACCTTCAATAGTTACTTTTCTTCCATCTTCTACGGATTCCCTGTCAAAGTCAGGGTCGAAGCTTACGCAATGGATTAAACCGCCCTCATCTATAAGATCAAAGTATAAATATCGGCTCTTGCTGACATTTACAATCTGTCCCTCTATTTTTATACTTTGCAGAATTGGGTCTGTTAATATGGTCCTCTCAAGATAAGCGCATAACTCGGAAACCTTAATGGCCCTTCTCATCCTTCTTCAACCTTGCCCTTCACAAGACCGGATAGGACACCGTTTATGAATTTGTAGCTGCTTTCTGAAGAATATTTTTTTGCAATCTCAACCGACTCATTTATGCTTACAGATACAGGGGCGAGTTTTGTGAATAGGATTTCATTGAAGGCAACTCTTAGTATGGCCCTGTCAAGCCTATATAGGCGGTCAGGTGCCCGCCCTTCCAAGTTGGCATCAATAGCCTCGTCTATTTGACGAGTGTTATTAATTAAGGATTCGAGTGAGCTTTTCAGGTACTTGTTTTGAATCGGAAGATTGTGATCTTCAAGAATTTTTGAAGGATCCATGGCTCTTTCCGGATTCATCAGGAGTTCATAGCTTATCTTAACAAGCCACTCTCTCATTTCGGCTCTCCTCATTTTATTATCCTTTCATAATTATCAGCTGAAACCATCATACCCTGGAAAGGTATTCTCCGCTTCTGGTATCTATTTTTATAACATCACCTATATTTACAAAGAGAGGAACATTGATTACCGTGCCGGTTTCTACAGTTGCGGGTTTTGTAGCATTTGTTGCCGTATTTCCCTGAACTCCGGGCTCAGTGTGGGTAACCTCAAGTTCAACAAAGTTCTGGGGAGAGATATTGAAAGGCTTCTCCTGGTAGAACTGCATAGTTGCGGAATCTCCTTCACGAATAAAGCGCATAGCATCGGCAACCTTGTTTTCTTCAATAGCCATCTGTTCATAGCTTTCAGGATCCATGAAGTAGTATAGGTTGCCGTCTTTATATAGATACTGCATTTCGCGAGTCTCTATTCTGGCTTCTTCAAATTTGTCGTTGGGGTTAAAGGTTACTTCCTTGCTTCCACCGTTCATTACCGATCTTATTTTTGAGCGAACGAAAGCTGCACCTTTGCCGGGTTTAACGTGCTGAAAATCGATTATTTCATATACATCACCGTCATAAACAAAGGTCGTTCCTTTTCTCAAATCATTTGCTGATATCATAGTGTCCTCCTAATAAAACTAGATTTTAGTCAATTACATTCATTATAACAATTGAAGTATTAATATACAATAATTAAGGAGCCAATCACGGCTCCTTAATGTATTTATTATGTTTTATATCGTCTTAATATGCGAAAGGCCTCTGGCCCAAAGGCATTATCGGATAGCGCCAACCGTTGGATATAACGGAAATAGGATCCAACTTGCATCCGGCGTATCCTGCATGAATTGTCATATAAACGCCATCAAGGATTCCTGCATACAAGAATGTATGTGAAGCATCCAAATATGACCTGTCAGGTCTCCTTGCAAAGAGGATATCTCCGGTAATACAGCCTGAAAAGTCGCTTGCGTCTTTAAATTGTATACCTCCCGTATATTCATCCGTTAAGTTATATTGAGCATTGACCATTTTATAGCCATAATCACCGGCAGGTCCATAGCCCCTGGACTTATCACCCATTTGCGGACCGTGTTTCTTAGCGTCGGTTTCGTTTCCGAATTCAGGTCCGGGAATTGCCATGCCATTTTCCTTGTAGGCCCTATATGCCAAACCTGAGCAGTAGACCCCCCTCTTTAAATCAGTGCCATACCATGTGAACTTGGTTCCGATGGCCTGCATAGCAGTGTTTACAGCTGCCTGACCCAAATATTCTCTTTCATCCTTGCTTATGAAAGAATTGTTGAGCTCCTTTTGACTTGGATCTACAAAGTTTATAGTTTGAGACATATTGGTCCCATAAATGGTTTTCTTTCCTGACCTTACCAAGCCCTCATTATCAAAATAATATATATACTTTCCTGTGTTCTTGGGGCCACCTACATAAGCATACGCCATCATGGGATCAAAGTAGTAATAGCCCTTATCGGTTTTAAGCCAGCCTTTTACAGGCCTGCCGTCTTTGCAGATGAAATACTTAAACTGCCCCTTATTAATCCATCCCTTTTCATCTAAAAGAGTCTGTGTATCGTCGGATTTAATATATACTTTTTTTCCATAATGAGAAAATTCGACCCAAGAATTTTTGAGATTTTTCCGAACCTCTATATATGATCCCTTAGGCAGTTCATAGAGCTTCTTGCCTTCAGGTTTATCATAGACGCTTGTAAGGGTATTGGTAAATAACCGGATCGGTCCTTCTTTTACTTGTTCCTTATAGATTTTATCTTGGCTCATTTTAGAGACAAGAGGCTTTTCTCCATTATCTAAAATGGCTTTTGATAAGGTATCTGAAATTTCCTTGCTTATGGCTTCTTTTCCGCCCACAAATACTATATTTGAAATGTCAAGCCTATTGTCATAAAGAAAATCAACAATATCCTGCCTCAAATGATTCTTAGGCGTCAGCAATAAGACTCCATTTAAGTTCTTTAACAAGATTGATGCGGTCAAGGCATCCGGGAAGTTCTCTCCGCTCACAATTACCGCCGTACCTATTTTCCCGGCCTTTCCAATTTCCTTTGCTATTGCCAAGGATGTTTCATAGCGATCCTTGCCGTAATATCGTTGACCGGCATCAGGGTTAGCAAGTTTTTTCAAATCTTTTTCAAGCTTTGTAGATATAGCATTTGGGCCTCCAACAAAGTCCAGCCTTTTAGCCGGCTCTTTAAAGAAGTCTCTTAATGGCTTTACCGTCCTGTCCTTGTCGCTTAATAGAATTGTCTCTTTTCTATTTAAGGCCAATCCTGAACCTGCAAGAGCATCGGGGTAATTTCTTCCCGAGGCCACTAAATGTGACCTTGAACCCATAAATTTGCCTATCTCTGCTGCGGTTTCATACCTGTCCTGGCCAAAAATTCTCAGTATCTTATAGGAGTTCTTGAGTTCCGCTTCTATATCTGAAGAAATGGCCTTTTCTCCACCTAAAATAACCACTTTTTCCGCTTGAAGTCTCTTGATTTCCTCTGCAGTCTCCTTTGGGAGCTTGTCAGACCCGGTCAGGAGTATGGGATATTTTCCCTCTGAGAGAGATGATCCGGCCAAGGCATCAGAAAAATTGTTGCCTGAAGCCAAAATCACCGTTGACTGTTTGTCAAATAAGGCCTTTGATATGGCCACTGCAGTCAAATAACGGTTTTGACCAAAAATTCTTTTTGAGCTGTCATATTGATCCTCAAAAATATTTTTTGCTTCATATGCCGGACCAAGTTCAAATTTTTCGGCCCCGGCTATGTCGGTTTGGTTGGGTAGAGCCAAAAATAACAAGAATGCCAAAATTACGGAAAGAAATTTTTTCATTGCGAATACCACTTTCTATATTTTATAGTCAATCACCGGTACTATATCATTATTTGGGTTTTTTCTCAAAGTATAGGGTTATTCGAATTGTGAATCCCGCCTATAGCTCTCTTAAGGTTAAGGCCGCTTTTTTTAATTGCATAGCTTCTGCCAGGTCCCCCTGACTTATATTCTTATCCCTATTTAACAATCGGATTGTTTCCCCAAGCGATAGTAGGGAATTGATAAACCTTGCTGATAGTGAATATTTGACTGACAAGTCCTCCATCAATTTAGCCCCCTCATTGTCAAGTTTTGATTTAAGATATTCAGCCTGTGATTTTTTATCAGCTCCATCCTTTAGCAATGGGCTATCCCTAAACTTTAGGGCTTCATTTAGTTCATCCTTCAGTTTTTTCGTGTCAATTCCGTCATCCGGAGCATTTTCCCAATCTATTGATGAAACCCGGATCACCATATCAAACCTGTCAAGAAGAGGCTGTGATATCCTGTTAATATATCTCAATATCTCTGAACTTGAACAATTGCAAGCCTTCAAAGGATCTCCCCTATGTCCGCACGGACAGGGGTTCATGGCTGCCAGGAGCTGAAAATCTGCAGGCAAGATATTACTTTTATTGTTTCTGGTAAGGCTTACGGTCTTAGTATCCATAGGCATCCTCAAGGCCTCAAGACATTGGCTTGAGAAAAAAGACAATTCATCAAGAAACAATATCCCTTTATGGGCAAAGCTTACTTCTCCCGGTCTGACCTTCTTACCGCCTCCTATGAGAGAAGCCCTGCTGATCGAGTAGTGGGGCATTCTGAAGGGGATCTTCTTTGAAAATATATTCTTGTCTTTTGAATAATAGATTGATCTTATTCCGGCAACCTCTATAAGGTCTTCCTGACTCAGGTCAGGCATAATCCCCCTTACTGCCCTGATCGCCATGCTCTTTCCAACGCCCGGAGGCCCTATAAGAAGCATAGAGTGTCTACCCAGGCCTCCTATAAGCATTGCTCTCTTTAGCATTGACTGTCCCTTAATCCTAATAAAATCCGGATAGTCATCATCTTCATCATCTTTATTAAAATCAATTGAATTATAAGTAATTGCCTCTATTTTCTTAATCCCCCTCAAATCATCCAGGACTTCTTTAAGGCTTTTAACAGGGTATATCTTCACCCCCTTTATACATGAACATGCGCCTATGCTGTCATACGGTATATAAATCTTGTTAACATAATCCTTGAGTTTTAAAGCCATGCGAATACAAGCCGGAACATATCTGACAGTTCCGTCAAGGCCAAGCTCTCCAATAAAAGCCGCATTATTGATACTGTCAATAGGAATTTTCCCCATAGCGTGGCACAGGGCCACTGATATAGGCAGGTCCCATTGGGTCCCTTCTTTTCTCTCATCTCCCGGGTAAAGATTAACCACGATCTTACCGGCCGAAAGTTTAACACCTGAGCTCAACATAGCCGACCTTATCCTCTCCCTTGCTTCCATTATCGAAGTCCCTGCCAATCCGACTATTGTGAAATTTGTAAAGCCCTTTGAAATTTTTGCTTCAATATTCACTATTTCAGCATCCAAGCTGTCACTCCTGCAAGCCAATGTCTTTGATACCATTTTCTTTCCTTTCTTTGTTTTTTTAATTTTTAAATTTCCAATAAAAAAAGCCGGCCTAGCCGACTTTTTTGAATAGATATTATATTTCTATAGGTCGAATTTAAGACCCAGCTTATCACAGGCCCTAATGAACTCGTGATCCGGACTCGCCTTAAACTCCATATATTTCTTTTTCCATGGGTGTAAAAATCCTATTTTATATGAATGTAGAAGCTGGTGTTCTGTGGCCAGCCTCTGCTTTTTATATCCATATAAAGTGTCCCCTATAACAGGGTGGCCCATATACTTAGCATGAACCCTGATCTGATGTGTCCTTCCGGTCACTATTTCCGCCTTAACAAGGCTGGCTTTTTCGTTTTTATCCAGGGTTGTGAAGTAGGATAGGGCATTTTTTCCATCTTCTCTGACAATCCTTTTTTGAGGATCGGAATCCATCCTCCCGATTGGAACATTTACTTCTAAGTCATTGCAGTCCCAACTTCCCTCTACAAGTGCAAGGTATTCCTTTTTTACCTCCCTATCCTTGAAAGCCCCGGCCAGAGCAATATGGGTTTTATCATTTTTGCATAGGGTCAAAAGCCCGGAAGTCTGTGCATCCAATCTATGAACTATTCCCGGTCTCTCTTCCCCGTTTATTGTGCTCCAATTCTTAGAATATGACAGCATGGCGTTGACCAAGGTGTTTGACCTTATTTTTTCCGTAGGATGGACAAGCATATTGGCAGGTTTGTTAACAACAACGATGTCATCATCCTCATATATGACGTCCAAATTTATAGGCTCCGGCAAAATAGGTTTTATTGAAAAAGCCTCCCTGTCAACATATATAAGGTCGTTTAATTCAAGGCGTTTTGAAGGCTTACAGACAAGGTTATTTAATAAGATCTGACCATCTTTAATAGCCTTACTGATTTTAGATCTTGAAAGCCCGTCCAATTCAGAAGCTAAAAAGGTATCCAATCTTTCGCCGACATCTTCCTCATCAAAAACTCTGATTTCCAATATCTTATCCATGTAACCTCCCATAGGCCTCGGGTACCTTCCAATCTATGGGTTCCTGTCCCGTCTCCTCTAAGAATTTATTAATTTTAGAGAAGGGCCTTGAGCCAAAAAAACCCCTGTATGCAGATAAGGGAGAGGGATGAACCGATTTTAGGATCAAAGATTTAGGATTTACCACATACTTGGCCTTGGATTCTGCAAACTTACCCCATAAAAGGAAGACCAGCGGCTTTTCCCTCTTTCCCAGAAGCTCAACTACCCTATCGGTCAGGATTTGCCAGCCTATAGCCCTGTGTGAATTTGCCTGATGGGCCCTAACAGTCAGCGTTGAATTTAAAAGTAGGACCCCCTGTTGGGCCCAATATGACAGGTCCCCATTATCGGGCATTTTTATCTTCAGGTCATACTCAATTTCTTTATAAATATTGACTAGAGACGGAGGTAGGGGCGCCCCTCTTTGTACAGAAAAAGACAGGCCGTTTGCCTGCTTAGGCCCATGATAAGGATCCTGACCTATTATCAAAACCTTGCAATCATCATAAGACACATATTTCAAGGCATCAAAAATATGGTCAGACGGCGGATAAATAGTGTGGTGTCTGTATTCATCAATCAGTAGTTTTCTAAGTTCCCTGTAATATGGCATGGTCCACTGGTCGCTTAGGAGGGTATCCCAATCATTGCCTATCTTTACCGTCATGGTCAACGCCTCCTTCCACAGCTTTTTTATCACTTATAATAAAGTAAATCAAAAGTAAAAAGGTCCCGCAAGTTACAAATATATCAGCAACATTGAAAATCGGAAATGGGTGTCCGAATATATATACAGAGATAAAGTCAACTACATAGGATTGTATAAACCTGTCAATTATATTTCCCAAGGCTCCACCACTTATAAAAGCAAGCCCTATTGTAAAAGGAAGGCTCCTATTCTGCGACTTCTTGTAATAGTAAAAAATCCCGATCACTATAGCTACGGATATAAAAGGCAAGATCGGATTTAAGGCTGACAGCATGCCGAACGCCACCCCCTTATTTTCAAGATAAGAAAGGTGAAAGACCCCGTCGATTATCCTTATATCCGGTCCGACTTTAAGGGTCGAAACCGCCCACATCTTGCTTAACCTGTCCAATACAGCTATTAACGCGGTTAAAAAGTAAAATGTCATAATCCACCAATTCCAGTATAAGTTAAGTTCCCATAAGATTGGTCCCATAAAACAATGAGCCTATCTCATATTGTATTTTTGATATAAATGGGCATAAGAAAATCCGCCTTTAAGCGGCGGATTTCCATAAATTCTGATTAAAGCTGATAGAGATTGCCTGAATCCAAGCTTTCCTTGGCCTTCTTGTTATCAACCTGGATTCCCTTCGGAGTCAGTACGTAAATATCTTTTGTTACCTTCTGAATCTGACCGTCGAGGGCATAAACACCGCCGCTTACGAAATCAAATATCTGCCTTTTCTTATCGGGTTCCAGCATCTCAAGGTTAAGGATAACTGTTTTTGATTCTGAAATCCTGTCAATTACAGGGGCACCATCCTCGTATTCCAGAGGTTCCTGGATGCTTATCTTTGTTCTGGATGCCTGTGAAGTCATATTTACAATATTTGACGCTGCAGATGTTGACTGGTATGAGCTCTGTGCACCGTAGCCTGTTCCATATGAACCTGAAGAGCTGTCATCCTGTACTGTATCCTGAGTCATATCGTAGTTGGGCTGATAGTCATTTTCATAACCATCATCACCATAATCATCTTCATAATTATCGCCAACACCGATAGCACTCTTAAATTTATCAAAAATTCCCATACTTCCTCCTTAATTTCCCTTACTATAGTCCCTTTCACCAAATATGGCCCTGCCTATCCTGACCATATTTGAACCTTCTTCCAAGGCAACTCGGAAGTCATGGGACATCCCTATCGAAAGAATTTTCATTTCTATACGATTATAACTCATTCCGCAAAGCTTTTCATACAATTTTCTGCATGACCTGAAATATGGCCTTGTATCTTCTATATCTTCACAATCAGGTGCAACCATCATAAGGCCTGAAATCCTCACGTGATCAAGGCTTTCCGCATAGTCAAGCAGGTCCGGGAGGTCCTCTTCATAGCAACCGCCCTTCTGTTCTTCCCTAGCTAAATTTACTTGAATAAGGCCATTGAATTCCTTATTTTCTTTCTGACCAATTCTCTCCAATTCCTTTAAAAGTGATATCCTGTCAATTGATTGGACCAGTTCAATACAGGCAGGAAGCTTTCTGACCTTATTGGTTTGGAGTTGGCCTATCATATGAATTTTGCAGCCTTGAAACATATCTTTTTTTCTTACGATCTCCTGTACCCTGTTTTCACCGACTTGCTTTAGGCCTGCTTTAACGGCCTCCCTGATCTTATCTTCATCTACAAACTTGGTGACTCCGACAAGGCTTATATCTTCAGGTTTGTGGCCGAATTTTCCGGCCGCTTCTTCAATTTGAACCCTGATCCGATCCAGGTTCTCCTGTACAGACATATTTCATCCCTTCTAATACATTTGACCTTCTTTAACAGACTGAGGCTTAAATAACACACGGTCGTAGGAAGTCAAGTCGCCTTTTTTCTTGTCTTCCTCAGGAACTTTAACAAGGGCGTACTTGTCTTCGACCTTTAACAAGTCGACATTAACCCTCTGAGCCTTATTCTTATAATTGAGTTTATAGCAGTAACTTTTATCGCCGTCGTTGTCCAAACAAGCCAAAGGCAGCCGAAAGGCACTTACCGATGGCCCAAATAACTTTACATCCTGGAAGCGCTTGTCCCTTACCTTGTCATAGCCGGTCCTTATAGAAAATATAAAGAGCTTTCCCCCATCCTTATCCGACCTGATGAGGTCAATAACGCCTTCAATCTTATTTCCGTTCTCAAGCTCGACTTCATAGTTTTTTCCCTGTTTGAAATTTCCTGAGTTTTTGGGATCATCCAAGTCCATAACAAGATAGAAGTGCCTATCCTCAACAAATTTAAGACCTTTGAGCTTATTATTTTTAAAATTACCACGCTCAATATCCCCCGGCAATATGGTTAAAAGAAGTTGTGGGGATATGAGATTTTCGAAGCCGTCCAAGGACTTTATAACCCTACCGTAAGGGCCTGCAAGAATATACCCCCCTGATAGGACCTTTTGAAGGTACTTTGTCTCCCAATTTTTGGAAGGATCGTTCGGATCAATAACAGGCTTTGAATCCCCCAACATTGGATATTGGTGGGGGTTTTCATTGGGCTTTAAAGAAAAAGAGGGCTTGAAATTACCTGTTATTTCTTTAAAGTCCTCTTCCTGATCACTTTCTTTATTCTCGGGCTTAGCTTTTTCTGTAATTTCTTCAGTATCAGAAACAGGTCTTGTTGAGTCTACTGTTTTTATGTAGTTTTCTACCCTATTTTTCATATTTTCATCAAAGGGAATTATGGGGCTGTCGGGCCTGAACCTTTCATCTTCATTGAAATCAGCTTTACTGAAATCCAAGCCTTCAAAGGCCTTGACGGGATATTCATAAAAGACAAAAAGGCCCTTGCCTTGAGCGTTTATATTTATACTCTCTTCCGGCATAAGTGTATAGGTCTTTGGTTTTGAACAACTTTTGAAGGCAAAAAAAGAAATTAGAGCCAGAAAAAAAATAAATAAAAGATAAGTTTTCTTAAATCGAAAATTCATATTATCTGTCTTTCTTTTCTC
Organism: uncultured Tissierellia bacterium; assembly: GCA_947253765.1. Classification (GTDB taxonomy): domain Bacteria; phylum Bacillota; class Clostridia; order Tissierellales; family Peptoniphilaceae; genus Khoudiadiopia. The sequence continues at coordinate 196,888 of CAMYAK010000002.1, forward strand.
CGAGTTTCCGCTCATTTCCCTTGATTAACCTGTCTATATTTTCACTATGCCGCCTTAAAATTATTAATGCAGCTAAAATCATTGCGAACTTAACAACCAAAGGAAGATCTGTAAATATGAGTATCAGAATAACACCGAATACACCTGATACCATGCTGGCCAGGGAAACGTACTTGGTAAAATATACGATCAAAACAAACAGCACTACCGTTCCCAAACCGCATTTGGGGCTGAGATAGAGCAGGAGTCCTGATCCGGTTGCTACTCCCTTCCCTCCGCTAAATGATAAAAAAACAGAATAGCAGTGTCCTATCATTGAAGCAATGACTATGCCTGCTATTGACCAAGCCGGAACACCCAATTTTTGTCCTATGAACAGGGCAATATAGCCTTTGAGAAAATCAAATATATATGTTAATAGGCCAAGTTTCCATCCCATTACCCTGAGGGCATTTGTTGCTCCCGTATTTCCTGAACCTTTTGCCCTTATATCTGTTCCGGAAATCATACCGAATATGTATCCGAAAGGTATGGAGCCCAGTAAGTAGGCTATCAAAACCGCTAAATATCCCCTCATTCTCGCTCCTCCCTCTCTCTCACTTTCAGGATTATAGGCACGCCGGTAAAATCAAAGTTCTTCCTTATCTGATTTTCCAAATATCTTAAATACGAGAAGTGGAAAAGCTTTTTATCGTTGCAATATATGATAAATTTGGGTGGCCTTGCCGATACCTGTGATGCATAAAAGATCTTCAACCTGTCGCCTTTATCGGTAGGCGGCGGAGACATCATAACCGAATCCCTTATAAGCTTGTTCAGCAATGAAGTGGATACCCTATATGAATAATTATGGTCGATCTCATCTATTATGTTAAACAGCTGATCAATGTGGTATCCGTCCTTAACTGAAATAAATACAATCGGAGCGTAAGGCATAAAGGACATCTTATTCCTGATCCTGTCAGCATATTCCTTCATGGTGTTTGTGTCTTTTTCAATTAAGTCCCATTTATTTACAACAATTATTGATGCTTTATTGTTATTGTGGGCATGGCCCGCTATCTTGGTATCCTGCTCACTTATACCTTCTTCAGCGTCTATAATAAAAAGGCATAGGTCCGCTCTCTCTACTGAAGCCAGGGTTCTCAATGTTGAATACTTCTCGACTCTGGAATCTATTGATGAGTTCTTCCTCAAACCGGCTGTATCAATTATGATATAGTCCTTACCGTTCCTACTGTAAGGGCTGTCAATAGCATCCCTTGTAGTTCCCGGTATGTTTGTAACTATCATCCTATCCTCACCTAATAGACGGTTTACCAATGAAGACTTGCCGACATTGGGCTTACCTATAAGGCAGATTTTCAGGGCATCGTCATATGAATCCATTTCCTTATCTTGAGGAAGCCTTGACAAAATCTCGTCTAAAAGATCCCCCAATCCGAAGGATTGCTCTGCCGAGATTACAAAAAGATCCGGAAAGCCCAATTCATAAAATTCATATATGCTGTCAGGTATATAGTGGCTGTCAATCTTGTTGACAACCAGTAGACATTTCTGACCTGTAGTAAGGAGTTTTTCGCCTATCATCCGGTCAAGATTTGTTAAGCCGTCTTTACCGTCGACGACAAAGAGGATCAGGTCTGAACTTTGTACTGCCAAATCAACCTGGATCTCGATTTCCTTAGCAAAGGCATCTTCAGAACCGGGAAAAAGTCCCCCTGTATCCATCAATAAAAAATTCCTGTTAAGCCAATTAACCTCTCTATATAATCTGTCCCTGGTCACGCCGGGCGTATCTTCGGTAATTGCCACCCTGGAACCGACGAGTCGGTTGAAAAGGGTTGATTTCCCAACGTTAGGTCTTCCTATTATACTTACTACCGGAAAGCTCATTAAAAATCCTCCCCTTCTGAACTGTAAATATCCGCCATCCTTATCAATTCACCTGACGATCCCGGATCAGTCAATCTTGATATCATAAAGAATACCAAGAGCCCGACAAACCCTCCCAATAGTGCCAAAGCCTGTCCGGCCTGCCCCATTTCCTTGGTGAAAGAGTGGGTTGTAAAGATCCCCCCTACAAAAAGAAGCAATGGCAGGACGTATAGGCGGAAGATGCTGAAATAGTAGTCTTTATCTGAAATTTCCAGCTCCACAACATCTCCCGGTTGTGCATTTAAAGAGTTCCTGAGCCACTTATCCTGGGGCTTTACATTGCAGGCCCCACAGCTTGCGCACGATCCGCAAGCTTCCGACCTATATACCAGGACATGGCTCATTTCTCCCTTATTTTCAACTACAAAGGCTCTTTTTATCACAAAAGACTCCTTTCAAACTGTATCTTTCGGCATTTACTCTTTTAGTTCAAGGCCCAACTCTTCCAGCTGGGCAAGGCTTACTTCTGTAGGAGCCTGGGACATTATATCTGAAGCAGTCTGGGTTTTTGGGAAGGCAATAACATCCTTTATGCTGTCCCTGCCGATCAGCATCATTATAAAGCGGTCAAGTCCATATGCAATTCCTCCGTGTGGAGGTGTTCCGTATTTTAAGGCCTCTATAAAGAAACCGAACCTCCTATTTATTTCTTCATCGCTTAGTTTTAGAAGACGGAAAATTTTATCCTGGAGTTCGGAATTGTTAATACGGATAGATCCGCCTCCCCGCTCATCGCCGTTTATAACAATGTCATAGGCATCTGACCTGACCTTTTCAGGATCTGTATCAAGCAGGCCCAGGTCCTCGTCTTTAGGCTTGGTAAAGGGATGGTGCATGGCTGTGTACCTGCCCTCTTCCTCGGACCACTCAAACATCGGGAAGTCTACTATCCATGTGATTGCATAGTCATCATCGGCGAATGTAAGGTTCTCTTCTGCAAGCTTTACTCTCAACATTCCCAGAAGTTCACGCGCCTTCTTTTTCTCCTCAACCATTATTAGAGCAAGATCACCGTCATTAAACTCAAGAGTTTTATCAAGGTAAGCTTGAATATCGTCGTTAAAGAACTTATTGAAGGAGCATGAAGCCTCTCCCTTCTCTTTTTTATACCAAAGGAGACCGGAAGCCCCTATTCCCTTTGCATAGGAAACCAGCTTATCCAATCTCTTTCTCGAATAGGCCGCGGCCAATCCGTTAAAATTAATTCCAAGTATAGAAAGATTATTTTCCTCTGCAGAGTTGAAGAGTTGGAAGTCCGACTTGTCTTTCAGGCCCTCAAGTTCGGTAATTGTAAAGCCGTACCTTAAATCCGGCTTATCACTTCCATAGAGTGCCATGGCTGTTTCATAAGACATCCTCGGGAAGGGTCTCTTGAGCTCAATTCCCTTGAATTCTTTAAATACATAGGCCATGAGCCTTTCATTCATATCCAAAACATCGTCAATATTGACGAATGACATCTCTATATCTACCTGGGTAAATTCTGGCTGCCTATTTGCCCTCAAGTCCTCATCCCTAAAGCATCTGGCTACCTGATAGTACCTGTCTGTCCCGCCAACCATCAAGAGCTGCTTGAGAATCTGTGGGCTTTGCGGCAAAGCGTAGAAAGACCCCGGATAGATCCTTGACGGAACAAGATAGTCCCTGGCTCCTTCGGGGGTCGGCTTGCCCAAGAAAGGTGTTTCTACTTCTATGAATTTCTCACTATGTAAGAATTCTCTGAAGAGCCTTGTTATTTCAGCCCTTTGCTCCAGCATTTCCTGCATTTTAGGCTTCCTTAGGTCAAGATACCTGTACTTAAGCCTCATTTCCTCTTTGACATTGTCATCGTCCTTTATATATATGGGTGGAGTCTGGGCCTTGTCCAGGATCCTGAGTTCTCCGCAAAAAACTTCAACTTCTCCGGTAGGCAGGTCCGGATTCTTGGACGCCCTTTCCCTAACCTTACCAACAGCAGCTAAAACATATTCCTGGTGGACAGACTTGGCTTTTTCGTAAAGCTCGGCATTGTCCTCTCTGTTAAATACCAACTGGGTTATCCCGGTTTTATCTCTTAAATCTATAAAGGCTAATGAGCCTAGGTCACGGGTTTTATTTACCCAACCCATGAGGGTTACTTCTTCTCCCACATTTTCAACTCTAAGCTGTCCGCAATAGCAATTCCTTTTTAATCCCTTAATACTTTCCATAGAAATTAACCCTCTCTTTTCATGATTTTCTCAATATATGGCAACAGTGGATTGTTTTTCTTTTCATAGCCTAAATTTCCTGACCCTCCATGGCCTGGAAAAAATTCTATATCATCATCGAGTTCAAATAGTCTTGCCAAAGATTTGGCCAGGGCTCTGAAATTCCCACCCGGAAGATCCCAGCGTCCGCATGAGTCCCTGAAAAGGGTATCACCTGTGAATAAATATTTTCCAATTAAATATGACACGCCACCGGGTGTGTGTCCCGGACATGCTATGGCTTTTATTCCTGTTTGGCCGATATTATCACCGTCGGATAAGATTATGTCAGCCCGGTAAGTGAGCGCATCACCAAACTCCACAGACAGATTTAGGTCCTTATCTTCAAGCATGGCCTCGTCAGCTTGACCGCAGCATATCTTGGCTCCATACTTTTTCCTGTAATAGTCCCCGCAAGCAATGTGGTCATAGTGGCCATGGGTGAGCAAAATATATGGAATTTCAAGTCCCTGCCTTTCTATACTCTCTTCCATATCAGGGTGTCTTTCTCCAGGATCTATTATATAAGCCAAGGACTTGTCATCATCAATGAGCAGATAGCAGTTTTGGTCCATCTGCCTGAAAACATATTTTTCTATCCTCAAAACTACCTCCAAAAGCTCAATATCTTAATTTCTCAAACGATAAACGGCCAGGGTGGACTTCATCCGCCTTATCTTGTTCATAAGCGACTCCATATCCCCCTTATTCTGGATTTCAACAGTCATGGTAACTATTCCGGTTGAGTCGGTCTGGGGTCTGGCCTCAATCCCTATCATATTTATTCCCATCTGCATAATCATCTGGGCCAGGTCGGCAACATATCCTGCCCTGTTTATCGCTTCAATTTTTACAGAAGCCAGGAAGGTTGAATCTTCTGTGCTGTTCCATTCGACCTCTATGAGCCTCTCCGGAGAATTGGTGTTTACAATATTAGAACAGGTCTTTCTGTGTATTGAAATTCCGTGGCCTTTTGTTATATAGCCTATTATGTCGTCTCCGGGTACGGGAGAGCAGCATTGGGCGAATTTAACCTCGAGATTGGTTTGACCATCCTCCCCTTTAATACTTACAGTATTGCCACCGGTCCTAATCTTTTTATCAGGGCTTACAGGACTTTGGTAGTCGTCCGGAAGGTTTTTAAGCCTCTCTTCTTCTTTTTCCTTGGCATAGGCCTCTTTAAGCCTGCTTGAAATTCCGGCAACCGATTGGGAGCCGAAGCCGACAGCCGCATATAGGTCATCCATTGATGAATAGGACATGTGCTTTGCAAGAGCCATAAGCCTTTCTTCGCTCATTAGCTCTTTTGCTGAATAGCCGTCCCTCTTGAGGTCCTGGATAACCATATTCCTTCCGATTTCAATATTGTCATCCCTGTTTGCCTGCCTGAAAAACTGTTTAATTTTATTTCTGGCCGAAGCGGACTTTACAAGGTTGAGCCAGTCTCTTGACGGGCCCAGTGAATTCTTTGATGTTAAAATTTCAACTATATTGCCGTTTTCAAGCTCCGTATCAAGCGGTACCAGCTTGCCGTCAATTTTAGCCCCCACACAATTGTTTCCTACCTGGGTATGGATGTGGTAGGCGAAGTCGATGGGGATGGATCCCTTTGGAAGCTCAACAACATCGCCGCTCGGTGAGAATACATAAACCTCATCGGAGAAGAAGTCTCCTTTAAGTGTCTCCAAAAACTCATTGGCATCTGTAGTAGTTTCCTGCCACTCCATGAGCTGGCGAACCCAGTTAAGCTTTTGGTCGAAATCGGTTCTTTTTTTGCCCCCCTCTTTATATTGCCAATGTGCCGCGATACCGTATTCGGCAGTCCTATGCATCTCCCAGGTCCTTATCTGAACCTCAAATGTCAGACCGTCGTCAGCAATAACCGTGGTGTGGAGTGACTGGTACATATTGGGTTTGGGCATCGCTATATAGTCCTTGAACCTTTTAGGTATGGGCTTCCACATTGTGTGAACTACGCCAAGCACTGAATAGCAGTCGGAAATACTGTCCACAATAACCCTTACCGCAGTGACATCAAAGATCTGGTCGAAGGTCTTGTCCTGCTGGTACATCTTCTTATATATGGAATAAAGGGTTTTGGGCCTTCCGGTTATCTGATAGTCGATCTTAAGCTTATCAAGATTATCAGAAAGCTTCTTCTCGATCTTTTTAATGTCTCCCTGCCTATCTTCAAGCTTCTTGTCCACAAGATCAGCTATTTCAAAATAAGCTTCGGGATTAAGATATTTTAAGCAGAGATCCTCAAGCTCCGATTTAAATGTGTAAATTCCGAGTCGGTCGGCAATGGGAACATATATTTCTATAGTTTCTTTCGCCTTCTCTATCTGCTTTTTCCTTACTTTATAGTCCAGGGTTCTGAGATTGTGGAGCCGGTCCGCCAGTTTTATGATTATGACCCTTATATCATTCGCCATGGCCATAACCATCTTCCGGTAGTTGTCAACCTGATTATCTATCTTGGACCTGGAAGCAATTCTCTTCAACTTGGTCACCCCGTCTACCAGAGTGGTGATCTCCTTACCGAAATCTTCTTCCATCTTTTCATAGCTTATGTCGGTATCTTCCAAGACATCGTGAAGTAGGCCGGCCGCAATGGTTGCGTCGTCCATTTTTAATTCCGCCAGGATATATGCAACATGGAGGGGGTGAATTATGTACGGCTCCCCTGAATTTCTTTTCTGGCCCTCATGGGCCTTATCCGCATATTCATAGGCACGGCGAATAAGGGCATGGTCTGTATCGGGATTATATGATTCAATTTTTTTCATCAATAAATTTATATCCATTATCCGCCTCCTTGTTCTCTTCTTTTTAATGTGAAATTATCTCACAATTATATCATAGATGTGCAAAATAGGCCCGGTTCAATCAACTTTTGAACCTGATGTCCTTGATAATCAGCTGGAGGTTTTTTCTATCCATAAAAACATTCCATTCAGGCTGGTAACATATATCAGCTGCTATATTTCCGTTATTTTCCAGCTCGCTCAATTTTTCTTCAGCGTTAAACATAACTCCCTGAAGCCTTGTCCCGTTTTTTTCAAGCTGTATTTGTAAGACATTTTTATTTCTACCCACAAGCCGCGTTGAAATTACGTTCAGGTCTTTGTCTCCGAATATCGGCTTGGTATTCTCAACGCCGAAGGGCGGCATCCTATCAAGAAAATCCATTATTCTCTTTCCGATTTTATCTATTGGCAAGGGGGCATCCAATATAATCTGCTTCTTAAAGTCTTCTTGGGTCAAGCCCGCTTCCCTGTTCCAGATTTCTGTCAGCCTTTTAAAATCTTCTTTCTTCATGGTCATCCCGCAAGCCATAGCATGACCACCGAAGGCCACATAGTCATCCCTGTGGGCATTGAGCTTATCAAACATATTGTAGGATTCAATAGACCTGCCTGACCCTTTTAAAAGGTCTTTTGCATCTTCACTTTGGGCGTCGGTAAATACAAGGCTGGGCCGGTTAAAATGCTCTTTTATCCTTCCTGCAATGAGGCCACAAATTGACTCGTGCACGCCTTCAAGATAGACCGCCAGTATAGGTCCATCTTTAATGAGCATGGCCGCTTTTTCCAGCCCCTCTTCAACGCCTTTTGAAGTCATTCTCTTTCTCTCTTCGTTGAGTCGGGTCAATTCTTTTGCATAAGAAGAGATATATTCCGGATCTTTCTCCAGAAACAGTTCAACCCCCAAGCTTGCGCTCATAAGCCTTCCTGAAGCATTTATGCAGGGCCCGATAATAAATCCTATTGTGTATGCGCTGACTTCCTTATCCCATGAGTTGGCCTCTAATAAAGCTTTCAGGCCCGGGTCGGGATTTGTGTTCATAACTTTCAGGCCCTCTGATACTATAATCCTGTTCTCCTTTTGCAGCGGAACCAGGTCACAGATAGTCCCCATAGCTGCATAGGCCAAGTATGGCTTTATTTCTTCTTTATCCTTTCCCGCCTCCGCAAAAAGTGCTTGAACAAGTTTTAAGGCTACCCCGGCACCGCACAAGTCCTCAAATGGGTAGCCCGAGTCCTTTGAATGCGGGTTCAAAAAGGCTTCACACTTAGGTATGACTTCCAGGCCGTCCTTTTCAAGTATCTGATGGTGGTCTGTTACTATAACCGGAATCTGTTTTTCATAGGCATGGTCAAGAGCTCCAAATGCTGCAATCCCATTATCGCAGGTGAGTAAAAGGTCGCAGCCTTCTTCAATCGCTTTGTCAATAAGCCTTTCATTTATGCCATAGCCGTCACTCACCCTATCAGGTATGGCATATGAAACCGATAAGAAAGGATCAAAGCCCATTTCTTCAGCAAACTTTCTTAGAGCCTTGACAAGGATAACTGTTGATGAAACTCCGTCCTGGTCATAGTCACCTATAACCCTTATATGGCCCTGAGAAGACAGGACATTAAAGATATAATCCACGCATATAGGCATCTGTTTGAATAAAAAGGGATCATTAAGGAGGTCGATTCCGCCCTTGAAATAGTCTACAGCCTCTTCCTTGCTGCTTATCCCCCTATTTGCCAATATAATGGACTCAAGCAGGGTCAACCCTGTCAGGTCTTTTAGTTTTCCCGCCTGTTCCAATGAATTTTTTATAAACCAAAGGCTCATTAAAGCTCCAATCTAACTTATATGCACTTTCTTTCAAATATAGAAAGAAAGAGACGGATTGCTCCATCTCTTGTCGGTCTAAAAATTACAGATGTGTGTTTTGCTTATGAGTGACAATTATTCATTGTCCTCAGAGCCGTCAGACGATTCTGTGCTTTCCGGTGTATTTACTTCTTTCATCTCTTCATAACCGGATGCAGGTTTTACAACATATGAAAGGCCCTTTTTAACAAACTCTATCTGAATATGGTCATCACCTGTTTCTATCTGATAAGAATCGTCTGTGATCTTTGTTACCCTGCCTCTGAGGCCCCCTATTGTAACAATCTGGTCCCCAATTTTAACAGCATCTCTCATTTCCTGCTGTTTAGCAGCCTGTTTCTTTTGCGGACGGATAACTCCAAAATAGAAAAAAGCTACCATGACCGCCATTAATGCTAAAGATGGCATGTTTCCTCCTTCATTAATTTCTTGTTTTAAATTAAATTCGACTACAACATTATACCTAAAAAGACCTGTGTTTGTCTTTTAAAGTTCTTTACCATATTTTGACATGAATTCTTTCTCGTATTCCAAAAACCCGTCTTCAAAAATGGCCTCTCTCATGCCCTCCATCATCTTTATAGTGAAGTAAAGATTATGAATTGTAAGAAGCCTTGCTCCCAATATTTCATTAACATTCATCAGATGTCTTATATATGCCCTTGAATAATTCTTACATGTGTAGCAATCACATTCCGGATCCAAACTCGTAAAATCGTCCTTATATTTTGCATTTCTGACAGTAAGTTTACCTCTATGTGTCAAGGCCAGGCCGTTTCTGGCAACCCTGGTCGGCAAGACACAGTCGCACATGTCAATTCCGGCCTTAACTGAGTCGAAAAGATAGTCCGGCGATCCTATACCCATGTTATATCTGGGTTTATTTTCAGGAAGTCTTGGGGTTACAAAATCCAGAATCCTTAAAAACTCAGCCCTCTCTTCACCGACACTTATGCCCCCGATAGCATATCCGTCGAGATCTCTGTCAAGGCTTGCCTCAATTGACCTCTCCCTAAGGTCTTCAAAGAACCCCCCTTGGATGATGCCGAATAGGGACTGTCCCGGCTTGTCATCGAGAGCAATACACCTGTCCAGCCACCTTAGTGTCCTCTCCATAGAATGCTCAGTATAATCATAATCAGCATCGTATGGGACGCATTCATCAAAGGCCATCATTATGTCCGAACTCAATGTTTTCTGAATTTCAATAGATTTCTCAGGGCTTATCATGTGCCTGGAGCCGTCTATATGTGATGAAAAGACAACCCCCTCCTCGCTCATATCTTTTGGGTCTGCCAGGCTGAAAACTTGAAAGCCGCCCGAGTCCGTCAATATGGGCTTGTCCCAATTCATAAACTTGTGAAGACCGCCGGCCTTATGAATAATATCCATACCGGGCCTTAGATAGAGATGGTAGGTGTTGCCCAGTATTATCTGGGTTCCTATGGAGTCCAACTCCTCCGGGGCCATTGTTTTAACCGTGGCCTTTGTTCCGACCGGCATGAATACAGGTGTTTTTATATCACCATGGGCCGTATGTATGATTCCTGCCCTGGCACCACAATCTTTAGATATATGCTCTATCTCAAAAGTCAAAGCACCTTTCATGGTCAACCTTTCTTAAACTCATTTTTATCAGCTTCTTCAAAGTCGTCCGAAAAACTTTCCCGGCCTTTTTCAAAGCTATCTACCCGATCACATATGAGCATGGCATCCCCGAATGAATAGAACCTGTACTTGAGCTCATTGGCTCTCTTATAGGCTCCTAAAATATGCTCTCTTCCACAGAAGGCGGATATCATCATTATTAAGCTTGACATCGGAAGATGGAAGTTGGTAATTATGCCATCAATAGCCTTATACTTGTAGCCCGGGTAAATAAATATATCCGTAAAATCCGAGTCTTCAACTAATTTGCCATTTTTGCACATAACAGATTCCAGGGTCCTTGTTACCGTTGTTCCCACGGCAATGACCCTCTTACCGGCATCTTTTGTTCTCTTTATTAGGTCGGCTGTTTCCTGTGGGAAAATATAAAACTCCGAGTGCATATCGTGGTCTTCTATATTCTCTTCCTTAACAGGTCTGAAAGTCCCAAGGCCCACGTGAAGGGTTAAAAATCCAAGACCTATCCCGTAGTCTTCAAGATCCTTAAGCATTTCTTTTGAAAAGTGTAAGCCGGCGGTTGGTGCTGCTGCAGACCCGTTAACTCTTGCATAGACGGTTTGATAGTCATTCTTGTTTTTCAGCTTCTCTTTTATATAAGGCGGAAGAGGCATGTTGCCCAACCTGTCCAAAATCTCTTCCCAAACTCCTTGGTATGAAAACTCTATAAGCCTTCGTCCGTCACCTATAATGTCAAGGACTTGGCCGACAAGCTCTGCATTTTCGCCTATTTCGATTTTTTGACCCGGCTGCATTTTCTTTCCGGGTTTAACAAGGCACTGCCAAGTTGATCCCTCAGTATTTCTTAGTAGAAGAACCTCTATTGACTCCTCCTTGCCCGGACGGTGCCCGAAAAGCCTGGCCGGTATTACCTTGCTGTCGTTCATTATCAAACAGTCACCCGGGTTTAAGTATTTTTTCAGGTTAAAAAAATGGTCATGACGGAGGACTCCGCTTTCCTTGTCCATTATCATTAACCTGCAATTTTCTCTCTTATCTGTGGGATGCTGGGCGATCAAGTCCTGATCCAGGAAGTAATCAAAATTGCTAGTTTTCATTTGCGTTCTCCTTATATAAATGCCGGAAAGGCTTATCTAATAAAAATCCGGCCTATTATCCGGCATCTGAAGTTTAAAGTGTTCATATGCTTTATTTGTCAGCATTCTGCCCCTTGCCGTCCTGGCCAGAAAACCGATTTGAAGAAGATAGGGCTCAATAACTTCCTCTATGCTGCCGCTCTCTCTTCCTAATGATGCGGCTATGGTGTCCAGTCCTACAGGTCCCCCGCCAAATCTTTCAGCAATAGCTTCGACAAATTCTCTATCGTCCCTATCAAGGCCCAGTTCATCAACCTCAAGCATCTTCATTGCCTGCCTGCATGTCTCCAGATCAATATGTCCCTCAGCCTTTACTTCTGAATAGTCCCTGATCCGCCTCAGAAGGCGATTGGCAATCCTTGGAGTCCCCCTTGACCTCATGCCTATCTCTTTACATGACTCCGCGTCAATATCAACTTTAAGAAGGCCGGCAGACCTTCTGACTATTTCCGCAAGTTCTTCCGGATCATAAAGCTGGAATGAGATGAGGACACCAAAACGATCTCTTAGCGGAGAGCTCAGCATACCTGACCTGGTTGTCGCACCTATCAAAGTGAAGGGTGAAAGATCCAGTCTCAAGCTCTGTGCTGTGGTTCCCTTGCCAACCATCAGGTCCAAGGCAAAGTCTTCCATGGCAGGATAGAGCACTTCCTCAACGTTTCTGCTTATTCTGTGGATCTCGTCGATAAATAAAACATCTCCGGGCTTAAGATTGGTTAAAATGGCAGCCAATTCCCCCTGTTTAGTTATAGCAGGGCCCGAAGTTATCTTGATGTTTGATCCCATCTCATTGGATATAATTGCAGCTAAAGTGGTTTTCCCAAGTCCCGGAGGTCCGGCAAGGAGGATATGGTCCATGCTCTCCCCCCGCTTCTTTGCAGCTTCTAGGAAAATCTTCAACTTCTCTTTATTTTTGCTCTGTCCTATATAATCTTTTAACCACTTGGGACGCAGGCTGCCCTCATAAGGCATCTCTTCTTCCTGAATACCGCTTCCCACTATGCGGTTTTCACTTTGAGTCATATTAACTCCTCTCAGCTTTTAAAGCCTATCCCAACTTTTTCAGGGCTAATCTTATTCCTTCTTCCAGGCCCATTTCATTATCCCAGCCATCGAGGGCTTTTTCAGCCTCGTTCCTGGCATATCCTAAATTTATAAGGGCTTGTAAGGCTATATCAAAGTTTTCACTGTTTGTAATTTGCGGCTCATTGTCTTCGGGAGATCCTGACGGCAAATATCCCATTTTCTTTACCCTGTCCACAAGCTCAAGCACGATTCTTGAAGCTGTCTTCTTGCCTACTCCGGGCGCCGAAGAAAGGCTGTTTATGTCATTTGTCAAGATTGCAGTTGCCAATCCTTGTACATCCAGGGTTGACAATATTGAAAGTGCCGTCTTGGGTCCAACTGTTGAAACCTTGGTGAGGAGTTGAAAAAACTCCAACTCGTCTTTATCATAAAAGCCGAACAGTGACACTTCGTCCTCTTTAACATTCATAAAGGTATAAACTTTGTAATTCTCCCCAACATGAAAATGCGACATCGTCTGTTCAGATGCCGCAATCCTGTAGCCTATACCGTTATTTTCCAGAATAATACCTTCGCGGTCAATATCCATAACCCTGCCCAATATGTAAGCTATCATCTGAACTCCTGTTTCTTAATTTCTTAATGACTGACCAGGTTATAAATCCATATAAATATACGACCTAGGTCATTCTTTCCGCTTCTTTAAATCTCTGGCCGAATGCATGGCATATAGCAACCGCTAAACCGTCCGCCGCATCATCAGGCCTGGGTAAACAATCCAATCTCAAAAGGGCCTGGACAGACTGCTGGATCTGTAACTTATTGGCCCGTCCATAACCTGTTATAGCCTGTTTAATCTGAAGAGGTGTGTATTCAAATATTCCCAGTCCGTTCTTTTGACAAGCCAAGACCTCTACCCCCCTGGCCTGGGCTACCATTATGGCAGTTTTCTTATTTTGATGAAAGAAGAGCTCTTCAAAAGCCACTTCATCCGGCTTAAACTGAGAAATTATAGCATTCATCTCCCGGTCAATAATCCCCAACCTCTCCGGCAGGGATATACCGGCCTTGGTCTCAATACAACCGTACTCAAGACATGAAATCCTGTTTCCGTCGTAGCTAATAACGCCATAGCCTACCAGGGCTATTCCCGGGTCTATGCCCAATATAATCAAAATCTGTACCTTTCAAGGACCTGGTCGTTTATGCCCCTCCATACATATTCCTTATAAATTTTTGAGGCATTTGAGGACAGGTACTGTCTCAATTTCCTATAAATATGGTTAAGCTCTTTGATAGTCAGTACACCTTCTTCGCACTTGAGCTTTGAAAGATGGTTGAAGTCCAAAACAATTTGGCTGTCGAGATTGTCATTGACCATATAAATCTTTTTCTTTAACAGCTTCTGACTATAAACATTGCAGTATCTTCTAAGTTTTATGTAGTCGTCCGTCTCGTTCTTCATCCAGTTAAAAAGGCCGCTCTTTACCGCCATCGCCTTGCCCTTTTTGCAATCGTGATATAGTATTGCCATGTGTTTGAGCTCCTGAGGGCTGTAATTTTCCAAGGCCAATCTTTCAAGCTTATCAACCCATATCGAGTCGTTACGGCTAAGATTATAAGCTTTAATTACGATGGCAAGCTCCAGCCTGTGGATATCGTCATTTATAAGCTTTTTTAAGGCTTTTGCAATATAATGTCTATCTTTTCTATAAGAAAGGGTCTTTTTAATTGATGTTGAGATCTTGTTCATAAGAACATATTTGGGTTGAAGATTGCAGCTAGGATGATCCAGATCAATCATTGATAGGAGGAGGTTTATCGAATCGATATCGTTATCATATAAAAAACGATACTCTAAATTTTCTTCTATATCGTTAATATAATCTTGCATGACTCCCCCTCTCCAAAAATATATATGTACGTATCTAATCTTAATATATTTCGTCCCATTTTTACAGGATAAATTAGAGATAATTTTATTCGTTTCTAAAAAAAATACCGCTTGAAATTTCAAGCGGTATAAGACGTGCCATTGAGGATTCGAACCCCAGGCCTTCTGGTCCGTAGCCAGACGCTCTA
>CAMYAK010000003.1 GCA_947253765.1 uncultured Tissierellia bacterium
CCGAGTCTTAATTTTTTCTTAAATTCTATAATCCCTCATATTTCTTCCTGCTATTGCAACTGTAGATGCATTGTGTAGGAATGCTGAGTTAGTGTTGGTCAAATATCCAAGCACTCCTAGGACTATAAGAGCTCCGTTGAAGCTTATGATTTCTCTGTAGTTTCTGTGGACTCTCTTGTCTAGTGCTTTGGCTATCTTTATAACGTCTACTAATTCTTTTAATGAGTCGGATTTGATTGAGATGTCTGCGATTTCCTTTGCTATATCTGCTCCAGTATGCATAGAGATTCCTACGTCTGCTGAGGATAGAGCGATGGAGTCGTTGATTCCATCTCCAATCATTACTACTGTTCTTCCCATAGCTTTTTCTTTGTCTACATAGTTCTTCTTATCTTCCGGACGAACTTGTGACTCATAATAATCTAGTTCGAGTTTTTCCGCTACTACTCTTGCAGAGTTCTCTGCGTCTCCTGTGAGCATAGCTATTCTCTTAAATCCAAGTGCGCGTAAGGCATCTATGGTATACTTCGCATCTTCACGGATTGGGTCGTCGATACAGATAACTGCTATTAGTTTTTCATCGTATGCTAGATATAGAAGTGAATAATCTTCTTTTAGATCTTCGATTTTCTTCTCCTGTGCTTTGTCTATCTTAATCTTTTCGTCTTCTAATATAAAGTGTGCTGATCCTATGAGTGCTTCTTTGTCTTCTATCTTGGATCTTATTCCGTGGGCAACTATATAATCTGGTTTTGAGTGCATTTCATCATGTTTTAAATTTTTGTCTCTAGCTGCTTTTACGACCGCATTTGCAATAGAGTGTGGGAAATGTTCTTCTAGACATGCCGCTATTCTTAGACATTCGTCTTCTTCATAGTCATAGAATGCGATTACCTTTTGAACTGTTGGTTCGGATTTGGTAAGTGTGCCTGTCTTGTCAAATATTATTGAATCTGCTTGGGCAAGCTTTTCTAAATATCTTCCACCTTTTACTAAGATTTCTCTTTCTGATGCGGATGATATTGCCTTCATGGTTGCTATTGGTATAGTAAGTTTTAGGGCACATGAAAAGTCTACCATCAAGAATGATTTTGCTTTTATAAAGTTCCTGGTTAGTAGATAGGTCGCTACAGCTCCTAAGAATGAATACTTAACTATGGAATCTGCTATAGATTCTGCTTTCTTTTCAGCTAATGATTTATTCTTTTCGCTTTCGCCGATGAGTTCAATTATATGGTTGATTCTTGAATCATCGTATTTTTTCTTAGTCTTAACGAGGATTGCTCCTTCTTCTAGTGCAGTCCCAGCAAATACTGTGCTACCTTCGGTCTTCTTAACTGGAAGTGATTCTCCTGTTAAAGAAGCTTCATTTACCATTCCGAATCCTCTTGTGATCTCACCGTCAACAGGGATGGTATATCCCATGTTTACTTCTACAAGATCTCCGATTTCTACATCTTCAAGTTTCTTTAGATACTTTTCTTCTCCATCTACTACGAATACTTTATCTACATTTAGTTTAAGTGATTGAGCTAGGTTTTCTTTTGATTTTTTAAGGGTGTATTCTTCGAGTTCTTCACCAAGTTCAAGTAGGAACATGATGTTGCCTGCGTCTCCAAATTCACCATCTACGATTGAAACTCCGATTGCTGTTGCATCTAGCACGCTTACATTTAGTTTGCCTTCTCTTAGGCTCTTAAGTCCTGCCTTGATGTATGGAATAGCTTTTATGATAATTCCAATTGGTCTAAGTGGCATTGGCAAGATATGTGCAAAGAAGATTCTTCTATACATTGCGTCACGCAAAATATGGAAGAGTTCTCTTTCTTCTTGAGGCACGAAATCTGCATCATCAATTTCAAAATCTGATAGCTCTTCTAGGTCAAGATCCATTATAAATCTTGCAACCTTAGGTAGATATTCTTCTTCGTAATTTACAATAATTGAATTTGCAAGGGGGGAAACTTTGCAAAATTTAACCCCTTCTAATTGTTCAACCTTGTACTTAATCTTGTTTACATCAGAATCCTTGATGACGCCTTCGTAGTTGAAACGGCATCTTCCAAGGGTTCTGCTAACAATACTTACTATCATATTACTTTAGATAAATTATTTTGCTTCTTCAGCAATTTCTTCGATATCTAAAGCAGCTTTCTTTTCAGCTTCTTTCTTTTCATCTTCAGCTTTTTTAACTTTAGCTTCAGCGATGATATCTTCAGTAGATACTTTTACATTTTCAACAGTCTTGTCCAAACCTTCTTTTATTTTAAGTCCACCTGCTACTGTGTTTACTGCGATCTTCTTAAATTTTTGTGAAGCTAGAACTTTGCCGCCTAGTGCTCCTACTAAAAGACCTACTCCTAAATTTAATAATTTTTTGTTCATTATAATCTCTCCTTTTATTTTTAAATTTGTAATTGCATATTTTTGACAAGTATATTTTATACTTACATTATACACTATAGTTTGAAAAAAAAATCACTCTCAAAAATGTAACTTTATTGATAATAGAATTATCTTTTATGGAAAAGATCGGGGGCCCCGGCGTTTTGTTTTTTCCAATGACGGGCTGATTTATTACAGCAAAGATCACTATCAATCTTTTGAACTGCTATATGTAGAGTGAGGAAAGAGCAATGAATACCTATTGGTTAGACGGAAAAAATTTTACAGATAAGTCGAAGGCCTATTCAGAAATGATCCGCTCTTTTGGTTTTCCGGATTGGTTTGGCCGAAATCTGGATGCTTCTTGGGATCTTTTGACTAGCTTGGAGCCCTCAGAAATTCACATTGACCATGCCCGCGAGATCGTAAGAAATCTGGGTGATTATGGGCTCACCCTCCTAGATCTTTTTGGCGATCTGGAAGAGGAAGGCTACCGAATCCATATCCACTGGTAGACCCCTTATCCAAATAAAAAAGCGGGACAAAACCTGTCCCGCCTTCTTATTTACCTATTACTTATATTTTTATACAGCAAAAGGCTTCTGAAAAATCCTATTTATTGATTTTATTAATGGCTTCTTCTGCTGCTTCTTTAACATCGCTGACAACTTCCTTGGCTTTTCCAGCAGCCTTATCGAGTTTTCCCTCGACTTCCAGTTTCACATTTCCCGTTGCCTTCCCAGCAGCTTCTTTGGCACTTCCCTTAACTTTGTCAAATAATCCTTTGTCGTTCATGAAATCCTCCTAATAATTGAAGTAAGTCTTACGATTATATATTACCCAGAACAGGAGAAATAAAAAAAGTTCTAAAGGAAATGGAGCTTGCAATAACAAGGAAAATTTTAATTGTAGTGGATATGCAAAGGGACTTTATCGACGGGGCCCTTGGAACCAGGGAGGCTCAATCCATCGTTCCCGCAGTGATTCAAAAGATCAAGGAATATCCGGCTTGCGACGTTTTTGCCACCCAGGACACCCATCCGCAAAACTACCTAACCAATCAGGAAAGAAAATATCTTCCGATCCCTCACTGCATAAAAGGCCAGGGGGCGAAATTGCCAAAACCCTGTCTTTTTATGTAGGGGAAGAGCCCATCCTCATTCTTACCGCAGGAACCGCAAGATTTGATAACCGAAAATTTAAATATGCCTTCAAAAAAAGCCAAAAATGATCCCGGCAGGCGAAGTAGAGGCCGCCGTCGGTCATTCCCCGGGCGGAGTCTGCCCCTTCGGAGCCAAAGAAGGGATCCGAATTTTCTTAGACCGAAGTCTCAAAGCCTTTGAGGTCGTCTACCCCGCCGCTGGGGATGATCACAGTGCCATTCGCTGTTCGATTCCAGACCTTGAAAAATGCCTGAATATGCCACCTTGGGTCGATGTCTGCAAGGAGCCCCAGTAGAGAAAAAGGATGACTTTGGAATATCCGGACTAAAACTTTAGATTATCTGACTTGAAACTTTGGATTATCCTACATTATTTGAGAAAATTGAAAAAGGACGCTTTATGAAAATTAAAAGAACCTATCCTCGCTTTATCATCAGCAAAAAAGAGGTTTATCTTGGAACTGGGCTATTGAGCCAAAAAAGTAAAATTCGGATCCGCCTACTCTCACAAAATGCCAACGATCATTTTGACGCAGCTTTTTGGAAAAGGCGTTTTTCCTACGCTTGGGCCTACCGAAAGCAGGTAATGAAAAAAGAGTATCTTCAGGCCGTCCGGATAATCTTCGGCGAATCTGATGGGATGCCGGGTCTTACCGTTGACCGGTTCAATGATCTTCTTGTCGTTCAATGCCTTTCCTACGGGATGGAAAAAAGAAAATCGTTGCTTTATCCCCTTTTAACCGAAGTTTTGCAGGAAGGGGGAGAGCAAATCCACGGGATCTATGAGCGAAATGACGATCCTTTAAGAGAAAAAGAGGGCTTAGACCAAGGCAAGGTCTGGTTTACCCTTTCCCCGGATCAGGCCCCTCATTCCACCCCCTTCTTTTTTGAACCTCCCGACTCCCCGATCACGGAAATTATTGAAAATGGCATTCGTTATCAGATAGATGTTGAGGAGGGGCAAAAAACAGGATTTTTTCCTCGATCAAAAAGATAACCGGAGGAGGATACAGGACCTTTGCCAAGGAAGAAGAGTCCTGGACTGCTTTACCCACACAGGCTCCTTTGCCTTAAATGCCCTTCGGGGCGGGGCGCTGGAGGCGGCCGCCTTGGATGTCTCTGAGCACGCCATCGCCATGGCAAAAAAAATGCAGAACGAAACGGCTTCCAAAATAAAATTCAATGGATCGTCGCCGATGCCTTCGATTTTCTGGAAGAAAAGCTGGCCGCCAAGGACCATCCCTGGGACTTTATCATCCTTGATCCCCCTGCCTTCACCAAGTCCCGGTCCGCATCTCCCGGGATAAAGACCATTCCTTCATCGGTAGAAAAGGTCCTTTTTCCATAATAAAGGAATTCAAGAATAGGACTATTCGGGTCCTTCGCCCAGGCCTTGACCTGAAAGGGAACACCAGAAGTGTCCAGGATCGTCAAAAAAGGGCTGAGGAGCTTGTCTTTGGAAAAATCCGGATTTGCCTCCACTCTTAGCCAGAGGTCAATCTTGGGGCCTTTAATAGTATTATAGGAAATGAGAAAGCTTTGAACCTTCCCCGCCTTCGACTTCCCATAAAGAAAGGTCTCCAGCCTTGTGATTTTTCCACCGGGCTCAAAGTTAAGGACCAAACGGTCCGCAAGGTAAAGGTCATCGGGCATGGGCTCCTTGGCCCGGATGTCAGAAAGGAGCCGCTGGAGCCCATCTTCGTAGAGGTTGGTGTGGATGGCTTGAATTTTTCTATGGTTTCTCCATTCCTGGATTTTCCAAGAAAGGGCCCCATGATAGGGGATAGCCTCATAGAGGAGAATCCCTCCGAAAAGGAAGGTCAGAGCAAGAAAAATTCCTAGCTTAATTTTAAATAACTTTGAATTTTGTGGTGAGCCTGACTTTTTCAAAATTTGTCTCCTTTTTTTCACCCGAAAAATATTACCCGATTAAAATCATCCATTCTTTTATTATTTAATACCACAAAAAAAGTCGTCTTCAACAAGGCCGA
Organism: uncultured Tissierellia bacterium; assembly: GCA_947253765.1. GTDB lineage: Bacteria > Bacillota > Clostridia > Tissierellales > Peptoniphilaceae > Khoudiadiopia. The sequence continues at coordinate 5,539 of CAMYAK010000003.1, forward strand.
TATGATCCACTGGATCATAAAGGCCTTTACGAAAGACGGATTGCGGTTTAAAATGAAAAAAACTCATCAGATCAGCGCGAAGGGAAGGGGACTATGAAAACGTCGGAACAAATTTCTATCAATACACAAAGATCCGAGTCCTTTCCAGTCGCTGCCTTACTTTCCTTGTCCGGCGGCCTTCAGGATGCTTACACCTACATTGCCCGTGGAAATGTTTATGCGAATGCACAAACTGGAAATATCGTTCTTCTGAGTAAAAACTTATTTGAGGGGAGATTTGACGTCATGATCCGGTACTTCATCCCTCTTTTCTTCTTTGCCATGGGCGTTGCCGTGGCCGAACGGATTCGGCACGAGTTCCAGGATTCCCAGGGCCTTCACTGGCGTCAGCTGGTTTTAATTATTGAAATTTTCCTTCTTTTTTTGGTTGGCTTTTTCCCCCAGCCTTTGAATTTTTTGGCGAACGCCCTGGTTTCTTTTTCCTGTGCCATGCAGGTTCAAACCTTCCGTAAGGTCAATTCTTATCAATACGCCAGCACCATGTGCATTGGGAACCTTCGAAGTGGGATGGAGGCCTTTTCCCATTATCAAATGACCCATGATAAAACTTTCTTTCATCGTTTCCTCCACTATTTTGGGGTCATCTTTGTCTTTGCACTGGGAGCCGGGCTGGGAAGTCTCTTTGTCCCCCGATGGAGGATGCATACGATCTGGATTTCCTGCCTCTTACTTTTTGTTGACTTTATCCTGATGTTCTTTTAACTCCGATCTCACTCAGGCTTTAAAAAGCACCCCCATTTCCCGTCCGCTTCCTTCCGAAGGCAATTTTTAAGATGATCGCCAAAACAGCCGACAAGACGGCAGCAAGTCCTGCAAAAATGTTTATTCTTTCCTGTTTGTTAGCTCTTCCTGGTAAGGCTCGCACCAATACCGAGGCCGGTTTACACTGGATTTTCCATACTCAATCGCTTCCACTGGACATCCGCAGATGCAGGCCATGCAATGGATGCAGTCTTTTCCCCAGAGGGGCCTCTGATTTTTTAGGGTGATGTTATTGGTAACGCAGTTCCTAACGCAGGCTCCGCAGCCAATACAGGCATCCGTAGATCGGAAAGGACCGCTTTTTACGATCAGCTTCCGGTAGATCACGTTGACCGGCCCCGAGCAAAATCTTCCCAGTAAGCCTCCTTTTACCGGTTCTAGGTCCTTCTGGCCCAGAATAAGCTCCAGACCTGCTTTTAATTTGGGCAGCGAAGAAGCAATAATCTTTTCGGCGGTCTTTTTTTCTGGACCCGGAAAGAGGGCCAGAGAATTTTCCGGCATGACGATCGGAAGACGCCAACCGTAGGTGGGAGAACAGAATACATAGGGCTTTTGCGAGACAAATTCTCCCTTTCTATTTTCTTTCAAATACGGTCGGCAATCGACAATCTCATCGTCCAGCATGCCTTTCGCAGCGTCGGCCACATATTTCGAATTTTCTGTTCCTGTTTAATAGATGATCATCCTTTTTCTCTTTCTTGGGCATGTCCGCCCTCTTTTTGCCGCCGCTTTTTCATTGCAATGAACCGAGAACTTCAAAAGAATAAGGATTCTAAATCTTCATCGCCGTTTCATAGGCTTCCCAGACCGCCGTCATAATATTTCCGACCTTTCGGCAGTCGCCAATCAAATAGACTTTTCCTCCCGCTTCCTTAAGGGGCGCCGGTCGATAGCCAACCGCTGAAATGACGGAATCGCAGGGGATTTCCACCGTCTTTCCTTCCTTATCTTTTATGACAACGGCATGGTCCTTGACTTCGGTAAGGGTGCTTTCCAGATAAACCGGGACCTTATGTAGGGCAAACCACTCTCTGAGGTAGGAGCTGTTGGCCAGGCAAACGCCCTTCTGAGCAATTAAGTCTTGTTTCATCTCAACGATAAAAGGCTTTTTCCCTTCCAGGGCAAGCTCATAGGAAATTTCACAGCCCGTGAGGCTCCCTCCAATTACCCCGACCCTCTCTCCGGGATCCTTGCCCCAAGGACCTGTTCGGAAATGCTTTTGCTGTGCACTCCGCTGGTATTGGTCAAAATAACCCCCATTTCCTGAAGCTCTTTTTGCGGATAGTGCTCCACCCCCGCTGAATAAGAAAAAATCCAGCGAAGATTCTTAAACTCTTTGATCTTCTCTTTATCCAGTGGGCTTGTATTAAATAAAATTTCAGTCTTATCTGAAACTTAAGGTATTAGAACTTCTTCTTTATTTGGATGGTATGGATATTTCTTTGGCAAAACAACAAAATGACTTTTTAAATTTCGCCCAAGTAACTAAGATCAAATCTATAATTTGTAAAATTAAATGCGACACAAAAATAAAGACCGTAGCTTTTAACTACGGTCTTATTTTTTGCCCAAATGTAAACCACTTGGAACTATTATTCAATTTATTCTTTTTTACAAATGTTCCCATTTTAATCCCAGTTACAGTTTTTTATCTTCTGTAACTATTGAATTTACAAGGTTTTTTAGTTTTTTGCTACTATTCCCACTCTATCGTAGCAGGCGGCTTCCCCGTAATATCATAGACTACCCTGCTCACCTCGTGGACCTCATTGCAAATGCGCTCCGAAGCACGGGCCAGGACGTCATGGGGTATGCGGGCCCACTCGGCAGTCATGAAATCAATGGTGCTGACAGCCCGAAGAGCAAGAACGTAGCCGTAAATCCTTGAGTCTCCGCGAACACCCACAGAATGCATATCCGTCAGGACCGCAAAGTATTGGCCTATTTCCTTGTGGAGGCCGGCCTTTTTAACCTCTTCCCTCCAGATAGCATCGGCATCCTGGAGGATACGGGTTTTCTCCCTGTCAATGTTGCCAATAATCCTTACAGCCAATCCTGGTCCCGGGAAGGGTTGACGCCAAACCAGGTCATCGGGGATACCCAGCTCCGTACCCACAGCCCTGACCTCGTCCTTGAAAAGATCCCTCAAGGGCTCAATTAGGCCCTTGAAATCAACATCCTCCGGCAGACCGCCGACATTGTGGTGAGATTTTATTACCGCCCCGCCCACACCGGACTCTATGACATCCGGATAGATTGTACCCTGGACCAGGTAGTCAACCTGACCGATCTTCTTGGCCTCATCCTCAAAAACCCTGATAAACTCCTCGCCTATAATCTTTCTCTTGGTCTCGGGATCGGTCACTCCGTCAAGCTTTGAAAGAAATCGTTCTGAAGCATCAACCCTTATCAGGTTCATGCCGAACTGCTTGCCGAAAACCTCTTCAACAGTGTCAGCCTCATCCTTTCTCAAGAGGCCGTGGTCTACAAAAACGCAGGTCAGGTTCTTGCCTATGGCCTTGTGGACCAGGAGGGCCGCAACCGAAGAATCCACCCCGCCGGAGAAGGCACAAAGGGCCTTTTTATCCCCAATCTTATCCCTAATATCCTCAATGGTTGATCGGGCAAAATCCCCCATCTCCCATGACTTGCTACAATGGCAAACTTCGAATAGGAAGTTTGAAATGATCTCCTTGCCCTTTTCTGTATGGTTTACTTCCGGGTGAAATTGGACACCGTAAAGACCACGGGCCTCATCGCTAAAGGCGGCAATCGGGCAGGATTTGCTGGAAGCAACAATCTTGAAGCTATCTGATAGTTTCACAATCCTATCCCTATGGCTCATCCAAACAATCGTATCTTCCGGAACATCCTTAAAAATTGGCGATTCCTTTATGTTAAGCTCAGTCCTCCCATATTCAGCCTCGACGCAGGCCTCAACCTTGCCCCCGCTTGCCTCGGCCATCCACTGAGCCCCATAGCAGATCCCTAAAATCGGGATCCCGGCATTGAGAATCTCGGGATCCAGTTCCGGCGCCCCCTCTTCATATACAGAGTGTGGGCCCCCGGTAAGAATTATTCCTTTATATGTATCATTTTTTAGGCAATCCATGGCCTTGTCACAGGGCTTTATTTCACAGTAGACAGAGTTTTCACGAACCCTCCTGGCTATAACCTGCTTATATTGGCCGCCAAAGTCCACAATCAGCACCTTTTCACTTGTAAGCTGGTCTGTCCGGCTCATATTGACCTCCTATAATAAATTGAAAATAGTTTTCAGTTCGAATCATTTTATTTATTTTACCACGAAGAAGCAAGAAAAAAGGATGTTTAAAGCCTAAACCTCAAACATCCTCTTCATTTAATTAACTTTAAAATTAAATTTGCCAACCTGTTTCAACTCTAGAAAGCAGGTATTACAGCTCCATTGTACTTCTCTTCAATAAATTTCTTTATTGTCTCTGACTGGAAGGCCTTGATAAGAGCCTTGATTTTGGGCTTATCCTGGTCTCCGTTCCTTACCGCTATTATGTTGGCATAGGGGCTGTCCTTACCTTCAATAGCTATATTATCCTTTACGGGATTTAATCCTGCTCCCAAGGCCCAGTTGGAGTTGATTGCTGCAGCATCGGCACTCTTGTACTGGCTCGGGATTGAAGGTGCTTCCATTGGAATAAACTGGAGATTCTTGGGATTCTCAACAACATTGACCTCAGTAACATTCAGGTTTGTCGGATCGTCCAACTTGATCAGGCCCTTCTTTTCAAGAAGCAGGAGGGCACGGGCCCCGTTAGTAACATCATTCGGGATTATAACCTTGGCACCGTTCGGCAGGTCGTCCAAGCTCTTGAACTTGTCAGAATAAATTCCAAGCGGCTCAATGTGGACAGCGCCAATATTGACCAGGTCAAGCTTGTTTTCCTGGCAGAACTGCTTTAAATAAGGATCGTGCTGGAAGAAGTTTGCATCCAAATCTCCCGATGCCAAAGCCTTGTTAGGTAGAACATAGTCATCAAAGGGGATTATCTGAAGGTCATATCCCTCTTTTTTCAGGTCATCTTTAACAGCCTCAGCCAATTCCTGGTGGGGGACCGGACTTACACCGAACTTGATTACCTTGTCATCGTCAGTTCCTGCAGTGGATGTTGCATCCGAAGCCTGTGCAGAAGTATCTGCTCCTGACCCGTCCTTGTTTCCGCCCTTGCCTCCGCATGCTGTCAATACCAGTGACAGCGCCAATAAACTTGCAAATAATTTCTTTTTCATAATTACCTCCTAAAAAATTCTTCTAAATTTTCTTATTTATATGCCTGGAAAGGCCGTTTCCAATAAGCTGGATGACCTGTACCAGGATTATTATCAAAAGGACTGACAGGTATAGTACCGTGCCTTCCCTCCTGTAATAACCGTACCTTACCGCAATAGCTCCCAATCCTCCTGCACCCAGGGTTCCCGCCATGGCCGTGTAGCCGATCAGGGTTATAATCAACATGGTTATGTTGTTGACAATGCTTGGCATAGCCTCGGGGATGAGGACTTTAAAGACAATCTGGGAATTTGACGATCCCATGGCCTGGGCCGCCTCAATAACCCCGCTATCGACATCCTTCATTGAAGTCTCAAGCATTCGTGCGAAAAACGGTGCCGCCGAAAAGGCCAATGAGATCAATGCCGCTGTCGGTCCTATGGATGTCCCTATCATTTTCTCAGTCAAAGGAATGAGCAGGATCATGAAGATCACGAAGGGAACCGACCTGACCACATTTACTATCAGGTCCAGAGCCCTGTAAATTGCCGGATTATCATGGAGGGAATCCTTGTCTGTGATATAAAGAATCAAGCCGATGGGGGCTCCGACTAAAACGGCCAGAAAGCTTCCAAAGAAGACCATGTAGAAGGTCTCAATGCTCGCTTCTATTAATAGTTTTTGAACTACTTCCCATGCCAGTGTATTGTTCATTCCAGCACCTCCACTTCAACGCCTTGTTTTATCAAGTCTTCCACAGCCTTGTCCAACTCCTTGTCATCGCCGTCCAACTCCACCAGCAGACTTCCAAGGTGACCCACATTCAGAGTGTCTATGTTTCCTGCCAAAATTGACAGGGATATGTTATGTCTCTTGATCAGGTCGGCAATGATGGGCTTATCGGCCGTCTGTCCCGGATAGTTGAGCTTTATGAGCCTTCCGCTATGGGCAATATTCCTATATTCATCCCAGCTTTCCCCGTCGTGGGCTTTTGAGACGAAGGCCCGTGTCGTCGGGTGTTTGGGGTGGAGAAAGATCTCCTGAGTCTCATTTTCTTCTACTATCTTGCCCCCGTCCATAACCGCTATCCTGTCGCATATGGACTTGGCCACTTCCATCTGGTGGGTGATCATTATTATGGTCGTCCCAAGCTCTGTCGATATCTTTTTCAAGAGTTCCAGAACCTGCTTGGTGTTTTTGGGGTCCAGGGCTGAAGTTCCTTCATCCGATAAGAGGATCTCCGGCTTCCTGGCAATGGCCCTGGCTATGGCAACTCTCTGCTGCTGGCCGCCTGAGAGCTGGGCCGGATATGAGTCCGCCCTGTCCTTGAGGTTTATAAAGGTCAGGAGCTCATCAACCCTCTTGTCAATATCTTTTTTTGCCAGCTTGTCCACTATAAGGGGGTAGGCTATGTTTTCCCTTATAGTTTTTTGTGAGAAAAGGTTGAAGTGCTGGAAAATCATCCCTATATCTTTTCTTTTGTTGAGCAGCTGAGACTTGTTGAGGCCGACCATGTCGATCCCGTCAATGATGATCTGGCCGGCCGTGGGCTCTTCCAATCTGTTCAGAAGCCTTACAAGGGTTGACTTTCCCGCCCCACTCAAGCCTATGATCCCATATATTTCTCCCCGACCAACATGGAAAGAGACATCACTCACCGCTTCAATATTCCCCTTGTCTGTTTTGAAAGATTTTGACACATTTTTTACATCTATCATTCTCTTCCCCTCTTTCATTTAAAATTGATACTTAAAACAATAAAAAATCCCTTCATCCGTCTAAAGACGAACGAAGGGACGAATAATCGCGTTACCACCCAACTTCACTTTGCACTCACATGCAAAATCTCATAGAGTTCCTGTTGAAACCCCTCTGCTGTATCGGGCAGACCCGTTTGGAAAGCTTGCACCGTCCAAATGCTCCGAGTTCATGTTCACTTCTTTCCCAGCTTCTCCCTCTCAGCAAACGGGAGCTCTCTGTCAAGCTTATCCGGAAGCTACTCTTCTCATCAACGCCTTATTGATTAAGTATAGTTTAGTATCTTATTCAACTTTGGTATTTTTGTCAAGGAATTTTTTTATAGCATCAAAAGTTTCTTGAGAAAGGGCATGTTCAATGCGGCAAGCATCATGGTCAGCCAGCTCCTCATCAAGCCCCAGATGGATCAAAATCTTCTTTACAGTCTGGTGCCTTTCATTTATCTCTTTACCGATTCTTTCGCCTTCCTCGGTAAGTACAAGGTTGCCGCCCTTTTCCATTATGACATAGCCCTTGTCCCTCATCTTTTTAACGGCATTGGAAACCGAGGCCCTGCTCAGGTCCAAATCCTTTGCCAAGTCAACAGAAAGAACTTTATCCGACTCCATGCGAAGAACATAAATTGCCTCTAAATAATTTTCCAGCGAATCATATACTTGATGCACAGCTTTTCCTTTCTATCAATGCCCACGGCCAAGCAATCTCACAAACCCTACAAGCTTGTGCCGGGCATCTCCCGTTTTTAAATTATTTTATCCCGTTTTGAAAACATATATTCATATTATATCCAAAAACCCAATTCTCACACTTTTAAATTTAAATTGGGGAAATTGGCGGATTTCAGCTCCTTTCGCCGTTTGTTATCACTTTGTCCTATTGAGTGCTAAAAAAGCTTGACATCTAGGTCAAAGATGGTATAATTTAATCAGAAAGTGAGTTAAAGCTCAGCCAAATGTGAAAACTTCACATTGGCAGAATTAAATAGAGAGAATTTAAGGAGGAAATATTATGTTGCGTTTAGTTCCATATTATGGCTCATCAGTTAAAAAAACTTATGACAATATAGATAGTGTGTTTGATGATTTCTTCAGGACCGGCCTGTCCAGGGTCAAGGGCGACAGCTTCAAAATTGACGTCGAAAAGGGTGACAAGGAATACATTGTGACCGCTGAGCTCCCCGGTGTTGATAAGAACAATATTAATGTTGAGGTTGAGAACAATATCCTGACCATATCGGTTAGCAAGGACGAGGAGAAGGAAGAGAAGAACGAGGAGAAGAATTACCTCCATCGTGAACGCAGCTCCTTCAGCGCTGTAAGGCAGATCTCCCTTGAGGATGTTGACGATGCCAAGATCAGTGCAGGTCTTGAAAACGGGATCCTGACTGTCAAGCTCCCAATCCGTGAAGAGGTCTCGAACAAGAAATCAATATCTATTGACTGAGGGTTTTAAATTAAGACTGAAATAAAAATGATGCCGTAGGCGGGTTAAGTCCCGCTTGCGGCATCTGTTTTTATTTTTAAGATAATTATTTGTTAACAGCGTCTTTCAGACTCTTACCTGCTTTGAAGATCGGTGCTGTTGAAGCCGGAATTTTAATGGTCTCTTCTGGGTTACGTGGGTTACGTCCCTCACGAGCCTTGCGCTCACGTGTATCGAATGTTCCGAAACCTACCAACTGTACTTTCTCGCCTTTTGCCAATGATTCTTTTACAGTTTCAAGGAAAGCATCAAGTGCACGTGTGGCGTCTGCTTTGCTCAGTTTGCTCTTATCAGCTAATTTTGCAACTAATTCAGATTTGTTCATTACTATTCCTCCTAATAAAGTGTCTTTGAAAAATAAACCTCGAATAGATTATAACAAAAGATCTGATAATTACAAGGCTTTATCCATATTTAACAATCAAAAGTCTTTATATATCCTTACGTTGAAGTCTTTTGACTTCTTTTTCATATACTCAAGATAAATATCCTTTTCGTACATCTTCTGAAGGTGGTTCTTTACACTTGTGAAATCCTCTGTGATCTTGCTTATGTGGACCACATGGTAAAGGCCACGGTTCTTGAATACCTGACAGGCTCCCTCCTTCATGTCGAAAATCTTGGAACTTACCACCTTGTCATCATCTATGCCCATATTCTTATATTCCTTATATGAGCTTTCTTCAAAAGAGTCGGTGTTCAGGCCGCCGGGGTCGGATACGGATTTCTTGCCCTCCCAATCCTTTTCGATATCCTTGGCCCTTGTTTTTTCGCCCACAACAGCCTCTTCATAGTCTATGAGCTTGCGCTCCTTGTCGTGCTTTTCATAATATTTTTTAAGGTCTGAATCTTTGGGCTCATTTTCTTCAACAACGGCGCTCCTGTGAGCTAAATTCATGGCTTCCTTTCTCAAGGACTCCTCATAATCTTCCATGCTTATTCCCAGGCTCTCAAGCTGTCTTTTAAGGCCGTCTTCATCGACCAGCTTCTGGAGGGCATCAGCCTTGAGCTTCAAGAAGAGGCCTTCTGAATTTATCCCCCTTTTATTGGAGTCTTCTTCCACGATCAGGTCCCATACAAGCTGGTCCAGGAGGAGCTTCTTCACTTTCTTCAGTTCTTCAGCTTTTTGGTCCTCATCCATCTTGTCCATGTCAGGATTTGCCTCAACTTTATTATAGTAGTCAAGGGCCTTGTCCAAGTCCTGCTGCCTTATCTCCCTGCCCTTAACCACAGCCAGGCGGTCTGAATCCCTCTTTCCGCAGGCTGTGACCACAAGGGCCGCTGTCAGAAAAAGTATAAGGAAAATTGATGATTTAAGGTTTTTGATTAAGGTCATATTTCCCCCTTTGGGCTGAAAATTTCAAAAGCCCGTTATATAAAGCTGCAAAATAAAAGACCGGATAAAATCCGGTCTCTGAGTAAACTTGTATTCCAAAAATTGCCTTGTGGCACCGGAACGACTAGAGTTTTACTACGTTGGAAGCCTGAGGTCCTTTATCACCATCAACAATTTCAAATTCTACTGCCTGACCGTCATCCAATGTGCGGAATTCCCCGGTATCGGGAAGAGCAGAATAATGAACGAAAACGTCATTGCCGTCTTCTGTTGAGATGAATCCGTAACCTTTTGTTGCGCTAAACCATTTTACAGTGCCTTTAATCATTAAATTCCTCCAAAACTATTTTACTTCGTGCAGCTAAACGCACGAATACTACCGTATAAAAGTATCACATAGAGCTAACTGTGTCAATCTAAATTGTTCTTTGTTTCCGCTATGGACTTCTCCAGTTCTTCTATAAGAGACCTGTAGTTTTCGGCCTTTTTCCTCTCTTTTTCAACAACTGCCTCAGGTGCATTTGCTGTGAATCCTGTATTGCTGAGCTTCTTCTCGGCCCTCATCAGCTCGGCCTTGGCGTTTTCCAATTCACTTTGGAACTTGGCCAACTCCTCTTCATAGTCAACCAGGCCCTTCAAAGGCATATATATTTTTACCTTTTCATGGACTATGACTGCCGAGTTCTCAGCATTGGGATCTTCCGAGACAATGTGGACCTTGTCACATCCCGCCAAGTTTACAAATTCATAAGAAATATTCTCCAACATCTCCCTAACTTCTTTTATAGAGGAGTAGATGAATATTTCCGATTTCTTCTTATTAGGTATGTTCCTGGTCTGCCTCTCATTTCTTATGCCGACAATTGCCTCAAGGGCTATTCCCATGGCCTCTTCCACTTTGGGGAAGTTAGGGTAATCCTCGGACTTTGGATAGGGGGCCTTTATTAGCTTGCCCTCGGTGAAGGGCAGGTTCTGCCAGATTTCTTCGGTTATGAAGGGCATAAAGGGATGGAGGAGGCGGACAATCGCTGAAAGCACCTGTCCCAATATAGCCTTGACCAGTTTTTTCCTATCAGGATCATCTCCATAAAGCCTGGCTTTGGCCATCTCTATATACCAATCGCAGAACTTGAACCAAATAAACTCGTATAGGGCTGCTGCTGCAAGTCCTATTTCAAACTTGGACAAATTCTTTTCTATTGTTTCTATGAGGTTGCCCAATGCTGAGAGAATCCACTTGTCCTCAAGTTCAAGCTTGTCGGAATCTATTTCCAGGTCTTCCCCATCTTCCATATTCATAAGGACGAAGCGGCTTGCATTCCACAATTTGTTGGCGAAATTTCTGCTTGCCTCAACCTTGGTCTCGGAAAATCTGGTGTCATTGCCGGGCGAGTTTCCTGATATTAATGTAAATCTCAGGGCATCCGCTCCGTACCTGTCAATTATATCCAAGGGATCTATCCCGTTTCCCAGGGACTTGGACATCTTCCTGCCCTGCTCGTCCCTTACCAGGCCGTTGAAATATACGCTGCTGAATGGGGCCTTTCCGGTGAAATGCTCAGCTGAAAATACCATCCTTATGACCCAGAAGAAGATTATGTCGTAGCCTGTCATCAAAGTATCTGTCGGATAGAACTTTTCAAAGTCCTCGGTTTTTTCCGGCCAGCCCAAGGTTGAAAATGGCCAGAGAGCTGATGAGAACCATGTGTCGAGACTGTCTTCATCCCTGGTGAGCTTTGTAGACCCGCACTTGGGGCACTTATCCGGCCCCTCATGGATATCAACAATGGCCTCTCCGCAATCATCGCAATACCAGACCGGAATCCTGTGTCCCCACCATAGCTGGCGGGATATGGTCCAGTCATGGATATTGTCAACCCAATTCATATATATCTTTTCAAATCTTCCCGGAATGAGCTTGAGTTCCCCATCTTCCATAGCCTTCTTTGCGCCCTTGATATATTCATCCATGGCGACGAACCACTGTTTTGATAAAAGCGGCTCAATATCTGTTCCGCAGCGTGAGCATTGGCCGACCGCATGGTCCAAATCCTCGACTTTTTCCAGCAATCCCAGTTTCTTCAAATCCTCGACTACAGCCTTCCTGGCTTCCATCCTGTCCATACCTGAATACTTGTCATAGCCCGGAGAAATACTTGCATCCTCCTCTATGACAACGCATTGGCCCAAATTGTGTCTCTCCCCGACCATAAAGTCATTGGGGTCATGGCTTGGCGTGATCTTTACGCAACCTGTCCCGTATTCCATGTCAACATAGTCATCAGCTATAACCGGGATTTCTCTCCCGACCAAGGGAAGGACAAGCATCTTTCCCAGAAGATCCGTGAAGCGAGGATCATTGGGATTCACTGCAACGGCAAGGTCTCCGAACATGGTCTCCGGCCTGGTTGTGGCCACGGTGAGATATTTATCAGGATTATCCTTAAAGGGGTATCTTATTGTCCAAAGATGGGAGTGGCAATCGCAATAATCGACTTCCGCATCTGAAATGGCTGTACCGCAATTGGGGCACCAGTTGACAATCCTGTTCCCCCTATAAATTTTTCCTTCTTTATATAGAGCCTCGAATACTTTATACACGGCCTTTGACAAGCCTTCATCAAGAGTGAAGCGTTCCCTCGACCAGTCACAGGAGACGCCGAGCTTTCTGAGCTGCTTTCTTATGTTTCCGCCATATTCACGGGTCCAGTCCCAGCAGGCTTCCATAAACTTGTCCCTGCCCAGGTCCTCTTTAGTGAGTCCTTGGCTTTTCAGCTTTTCAACAACTTTAGCTTCCGTGGATATTGAGGCGTGGTCGGTTCCGGGTATCCAGAGGGCTTCGTAGCCCGACATCCTCTTCCATCGGATCATAATATCCTGGAGGGTGCTGACCAGGGCATGGCCCATATGTAGTTTTCCTGTTACGTTTGGTGGGGGCATAGCTATGGTGTATGGGGTCTTGTCCGAGTGAACGTCGGCAATAAAGTCTCCGCTATCCTCCCAATCTTTATAAATTCTGTCCTCAAATGACTGAGGATCGTATGTTTTAGCCAGGTTTTTCATCCTTCCTCCTTCCGAAATAACTCTATATATTTTATCACAGTTGCCATTTTTACACGAATTATGACCGCTTTGTGGTAGAATAATCGGGTAGGCTATTTTTTATATTTTTAGAAAATAGCAACTGTAAAAAGCATTCCTTAAATATTATAAGAAAGGGGAAAAATCAACATATGAGCAAGAAATTCGTTTACAATTTTGACGAAGGTAATAAGGATCAAAGATCCCTGTTGGGCGGCAAGGGCGCAAACCTTGCAGAAATGACCAACATGGGAATCAACGTTCCCTATGGCTTTATTGTCACCACTGAAGCCTGCACCAAGTACCAGGAGGAGAAAGAACTTTGGCCTGAACTGATGGATGAAATCCATGAGCATTTAACCCAGGTAGAAAAACACATCGGTAAAAAATTTGGTGATGAGACCGATCCTCTACTGTTCTCAGTCCGTTCAGGCGCCCCCATCTCCATGCCGGGCATGATGGACACCATTCTTAACCTCGGCTTGAACGACAAGTCGGTCGTTGCCGTAGCTAAGAACTCCAACAATCCTCACTGGGCTTACGACTCATACCGCCGCTTCATCCAGATGTTCTCTGATGTTGCCATGGGACTCGATAAAGAAAAATTCGAGGAACTTCTGGCAAAGAAACGTGAAAAGGCCGGTGTAAGCCAGGACTTCGAGCTTTCAGCCGATGATTTAAAGGACTTGGCAGATGAATACAAGGCTCTTTATAAGGAACTCAAGGGCGAAGAATTCCCACAGGATCCTAAAAAGCAGCTGACCTTGGCTATCGAGGCCGTATTCTCCAGCTGGAACAATGACAGGGCTATCCTCTATCGTAAGATGAACGATATTCCTGACAGTCTTGGAACAGCTGTAAACGTACAGCAGATGGTCTTCGGAAACATGTCCGATACATCAGGCACAGGCGTTGCTTTTACAAGAAACCCTGCAACCGGAGAGAACGGTATTTTCGGTGAATACCTGATCAATGCCCAGGGCGAGGACGTTGTTGCCGGTATCCGTACACCAAGCCATATTTCAAAACTCCACGAAGAACTCCCCCACGCCTATGATGAGTTTATAAAGACAGCTGAGCTTCTTGAAAAACATTATCAGGATATGCAGGATATGGAATTCACAATCCAGGACGGAGAGCTCTTCCTGCTCCAGACCAGAAACGGTAAGAGAACTGCCCAGGCCGCTCTTAAAGTAGCCGTTGATCTGGTTCATGAGGGTTTGATTGATAAAGAAACAGCTATTACCCGTGTTGAGCCCAAGTCACTTGACCAGCTCCTCCACCCGACCTTCTCAAGCAAGGCCCTGAAGGGTGCCAAAGCCTTGGCAACAGGTCTTGCAGCATCTCCTGGTGCAGCTACAGGCCACATTGCCTTCACTGCTCAGGATGCTCAGGAATTCCAGAAGAAAGGCGAAGCTGTAATTCTTGTACGTAATGAAACTTCACCTGAGGACTTGGCCGGAATGGTTTCAGCCCAGGGTATTCTTACCGCCCGTGGCGGCATGACTTCACACGCTGCCGTTGTTGCCCGTGGTATGGGTAAATGCTGTGTAACAGGCTGCCATGCCCTCCGCGTTGACTATGCAAACAAGACCCTGACTGTCGGCGATAAGGTCCTTCACGAGGATGACGTAATTTCAATTGACGGATCTACAGGTAATGTATACCTTGGCGATCTTGAAAAACAGAGTCCTGAGCTTGTCGGAGACTTCGGCGAATTCATGAGCTGGGTTGATGAAATCAAGCGCATGGCTGTTAGAACAAATGCAGATACTCCACGCGATGCTAAACAGGCTATTGAGTTCGGTGCTGAGGGAATCGGTCTCTGCCGTACAGAGCACATGTTCTTCTCTGAAGACAGGATTCAGTACGTTCGTGAAATGATCCTGGCCAAGAATGAAAACCAGAGAAAGGATGCTCTTGATCACATCGAGCCCTTCCTTGAAGATGACTTCTATGAAATGTACAAGATCATGGAAGGCCGTCCGATGACCATCAGACTCCTTGACCCGCCACTGCATGAGTTTGTTCCCAGGGAAGAAAAGGATATTGAACTTGCAGCAAAGAATCTCGGCGTAAGCGTTCAGGAAGTTAAGGACGACATTGCTGAATTGGCTGAGGTTAACCCCATGCTTGGCCACCGCGGTCTGCGTCTTGCCATAACAGCTCCTTCAATCTACAGGATGCTTGCAAGGGCTATCATCCAGGCTGCCCTCCGTGCTAAGAAGGATCTTGGCAAGGACTTCCTGCCCGAGATCATGATTCCTCTGTCAACAGACAAGAAGGAATTACAGTATGTAATGGATGAAGTTAAGGCTGAGATCGATATGGTCTTTGAAGAAAAAGGCGAAAAGATGGAATTCCTGCTCGGAACCATGATTGAGACTCCGCGCGCAGCCCTCCGTTCTGATGACTTGGCTGAAATCTCAGACTTCTTCTCATTCGGAACTAACGACCTCACACAGATGTGCTTCGGCTTCTCACGTGATGATGCCGGCAAGTTCCTTACAGAATACTTGGAAAAGGGAATTTTCGAAAAGGATCCCTTCGTATCTCTCGACCAGAAGGGCGTTGGCAAGTTAGTTGAAATGTCCTGCAAAAACGCAAGAGAAATCAAGGGTGAAAAGATCCACCTTGGTATCTGCGGCGAGCACGGCGGTGATCCTGCAACTGTTAAGTACCTGAACGGCCTGGGACTTGATTATGTATCATGCTCACCCTACCGTGTACCGATTGCACGTTTGGCAGCAGCTCAGGCAGTTGTTGAGGATAAGTAATATCATAAAATAAAAACGACCCTAGGGTTTGACCTTGGGTCCGATAAAAGAAAGTGGTCCATCATTACGATGGACCACTTTTTTAGTTATATCCTATTGCAAAAGGCCGACCTTCCTATATACCTTTGATACGGTTTTCTGAGCCCTCCTTGCGGCAACCTCAGCTCCCCTCGTGTATATTTCCGAAAGATAGTCCTTATCCTCCATGATCTTGTTGAAACGGCTCCTTATAGGCTCCATTTTCTCAATGATTTTCTCGGCTAGAGCCGCCTTGAAGTCGGCATAGCTGGATCCCTTGAACCTCTCCTCAACCTCCTTGGCCTCGATTTCTTCATAGGCCGCATATATGTTGATCAGGTTCTTTAGTCCCGGCTGGTCATCTGCATACTTGAAATTAGCCTCCGAGTCTGTAACTGCCCTGGCAATTTTTCTCCTTATGGCCTCAGGATCGTCCTTTATTAAAATATATGCGTTTACGTCTTCATCAGACTTGCTCATCTTGGATAAGGGATCTTTAAGGCTCATTATCTTCGCAGAGAATTTATTGGTCAAGGCCTCGGGTATTTTGAATGTCGGTGAGTAGCGATTATTAAAACGCTCAGCGACATTTCTGGCGAATTCCAGGTGCTGGTTCTGGTCTATTCCGACAGGAACATAGTCAGCCTGGTAAATGAGTATATCAGCCGCCATCAATACCGGATATGTGAAGAGGGCTGCGTTGAGGTTGTCTTGGTGCTTCTTGGCCTTCTCCTTCCACTGGGTCATCCTGGACAGCTCACCTATATAGCTGAAAGAATCAAGGATCCAAGCCAACTGGCTGTGCTGGGCTACATGGGACTGGATAAAAAGGGTCACCTTTTCCGGGTCCAATCCGCAGGCTATATATGAAGCCAGGACTTCCCTGGTCCTAAGCCTAAGCTTGGCCGGTTCCTGGCTAACCGTCAGTGAATGTAGGTCAGCTACAGCAAAATAGCAGTCATACTCATCTTGGATCTTCACAAAGTTCTGTATGGCACCCAGGTAGTTACCGATAGTCAGGTCTCCCGAGGGCTGGACCATACTTAAAACCGTCTTCTTTTCAGCATTTCCCATATTAATACCTTCCTCTAAGGCCTATTAAAGAGATTCCTCCAAAATCCTTATTCCATTTTGCAGGGACTCTCTAATGTCCTCTATAATCTTCTTTGATACCGCATTTTCACGGCCAACAATGGTTATCTTATCATATTTGGCCCTGGCAATGTTGGCACTTATGGCTTTTGGCAGGTCATTTTTCTGAGTCAAAAGTATGGGGGTATTTTCATTTGTTGCTACCGGCCCTATGACCAAGGCATCTGCGAAAACTTGGCCTGCTTGACCAGAAGAATTGGGTAATCCATCTTTGCAGCATATGGACTTATTGACAAAAAGTCAGCAAAGTCCTGACCTGTTGCTATCACAGCCTTTCCCTTTCTCCCGACCAGGCCAACTACTTTTTTAGCTACAAGGCTTGATGTCTGCTGCAATTCTTTCATCCAGCCTATTCCTGTCTGTGATAAGTATAGGAGCGTTTAGGGCCTTGGCCAGGACATTGGCCGTCAAAGCATCGGAAGTCATCCTTCCTTGCTATGATTACATTGTCAGCGTAAGAGAAATATTTCTTTGAAACTTTTTCTGAGGTCTCTATCCTATCTCCCCCGCCAATTTTTTCTATATCAGTTGGATTGTAAGGTTCAGTATGATAGGTGTTGGTAACAGTTATGGTCAATAACTGAAATGATTGGGGTTGATAAAGATCTTCTCCTTTGTATGATAGAGATGGCCTATTGGCAACATTAAATGATGCCATCCTTGGTCGTAGTTGAATTACACCTATTTCATATCCCATTGTGTAGTCTTTAAAATTTTCTTTTTCACTTACAGTAAATTTTCCGGTTTGTTCGGAAATATAATGTCTCTGGTCGTATTCAGGTGGTTGTTCCAAGCCCTTCCCATATGTTAACAATTGTTCGCCTGCCTCTTCAGGAGCTTTTATAGAGCTTTTGGGTGTTTTGTATATATCTAAAGCATGAATATTTGCTTCACAAGTCTTAGGCACAACCCTAAGGTAAACCGGATTAAACTGTGCAGTGTATTCCCCGGATGTGTCCTTTATAGTCGTAACAGGTTCAGTAAAATATTGAGAAGTTCCATCATTATTAACGATTCTTTGAATCCTGTATCCTGTATTAAAGTCAATATCAGCTCTTAATAATTCTTTTCCTGTATAATCAATAATCTTTCTTGTCTTCCCTGATGCTGTGTAATTAAAAGTAAGCTTCTTTCCCTTATAATCCACATCAAAGGTTAAATTTTGCTGTATTGTTACATTCTCACCTGCATGGGGGCCGTAGTTGCCGTTTTGGTCAGGCCTCCAAACCTTCTCCGTTTAGTTGACATGAACTGTATCATCCCTGTAGGCATAAGAAACCATCCCGGTTGAACCGACCATTAAAAGGCAGAGGATGATTGATAGTAGGGCGCTAAAAATTCGCCTTTTCTCGCCTTTTGATTTCATTTCACTTCCCATAATTTATCTCCTTTTACTCTAGTCTCTCTATTATAGATTTTACCACCCATAACTATGCTTTTACAAAATAATAAAAGGGATAATCGTGTGGGCCTCTAATTTAAATAAAAAAGGGATGGACACCTATATGTCCACCCCTGTCTGTTCTTAAATTGTATTAGGGACTCTAATTCAAAATCCTTCTGGCTTTTACATAGTTGTTTGTGAAATACCCGGCCCCGTACAGATAATCTATGGTGATCGACCCGGTTCCTGTAGAAGCGTGGATGATCATGCCTCCACCAATGTACATTCCGACGTGGCTGATGTCTCCGTTGCCGTAGCTACCCCTAAAGAATACCAGGTCTCCCGACCTGAGGTCTTCTTTAGCAACATCATAGCCATATGTGGCCTGGATGCTGGCCTTGTGGGGCAACCTGACCCCGATCTGCTTGTAAATGTACTGGGTAAATCCTGAACAGTCGAAGCCCGGATTTCCTGTGCCTCCCCATTGATAAGGAAGCCCGATTTTTTCCTTGGCTATATCGACCAGGCTCATGTTTCCGCTATTCTGTTTCTTATCGCTTGAAGAGTTGTCGGAAGATCCTGTCTTGTTTGAATCAACCTTCTGCCTCTGTCTGCTTATTCCGGACTTTATAACATAACCGACATTGCCGTTGAAATTGATCTTGATCCAACCGTCCGATTCAACCCCTTCAACATAATCATTTATGGAGAGGGTGCCGAGGGTACTGTAGCCTTCCCCTGCGCCTGATCTGACATTGAGTCCGTTAGCTGAGCTTACATAGCCGCTAACCTTCTTTTCTTCGACCTTCACTTCCGTCTTTTTATCCGAAAGCAGTCCGTTGCTTATGTAAACATCTTTGCCGTTTATGTTGAGCTTGATCCAGGAGTTCTTGAGCAACTTGCCTTCAACCCTGTCATTGAGATAAAGGGATCCGACAATCCTGCTGTTGGAATCTGCGTCTGCTCTGACGTTAACAACAGGATACTTGATATATCCTTTTGCATCTCCAACAACCTTTTTTCCCTCTTTAGCAGCCTTGTCAGCCTCTTCGCGAGCCCTCTGCCGGGCCTTTGCTCTGGCTTCCGCTTCAGCCTTCTCTTTAGCTTCTTGCTCTTTCCTGGCTGCCTCCGTGGCCTGTCTCTCTTCTTGCTCTTTCCTTAATTTTTCTTCTTCTTCGGCTTTTTTACGGGCTTCCTCAGCGGCTTTTCTTTCTTCTTCCGCCTTCTTTGCAGCCTCTTCAGCTGCCTTTGCGGCTTCTTCAGCCTTCTTTTTCATTATGGCCTTGTGTTCTTCCAGCTCCTGGTCTGTTAAAACCTGGAGGAAACTGGCATCAACATAGGCCTTCTGTTCCTCAACAACAAAGGAAACCCAGCCGTCTTTAAGTGTTCCTACGACTATATCATCTTTATTAAGGCTGCCAATAGTTTCAGATTCCTTGTTAGCCTCTTTTCTGATGTTCAAATTTTCTGCAGTTACCTTGCCCTGGAAAGCTATCTCAGGCTTTTCCACCGGAACATCAGGACGTTCAGCTCTATGATTAAGGTCCTCTTCAGGATCTTGAATTTCATGTTCTTCTACAGGTTTAGCTTCTTCAACCGCTTCCCTGTCCTCCGGCATATCAGATTGAGATTTGGATTCTGTTTCAAACTGTCCAACTAAATATTCAGGTCCTCTTGCTACCCTTTCGATTTCTCTTTCTTCCAAGCTCTCAGCCTGTGGCTTCTCCTCTTCCGGAGACTCTTCTACACCTGTCTGACTGCTCATTCCGGTTTCGGGAAGGGAGGAGGATATTTGATTTTCATAATTTTCTGCCAATTTCTCATGTATGTTATCGGCAGCTGTACGATTGATGTCAACCAGTTGTGTTGCACCTATGGCGCCGGCAACTCCTATGACGCCGACTATCGCACCTATTTTTTTCTTATCCAAAATACACCTCCGAAGTTTGTAACTTTTGTCACTTACTTAATATAATAAGTGCATTTTAAGCCACTGTCAAGGAATTTTACAAAATAGTTACAAAAAAAGACATTGATTTTAGCGATTTTTCCTATTTCCAGAAAACCTTTTCTAGAGTTAGGCCTTGGGCAGGTGCTGCCGGGAAATCGAAGGAGCTTTTTCCTTTTTCCAGGGCTTCAACAATTTGGCCTTCGTTATATAGACCTCTTGCAACTCTTACCATGGCCCCAACCATCATCCTGACCTGTTCTCTTAAGAAGCTGTCCCCGCTTATCCTGAATATCCATAGTTTTCCCATGTCATCTTCCGATCGTGTTTCTATCTCTATATTGGTGATTTCCCTGATTGTCTCCCTATCGGTTTCCTTTATGCTGAAAGCTGAAAAATTGTGTTTTCCAAGAAAGAGCTTGGATGCCCGATAAAAGGCCTGTTCGTCAAGCTTGTAGCTTGTGTGGGCTATATAGTTGATCTTTGATGGGTGTATGTAAGGGGCTTCTAAGAGCTCATAGCGGTAAGTTTTGGAATAGGCTGCAAACCTGATATTACAGTTTACCGGAATTTCCCTTGAATCTATCACGTATATGTCCGGTGGAAGGATTTTATTAAGTAGGTGGCTATATGCCTCAGCCGGCAATTTTGCAGCTGATAAAAAATTGACCAGCTGACCGTCTGCGTGGACCCCCTTATCTGTCCTTCCTGCCGAGATCAGCCTGGTCTTTCTTTCGGTTATTGCTTCAACAGCCTCCCTCAAGTCGCCCACGACGGTCCTCAGTCCGGCCTGTTCCTGGTAGCCGAAAAATTTACTCCCGTCATAGGCAACTTTTAAGAGGATGTTTTTATACATGATTTTTCTCCGTTGATTGTTATTTATAGAAAATGAGCCACTCCTACCATAAAGGCTCCGGCAAATATAAAGGCCATTATATCTGACCTGCGCATCTTCAGGGGGTTGAGCCTTGTCCTACCTTTTCCGCCCCTGTAACATCTGGCTTCCATGGCAATCCCCAGTTCGTCGGCCCTTTCTATTGAGTTGAGAAATAGGGGTACCAGGAGGGGAACCATTGCCTTGGCGCGACTTAAGAAGCCTCCGGAATCGAAGTCGGCTCCCCTGGCTTTCTGTGCTTTTATGATCTTGTTTGCTTCATCAAAGAGGGTCGGAATGAACCTCAGGGCTATTGAAATCATCATTGCCAGCTCATTGGCGGGAAAATTGACTTTCTTTAACGGGCTCATCAGGGATTCCAGGCCGTCTGTCATTGAAAGCGGGTCGGTGGTCAAGCTTAAAATGGTGCTGCCTATGACCAGGAGAATGATCCTGATGTCAATGAAAATTGCTTGAATTAAGCCTTCTTCCGTTACTTTTATCGGGCCCATTGTGAATATGACTCTTCCCGGATGGCTCAGCATATTGATCAGACCGGCGATTATCAGAAGGACAAAAACAGGTTTAAGCCCCTTCAAAACCCTGATCAGAGGTATGCCCCCGATTTTCATGATCAGTAAGATGGCCAGGGCAAATATTCCGTATCCTCGGAAGCTGTCAACGAAAAATACCGAGACCATGAACATTAGGGTCAGGACCAGCTTTATCCTGGGATCCAACTTGTGTATGGGGCTTGTTCCGGGCAAGTACTGGCCCAGTAAAATCTTATCGTTCATTTTTAGCCCCCTCTCTCGTGTCGAGATAGGCTGAAATTGACTTGACGGCCTCATCTACTGTCAAGGACTTCTCGTCAATATCCCAGCCGCCCTTTTTCAGTCTTCTCATAAGCCTGGTTACGGCCGGAAGGGACAGGCCTATGGCCTCCAGCTCTTCTTCTCTGGAAAAAATTTCTTTGGGTCGGCCATCCATGATAAGCCTTCCCTTGTCCATAACCAGGAGTCTGTTGGCGTGTTTTGCAACATCCTCCATGGAGTGGGTTACCAATATGACCGACAGGTTTTCTCTTTCCTTATATAGTCTGCCGATCTCCCCCAAAATTTCTTCACGTCCTCTCGGGTCCAGCCCGGCTGTGGGCTCATCGAGCACAAGATATGAAGGATTTAGGGCCAGGACCCCGGCGATTGCCACACGGCGCTTCTGGCCACCTGAAAGTTCAAAAGGAGACCTGTCCTTGAGTTCTTCAAAATCAAGGCCTACCGACTTCATTGCATTCCTGACTCTTGTGTCTATTTCTTCCGGATCCAGCTTGAGGTTTTTTGGGCCGAAAGCTATGTCTTTATATATTGTGTCCTCAAAAAGTTGGTCTTCAGGGTATTGGAAAACCAGGCCGACTTCCTGTCTTATTTTTCTCAGGTCCCCGTCCTTATCGTCCGTGGCCCGGTCGTTTACATAGACTTTCCCCTGACTTGGGATGTTCAGTCCGTTCATATGCTGGACCAGGGTTGACTTGCCTGAGCCCGTATGGCCCAGGAGTCCTACAAACTCGTGACTTCCTATCTCAAAGCTGACCCCGTCAAGGGCCTTCATCTCATCGGAACTCCCGGCATTATAAAGGAAGCTGACATTGTCAAACTTGATCATAGGACAGCCTCCAAAAATTCATCTATATCCAAAATATTTGGATTTATGTTGTAGCCCTCTCTATTTAGCCTATAGGCAAGCTCTGTCACCTGGGGTACATCGAGCTCCAGGTCCCGCATGGTTTGGACTTGTGAGAAAACATCACGGGGCTTACCCTCCAAGACAATTTCACCGTCACTCACAACCAGGATCCTATCTGCGTGGATGGCCTCTTCCATATTATGGGTTATTAGAAGGATTGTTTTTCCCGCCTTTTTGTTGAGTTCTCCTATTGTAGAGATTATTTCTCTCCTGCCAATGGGGTCAAGCATTGCCGTGGGCTCGTCCATTATGATGCAGCGGGGCAACATGGCCAATATTCCGGCAATTGCAACTCTCTGCTTCTGACCGCCTGAGAGTTTATGGGCCGGCCTTCTCCTGTTTTCGTACATTTCCACAGCCTTTAAAGCATTGTCAACCCTCTGCCTTAGCTCAGGCATAGGAACGCCCAAGTTTTCAGGGCCAAAGGCAACATCTTCTTCAACAATGGTGGCCACCATCTGGTTATCAGGGTTTTGAAAGACCATTCCGCACGAGGATCTTATATTCCAGAGGTCTGCTCTTGACCTGGTGTTCATTCCAAGTATCTTGATGTCCCCTTTTGTTGGCAACATCTGAGCATTTAAAAGTTTGGCCAGAGTCGACTTTCCCGAGCCGTTGTGGCCCAATATCGCTATAAATTCCCCATCACATACTTTCAGGTTGAGGCCCTTGAGGACTTCTTCATCCTCACGACCTTCTTCATAGTTGGGATATTTATAATGGAGGTCGTCAACCTCAATTACTACTTCCTTACCGGCAGTCTCTTCAGCATCGGCTTCATCGAGCTGCTTTTTTATTTCCTCTTCCAACTTTTTCTCCTTTATGTTTTTTTGTACCTATATAATTTATACTCCTGCTCCTAAAAAGATTTGTCAGGGCGTGAGTAGTTTGTTGATGATTCATATGTCGGCACCGGGGTTCCGACCGAATAGTTGTCATATATGAACTTTGCCGTTTCAAACGGCAGGTTTATACAACCATGAGACCCGTTTCTTATATAATTTGTTCCACCAAAATACTTGACCCAATCAGCATCGTGTAGGCCCACTCCTTTGTAGTTAATCGGTATCCAATATTTAACTTTGGAGTTGTATTCGCTTCCATCAAGATTATTTCCGGTAAGCTTCTTGTCCTTTTCCCTTGACCATATCATATGGACGCCCACAGGAGTTTCATAGCTTCCGTTGGCTTGTCCTGATTTTAAGAGACTTGTGAAAACAACCTTCTTGTCTTTAATGCACCAGAGCTTTTGCTTAGAAAGGTCTACTTCAATGTAGTCATCGCCTATATCATTGAGTTCTCCCCTGGCCCTGGCTTTATGAGTGTATATTGGCTCGGTTTCAAAATCTCCGCCTTGGTTAATCATTTCCAATAGCTTTTCTTGGGTTTTCTTTACATTTATCTTCCAGCCATAGATTCCCGGGAATAAGGTCTGCTTTATACCGGATTGGGTAATAAATTCCCTTTTTTTACCATATGTGTCTGTCATATTGGCTAGGTTTTGAACCCATTTTGCAACCTTATCCTTGTTTAAAGAATAATGACCGTCTTCAGACTTATCCAAGGCTTCCAACATCTGACCCGGACCGAAAACAAGATCCTTATCTCCAATTTTATAGACAACCTTAACATTTAATATTTTATTTAACTTTTCGGCTTCAGCTTTGAGGTCCGGATCATCATCACGAATTTCAGGTTCCTTGAAAAGGTCTTTTGATGTAACGAAGTCTCTTCCCTCAATAAAAGCCTCGACAATTCTTTCTTCAAGCTTGGCATAGTCTACATGGTTGCCTTCGTCTTCTTTTTGAACGTGGGCACCTTGATCATCTGCCACAACCATGGCGTTTTGAGGCATGGGTCCGTTGGTTTCAAGCCCGGCCTTTTTCAAGCTTTGTGCCAGCTTTTGATGGTCATAGTCTGCCGTGAATTCCACGTCATAGGCCCTATTTTGGAATATTTCTATGGGCCATATGAGGAAGTTCTGGTCTATCCTCTCAGGCCCATGCCTGTTAATTACAAGGTCTATGTCCCGCCCGGACACGTCAACCATCCTGGAATCCCTTCCCTGGACCTTTATGGTGGCATTTGTGTCAGGCTCAAAGATAGCCTTATCAAGGGCCACAAAGTTCCTTGAAACCCCATTGACACTTGTTCCCGGATAGGTGAATTTTGAAAACAAATATGATCCCAGACCATAAATAGAGACCAGGACCAAAGAAATAATTATGGCAATCTTTTTACCCTTGGACATATGCAGACCTCACTTTGCTTAAACGTGTACTTGAAAACTCTAATTAATTATTATAAGCCATACTCAGCTGTTTAGTCCATAAGAAAAGAGGCGGCCGGCAAGACTCTCATGCCGATCCACCTCTTAATTTTTGAAGTTTATTTTGTTTAATCCTGGCGATTAAACCAATTCCAGAATTACCATCTCAGAGCCGTCACCACGACGTGGTCCCAGCTTCATAATTCTGGTATAGCCGCCTTTTCTATCCTGATATTTGGGGCCGATTTCCTCGATCAATTTGATCACAGCCTTTTTATCATATAGATAGCCGGATATGGCCCTGTTACCGCTCAAATCATTGCGTTTAGCCAGGGTTATCAGCTTTTCCGCCTCACGACGGACTTCTTTGGCGCGTGTCACTGTTGTTGTGATTTTTTCTTCATTAAAAAGAGAAGCTGCCAGGTTTCTAATCATTGCTGTGCGATGATCGCTTCTTCTTCCTAATTTTCTCTGCTTGGCCAAATCATGCCTCCTTGTCAATCTCTGTCATTATAATTGAGCTCTAAGCCCAAAGATTCGACTTTCTCCTGAACTTCCGTGAAAGATTTCTTACCGAAATTTCTTATCTTTCTAAGCTCATCAACCGGCATTGTTACAATATTTCCCAGGGTATTGATTTCTTCCCTCTTCAGGCAATTGTAGCTGCGTAAGGAAAGATCCAAATCTTCGATGGGCTTCTGGAGCAGGAGGTCTTCCTCCGTCGGCTCCTCTTCCTCTTCCTCTACTTCATCAAAGACCCGGTCGGGCAGTTCCGTAAATAGGGCCAGGTGGTCTATGAGTATCTGTGATCCTTCGGAAAGCGCCTCTTGTGCATTGAGGGTTCCGTCTGTCCAGACTTCCAAAATCAGCTGGTCATAGTCGGTAATCTGCTCAACCCTGGTGTTTTCAACTGTAAAATTAACTTTTTTAACCGGTGTAAATATTGAATCTATAGCAATTGTCTCAAGCGGGTCGTCTTGTGACTTATTGGCATCTGCCAAGGCATAGCCGGTTCCGTCGACGACGACCATTTCAAGATGGATTGCCCCTTCACTATTTACCGTGCACAGGTAGTGGTCCTTGTTTATGATTTCCACTTCAGTTGTTTCCTGGATATCTTCGGCCGTTACGATTTTCGGTCCTTCAACATCCAAGCGAAGTGTTACCGGCTCTCCTGCACCCTGGAGTCGTCTGATTGCAACTCCTTTTAAATTGAGAATTATTTCCGGAACATCCTCAAGTACTCCGACAACAGTTGAAAACTCATGTGGCACACCGGAATCAAACTTGATGGAGGCTATTGCACAACCGGGCAAGGACGACAGGAGGACACGACGTAAGGAGTTTCCCAATGTCGTACCGTATCCCCTCTCAAGAGGAGACATGCTGAACTTGCCATAGTGCTTTGCTTCATCCAATTCTAAAATTTCAACTCTTGTATTCAGTTTATTAACCACGGATCAAGCCTCCCTGCATTTTATCTGTATCAACAGCCTTCATTACTTGGAATAAAGCTCAACGATCTGCGTTTCCTCAATCGGATAATCGATATTCTCACGCATGGGCTCGGAAAGAATCTTTCCTTCCATCTTGTCTGCTTCTACAGAAACCCAGGGCATCTGGTTGTAAACCCTCTCAGCCATATTCTTGAAGAAAGGATTTTTACGTGATGCAGGCTTTACATTAATCTGATCACCAACTTCAAGTGTCATTGAAGGAATGGTGGCCTTATTTCCGTTTAAAAGGAAGTGGCCGTGTACGATCAGCTGACGTGCCTGTGCTCTTGTTGAGGCAAAGCCCATTCTGTAAACAACATTATCGAAACGGAGTTCCAATAATCTGAGTAAATTCCAACCTGCCTGACCTTCCATACGCTCAGCTCGGTTATAGAGATTGCGGAAGGCTTTCTCAGTCATGCCGTAAATAAATTTTGCTTTCTGCTTTTCACGCAACTGCATACCGTAGTCACTTAATTTACGACGCCTTTTCTGAGGATTGCGGCGAGATTTTTTGTTAATGCCGACAACTTGAGGTTCAATCTCAAGGGCGCGGCAGCGTTTTAAAATCGCTCCATTGTATCTTGACATTATTTCCCTCCGTTAAACTCTTCTTCTCTTGGGCGGACGGCATCCGTTATGCGGAATTGGTGTCACGTCCTTGATCATGGTAACCTGAAGTCCTGCAGCTTCCAAAGC
Source organism: uncultured Tissierellia bacterium (assembly GCA_947253765.1). Taxonomy (GTDB): domain Bacteria; phylum Bacillota; class Clostridia; order Tissierellales; family Peptoniphilaceae; genus Khoudiadiopia. The sequence goes on from CAMYAK010000003.1 coordinate 32,624, forward strand.
CCTTATAGCCGATTCACGGCCTGAGCCCGGTCCCTTAACATAAACTTCAACGGTCTTAAGTCCCTGTTCCATAGCCTTCTTTGCAGCTTCTTCTGCGCACTGCTGAGCAGCATACGGTGTTGACTTACGTGATCCTCTAAAGCCCAACTGGCCTGCTGAAGCCCATGAAACGGCATTGCCGTTCAGGTCGGTGATTGTCACCATTGAGTTGTTGAAGGTGGAAATGATATGGGCTTGACCGGCAACAATATTCTTTTTAACTTTGCGCTTGCCGCCCCGGCGACCTGCAGCCGCTTTTTTCTTAATTTGCGCCATGCTTTTCCTCCCTTACTTCTTTCTACCTTTGCGGGTATGGGCGTTGTTTTTGGTGTTCTGTCCCCTTACCGGCAAATTCCTTTTGTGACGAATTCCGCGATAGCAGTTGATCTCACGAAGACGTTTGATATTCAATGAAACGTCCCTTCTCAGATCTCCCTCCAAGTGATATTCGCCTATCACTTCACGGATACGCTGTACTTCTTCTTCCGTCAGGTCGCGAACACGGGTGTCCGGATTGACCTGTGCATTTTGCAAAATTTCATTTGAACGTGAACGACCTATTCCGAATATATAGGTAAGTCCTATTTCAACTCTCTTATCTTTTGGTAAATCAATACCTGCAATACGTGCCAAATTCAATCACCCCCGTTATCCCTGACGCTGTTTATGCTTCGGATTTTCACAGATCACCATTACTTTGCCTTTTCTTTTGATGACCTTGCATTTATCACACATCTTTTTCACAGATGGTCTGACTTTCATGACTGCCTCCTATTTCTTTCTCCAAGTGATTCTTCCTTTACTTAAGTCATATGGAGATAGCTCCACCGTGACCCTATCACCCTCCAGGATGCGAATAAAATTCATCCGCAATTTTCCTGAGATATGGGCCATAACGTCATGGCCGTTTTCCAACTCCACGATGAAAATCGCGTTAGGAAGGCGTTCTTTTACAACACCCTCTACTTCGATGACATCTTTGGATGACATTCGCTTCCCTCCTTTATCTGATAGGGCTCCAATTCTTTTCTGATTTTTGCGTTTTTGACTCCAAGGTCATTTTCTTTTTCAAAATCCATGCTTATAAATTTATTGAATTTCTGTAGGTGGAGAACCCTCTTCTTTTTGGGCTTTTGAAGCTTTCTCAGTTCGCCGTCCACTATGAGAACATGCTTTCCGTCAAGCACTTCCCAAACCGTGAAGACTTGTCCCTTGTCTCTTCCGGCCTTGGACCGAACTATTTGCCCTTTTTTGAGTCCGCAATCGAACTCCAATCCTCTCTCCTGTGTCATATAAGCTTATCCAGGGCTTCTTTAATATCCTTAGCAACCGAGTCAACGCATTGGTCTCCTGCTATATCAATCAACTTGCCCTGATCCTTATAATATTTTATAAGCGGTGCTGTCAGCTCATCGTAGACTTTAAGTCTCTCGGCAACAGCCTTCTCGGAATCGTCCTTGCGCTGGATTAATTGGCCTCCACACTCATCGCAAACCCCCTCTTTTTTCGGAGGTGCATTTAAAACGTGGTAACCGGCCCCACAATCGGTGCAAATTCTACGCCCTGCAAGGCGTCCAACCAAGACATCACTAGGTACATTTATGCAGACTGCAGCGTCCAGACTGATTCCGGTCTCCACCATCTTCTCATCAAATGCCTTGGCCTGAACCAAAGTTCTTGGGAAGCCGTCCAGGAGGTAGCCGTCTTTGGCATCATCCTGTCCAAGTCTGTCCCAAACCATTTCAATGGTCAGCTCGTCCGGAACAAGTCTTCCTGAATCCAGATAATCCTTGACCTTTTTTCCCAACTCTGTCTCGTTTTTAATGTTGAATCTGAAAATATCACCGGTTGATATGTGGACCAGGCCATATTCTTTCACTAAGCGAACTGCCTGGGTTCCCTTTCCGGCCCCCGGCGGCCCCAGTAAAACCAAACGCATAAAGACTCCTTTCCGCCTTAACGATTCAAGAATCCCTTATAATGACGCATCTGAAGCTTAGCTTCCAATGTTCTTACAATTTCAAGCACAACTCCTACAACGATGATTATAGAAGTTCCTCCAAAGCCCAAGCTTACTCCGAATATTCTCTGTACGATCTGGGGGATGATTGAAAGTATGGCCAATATTATGGCGCCGATCAAAGTAATTCTCCCGACAATCTTCTGCAAATATTCAGTGGTGGGTTTTCCGGGTCTGATTCCCGGGATGAATCCGCCTGACTGCTGCAGGTTCCTTGAATACTCATAGGCATTGAAAGTAATCGAATTGTAAAAATAGGCAAAGAAGATTATCAGTACAACTTGTAAAATCCCCTGGAAGATGGTTCCGGTCCAGCCGGTCGGTGTAAGGAACTTCTGAACGAAATTAGCAACTCCGCCGCCGAAGATCAGAGCCAGTGTCTGAGGCAGGGCTAAAAGAGCTGAGGCGAAGATTACCGGCAAAACTCCGGCCATATTAACCTTAATTGGAATATGGGTGGCCTGACCACCATACATCTTCCTTCCGACAACTCTCTTGGCATACTGTACAGGTATCTTTCTTTCACCTTCATTCAAATATACAACAACTACCGTGATAGCCAGGAATACAATAACCATCAGTATTGGCAGCAGGACTGAAATACGTCCTGCAGCTGAGAGCTGGATCATACGGCTTAGAGTTCCGGGCATTCCGGCAACAATACCCATAAAGATTATGAAGGATACACCGTTACCTATACCTTTTTCTGTGATAAGGTCACCAACCCAAACGACGAACTGGGCTCCAGCGACCATTACCAAAACAGCTATGGTTTTCTCTAAAAAGCCGCCGCTTGCGAAAGCTCTTCCGAAAATTCCCTGAACCAGGGCGAAAGCTTGCAATAATGCTAAAACCACTCCCAAATACTTGGTTATCTGTCCTATTTTCTTTCTTCCTTCTTCACCCTGCTTGGAGATTTCTTCCAAGGCCGGGATGGCGAAGGTCAAAAGCTGAATAACTATCGATGATGTAATATATGGTCCGACGCCAAGTGCGAAAACGCTTAGATTGGCAAGACCGCCGCCGCTGATCATGTTCAGGATTCCCAAGAGACTTCCCTGGGCTGAATCATAAATCATGCGGATCAGTTTAGTATTGGCAAAAGGGATTGGCAGGGTATGGCCCATCCTCAGTACGATGACCATAAGGATGGTAAAAATTATCCCTTTTTTGGTTTCATCAACCTTCCAGGCATTCTTGAGTGTGGTTAACATTAGACCACCTCAGCCTTTCCTCCTGCCTGCTCGATTTTTTCCTGAGCAGATTTGGTGAATTTTTCGGCCTTTACAGTCAATTTCTTTTCCAATTCACCATTGCCCAAAATTTTTAAGCCGTCAATGAGTTCGCTCTTTTTGATCAGGCCTGCTTCTATCAAAACCTGAGCATCAATGGTTGTTCCTTCCTCAAAAAGATTCAGGTCCATTACATTTACAGTGGCAAACTTCTTGGCAAAATTATTGGTAAAGCCGTGCTTTGGCAACCTGCGGAAAAGGGGCAGCTGACCACCCTCGAATCCGGGTCTTACGCCCCCGCCTGAACGGGAGTTCTGTCCGTCACGGCCTCTGCCGGCAAACTTTCCCCAGCCTGATGAATGACCGCGTCCAACTCTCTTGGACTTTTTAACGGCACCGCCCTCGGCCGGTCTCAATTCATGAAGTTTCATGGACAACCTCCTATTCCACTTCTGAAAAGTCGAGCATAAAGTCAATCTTTGCAATTGAGCCTCTTATGGCACTATTATCTTCATGCACAACTGTCTGTCCTATTTTGTTAAGGCCCAAAGCTTTAGCGATTTTGATTTGCTTATCCGTTTTTCCGGCGAAGCTCTTCTTTAAAGTAATTTGTAATTTTCCCATCAAAGAACCTCCTTTAGTTCAAAATCTCTTCTACGCTTTTACCACGCAGCTTGGCCAGCTGTTCTGCCGTTTTCATCTTAGTCAGTCCGGCAAGAGTTGCATTTACAATGCTTCCTGCATTTGAGGATCCTAAAGACTTGGCACGAATATCGGTAATTCCGGCAAGCTCGCAGACGGCACGAACGGGGCCGCCGGCAATTATTCCGGTACCTTCTTTTGCAGGCATGAGAAGGACCCTTCCGGCTCCGTCCCTTCCTACAATTTCATGAGGAATGGTTGTTCCGACTACAGGAACTTTTACCATGTTCTTCTTAGCCTTGTCCGATCCTTTTCTTATAGCCTCAGGAATTTCCAAAGACTTTCCGGATCCAACTCCTACATTTCCCTTGCCGTCACCCACAACAACCAGGGCTGTGAAACGACCGGTACGACCGCCCTTCGCTGTCTTGGAGACACGGTTGATGTAAACGACTTTTTCCTCAAGCTCTGATTTCTGCTTGCGGTTATCTCTTTTCATTATGCACTCCTCCCCAATTACAGCTTCAAGCCTTCTTCACGGGCTGCATCGGCCAAAGCCTTTACCTTGCCGTGATAAATATAGCCTGAACGGTCAAAAACAACATTATCAATGCCCTTGGCCAAAGCTCTTTTAGCGACCAAGGCTCCTACAGCCTTGGCAGCCTCAACATTTGAGCCCTGAGCATTGCATTCTTTATCCAAAGTCGAAGCGGAAGCCAGTGTCTTGCCCTCAACATCGTCAATGATCTGAGCATATATGTTCATATTGCTCTTATATACATTGAGACGGGGCCTCTCAGGCGTTCCGGCAATTTTCCTGCGAACGCGCGCATGACGAATCTTGCGACTCCGGTTCTTATCAAATATAGCCATTAACGCCCTCCTTACTTACCTGTCTTACCTTCTTTGCGACGGATATGTTCATCTTCATAACGTACACCCTTTCCTTTATAAGGCTCGGGGAGACGGGTCTTACGAATATTCGCCGCAACGCTTCCAACCTTTTGTTTATCTATACCGCTTACAATAATAGTGAGGTTATCCGGAACTTCGATGCCTATTCCGTCTACCTCAGGTATTGTAATCTGGTGAGAATATCCCAGGTTCAAAACAAGATTTTTACCCTGTTTCTGAGCCCTGTATCCTGAACCGGTGATCAGAAGCTTTTTGCTGTATCCGTTTGAGACACCCTCTACCATATTTGATATCAATGTACGGTAGAGACCGTGAAGAGACCTGACCTCTTTTGTCTCATCGGGTCTAACAAGAGTCAAGACGCCGTCTTCGACCTTTATAGTGAAGCGCTTGTCAATCTGCTGTTCAAGCTCTCCCTTAGGTCCTTTGGCCTTGACCAGATTGTCTTTTCCGACTGAAATCTCTACGTTTGATGGGATTTCAATCGGTTTTTTACCAACTCTCGACATTATTCCCTCCTTATTACCAAACGTAGCAAATTACTTCGCCGCCAACATTCTCTTTTGCAGCTTCTTTGCCTGTCATGATTCCTTTCGAAGTGGACATGATAGCTGTTCCCAATCCGCCGAGAACGCGGGGAATTTCATTGGCACGAACATAAACTCTGCGGCCCGGTTTGGAAATTCTTCTCAATCCTGAGATTGTCCTCTCCTCATCCACATATTTAAGTTCTATGTTGATCATTCCCTGTTTATTATCATCTATAACTTCGAAACTCTTTATATAGCCCTCATCCAATAAAATTTGAGCGAGGCTTTTCTTCATCTGTGAAGCAGGAACCTGAACAGATTCATGCTTTTTCATATTGCCGTTGCGAATGCGTGTAAGCATATCCGCGATCGGATCTGTCATCATATCGCTTCCTCCTCCTCAAATTACCAACTGGCCTTTTTTACGCCCGGGATTTGGCCCTTATAAGCCAATTCACGGAAGCAAATCCTGCAAACGCCATACTTACGAAGGACTGAATGAGGACGACCGCAAATGCTGCAACGTGTATATTCACGCGTTGAGAACTTGGCTTTTCTGGCCTGTTTAGCTCTCATTGATTTTTTAGCCATTTAGTCCTCCTGTCTCTTTTTGAAAGGCATTCCCATATGTTCCAAAAACGCCTTAGCTTCTTCATCGGTTTCCGCACTGGTTACTATTATGATGTCCATTCCCCTGATCTCATCAACATCGTCGTAGTTGATCTCAGGGAAGATGAGCTGTTCCTTGATTCCCATAGAATAGTTTCCACGTCCATCAAAAGATGTGTCGGAAACTCCTCTGAAGTCACGGACCCTGGGAAGGGCTATATTAACCAGCTTATCAAAGAAATAGTACATGCGATCGTGGCGAAGGGTGACCTTTGTTGCTATTGGCATACCCTCACGAAGCTTGAAGTTGGCGACTGACTTTTTAGCCTTTATAGTTACCGGCTTCTGACCGGCAATTATTGTCAACTCTCTTATAGCATCTTCGAGGAGCTTGGGATTTTCCTTTGCCCCGCCTACCGCAATATTAATTACTATTTTTTCGAGTTTAGGAACCTGCATTATGTTGTCATAATTGAATTCCTTCATAAGAGCAGGCACTACCTCGTTTTTGTATCTCTCAACATATCTTGAAGCCATTGCTTGCCCCCTTACTTATCAAAGACGGTGTCTGACTTGGTGGAGACTCTGACTTTTTTGCCATTCTTGATCTCCATCCTTGTACGAACACCCTTCTTTACTTTTTCATCATAGAGAAGGACATTGGAAGCATTTATCCTGCCTTCACTCTCAACAATGCCTCCCGGCTCATTAGCTCCCCTCGGTTTCTTGTGGTGCTTCTGAACGTTGACTTTCTCAACGATTACGCGATTTTCCTTGGGGAAGGCCTGGAGGATTTTGCCAATTTTTCCTTTGTCTTTACCAGTCATCACCTGGACGGTGTCTCCGGTTTTTACGTGCATAGCGTCCTCCTTATAAAACTTCAGGAGCCAGAGATATTATCTTCATATATCCTTTTGCCCTGAGTTCCCTTGTTACCGGCCCGAAAATACGTGTTCCCACCGGGTTCTTATCTTCTTTTACAATAACAGCCGCATTGTCATCGAATGAAATCTTGCTTCCGTCTTCTCTTGCCAAGGGAGCAACTGTTCTTACAATAACAGCCGTAACAACATCACCTTTTTTTACGTTTCCACCCGGTATTGCCTGCTTGACTGAGCAGCGAACCGTGTCTGCAATTCCTGCATATTTACGTCTGGTAGATCCGCTGACATGGATGACCAGGAGTTCACGTGCTCCTGAGTTGTCAGCGACCTTCAAACGACTTTCTTTCTGAATCATAGCATCCTCCCTTTAAATTACATCGCATGTTCAAGGATGGTGACCAAGCGATATCTCTTATCTTTCGAGAGAGGTCTGGTTTCCATTAAGCGTACTCGATCGCCCGGCTTGGCTTCATTGTTCTCATCATGAGCCTTGACCCGAATGCTCTTTTTAAGCATCTTCTTATATACCGGATGCTTGACCATTCTGGAAACTTCAACAACGATGGTCTTGTCCATCTTGTCCGAGACCACGACTCCGCTTACCGTTCTGCGATTTGTAGTTCTCTCCATTTGGTTAAGCTTCCTTTCTCATTTTTAACTGGCGTTCACGCTGTACAGTGCGAACCCTTGCTATATCCTGCTTTACCGTACCGATTGAGTTAAAATTCTCCAGCTGACCGGTTGCATCCTGAAAGCGAAGATTGAAGAGCTCTTCTTTGAGATCATTCAGTTTTTTAACCAGGTCTTGATCGGTCATATTACGAATCTCTGTCGCTTTCATTACGATTCACCTTCCTGTTCCACAATATCCGACATCACAACTTTCGTTTTGATGGGAAGTTTAGCTGCCGCAAGCCTCATAGCTCTGCGGGCTACATCCGGCGCTACGCCTGACATTTCAAATAGGATTCTTCCGGGTTTTACGACTGCTACCCAATACTCGGGAGCACCTTTACCGGAACCCATACGTACTTCTGCCGGCTTCTTTGATACCGGCTTGTCCGGAAATACTTTTATCCAAACATTACCGCCACGCTTGATATAACGTGTCATGGCACGACGGGCAGCTTCTATCTGGTTTGCTGTCATCCAGCAGGGTTCCAGAGCCTGCAGACCGTAATCACCATATGACAAAGTGTTACCGCGATGGGCCATGCCCTTCATTCTACCGCGGTGGACACGACGGCGTTTTACTCTTTTTGGCATTAACATTTCATATCCTCCTTCCGCGGCTTAGCGACCGTCCCTATTCGGACGGTCGTCGCGATTGCTGCGGCGTGGGTTCGTTTTTCCGTCAGCCCTCCTGTTGCGGTTCTGGCGACGATTTGGACGACGCTGCGGCTGTGGCTTGGGCATTTCTGCTTCCTTCATTCCCGGAAGAACTTCTCCCAAGTAGATCCAAACCTTGACTCCGATTGCTCCGTATGTTGTATCGGCAGTTGCAACGCCATATCTTATATCGGCACGCAGGGTCTGCAGCGGGATAGTTCCCTCTGAGTAGTGCTCGGTACGGGCCATATCTGCTCCGCCCAAACGTCCTGCGCATGAGGTTTTAATTCCCTTCGCGCCTGCACGCAGGGTTCTCTGAATAGCCTGCTTCATAGCGCGGCGGAAGGAAACCCTGTTCTCAAGATCTTCGGCAATTTTTTCTGCAACCAACTGGGCATCAATGTCCGGATTCTTGATCTCTTCAACATTTATAAGCACGGTTTTTCCGTACTTCTTTTCCATATCTTTTCTGAGCTGGTCAACTGCTGTGCCACCCTTGCCGATAACAACGCCCGGCTTGGCTGTTTTAACAGTGACTCTTACTCTTCCCATTGTTCTTTCGATATCAATGTCGGAGATAGCCGCTTCATTCAATTTTTTCTTTAAATCCAAGCGGATTTCATTATCTTCTTTAAGCAAAGAGGCGAAATCAGCTTTGTCGGCAAACCAATTGGAATCCCAGTCTTTGATGACGCCGACGCGCAGCCCCTTCGGATTAACCTTTTGACCCATTAGCGATCTTCCTCCTCTTCCTTCTCTGCAATAACTACACCTATATGTGATGTCCGCTTCAAAATCGGATAGGCGGCACCTTTTGCTTTGGGGTGCCAACGTTTCATGGTCGGGCCGTCATTTGCCCAGGCCCTCGTCACAAACAACTCCTGGCGGTCAAGGCTGAGATTGTTCTCTGCATTGGCAATGGCCGATTTTAAAACGTCGGCTAAAAGCTCAGCGCCTTTTTTAGGAGTAAAGCGAAGGAAAGTTAATGCTTCATCAACCTGTTTCCCACGAATCTCTTTACAAATATAGTTAACCTTGCGAGGAGAGATACGAACATATTTTGCTTCTGCTCTTGCTTCCATTATCTTCCTCCTTACCTTCCGGCCTTGGCACCGGCATCGTTCTTCTTTGCGTGACCCCTAAATGTACGGGTCGGCACGAACTCTCCCAGCTTATGGCCTACCATGTCCTCAGTAACATAGATTGGGACATGTTTACGTCCATCATGAACAGCTAGTGTGTGGCCCACAAATTCAGGAAAGATAGTCGAACGGCGGGACCAGGTTTTAATAACTTGCTTTTTATTGCTCTTGTTGAGTTCATCAACTTTTTTCATCAGATGGTCATCAACAAAGGGCCCTTTTTTCAGCGATCTGCTCATTTCACCCTCCTAACTATTTCTTTCTCCTGCGAACTATGAACTTGTTCGAGGCCTTCTTGCGACTTCTAGTCTTAACACCGCGGCTCTTCTTGCCCCAAGGTGTCATTGGCTGCGGACGTCCTACCGGAGCCCTGCCCTCACCACCACCGTGCGGATGGTCTACCGGGTTCATGGCTGAACCGCGTACATGTGGCTTTCTGCCAAGGTAGCGCTTCTTACCGGCCTTACCAAGCCTGGTCAAGCTGTTGTCCATATTTCCTACCTGGCCAATTGTAGCCTTGCATTCCAGCGGCACTAAGCGGTGCTCGCCTGAAGGAAGGCGGATCTGAGCATATTTTCCTTCTTTTGCCATCAGCTGGGCCAATGAGCCTGCTGAACGGACCATCTGGCCGCCTTTTCCGGGATGGAGCTCAATATTATGAATATTGGTTCCTACGGGGATGGCACTTAATGGAAGGCAGTTGCCCACCTGAATATCTACATGATCGCCCGACTCGATGTGGTCTCCGACTTTCAAGTCTCTCGGAGCGATGATGTAGCGTTTTTCTCCGTCGACATAATAGAGAAGGGCTATGTTTGCAGACCTGTTAGGATCATACTCAATGGAGGCTACCTTTGCGGGTATGCCTTCCTTGCCCCTCTTGAAGTCTATAATGCGGTAATGGCGTTTGTTTCCGCCGCCGCGAAATCTCAAAGTAATCCTACCGCCATTGTTACGGCCGCCGGTGCTCTTTAAAGGAGCTATCAATGACTTTTCCGGAGTTGATTTGCTGATCTCCTCGAAAGTTGATACTCTTTTTACTCTCTGACCGGCTGTGGTCGGTTTATATTTTCTGATACCCATGACTACCTCTCGTTTCCATTACATTCCATCGAAGAACTCTATGGTCTTCGAATCAGCTGTTAGGGTAACAATGGCCTTTTTCCAGTCCGGGTCTTTTTTATACATGTAACCGGCTCTTCTCATCTTTCCCTTCATGTTGATGGTATTGACTGAAGCAACCTTTACTCCCTCAAATGCTGTTTCAACAGCCTTGCGGATCTCGGACTTGTTGGCTCTCTTGTCTACACGGAAAGTGTATTTATGTTGGCTCAAATCGCTCATTGATTTTTCCGTTATTACCGGAGCGATTATGATATCGTATGGAGATTTCATACCAGGAACACCTCCTCAGCTCTTTTTACCGCTTCTTCCGTCATGATCAAGCTGTCAAAGCGAAGCAGATCATACACGTTCATGTTTTCTATCGGGCTTGTGTGTGCGTCTTCCAAGTTCTTGAATGAGCGATAAACTTTTTCGTCTACCTTGTCAAGAACCAGAAGAGCCTTTTTATCAGCGTTTACGGCCTTCAAAACTTCTTTTGCAGCCTTTGTGCTGAATGAGTCAAGCTCAAGCTTATCAAGCACGATAATCTTGCCATCCCTGGCTTTTGAAGTAAGTACCGACTTCATGGCCAAGCGACGTATTCTCTTCGGGGTTGTGTATGAATAGTCTCTGGGTTTAACGGCAAAAACCTGTCCGCCGCCTCTCCACTGTGGAGCTGTTCTTGATCCCTGACGGGCACGGCCTGTTCCCTTTTGTCTGTAGGGCTTTCTTCCGCCCCCTCTTACTTCGCCGCGTGTCTTGGCTGATTGGGTACCCTGACGATGGTTGGCACGGATGTTTTTTACAACTGTATATACAGCATGTTCATTAACTTCTGCATCAAACAGGTCATTTGATAATTCCAGCTCGCCGACAACTTGGCCGCTTTGATTCAATATATTAATCTTTGGCATTGTCATCCTCCTTACTTATTGCAAGCCTTGGCAGCCTGTTTAATAACAACTAGGCCCCCCTTTGGTCCCGGAATTGCTCCTTTGACCAGGATCACGCCTGCCTCTTCATCTACGCGGACAACAGTCAAATTTTGAACCGTAACTCTCTCATTTCCCATCTTTCCTGAGCCCTTGGTTCCCGGGAAAACTCTGGCGGGGAATGAAGCTGCAGCTCTGGCTCCGGCAACCCTATGTGATTTTGAGCCATGGCCCATGGGTCCTCTTCCGTAGTTCCAGCGTTTAATCGCACCCTGAGTTCCCTTACCTTTAGAGGTTCCGACTACGTCGACAATTTCTCCCTGTTCGAATATGGAGACCTTGATTTCCCCTCCGAGTTCATAGCTTTCAGGGTCATCTACGCGAATTTCGCGAACAAATTGCTTAACAGCAACATTAGCCTTGTTGAAATGACCTTTTTCCGGCTTGTTGGTATTCTTTTCTTTCTTGTCGAGATAACCGACCTGTACTGCGTCATAGCCATCTCTTTCTTTGGTCTTAATCTGAGTTACTACGTTTGGTCCGGCTTGAATAACCGTAACCGGCGTAACAACTCCGGCTTCATCAAAAACTTGAGTCATACCAAGTTTTTTACCGAATATTTTTTTCACCTTTACCTCCTTGATTACAGCGGATCACCTTGTGATCATCCTAACTTGGGGTTAGAGCTTAATCTCAATGTCCACGCCTGCGGGCAGATTCAGCTTCTTCAAAGCTTCCAATGTCTTTGCATTGGGGCGAACTATGTCGATCAGCCTCTTATGTGTGCGCTGTTCGAACTGTTCACGTGAATCCTTGTGCTTGTGGGGGGATCTCAGAATTGTGATGATCTCCTTGTCCGTCGGCAGTGGGATGGGGCCTGATACATCTGCGCCTGAGCGTTTGCATGCTTCCACAATCTTCTGTGCTGAAGCATCTATAACCTCATGGTCGTATGCTCTTAGCCGAATCCTGATTTTCTGATTAGCCATCTTACCTTTCCTCCTTAAACATTTTTACAAGCTCTCAGCCCTTCTATAATATAGAGCCCTATGAACTTGCTTCGTACGGCGATACACTGAGCCGGGCGTGTCCGTTCCCGACCTTTAAAAAAGAAATACCGCCATGCGACCGCTCGAATTTTCTTCGAACTGCTCAACAGGAATTACCCCGGCTTACACCAACTCTAGTACGCTGATGTTCAGCGCCTTTAGAGCCCTCGGTGTCCGAGCAACCTCCTGTTTCATCGCTTAGTATTTCAAGACACTCTTATTAGTATAAGGTTTTTTGTGATTTTTGCAAGAGTTTTTTAATAAAAAATATAGAAAAGAAAAAATGTTCGCCTAGCCCCTTGGTGCCAGGCGAACATTTGTTTAATACTTGTCAACATTACCCATCAATAAACACCATTCGACAATATATCTAACTTTATTTAGATGTTTTTCTTTAAAAAATAATTTACCGTCCAAAATAGACTACCATGCGGATCGTACATATAGATAATAAAATATGGCTCCTTGTCTTCTATAAGCGTTCTTTTTTCTTCTGTACTTAAATATTTTGTACTTTCATCAATTGATATTTCATATTCTTTTGGAAACATTCCATCTTCCAGTTTTAGTATGTGCGTATCCTCTCCCGGTTTACCGGTATCAATTTTTTCTACCGGTGTTACGGCTAATCCACCTCCACTTTCAAAGCTTGGATTTAAACTAAACTTTAAATATATCTTTTCTCCATCTTTCCAGAAAGTTGCCCCTTCCTGTTTTTCATCAGTCCTTCTTTTAAAATTCAGTTTTATATTAAATTTATCTCCATTAACTTTAACTTTAGGTGATCCAAAATCTATTGGGCTATCGATTTCTTTGGTTTTTACATTACTCTCATCACTTGATTTGTTTTTCGATGAATCGGAAGAAATATCTAAATCACTGCTGACATCTCTACTTACATTGTTCGTTTTGCATGAAGGTAGTAAAAAAACTATTAGTATAAAGACAATAAACTTTGTCATTAATTTTTTGTTTTTCATAGCACGCTCCTATAAATTGCTATTTAAGTTTATTTGCTACTTGATAAGTTGCAACAGTTCCCTTCATAGACGCATTCCTTAAGTTAGTCACATTACAATACTCATCTTTTCTTCTAATATATCCTTCCGTGTCAACAATCTCTGATCCGAAAATTAATTCATACCTTGTATTAGGCTTCAGATCGGTCCATGTCACTCTTTTTGTTACGCTTTGACTCCCCAGTGTTGATCTTAAGTATTTTACCCCTGCTCCAAAAATCATTAAGTTTACATCGCCCTCAAATCCTCTTTCTACAGTAAGTGAAACGGTATATGTGGTTTCTACAGAAAACTCGGATTTTGTGCTGCTTTTTTCAACGTAGTGTACATATTCCGGTATTTTACTTCTGTAATTCCGAATCTTATAATAGTAAGTATCAGGTACGCATCTTATTGAACATGGTTCCTCATTATTAGATCCCAAGGCAAAGCTTTCTCCTACATTCATAATAAGGATAATAGATAAAATCAATATAAATATAGCCTTTTTCTTCATAAGACACCTCCTTTTAGTAATAAATATGATGTGGTAACGTTTGCATTTATTATATCTAATTTTTTATATTACATCAAATATTTATATAGTAAACAGCGTTTAGGTATCCTATAATATGAATTTTAGCATTATATCGAAATATTAGGCTCCCATCATTATTTGAGAACAGGCATTGATAAGGGCGTCAACTCCCTCTTCACTGCTTGACCAAGTGGTGACGAAGCGAACCGAATATAGCCCGTCGCCCTCATAGGCCCAATCCTCAAAAGCAAAGTCTTTTCTCAGCTTTTCAATCTGTTTGCGGTTAAAGATTGGGAAAATCTGGTTTGATTGGGGTTCCTGTATGAAATTGACCCCAAGATCTTTCAAACCGGCCGCCAATTTATTAGCCAGGTAATTTGCCTTCTCCGCCAGCCTGTAATAAAGACCGTCCTCAAAAAGGGTCTCGAATTGGATGCCCATGATAAAGCTCTTGGCCAGGATTCCGCCCTTTTGTTTCATGATATACCTGAAATCCTCTTTTAGACCTTCATTTACAATTACAAGGGCTTCGCCGAGAAGGGCCCCGTTTTTTGTTCCCCCGATATAAAAGGCATCCGTGTATTTTACAAAATCCTTCATTATCAGGTCCGAATGGTCTGATGTTAAGGCAGAGCCCATTCTGGCCCCGTCGACAAACAAAAGGAGGTCCTTGGCCCGGCAAAAATCGTGAAGGTCTTTCATTTCTTTTTTGTTATAGACAGTTCCAACTTCAGTTGAGTCGGAAATATACACCATGCGGATCTTTACCTGGTTGTCGTGGTTATGGCTTTCAAGGACCGGGGCCAAATCGTCCGGCCTAAGCTTCCCATCAACTGTCGGTACTGTAACCACCTTGTGGCCGCAGGCCTCGATTGACCCGGCTTCATGCTCGTTAATGTGGGCAGTCGTGGCACCCAGTACGGCATGGTGGGGTCTTAGAAAAGCAGCTATCGCTATAAGGTTAGTTCCGGTGCCTCCGGGTATGAAATGTATGTCAACCTTGTCGGTTCCCAGTTCCTTGTAAAGCAATTCTTTAGCTCTTGCGCAATGCCGGTCAAGTCCGTAGCCCGGCTGCTTTTCAAGAGCCAGGGCTTCCATCCTCTTCAAAATTTCAGGATGGGCCAGGCAATTATAGTCATTAACAAAATTATGCATCTGTTATCCTCCACAATGCTTTTCTATAAAGCAAAGTCTTTCAAAAAGTCCTTTAATGAATCTGTCTTCGGATTGTTAAATATCTCTTCCGGGCTGCCCTGCTCGGCCACTCTGCCTTGGGCCAGGTATAGAATCCTGTCCGAAACACGCTGAGCAAAGGACATCTCGTGGGTTACAACGAGCATGGTCATGCCCTCTTTAGCAAGCTCCTGCATTACCCTCAGAACCTCGCCTACATTTTTGGGGTCCAGGGCCGATGTCGGCTCATCGAATAGCAGGATGTCCGGGTCCATACAAAGGGCCCTGGCAATGCCGACTCTCTGCTTTTGGCCGCCTGATATTTGGTTGGGTCGGGCCTCGATATATTCCTCCATATCCACCTTCTTCAAGGTCTCAATAGCCTTTTCTTTGGCCTCTCTATCGGACCTCTTCAAAACCGATTTCTGTCCAATTGTGCAGTTGTCAAGAATGGTCATATTGGCAAAGAGGTTAAATGATTGGAACACCATGCCCACCTTGGCCCGGTAGGCCCTCCTGTTAAAGTTCTTTTTCAAGATACTTTGATCTTTAAAAATAATGTCACCGCCCGTCGGTTCCTCAAGCAGGTTAATGCAGCGGAGCAGGGTTGATTTTCCCGTTCCCGAAGCCCCTATAAAACTCATAACTTCATTTTCTTTGACTTCGAAATCTATGTCTTTTAAAACTTGGTTGTCCCCATATGACTTGGCTAAGTGGCTGACCTTTAATATAGTTTTTTCTCCCCTATGCATGTCTGTCCTCCTAATTAGTTCCACTTGTAAGATTAAACGGCTTTTCCGGGTTTATCCTCATGGATATCTTCTTCAAGATAAAGCCCAGAACCAGGGTAAGGAAGAGATAAATACAGGCGGCTATAAAATAAGCCTGGAAGGTTTTTAGAGTAGATCCCGCAACACCCTTAGTCACGAAAAATAGCTCGGTTACCGAGATTACATTGAGGACTGAGGTGTCCTTAACATTGACAATAAGCTCATTTCCTATTGATGGGAAAATCGCTGTAAGGGCCTGGGGCATTACAATTTTGAACATTGTCTGGGCATGGGTCAGACCTATTGCCTTGGCAGCCTCTATCTGGCCTTCATCAACGGACTCAATGCCTCCCCTTATTGTCTCGGATAGGTATGCCCCTGTATTGATTGACACTATGAGCAGGGCAGCGAAAATAGCATTCATATCTATATTGAAGAACATCTTGGATCCATAATATATGATCATGGCCTGGACCATCATCGGAGTCCCCCTGAATACTTCAACATATATTTTTAAAATCGCCTTAATTATGTTTAAGAAGAAATCTTTCGGACTTTCAAAAATTTTCCCTGAAGGAATGGTTCTGAGGAGCTGGACTACCAGACCTATTATTAAGCCGAAGGCTGTGGCGAATGCTGATATAAACAGAGTTATCAAGGTTCCTCTAAAGAACATGGGTCCGTATTCCGACCAGATCTTTTGAACATCCTGCATAAAGCCTGCTTGGTTCTCTTCATCCTTGGCCGTAAGCAGGACCATCCTCTGCATGGCATCCTGTCTCTCTTCTTCGCCAATCTCCGCCATGGCCTTGTTGATCTCGTCTTTGATCGGATCGCCCTTCCTGACTCCGACAGCTATTGATGTGTCTTCCTCAGACGCCTTAAATCCCTTTCCCTCGTCAAAAACCACAAATGCAAGATCGGGGTTTGCGGCAACAGCAGACATGGCCCCCGGCCTTTCTGAAACATAGCCATCTATCTTCCCTGTGGTCAGGGCCGTTATCATGGTTGGGAAGTTGTCCAGGGCGGTCTGCTTATCCACACCCTTGATTTGATCTATCACATCGTAGTGGAAGGTGTTAAGCTGACCGGTTATCTTGGCTCCTGAAAAATCCTCAAGGCTCTTTGCGCCTGCATACTTTCCGTCTTTTTTCACAACCATAACCAAGTCAGAAGTATAGTAGGAGTCTGTGAAATCAATGGTCTTCTTTCTCTCCTCTGTAGGACTCATGCCCGCTATTATGGCGTCGATCTTTCCTGAAACCAGAGCCGGCGGAAGACCGTCCCAGTCAATCTTTACGATTTCCAGTTCCCTGCCTGTTTTCTTTGCCAGCTGTTCTGCCATCCAAACATCGTAGCCGTTAGCATACTCACCCTTGCTGTTTGATACGGGGACCGCTCCGTTATCTACAGAAGGCTGAGACCAGTTGAAT
This sequence comes from uncultured Tissierellia bacterium, assembly GCA_947253765.1. Taxonomy (GTDB): domain Bacteria; phylum Bacillota; class Clostridia; order Tissierellales; family Peptoniphilaceae; genus Khoudiadiopia. Next base: position 49,963 of record CAMYAK010000003.1, read on the forward strand.
GGGGAGTAATTGACCTCCATCCCTATCCTCAATTTTCCCTGGGCCTGTACATCTTCTCCAAAGATTGACAGAAGTAGGAGGATTCCCAATGCAAGTCCAAATAATTTAAATATTCTTTTCATGCTTTTTCTCCAAGTCTTCTTCTATTATCTGACAATTCTAAAATAAAAAATCTGATCCTAATATTATATTATCTTAACCCAAAATTAGGAGCTGATGATATAATTATCTGAGAAATCTTTTTCCCAATGCATATTACAGATAAAGGAGTTTACAATGTCCCAATCTCTAACTTTGGAATTGCTGTCAAAAAAGTTTCCCAATAAGAAAGCTGCAGCCGGCGAGATAATCCGGCTTAAAACCATTATGGCCATGCCAAAGGGGACCGAGTATTTTTTCTCCGATATACATGGCGAGGACAAGGCCTTTCTCCATATGCTGAGGTCGGCTTCAGGAAATATTCGCAGGAAGGTCCGAGATGTCTATAAGACCCGTTTATCTGAGGACAGGCAGAACGAGCTTGCCTCCATCATCTATGATCCCCAATACCAGCTTGAAAAGATGAAGCCCTTCCTGGAAGATGAGCGCTGGGTCAAATCCACAATACTTTCTTTAGTAGAAATCGCCCGTTTTATCGCATCAAAATATACTAGGGAGGACGTCAGGAGCAAGATGCCGGAACGATATTCCGACTCCCTTTCAGAACTCTTCTACACAAATGACGGTGAAATTGACCGCCGTCTATATTACTATGCAATCATAGAGGGGATTTTGCAGGAAAAGGCTCAGAGGGACTTCATAGAAGAGCTTTGCTACATGATCCAAAAGATCTGCGTAAACCACATACATATAATAGGCGACATATTTGATAGGGGGCCTGCTGCCCATAAAATCATGGAAGAACTGATAAAGTTCGGCAAACAGGTCGATATCCAATGGGGCAACCACGATGTTGTTTGGATGGGGGCCGCCCTTGGCAACGAGGTGTGCATGATGTCGGTCCTGAGAAACGCCATCCGATACAACACCTTTGACTGCCTTGAAGATGGCTACGGTATCCACCTCAGGGCCTTGAATAATTTTGCAATGGAGGTTTATGGAGATGACCCCTGTGACCTCTTTATGCCCAAGATTTATGATGAAAATATCTATGATGTTGTCGATGTCGGTCAAGCCGCAAAAATGCATAAAGCATGTGCTGTCCTTGAATTCAAGCTCGAAGGACAGCTATATGAGCGTCACCCGGAATATGGCCTGGATGATAGGATTGTCCTCAAAAATGTCGATTGGAAGACAATGGAATACATTGCCGACGGCAAGAGGTATCCTCTAAAAGACAAAAACTTCCCCACTATAGATCCCGATGACCCGCTTAAGCTGTCGGACCAGGAAGAAGAGCTCCTGCGTGGAATTAAGGCTTCATTCACCCATTCGGAAAGGCTCCAAAGGCACAACACCTTCCTGTTTACTAACGGAAATTCCTACCTGACCTACAACGGCAACCTCCTTTTCCACGGCTGCCTGCCATTAAAAGAGGACGGATCTTTCGAAGGAATCAACTTTAACGGCCGACTTATGGTAGGAAAAGAGCTGATGGATTATCTGGATTATACGGTAACCCAGGCCTACTATGCTCCCAAAGGCAGCATGAAGAAAAAAGAGGCCGTCGACTTTCTCTGGTACCTATGGTGCGGTCCAAAGAGTCCTATGTTCGGCAAGGACAAGATGGCAACTTTTGAAAGATATTTTGTGGATGACAAGGACCTTAAAAAAGAAAATCAAAACCCCTATTTCAAGCTTTCAAGGGAAGAAGAAGTTTGTAACAAGATTCTCGAGGAGTTCGGCTTGAGCACCCACCACGGCCACATAATTAACGGCCATATGCCCGTGAGTTTGAAGAAGGGCGATAAACCGGTCAGGGCCAACGGCAAGCTGTTTGTTATTGATGGAGGCATTGCCAAGCCCTATCAGGAAAAGACCGGGATAGCCGGATATACCCTGATTTTCAACTCCCACCACCTGGCCTTGGCCATGCATACAGACTACAATGCCCTGTCTAATGACTTGGAGACCTATACTCCACAGGTTGAGACCGTTGACCGCTATGGCAAGAGGGTTTTAATAGCCGATACTGACCTGGGAAAGAAATTCAAAGACAAGATAACTGTCCTTCACACACTAATGGATGCCTATACCGACGGCATAATCAAGGAAACAATCGTAACTGAAATGTAGAAAAAAGCAGGAGAAGTTAACTTCTCCTGCTTTTAAAAAACTCTTTTAACATTTTTGCCGCCTCTTCAGACCTGACCCCGCCCATAACCGGGAAATGGTGGATTTTTTTCGGATCAGATGTCAGGTCAAAGGCCGAGCCGCAAGCCCCTCTTTCCGGATCGGGTGCGGCAAATACAAGCCGGCCTATTCTTGCGTTTATCAGGGCCCCTGCGCACATGCAGCAGGGTTCCAGGCTCACATACATAGTAAAGTCGTTTAAATACCTTCCCTGATCCTTTGAGGCTTTTTCCAAAGCCAGGATCTCAGCGTGGGCAAGTCCGTTTTTCAACTCTTCAACCCGGTTTCCTGAAGCATAAAGCTCAACCCCCTTTTTTACCATGACACATCCCACAGGAACTTCTCCCCTTTCGCCTGCCTTGACAGCCTCTTCCAAGGCTCTTTTCATATAGAAAGAGTCGATTATTGACCTATTGACATATTGGCAAGGTCTCAGTTTCTTTTTGCCTTTTGGTCCCCATTCCATTTTTTTAATAAGGAAGTCTGAATTCAGCTTTTTAAATTTTTCAATTTTATTAAATATTCCTAGATTGAATCCCATGGCTTATATACTTTCGCCCGTTCCTTCTCTGCCCGGTGTTGTGTCCGCTTTTTTCAAGAAAACATAACCCAGGATGAAAAATAGGGACAGGGCTGCAACAGCCAAGTTTATTGAACCGCCCGCATACTTGATTACGGCTATCAATAAGGATCCGAAGAAGGAGGCTCCCTTGGCAAAAATATCATAAAGACCGAAGTACTGGCCTGAGCTTTCCGCCGGGATTATCCTGCTGTAGTATGACCTTGACAGGGCTTGGATGGCGCCCTGGAACATCCCGACGCCAAATGCCATTATTCCGAACTGCCATAAGGTTGTCAGGGTAAAGGCGTAAAGGCATACGGCAAGATAACCGAAAATGCAGATGTATAAGAGTTTTACGGTTTCAACTGTCTTTGAGAGTTTTGAGAATATAAGTGAAAAGGCGAAGGCCACAACCTGGGTTCCAAGTAAGAAAACCACCTGGCCTATTACGTCCAGACCCAAGTCAGTTCCTATATTAATGGCATTGTTTATTATCGTGCCCACTCCGTCTATGTATAGGAAAAATGAGACCAGAAAGAGGAAGACCTTCTTGTCTTTCTTGGCAATATGCTTAAGCGTATCCCAGAGCCTTAAAAGGCTTCCCTTTACCGTGTCCCCGCCATCCTCTTCGTAATATATTTGCTTATAATTTTTCAGCAGCGGGATGCTCACCGCAAACCACCATATCGCCGTGACCGAGCAACCTATAATCCTTGCGGTCCTGCTGTCTATTATGTGCCACATATAGTCGGCAGCATAGGCAACAAGTGCGATCAAAAAAGGCAGGCAGGATCCTATGTAGCCCCAGGCATAGCCGTGTGATGAAACCGTGTCGCTTCTTTCCGGAGTGGTTACATCGGTAAGCATGGAGTCGTAGAAAACAAGCGATGCCGAATATGCAAGCCTTGCCACCATGGCTATTACCAGGAAAACCATAGCGTTTTCTGAAAAACCTGTCAATATGCAGCCTATTGCGCCTATAGCAAGCGATGTTGTGAAAATCGGCTTCTTCCAGCCCTTGTTGTCGGTCATGGAGCCTAAAATCGGGCCCATTATTGCACTTATCAATGTTGCAATGGCAACCGCCATAGCCCAGCTGCCTGTGGCCTTGTCCATTGACATGGCTGAACTTCCGTTAATGGCTAAATCCTTAAACCAAATTGGTATCAGGGATACAGTTATCATGGTGAAGGCTGAATTTGCCACGTCATAGAGGACCCATGATTTTTCAAGCTTGTTCATAGAATTCTGCTTCATAAAGATCTCCTTCCGGCTTGCACTCCATCTCCTCAGCTAAACTTAATACCGGTATTTCCCTGTAGTTTGGCCACTTATCCATACAATTGTCAAAATATGGGACCAGGTCAAGGCCTTTTGATAAGTAAAGTTTGAAATTTTTATATAAATCCTGATAACAGCTCAGTGCAATCTTCCTGATCTTATCCAGCCTCAAATTTGAATCCTTGGCCCCATCCAACTCTTCATCATCACAGAGCAGGTCATTGTAATGAACACTCGGCTTATACTTTCTTAAAATGTCGGTTAATATTTTTCTCTTCCAGGGGCTTTCTATGGAAAATAGGTTCAGGGCAGTCCTCTGGCCCTTCATGCACTTGTATATTGTTTTGGCCGGGAGTTTGTAAAACATAGATATTATTCTTGCATCTATTTTATCAGGCTCCATGAGATAGGCCCGGGGATATATTGAGGGCCGGTCCACTCCATTCCGCCTCATCAAGTGGGCATCATACTGGCTTTCAATGAGGTTGTGGGAAATATCGGACACCTCTTTTTTCCTCTCTATGTAACTATGGCATGATGAGTCCAAAGTGTAATGGCTTAAAAATCCGAGAACATAGGCCAGGAATTCTTCGTTATTGGCCTGACCGGCAAGCATGGTGGTCTTTACATCGCTGAAAATTTCTTTTCCCGGAATGGTGTGCATTCCCATGCCCTTCTTAAAAACCTTACCTCCTCCTCTAAAAAAACTGTAAAACAGGAGGTCCGGTCCTTGGACCCCATAGTTATATAAATTTTTATGCTTTTTTACAATCCTGTAATCCTCGCCGTCCAGGCATTTTAAGCACTCCTGTCCGAACTGGAAATGGGCATATGCGGCAGGCATAAATTCACCTCGCTTCTTTCTTGGGAGTCCTGGTCATTAGGCCCGTCACAGCCTCCCTGACCGAGCTCCTACCTTTTATAACCTCTTGAACAATGTCTACAATGGGCATGTCAACCCCATATTTTTCCTTCAGCTTCATGGCTGCCGGCAAAGCGTTTATCCCCTCAACAACCTGGCCAACCTCAGTTAGGGCCTCCTTAGTGCTTTTCCCTTGCCCCAGAAGATATCCGGCCTTGTGATTTCTTGATAATGTGGATGTGGCAGTCACTATGAGGTCTCCAATTCCGGCCAGGCCGTAAAAGCTTGATTCCGGACAACCCATTGCCAGGCCAAGGCGCTTGATCTCTGCCATACCCCTTGTTATCAATGTGGCCCTGGCATTGTCACCCAGGCCCAGGCCGTCACTGGCTCCGGCGGCTAAGGCCATGATGTTTTTCATGGCTCCGCAAAGCTCCACTCCAAGAGGGTCATCACTTGTATATATTCTCATGCTCGGGCCCATTAATTCCTTTTGGACCAGGTCGCAGGCCTTCCTGTCTTTTGAAGCTGCCACCATGCCGCATGGGAGGCCCATAGCCACCTCCTCTGCATGGGTAGGCCCTGACAAGGCGACATATGAATATTTTTTTCCGGATTTTTTCAGCTCATCCCGGATCAGATCGGTCATGACCATTAGGCTGTCTTTTTCTATGCCTTTTGCCACCGAAACAATTACGGGCCTGTCCTGTTTTCCGGAAACATCAGGATCTTTATCAAAGGCAAACCTGACCTTCTCGGCAGTCTCCCTTATGGTGATCGAAGGTACTGCAAATATAATGATGTCCTTTTTGCTTATTGCTTTTGAAATATCGGGTTGAAATTCAATCCCCGAAGGAAAGAGTACGGCCGATAAATTTTTGTGGCAGCCTCTTTTCTCGATTTCCTCAAGACCCTCTTTTCTATGGGACCAGAGGCAAACATGATTTCCTTGACGCCTGAAGAGAATGGCTAGGGCACTTCCCCATGTTCCCGCTCCCAATATAGCTAAAGATGACATAATACCCTCCTAGACTTTATCCCTATCCAGTATCGGCTTCAAAAATTGTCCTGTATAGGAGCCCTTGACCTTGCAAACTTCTTCAGGCCTGCCCGTTGCAACTATATTTCCGCCCTTATCTCCACCTTCCGGCCCAAGGTCGATTATATGGTCGGCACACTTTATGACATCCAGATTATGCTCAATGACGACTATTGTATTTCCCTGGTCCACAAGGCGATCGAAGACCTTTACCAACTTTTCTATATCATGGACATGGAGACCTGTTGTTGGCTCATCCAAGATATATATGGTTTTTCCTGTGGAGACCTTTCCAAGTTCTGCGGCCAGCTTAACTCTCTGTGCCTCTCCTCCTGATAACTCAGGCGAAGGTTGGCCGATCTTTAAGTATCCGAGACCGACATCAACCAGGGTTTCAAGTCTCCTACTTATTCCGGGATGATTTTTGAAAAAATCAAGTCCCTCTTCAATGGTCATATCGAGAACATCAGAGATGGTCTTATCTTTATATCGAACCTGGAGGGTCTCCCTGTTGTACCTCTTTCCTCCGCAAACCTCACATGGTACATAGACGTCCGGCAGAAAGTGCATCTCCACCTTGATAGTCCCGTCCCCCTTGCAATTCTCACACCGGCCCCCCTTAACATTGAAAGAGAAACGGCCCTTATCGTAGCCCCTCATTTTAGCATCGTTGGTCGTGGCAAAGACATCCCTTATCAAGTCAAAGACCTTGGTGTAGGTTGCCGGGTTGGATCTTGGAGTCCTGCCTATGGGTGACTGGTCTATGAGTATGACCTTGTCCAAAAGTTCAGTCCCGCTTATCCCCTTATATTTTCCGGGTCTAAGGTGGGCCTTGTTCAGGCGGTTAGCCAGGGCTCTATATAAGATCCCGTTCACAAATGATGACTTGCCTGATCCCGAAACTCCTGTTACACAGGTGAAAACACCTATGGGAACTTCAATATCTATTCCTTTCAGGTTGTTTTCCTTACAAGCCTTAACCAGGAGCTTGCCCTTGGCCTTCCTTCTTTTTTTCGGCACGGGAATAAAGCGGCGATGGGCAAGGTAATCTCCTGTTATAGACTTCTTGTTTTCCATAACCTCTTCCGGACTTCCAATAGCTACAACCTTGCCACCGTGGATTCCGGCTCCGGGTCCAAAGTCAACTAAAATATCGGCCGCTTTCATTGTATCTTCGTCATGCTCAACTATTATCAGGGTGTTCCCCATGTCGGTCAGGTTTCTTAATGCTGCAAGAAGCCTGTTGTTGTCCCTCTGATGCAGACCTATGGATGGCTCATCAAGAACATAGATTACCCCGACAAGCCCGGCTCCTATCTGTGTGGCAAGCCTTATTCTCTGACTCTCTCCTCCGGATAGGGTTGCAGCATAACGGTCAAGTGTCAAGTAGTCCAGACCCACATCTATTAAAAACTTAAGCCTTGCCCTAACCTCTTTTAAAATAGGCCTGGCTATCATATCTTCCGATTCTGAAAACTTGAGCTTGCCGGACCAATCATAGGCTTCTTTTATTGACATCCTGTTGAATTGGGCAATATTTTTATCTCCTATGTGGACAGAAAGGGCCTCCGGCTTAAGCCTGTCTCCATGACAGGTTTCGCATATGTTTTCAGCCATAAATGGCCTGATCCTCTTCTGAGTTCCTTCTCCGCCGCTTTGAAACCTTCGGCTCAGGTTTGGTATTATTCCCTCCCAATAGTCATGATAGGTTTTAAGACCTGAAAAATGCGAGTCAAATTCAAAGGTAAGCTTTTCCTTGCTTCCGTGGAGGAGTTGGTCAATCATCTCATCCGGTGCCTCACCTATTGGCCTGTCTGTTGGAAAGTTGAATTTCTCAGCCAAGGCATGGACCATCTGGTAGTAGTAGGTCCCCTTACCCGATGTTGCATATGGGGCTATTGCTCCCTCATCAATTGAAAGGTCGGGATTGGGTATGCAGAGCTGGTCATCAACCCTGGCATGAAATCCCAGGCCGCCGCAATCCGGACAGGCCCCCATGGGCGAGTTGAATGATAAAAGTCTGGGTTCTATCTCCTCAAGGCTCATGTGGCCGTTGGGGCAGGCAAGCTTTGAAGAATAAGCGTGGGTCTCCCGAACTTTCCCGTCACGGTCGACTATATATATAAAGACACTGCCGTCAGCCTCTTCAAGGGCTGTTTCTAAGGACCCGCTCAGCCTTGAACCTATGCCATCTCTGACAATAAGCCTGTCAACAACGACAAAAATATCGTGTTTTTTATTCTTGTCCAATTCTATTTCTTGGGACAGGTCCAGAGTTTCACCGTCAACCATGGCCCTGGAATAGCCCTGCCTCTGCAGGTTGACCAAGGCCTTCTTGTGTGTCCCCTTCTTTCCCCTTATCATGGGGGATAGGACCAGGATCCTGCTTCCTTCCGGAAATTTTAAAACCTCGTCTGTAATCTGATCTATGGACATTGACCTTATGGGTTCCCCGCAAACGGGGCAAAAAGCATGTCCCGCCTTTGCGTATAACAGCCTTAGATAGTCGTTGATCTCAGTCACTGTTGAAACCGTGGACCTGGGGTTCCTGTTTGTGGTCTTCTGGTCTATTGAAATCGACGGTGACAGACCCTCAACCATGTCCACATCCGGCTTGTCCATCTGGCCCAGGAACATCCTTGCATAGGAAGAAAGGGACTCGACATAGCGTCTCTGCCCCTCCGCATATATGGTGTCATAGGCCATTGAAGACTTGCCCGATCCCGATAAGCCCGTCATCACTATCATTTTATTTCTGGGCAGGGTCAAATCAACATCCTTAAGATTATTGACCCTCGCCCCTTTTATTACAATGTTCTCAAGACTCATTATTCCAGGTCCTCTCATCCATATCTGTTTAAATCGCAATACTTGTCAGTCTATTTTATAATCTCTCTTCATATCCCTGATACTGTCTCTTATTGTAGCGGCCCTCTCGAAGTCCAACTCCTCCGCCGCCTTTCTCATCTCTATCTCCATATTGAGGATCAACTCCTCTATATCCTTCCTGCTGAAGGTTTCTTTTTCCTGCAGGCCCTTCAATCCCTCAGTTTTATATTTTTCAAGGTCTTCGGCAGCAACAGCTGTGGTCAGAAGGTCGTGGACCCCCTTTTCAATAGACCTGGGCTTAATATTATGTTTATCATTGAAGGCCTTCTGGATTTTCCTACGCCTGTCGGTCTCTTTTATAGCCATTTCCATTGACCCGGTTACCGTATCGCCATAGAGGATAACCCGACCATCGACATTTCGTGCCGCCCTCCCTATGGTCTGGACCAGGGATGTTTCCGACCTCAAAAATCCTTCTTTTTCTGCATCCAAAATAGCTATAAAGGAAACCTCGGGTATATCAAGTCCTTCACGTAGGAGGTTGATACCCACAAGAACATCGTATTTGCCTAACCTCAAGTCTCTGACGATTTCCATCCTCTCCATTGTGCCTATGTCTGAATGCATATAGGTTACCTTGACTCCCGCTTCTTCAAGATAGTCGGTCAGGTCTTCCGCCATCTTTTTAGTCAGGGTTGTGACCAGTGTCCTGTTCCCGCTTTCCGTTACCTTGGCTATTTCATTCATAAGGTCATCAATCTGGTTCTTTGTAGGCCTTATTTCGACTATCGGATCAAGCAGACCTGTGGGCCTTATGACCTGCTCAACCATCTGTGTCGAGTGGTCTTTTTCATAGGGGCCGGGTGTAGCCGACATGAAAATGGCTTGTGGTATAAGGCTATCAAATTCTTCAAATGTGAGAGGTCTGTTATCCAGGGCGGACGGCAGGCGAAATCCATAGTCTATCAGGTTCTGCTTCCTTGCCCGGTCTCCGTTAAACATGCCCCTAACCTGGGGAAGTGTTGCGTGGGACTCATCCACAAAAAGGAGAAAGTCCTTTGGGAAATAGTCTATAAGCGTATAGGGCCTGGATCCCGGCTTCCTGCCTGAAGTGTGCCTGGAGTAGTTTTCTATTCCGGAACAGTAGCCTATCTCCCTCATCATCTCGAGGTCGTATAGGGTTCTCTGTTCCAGCCTTTGTGCCTCGACCAATTTGTTTTCTTTATATAAAACATCCAGTCTCTCTTTGAGTTCCTCTTCAATTGAGGATATGGCCTTTTCCATCTTGGCCTTTGTAGTGGCAAAGTGGGAGGCCGGGTAAATCATTACGTAATTTCTTCCCTGAATTATTTCACCAGTCAGGTGGTCAAATTCTATAATTCTGTCAATTTCATCTCCGAAAAACTCGACTCTTATGGCATTTTCCTCTGATGAAGCGGGCAAAATATCTACAGTATCCCCCTTAACCCTAAAAGTCCCCCTCTGGAAATTCATGTCATTCCTCATGTACTGGATTTCAACAAGCCTTGTCAGGACGCTGTCCCTGTCAATGACTTGCCCGGTTCTGAGAGAAAGGGTCAGACTCAGGTAGTCCTCAGGGTCTCCCAAGCCATATATGCATGAAACTGAGGCAACTACTATGACATCCCTTCTCTCAAATAGCTGGGTTGTTGCCGAGTGCCTGAGTTTATCTATTTCGTCGTTTATAGAAGCATCCTTGGCTATGTAGGTATCAGTTGCCGCAACATAGGCTTCAGGCTGGTAATAGTCGTAATAGGAAACAAAAAATTCAACGGCATTTTCCGGAAAGAATTCTTTCAGCTCGGCCGCCAATTGGGAAGCCAGGGTTTTATTGTGGGCAATTACCAGGGTGGGCCTTTTAGCCCTTTCTATAATATTGGCCATAGTAAAAGTCTTGCCGGACCCGGTAACTCCCTGTAAAGTTTGATACCGGTCTCCCCTTTCCAAGCCCTTAACCAAAGAATCAATGGCCTCAGGCTGGTCCCCTGTCGGTTTGAATTTGGAGTGAATCTTAAATTCTTTCAATGCTTCCCTCTTATTTCTTTATCTCGGCTTCCAATTCGGTTATGGCCTTTTTAAGCTGGTTATCCCCGGCCATGTTTTGAGGCCCGATGGCCTTGGTTCCCTTTGTAAGCTCAATTTTTATATCAGGTTCAATGCCTTTTTTGTGTATACTCTTTCCGCTCGGTGTTAGGTATTCAGCCATTGTCAGCTTAAATCCTCCGTCCTCTCCGTTAGGTCCCAATGGGTAAAGCCTCTGGACTATTCCCTTGCCAAAGGTTTTTTTACCGATAAACTTAGCCCTCTTGTTGTCTTTTAAGGCCCCGATCAGTATCTCCGAGGCTGAAGCGGATCCTCCGTTCCCCAGCACTGTCATTGGCAAGTTATTGGCCTTGGCGTCCGATTCACTAACCTCTTTATTACCTTCTTTATCAACTGTCGTGACTATCTTATATTTTCCGAGAAGTTGGTCGGCTATTTTTATACATGAGTCAAGGAGGCCACCGGGATTGTTCCTTAAATCCAGGACCAGGCCCCTGGCTCCTTCTTTTGTGAGCTTATCGAGTTCTTTAATGAAGTCCTCATCCGTATTCTCATCAAAGGATGTTATGGATATATATCCTATTTTATTGTCCAGCATCTTAGAGCTGACGGAATCGACGCTTATCATATCCCTGATGAGTTTTATACTTTTGCTTTTGTTCTTGCCGTCTTCAAGGGTCCTTACGGTGAGCTCTACCTCGGTTTTCACCTCGCCTCTCATGGCCGCTACAGCTTCAGAAAGATCGCTTCCCATATATGTTATGCCGTCTACTGCGATGATCTTATCACCTGTTTTTATTCCGGCCTTTGCCGCAGGAGTGCCATCAATCGGGGAAACAACCGTAATCAGGTCGTCTTCTCCGGCAGTTACCACAAGGCCTACTCCGGCAAATTTACCACTTGTGTCCTCCAGGAGCCTCTTAAACTCCTCAGGCGTGTAGTATTCCGAATATGGATCCTTTAATCCTGCAAACAGGCCCTTATATATGCCATATTCCAGGTCCTTATCCTTGTAATCAAAGATAAAATTCTTTTTTATGACACTTTCATAATTCCTTATATTTTCAACTATCCTATCCATATGGGCGTTTTCTTGGTCCTGTCCATTTATGGTGCCTTGGCCGTTCATATTTAGGCCTATTAAGAATCCTCCCCCTGCAAAACTCAAAAGCAGTATAAGGAGGGCAAATGATTTTCCTAATTTCTTCATCCCGTTCTCCTTGTGTACAAATTTAAATCCAACAGCATACAAAAAAACGCTCTTGGAACTCTTTTATTATACCATGGAGAACAAGTTGATTTTTTTCATGCTATAATTTAATTTACATTCTCTGAGTAAAAAAGGAGGAAAAATGGCTAAACTATACTTTCGCTACGGGCCTATGAATTCAGGAAAATCTACGCTCCTCATGCAAGTTGCTCACAACTACGAGGAGAGGGGGATGGAAGTTATTGTTATGAAACCCTCAATTGATAAAACAGGCGACAATGAAATTGTTTCAAGGCTTGGAGTTAGGCGAAAGGTTGATCAGCTTATCCATCCTGAAGCCAATGTGTTTGACCTGGTTCATGAAGCTATGAAAAAAAAAAGACCCTCCTGCATACTTGTGGATGAGGCCCAGTTTCTGAGTCCGATTCAGGTTGACCAACTTTTTTTGCTTGTACTCACTGATGACATACCTGTTATCTGCTATGGGCTCAGGACAGATTTTTTGGCCCGAGGCTTTGCCGGGTCTAAGCGCCTGCTTGAATTGGCTCACTCACTTGAGGAACTGAAAACCATATGCCGCTGTGGAAGGAAGGCCATATTGAATATGAGAAAGATCAATGGCAAGCCTGTTTTCCATGGTGACCAAGTCGCTATTGACGGTGAAGATAGGGTTGAATACGAGTCGGTTTGCGGAAAGTGCTATATTGAAGAAATGAAAAAGTCCAAAACTAAGATTTTTTGATTTTAAAAGTTTATAGGGTCTGTATCAAACGATTACTCGCTCTGATACAGACCCCTTTTTTAAGTACATTATTAGGAGCTCTTTGAAATTGATAATCCTGAAAAGGAAGAATGGTACTTTAGTATTGTTGATATTGTTGGGGTTCTTACTGAAAGCAAGAATCCAAGAAGATATTGGAGCGACTTAAAAAGAAAGATGAGGGATGAGGTCTTCGAGATGGCCCAACATGAGATGGAACGCCGAGAAAAAACGAAGATTAACGGTTCTTCTAAGAACTTCTTTTCCGGACGGATCATCTGTGGGTGCTGCGGAGAACCTTATACCAGAAAGGTTTGGCACTCAACCACGAAATACCGCCGCTACATCTGGCAATGTGGCAAAAAGTATGAAGGTGAAGAACCCTGCTCCACTCCCCATTTTACCGAGTATGAAATAATTGATGCTTTTGAAAGAATGGCTAAAGAGCTTGTTGCAAGCAAAAAAGATATCATCACTCTCTGCAGAGAAACGCTAATCAAAGTTCTCAATACCTGTAAAGATAAAGAAAAATCCCGGCAACTTGAGTTTGAGCTGGATCAAGATTATATGGAGCTAGGGCAAGAGCTCAGGGTCATCGGAAAGATAGAGCATGGTAAAAATGAATCCTATGACAATGCCCTCGCAGCCTACGAGACTAAAAATCAACTCCTGCAAGAGCTGAAAGCACGAATCGCTGACAAGGATAAACGCTGCTTTGATGCCGTGCAGTTTGCTGATAGGCTTGAAGACATCACGGACATCAAGTTCAGTGAAGAGCTGTGGTGCAGCCTGATTGATCACGTCAGCGTTCCCACAGGTGGTAAAAAATCACTCATTTTCCATCTGCGAAACGGTGGTGCGATAGATATCGTGTTGGATCAATAATAAAGCTTCATACCCCTCGCTTTTTTCTCCCCTAATGATCAGGGGATTTTTTTCTATTTACAATCTTCGTAAATAGAAAATACATAACAGAAAAGATTACAACACCCGTCAATAAGAAGTACCCAAAAACCTTCAAGTAATCCAACGGATTGTTTAACTCAAACCACCCGCCAACGAGTAGACATGGTAATACAGTTATCAGCATGATTAGAAAATGAACGACTGTCTGCTTTCTTATCGACCACTTGTCATTTTCATATATGACAGATGCCGCAGCCACAACGGTGATAATCAATCCGACTATGAAAGTACTTCTCACTTGAAAGGCATCAATGCCCTGATAATTCATGATTATTGATAGAGTCGTCATGATGACGAAGGGAATAACCCCCCGTATGAACGATTTCTTTAGCAACATATGTTTAAAATCTAATCCTCCAAATGGCATATTGAAATAATCGTAAAAGAACGATTGTTCCACAAACTATTTTACCTAGAATAATAATATTATACTAGACTTCGACACCAGCTACGAGTTATTCATACCTGCCACGAGAAAGTGAACCATACCACGCAAAACTCATACCAGATACACGAAACTTTTTATTTTGAGTGGACCGTCTACACGAAAGCCATACTAGCGACACGAAAGTAAACAAGCGATATGAAAATCGAAGTTTCGTGTAGCTGGTTTCACAAGCAAATAAAAGGGTGCAATAAACAGGGCAACTATCGAGAACTTAGGCAATTTTGCACCCTTTCGTTTATTTGGCGATTTTCTAAAATCCTTGCTATATCAGCCTTTCAGGCATAAAAAAAGGGCTCTAAAATAAATGGTGTTGGTTGCGGTTGATCAGAAAAATGATCAGCGGTCCACCAACACCATTTGACAAAAAGCCATTTAATCATGCGAAATGTCCACCAAGGCCATTTGACAAAGAGCCTAAACAATTTGACATTAAAGGACCTTGGCAACTCCCTCATAGACAATGCCTGTTGTGGAGTCCACAGTTATAATTGACCCGTCTTTAATTACCTTGCTGGCCCTCATTGTATCTACTACTGTCGGAATGTTGTACTGCATGCCGAATATGGCTGCCAGGCCGGTAAGGCCGCCCTCTTCAACTATTATGGCCCCGGCTTTCTGCATAAAGGGTAAGAGGTCGGGGCTGGCAAATTTAGCCACCAATACATCTCCATCCTCAAAGCGTCCTTCAAGTTCTTTTGCTGTTGAACCCAGAACAGCCTTGCCCACAACAGTCTTTCCGACAAGGCCCTGGCCGGTGACCAATATGTCTCCAACTGTATGTACTTTGATCATATTTGTCGCCGAACCGTAACCTGAAGGAATTCCTGCCGTTAAAACGATCTGGTCCCCTTCGTGGACTAATTTACTTTTAAGGGCTGCCAATATCGAGCTTTCAACCAACTGGTCGGTCTCGGTGAAAACTTCGGCTTTCATAGGAGTTACACCCCACACTATTGAAAGCTGGTTATAGACTATTTCTTCCGGAGTGACAGCAATAATTGGAACATAGGGCCTATATTTTGAAATCTGCCTGGCCGTAAATCCTGATGATGTAGCAGCCACAATGGCGTCCGCCTTTATCTGGCTGGCGATAAGGCAGGTTGATCTTGAAATAGAAGAAGACACATCAACTGTGGCCCAGCGCTCCTTCATAATTACCCCTCTCTTAAAATCAGGAGATGCCTCCGTGGTTTCAGCTATGTCGCTCATTGTCAAAACAGCTTCTCTGGGATACCTGCCTGCAGCCGTCTCACCTGAAAGCATGATGGCATCCGAACCGTCCAGAATAGCATTGGCAACATCGTTAACCTCAGCCCTTGTGGGCCTGGGATTCCTTTGCATGGAGTCCAACATTTGAGTGGCAGTGATAACAGGCTTACCGGCCATATTTGCTTTTCTTATTATTTGTTTTTGTACCAGCGGGACCTCCTGGGTCGGGATTTCCACACCCAAGTCTCCTCTTGCAACCATGATTCCGTCAGCAGCATCAAGGATTTCATCAATGTTCTGAACTCCCTGGTGGTTTTCAATCTTAGCAAATATCTGGACCTTGGACCCACCATTTTCCTCAATGACGTGGCGAATCTCGAGAAGATCGGCTGCAGACCTTACAAATGAGGCAAAAACCATATCGACCCCGGCCTCGATGCCGAACATTATATCGGCCCTATCCTGTTCGGTTATAGCCGGAAGCTTTATTATGGTTCCCGGAACATTAACCCCTTTGCGATCTGATATACGGCCGTAATTTAAAGCCCGACAATAAATTTCCGTATTATCTTTTACCTGTTCAACTTCCAGTTCCACCAGGCCGTCATCAACCAATATCTTTGTTCCAACTGAAACATCAGCAGCCAGACCCGCATATGAAACGTGGACCCTTTCCGCATTACCCTCGCATGGCTTGGTGGTGAGGATAATCTTATCTCCCTGCTTCAGGTCTACAGGCTTATGGTCAACAAAGGTTCCAAGGCGAATCTCAGGTCCTTTCGTGTCCATAGCTATGGCAACAGGTATATCTAATTCTTCCCTTATCTTCCTTAAATTCTTGATTCTGGAAGCGTGTTCAGCGTGACTGCCATGTGAAAAGTTCAATCTTGCAACGTTCATGCCGGCCTTGATAAGCTCTCTAAGCATTTTTTGATCTTCTGAGGCGGGGCCTATGGTACAAACTATTTTTGTCCTTTTCATATCTCCTCCTTATTAGGAAGCTTACATTGACAGAATTCCTGCCAATTCATAAATATCTTCATTGAATTCGCCCTTTGCATTGACTGCCTCTTCAATCGGCATTTTAAAATACTCAAGTCCCCTATTCCCAATTGAAATGGATGACTCTCCCATTGCCAGAGCTTCAACTGCCATGCTGCCCATTATGCAGCCCATCTTGGCATCTGTAAATGAAGGTGGACCGCCCCTTTGGACGTGACCAAGTATTGTTATCCTGGTATCAACCCCGGTTTCTTTCTGGATTTCCTGGGCCAGGCTGTAAGGATCTCCCACACCTTCTGCTTCAACAATTATATGGTGGCGCTTGCCCCTTAAAATTCCTCTTTTTATGCGGTCTATGATTTCCCGAGCGTCATAGCCGTGCTCAGGCACAACTATAGATTCCGCTCCCCCTGCCAAGCCGGCGAAGAGGGCCAAGTCTCCACATCGCCTGCCCATAACCTGGACTATGTTGGCCCTGGCGTGGGATGCCGAGGTGTCCCTCAGTCGGCCTATGGATTCAATTACTGTTTCACAGGCAGTATGGAATCCAATGGTATAGTCCGTATAGCCCATGTCATTATCGATTGTGCAGGGTATGCAGACGGTCTTGATTCCCAGTTTATCCAGCTCATAGGCACCCATCATAGACCCGTCTCCGCCCATGACAACCAAGCCGTCAATGCCGAAACGTTTCAATATTGTTAAAGCCCTGTTACGGCCTTCAGGTTTTCTGAACTCCTCTGACCTGGCAGACCCTAATATTGTCCCGCCTTTTTGGATTATATCGGCAACACTTGAAACATTCATCTCATAAATATCACCGTTCATAAGCCCGTCATAGCCGAAACGAATGCCTTTGACCCTGAGTCCTTTGCTGAAAGCCGTCCTGGCAATCGCCCTTATACAGGCATTCATTCCGGGTGCATCACCGCCCGAAGTCAGCATAGCTATTGTCTTCATTAGTTCCTCCTTATTGCAAGATAACATCTTCGGAACCGAGAACTTCTTTTAATTTCCTAATAAGAGAAGCCCCGGGATTTACCTGGAAATTCCTGTCCATTTTACAAGCTTTTTTCTTGTCCTGAAAATATATATATACGGGGGTTTCTCCCCTTTCGCTTTTTAATATTTCCTTAATAGTATTATAACTTGATTTGTCTTGAGAATTCATCCTCAAAAAAAGCCTCTTGGCCGGGAGCTCGTCCGGGCCCATCACGCTGTCAACAATGATCTGGATCTTGTTATTTTGGTCCTGGAGCCTTCCCGCAAAAAGCAGGGGCTTGTCAACTTCCAAGAGCTGCTTATATTCATTGAATACTCTTGGGAAAACAACACCCTCCATCATACCAAAAGTGTCCTCAAATTGTACAAAACACATCTTATCCTGTTTTTTTGTCAAGAGGTCTCTTCTGTCCCTCAAAAGTCCTGCCATCCTGACCTTCTTTCCGTCCAATTGGCCGGGATTGTCCTCGTTCAAAAGCATATCCATTGAAAAATTTACATAGGGAGAAAAAGTGTCCTCGTATGGGGAAAATGGATGGTCGGTCAGGTAGACCCCGAGAAACTCCTTTTCGTAAGCAAGTAATTGGGGCTTTCTGTATTCGGCCATCTGGTCCTTGATTGTATCAGCCAATTCAAAAGTGTCAAACATATTTACCTGGCCTGAAATGTTGACCCGCTTATCTTTTTGAACCGAGTCTATTTCAGCCTCCATGTCAAACATGAGCTGGCTCCTGTGGATCTTGAAATCATCCATGGCCCCCGCTTTAATAAGACCCTCTATAGATTTTTTATTTATAGCCCCCCTGTCAATTTCCACCAGCCTCTTAAGGTAGTCATTCAGGTCCTTAAAATCTCCACCCGATTCTCGAGCTTTGACCGTTGCTTCTACTGTAGCACTTCCGACACCCTTGATTGCCGTTAGTCCGAACCTTATGGAATCCCCCTCAACGGTGAATTTTCCCAGGCTCCTGTTAATGTTGGGCCCAAGTATTTTGGTCCCCATGTTTTCAGCATCCCTGAGATATATGGCGACCTTGTCGCTGTTGCCGGTGATAGAGGTCAAAAGGGCTGCAAAATATTCTTTGGGGTGGTAAAACTTCAGATAGGCGGTTTGCATGGCCACATAGGCATAGGCAACCGAATGGGACTTGTTAAAAGCGTATTTGGCAAATTCAATCATCTGATTATATATTATATTGGCAGCCTCTATGTCTATTCCGTTTCTTACACAGCCCTTGATAAGAATCTTGCCGTCCTCATCATCTTTGCCGTTAACAAAAATATTTCTATTCTCCTCCATGACCGACATCTTTTTCTTGGACATGGCCCTTCTTAAATTATCAGCCCCGCCCAAGGAGTAGCCGGCCAGCTGCTGGACAATCTGCATGACCTGTTCCTGGTAGACTATGACCCCGTAAGTATCCTTTAATATGGGCTCAAGCTTGGGGTGGGTATACCTGACCTGGCCCGGATCGTGCCTGGCCTTTACATATGTTGGAATCTGCTCCATTGGACCCGGCCTAAAAAGAGCATTGGCTGCTACAAGGTCTTCAAATCGGTCCGGTCTCAGTTCCTTTAAAAAGGCCCTCATACCGTTTGATTCAAACTGGAAAACTCCAATGGTCTCTGCACGGCTGAAGTGGTCAAGGATCATCTTATCCTGCAAATCAATCCTGTCAATGTCTATGCTCTCTCCGCTATTCTCCTTCACCATTTCTATAGCATCTTGGATTACGGTGAGGTTCCTCAGGCCCAAAAAATCCATCTTCAATAGGCCCAACTCCTCCAGCTGGGTCATGTTGTATTGGGTTGTTACCTGGTCCTTGGATTTTGATAGGGGGACAAGGTTATATACAGGTTCTGAGGCTATGAGAACTCCTGCAGCATGGGTTGAGGTATGTCTGGGCATTCCTTCGACTTCCCTTGCCAGGTCAATGAGCCTTGTGTTTTCCGGGCTCTCTTTGTATATATTTTTAAAGTCACCATCCTCTTCAAGAGCTCTGTCAATGGTCATTTTCAAGGCATCAGGAACGGCCTTGGCAATCCTGTCGACTTTAGACAGAGGTATGTCTAAAACCCTTCCTACATCCCTGATGGCGTTTTTTGCCGCCATGGTTCCGAAGGTAACAATCTGGGCGACCCTATCTTCCCCATATTTTCTCTTGACATATTCTATGACCTCATCCCGTCTTTCGTATCCGAAATCTATATCAATATCGGGCATGGATACTCTTTCAGGATTGAGAAACCTCTCAAAAAGGAGGTTGTATTTTAAAGGCTCTATATCTGTTATTGAAAGGGCATAGGAAACTATAGATCCTGCTGCCGACCCCCTTCCGGGCCCAACAGGGATCCCCTGAGACTTGGCGTAATTGACAAAATCCTGGACTATGAGGAAATAATCTACATAGCCCAGCTTTGAAATCATTTCAACTTCGTAAGAGGCCCTGTCCCTGACAGCTTGAGCCTCTTCAGGCTTATTTTTGAATAAGTCTTCGTATCTTCTTTCCACCCCCTCTTCGACCAGCCTCTTAAAATATTGAACATTGGTCTCACCGGTCGGGATATCGAAATGTGGAAGGTGGAGCTTGTGAAACTCTATTTCAAGATTGCACCGGTCTGCAACCTTACGTGTATTTTCAATAGCCCCGTCATAGGCTGAAAACAGGGCCCGCATCTCCTCTTGGCTCTTCATATAATAGTCATCTGAAGAAAAGCGCATGCGATTCTCATCCTTAAGGGTTTTTCCGGTCTGGATGCAGAGCAGGACGTCATGGGCTTTAGCATCTTCTCTGCGTAAGTAGTGGCAATCATTGGTGGCTATTAGACCTATCCCCAAATCCTGATGGACTCTTAAAAAAGCCCGGGCAACCTTTTTCTCATCAAGTATGCCATGATCCTGGATCTCCAGGAAAAATGAGTCCTGACCGAATATTGAAACATATTCTTTCACTGTTTCCAAAAGGACCTCATAGTCTGAATCCAGGGCCCTCCTGGCACATTCGCCGGCCAGGCAGGCTGAAAGGGCTATTATGCCTTCGCTGTACTTTCTCAGGACCTTCTTATCAACGTGGGGCTTACCATGGTGGTAACCTGAAATAAAGCCGGATGAAACTATCTTCATCAAATTATGGTAGCCTAGGTCATTCTCGGCTAAAAGAATAAGATGGTAGCGAAGCCTGCTTGTAAAGTCCTCCTGATTTTCAGCCACATAAATTTCACAGCCTATAATGGGCTTTATCCCCCTGGCCTTGGCCTCTTTATAAAACTCGACGGCTCCGAACATGTTCCCATGGTCGGTAATAGCTACTGCATCCATGCCCTCTTCCAGACAAAGATCCAGCATCTTATCGATCTTACAAAAGCCGTCAAGCAAGCTGTATGGGCTGTGGTTATGTAGATGGATAAAGTTACTCAAAAAATCACCCCGTATCCTTTTTCAAGTTCTTTTCTTCATGGTGTGTTTACAATGGGGACAGCGAACTACAATTTTCCCTTTATTCTTAGGAACCCTAAGTTCCTTGCCGCATTGTTCGCAGGCAAAGTACCTATAACCCTTTTCTCCAAAAATCCTTCTCTTCCATTTTATGAAAAAATTCCTTATAACTGCGGTGGTTCTCAAGTATTTGGCATTTTCCCTGGACCTCCTGTCTATGTCTTTTGACAGGGTCCTGTAAAGTGAGTAGCCGGCAAGGGCCATGCCCAACATAGGCATAACTCCCCTGCTTTTTGTAAATAAATTAATTACAACAGCAATTACCGCGCATATAGATAAAAATCTACCATACTGATCAGCGCCATACCTGCCATACATCCATTGTGCAATTTTATCTCTCAAAATTTCTCCTTAATCCAATACAAATTCAAATATGGATACTATTTGCCAAGATCAGGCAAAATCTTTGAAATGTCCCCGTGTAATACGTAGTCGGCCCGGCTGTCGGCACCCGTCTCTTCCATATTGATAAGTATAAGTTCATTTCCTCTATAGTAATTTAATAGCCCGGCCGCAGGATATACAACTAGGGATGATCCTCCAACTATAAGGGTTTTGCAGGCCATTATTGCCTCGATCGCCTTTGAAAAAGCCCTATCAGGTAACATCTCTCCGTATAAGGTAACAGCTGCCCTCATGTTATGGCCGCATTTGGGGCAAGGAAACCTCCCCTTTCCCTCCATGAAGACTTCCGTTTCCACTGTATTTCCGCAATGGGAACAGTATATATCATGCATATTGCCATGGACCTCATAAACATTGTGGCTTCCCGCCCTCTGGTGAAGGCCGTCAATATTCTGGGTGACAACAGCCCTGAGCTTTCCTTCTTTTTCCCATTTTGCCAGCTGTATATGGGCTCCTGAGGGCTTGACCTGATAAGATCTCCAACACTCCCTGGTAAAATCGGCAAAACCGTCCGGATCGTTTACACAAAATTCATGACTGAAATAGTATTCAGGAGGATAGGGACGGTCACTTTTTTGGTGGTATAAGCCGTTAGGTGACCTGAAATCCGGTATGCCTGAAGCTGTTGAAACACCGGCCCCACCGAAAAATACGATATTGTCACTATTTTCTATGATCTTCTTAACCTCATTGAAATCAGAATCTTTTCTCATGACCGGGTCCCTCCCTTTTTCAATATTCTTTTTATCCTTCTACTATTTTAATTCCGCTCGATGCCCCAATCCTGTTTGCTCCCGCTTCAATCATTTCCAGGGCTTCTTCCCTGCTATGTATGCCGCCCGAGGCCTTGACTCCGGCCCTGTCTTTTACGGCTTCCCTCATCAATCTTACATCGGTTGCCTTGGCCCCGGCCTTTGAAAAACCGGTTGACGTCTTGACAAAATCAGCTCCCGCATTTATCGAAAGATCACATGCCCTGACCTTTTCCCGGTCTGTCAAAAGGCAGGTTTCTATAATAACTTTAAGAACCCTCTTTGGACCGCAAGCTTCCTTTAATGATCTTATTTCCTCTTCCACATATTTATCGTCACCGTCTTTAAGCCTGCCGATGTTTATAACCATATCTATCTCGTCCGCCCCGTCTTTAATTGCCTCAAGACATTCCGCAAGCTTGGCCCGGCTTGACATGGCTCCCAGGGGAAATCCCACTACAGCGCAGGTTTTTACCCCGCTGTCTTTCAACTCGTCATGAACAAGGCTTGTCCATGACGAATTCGTGCATACCGAGCAGAAGGAGTATTCTTTGGCTTCTTTGCAAATCCTTAAAATGTCTTCCTTTACTGCCTCAGGGCTTAAGATTGTGTGGTCAATGTATGAATTCAGTTCAATGTCTTTTTTCATTTTTGTTCCTAAGTATTTTTATGTGCCTTTAAAAGAAAACAGGGCGGTTACTCCACCCTGTTCTGTATTATTAATAACCGGGTTTCCCCAAAAGTTTGTACATATTTGATTTATAGAACTCGACTCCCGGCTGGTTGAATGGGTTGACTCCCAGCATATATCCTGAAACTCCGACTGCAACTTCATAGAAGTATATCAGCCTTCCCAACTCCTCGGGATCCAGTTTATCCATGGTTATTACAATATTTGGAACCTGGCCGTCCACATGGGCTGACAGGGTCCCCTTCATGGCATTATAGTTAACCTCGTGAAGGCCCTTGCCGGCCAAGTAGTTTAGATTATCGGCATTTTCTTCATCAAAGGGGATTTTCACGTCATTTTTGCTTTCCTTGACCCAGAGGACTGTTTCAAAGTGGTTTTTAGGCCCCTGTTGGATCCACTGTCCAAGCGAATGGAGGTCTGTTGTATTCTTTACGGAAGCCGGGAAAAGTCCCTTGCCGTCCTTGCCCTCACTCTCACCATAGAGCTGTTTCCACCACTCCTGGAAATATGAAAGCTTGGGCTCATAGGTAACCATTATCTCCATGGCATTGCCGGCATCATAAAGCGCTTTTCTGATGGCTGCATATTGAATGGCCGGGTTATTGTCGAAATCCCTTTTCAAGTAATCTTGTCGGGCTTCTTCAGCCCCCTTCATCAATGAGTCTATATCAACTCCTGATACGGCAATAGGGAGGAGTCCTACGGCTGTGAGAACCGTAAAGCGTCCGCCAATATCGTCAGGCACTACAAACTCCTCATATTCCTCACGATCAGCCAAGCCTTTTAAAGCACCTCTTGCCTTGTCCGTGGTTACATAAATTCTTGATTTAGCCTCTTCCTTGCCAAGTTTTTCTTCGAGCAGGTTCTTAAAAATCCTGAATGCTACTGCGGGTTCTGTTGTGGTCCCGGACTTTGAGATTACGTTGATTGAGAACTTTTTATCCTGTAAATATTCTATTAATTCGTGGCTTTCAAGGGCGGAAAGTTGGTTTCCGGCAAAAATTATTTCCGGTTCCGGCTTTTTGAAGGAATGGCTGAAGGCTTCTATTACCGCCCTGGCTCCAAGATATGAACCGCCAATTCCAATAACCAGGAGGACTTCCGAATCTTCCCTTATTTTTTTAGCGGCCTTCTTTATCCTTGCATATTCGTCCTTGTCATAGGCAACAGGAAGTTCTATCCAACCCAAAAAATCATTTCCCGGTCCATTTTTACCAACCAGGGTATCAAATGCTTGTAAGGCCTTATCTTTTTGCTTGTCCAATTCTTTTACATGAGCTGAAAACTGCAAATCGAGTTTCATAAATCCTCCTTATAAAACTTAATAAAATTTCCTGAACATTTCCTATTTACAATCCACCATGAGAAGCGCTATGTCATCTTGCTGGGGGCCGTATCTGAATTCTTCCATATCCTTTGCCATCAGGTCCAGGAGTCCTTTTGAATTTTCCTTCATTCTCCTGATAATGGCATCCTTGCCGAAAGATTTTCCGGCTTCATTTCTTGCTTCAACGGCTCCATCCGTGTAGAACAGGATCTTGTCGCCTTTGCTATATTCAAATTTGTGTTCTATATACTTGTAATCCTTAAAT
The DNA here is from genome assembly GCA_947253765.1 of uncultured Tissierellia bacterium. Classification (GTDB taxonomy): domain Bacteria; phylum Bacillota; class Clostridia; order Tissierellales; family Peptoniphilaceae; genus Khoudiadiopia. Next base: position 74,425 of record CAMYAK010000003.1, read on the forward strand.
ATTGGCGATATTACCTTGCCCCTGGCCTCCAATTCAAAAACTCCATTTTCCCCGGAAACTATTGGAAGGCTGTTGTGACCGGCATTTGCGTAGGTCATTAAGGATGCGTCGCTGTCAAAAAGAGCATAAAAAATTGTGAAGTACTGCCTGTCTCCAGTTGAAATTTCGTTGAATTTTCCCTTTAGTGATTGCAAGACCTTGGCCGGTTGGCAAATCTTCTCATCATTTAAAATGGACCTCATGGTCTGCCTGACGAACATGGTCAAGATTGACGCTGATATGCCGTGTCCAACAACGTCTGAAATATATAGGGCCAGCTTTCCACCTCCCAGGGGCACCAGGTCAAAAAAGTCTCCCGACAATCTTTCAGACGGCATATACCTATATTCGAATCCCAGCTTGCCGTATTCCTTTAACATAGGCAGCATGCCCTTTTGTATGGATTGGGCGAATTCCATGTCCTCGACCATCTTCTTATTGTCGCCATATATCTCGTGGGTAAAGCGACTTTTAAGGCTTATGTCCCTGAAAACTTGAATTAGGGCTTTTTTAGACTCATGATACTTTATGGGCGAGCTTATGACTGAAAAAACCATATTCGCTATGCAAAACTCGGTCTCGCTTGATTTTCCAACCCTAAAGCTGTCCCGGGCCTGGTCTTTGGGAAAGATCTCAAGTGACTTAATATCAAGGTCTTTCTCAAATTTAAGCATTGCCCTATTTTTAAAGAGGACCCTGCCGTCAGAATCTATGATCCTAACCATATCTTCCATGGAATCAAAAATATCGGAAGGCCTGTCAAAGCCTAAAAATTTTTCTGTTTTTTTCAATTCCCTTACCATGGGTCCCTCCTGATTTAACATCCTAATTTTACCATAAATCGCCGGCTGATTTTTCAAAGAAAAGCTGCGGGATTGGGGCCGTAAAACTGGTAGTATGTCGTTTCCAATCCCCCATTAAACAGTTTCCTTCTCTTATCAGCCTTTTTCATCATGTATTTTTCCAAGTTCTTTGTCGGGCTTATGACATATGTCGACCAGGTCCTTAGCCTTGAAAAATGTTCGGCGAAATCCTTCAAAAGTCCCTCAGCCTCGTCGACTTCCCCCAACCTCTTCCCATATGGAGGGTTTGTTATTATGACCCCGAAATTCTCCTTCAAATTGCACTCCCTCATATCTTTCGGGACGAAAATTATGTCATCGGCAACACCGGCTTCATGAGCATTGGCAACCGCCGTTTTTATAATCCCGGGATCTATATCGAAACCCATAATTTCAAGCTTGTCCTTAAAATCGATCCTCTCCATCCTTTGTCGGCGAATTTTTTTGAATTCTTTAAGATCAACTTGGGGCCAGGCCATAAAAGTGAAATTCCTATCCAAGCCCGGATCAATATTTCTGGCTTTTCTTGCCGCTTCTATAAGTATAGTTCCTGAGCCGCAAAAGGGGTCCAGCAGTGGCCTGTCCTTATTCCAAAAAGACAGGTCAACCAGGCCGGAAGCCAAGGTTTCTTTTATTGGAGCCCCACCCTTTTCTTCCCTATATCCCCTCTTGAAAAGTCCCTCGCCTGTCGTATCCAGAAGGACCTGACAATGGTCATTATTCAGCCTGAGCCTTATGGGATAAGTCGGTCCGGATTCTTGAAAATAGGTGAGCTTAAACCGGTCTCTCAGCCTGTCGACTATAGCCTTCTTTGCGACGGACTGAAGGTCTCTGACTGACTTGAGTTTTGAGGAAACTGTTCCCGCATTTACAGGAAAGGCCCCCATCTCTCCAATTATATACGGCCAATCTATATTTCTGACACCCCGGTATATGTCCTCGTATTCACCGGCTTCAAATGAGGCCAATTCAAGCTCTACCCTGTCCGCTACCCGCAGGGCAAGGTTGGCAAGGGCAACGTCCTTCATATCCCCATTGAATACCAGGTGGCCCCTGTCCGTCTTTATATCCTTGAAGCCCAGCGCTTCCAATTCCCGCCTGACACTTGATTCCAATCCGAATGCGGCACTCGCATGTATTTTTCCTGAAAACATTTATACTCCTTGGCTTTTATTAACAAGCACCTATAATATATAATTACACTAACATAAGCCATAGAAAAAGGGGATGTGAATGATAGATTTTTTAAAAAAACTTTTGGATAAAAGCGAAGTGAGATTTATAATTGTAGGCCTTATAAATACTGCTGTGGGAACGGCCATCATGTTCCTTGCCTATAACGCCTTCCACCTCTCTTATTGGCTTTCCAGCTCCCTAAACTATATTTTAGCCAGCGTACTCAGCTATTTTCTTAATAAATATTTCACCTTCAAGTCCGAAGGCAAGTCCTGTATAGAGGTTTTGAAGTTTGCCCTCAATATCGCCATATGCTACTTGCTTGCCTATAGTGCCGCCCAGCCGCTTGTAAAGCAGATTTTGAGCGGATCTTCCCGGTCCATAATTGACAATATCTCTATGTTGGTGGGCATGGTCCTGTTTGTCGTCTTGAATTATCTGGGCCAGAGATTTTTCGTTTTTAAAGGATCCGACAAGACTAATTAAAACATCTTAAAATTCGCAAACTAAAAGGCCCGCCCGGCTTAGGCGAGCCTCTTATTTTATTATTGAGAGTCTGTCAAACAAGTAGCTTTATCAGCTTGCGCTCTTGTCAGCCTTGATCTTATTGATTTCCTCAGTAAGCTTGGGAACAACCTTTAAAAGATCTCCCACAATACCCACATCGGCTACGTTGAAGATAGGAGCATTGGGATCCTTGTTGATGGCAATGATATAGTCGGACTCTTCCATACCTGCCAGGTGCTGGATGGCTCCTGAAATACCGCAAGCTATATATAATCCCGGTCTTACGGTTTTTCCGGTCTGACCGACCTGGACATCCTTGGGCTGCCAGCCTGAGTCTACTGCAGCACGTGAAGCTGATACTTCTCCGCCCATGGCGTCTGCAAGTTCCTTCAAAATCTTGAAGTTCTCTTCGTTTGCTACCCCACGACCACCTGAAACCAAGACTTTGGCCTGCTGAATATCGACCTTGTTCTTCATTTCATGAACAACATCCTCGATTTTTACATAGCAGTTGTTCTTCTCAAGCTTATAATCAAGCTCAATGATCTGGCCCTTTCGGCCCTCTTCGCGGATCTTTCTTACCATAACTCCCGGACGAACAGTTGCCATCTGAGGTCTGAACTCGTCACAAAGGATGGTTGCCATCAGGTTGCCGCCGAATGCCGGACGGGTCATGCGGAAGTCTTTTGTTTCCGGATCTATTTCCAGCTTTGTTGTGTCGGCTGTGAGTCCTGTGTGGACACGACCTGCCAATCTCGGTCCCAAATCACGGCCTATTGCTGTTGCACCGATCATCATGATTTCCGGTTTATATTCTTCTACAATATAGGCCAAAGCCTGTGTATATGGCTCGGTCATATAGTATTTTAAGGCCGGATCGTCCAATAAGATGACCCTGTCCGCACCAAACTCAATAAGTTCCTGAGCAAGGCCCTTAATATTCTCGCCCAAAAGTACAGCTGTTACTTCTTCATTCAATTCTTCCGCCAAGTCACAGGCCTTTCCTATCAGTTCCAAGGAAACCGGAGTGAGCTTCCCCTCAACCTGCTCGGCAAAAGTAAATACTCCTTTATAATCTTTTAAATCCATAGGTCTCCCCCTTATATCAGGTACTTATCTTGCAGGCGGTCTAAAATAAACTGGACTGATTCATCTGTGTCTTTTTCAATCTTCATCCCCGGCTCTTTAACCGATTTGGGGAATGACTTGGCTACTCTTGTAGGTGAGCCCTTAAGACCGATGTTTGAATCATCCACAGGAACGTCTGCTCTCTGGAGCCATTTTATTTCGCGTTCATCAAAGGCTTCGAAAATTCCGCCCGGTGTCATATAACGCGGTTTGACCTCTTCAGCAAGGGCCGTGATCAGGCATGGCATCTTAGCTCTTACAATATGGTAACCGTCGTCATAAATACGTTTTGCAACTATTTCATCGCCTTCAACTTTTAATTCAGCTGTGTATGAGATGTTAGCGATTCCCATGTGCTCAGCCATTTCAGGTCCGACCTGAGCTGTGTCGCCGTCGATAGCCTGACGACCGCATATTACCAGGTCATAATCCAAGGTCTGCACTGCAGCTGCAATTGTAGAAGAAGTTGCCCAAGTATCAGCACCGCCGAAGGCCCTGTCAGTTATAAGATAGGCATCATCGGCACCCATGGCCATGGCTTCATGAAGAACGTCCTCAGCCTGTGGGGGGCCCATTGATACTACTGTGACCTTTGCATCTTTGTTTTCATCTTTTATTCTAAGAGCAAACTCTAGAGCTGCCTTATCGTCCGGATTCATGATTGAAGGAACACCTTCACGGATCAAGGTTCCCTTAACAGGATCAATTCTTACCTCATTTGTGTCCGGTACCTGTTTTATACAAACAATAATTTTCATCCCTGCCCCCTTACTTAATGACGCTTCCGGCAATTACCATTTCCATAACCTCTGAGGTGCCCTCATAGATTTCGGTTATCTTGGCATCACGGAAGAAACGCTCAACTTCATAGTCGGTCATATATCCATAGCCGCCCATGAGCTGTATGCATTCAGTTGTAACGGACATGGCTGTTCTTGCTGCGAAAAGCTTGGCCATAGCAGCCTCAGTTGAGAACCTCTTCTGAGTGTCGTGAGCTATAGCGGCCTTGTATACTAAGTTACGGGCGGCTTCAATTTGTGTTGCCATATCTGCTACCTTGAACTGGGTGTTCTGGAATTTTGACAGAGGACGTCCGAACTGTTTACGTTCCTGGATATACTCTACGCAACGGCTCAGTGCGCCTTCGGCAATTCCTAAGGCCTGGGCTGAAATTCCTATACGGCCGCTGTCCAATGTCTGCATGGCAGCCTGGAATCCCTTATTTTCGCGTCCCAGCATGTTCTCTTTCGGTACTCTGCAGTCTGTGAAGATAAGCTCACGTGTTGATGATGCGTGTATTCCCAATTTCTTCTCTGCGGGTCCGAATTCAAATCCCGGTGTTCCCTTTTCAACAATAAATGCTGTCAAGCCTCTTTGTCCCAAGCTTATATCTGTCATTGCGATAACGCAGTAGATGTCGGCAGGTCCTGCATTGGTGATAAAGATTTTGCTGCCGTTGATTACATATTCGTCTCCGTCAAGCATAGCTGTGGTCTTTACTCCACCTGCATCTGTTCCTGCTCCGGGTTCAGTCAAGGCAAAGGCGCCAAGCTTCTCTCCGCTTGCCAAGGGGCGTAAATATTTTTCTTTTTGTTCCGGTGTTCCGAATTGGTTAATCATACCTGCGCCAAGTGACGTGTGGGCTGAAACTACAACTGAGGTTGATCCGCAGTGTTTTGCCAACTCCTCAACGCAAAGTGCATATGTAAGATAGTCACACCCTTGTCCGCCATATTCTTTTGCAAATGGGATTCCCATGAAGCCGTACTTTTGCATTTTTTTTACGGTTTCTACCGGGAATTCATGGCTTTCGTCAATTTCCTGTGCGATGGGCTTTACTTCATTTTCAGCAAAATCCTGAAAAAGCTGTCGAGCCATCCCATGTTTCTTATCTAAAACAAAATCCATAAGCTACTCCTATTTTTAATCATCCTGATCATAAAGATACTTGATTTACTGCTGTGAGATCATATTTGAAACGGGGGCCCGGTTAAAGGCCCCCATGACCTCAAAATATTTTATTTGCTGTAGTCGTAGAAGCCGAGTCCGGTCTTTCTTCCCAATCTTCCGCCACGAACCATTTTTTTCAGGAGAGGGGCCGGACGATACTTGGGATCGCCGAATTCGCTATAAAGAACTTCCATGATAGCCAAAACAACATCCAAGCCGATCAGGTCTCCAAGCTCCAAGGGTCCCATTGGGTGGTTGCAGCCGAGCTTCATAGCTGTATCAATGTCCTCGGCATTTGCCAGGCCGTCTGCAAAGATGCAAATTCCTTCGTTGATATAAGGAATCAAGATTCTGTTAACAACAAATCCCGGTCCCTCTTTAACCAAAACCGGAGTCTTGCCGATTTCTTCTGAGAGCTTCATTATGGTGTCTATAGTCTCCTGTGGAGTATTGAGTCCCGGAATTACTTCAACAAGCTTCATAACCGGAGCCGGGTTGAAGAAGTGCATTCCGATAAGGGGTCTGCTAAGTCCCTGACCGATCTCGGTTACTGACAGAGATGATGTGTTGCTTGCAAAGATGGTTTCTTTTTTGCAAGTTTCATCAAGCTTCTTGAATGTTTCTTTTTTGATTGCCATATTTTCTATGGCGGCCTCAATGATCAGGTCGCAATCTGTCAAGCTGTCATTAAGGCATGGAGTGATGCGGTTGAGTATGGCATCGGCATCAGCCTGGTCCATCTTTCCCTTTGCAACTCTCTTATCAAAGCCCTTTTTAATCTTGTTCTTTCCACCCTCAGAAAATTCCATTTTAATATCTGAGAGCATTACCTCGTGTCCTTTTTGTGCAAAAGCCTGGCAAATTCCGCTTCCCATTGTGCCGGCACCGACTACACCTATTTTCATGGATACTCCTTTCTCAAATCAGGGCCTATGTTCATCCATAGGCCCTTGATAAAAGCAATTTAGATATGCTACTTCTATTAAGACTAGCGATTCTTAAAGTTTTTGTCTTTTCTCTTCTCAAGAAAAGCTGTCATTCCTTCTTTTTGGTCCTCAGTTTCAAAACATGCTGAGAAATATCTCGCCTCAATCTCCGCACCTTCCGCCATAGGCTTGTCAAAGCCCTCATTGACAGCAGCTTTTGTATATGCAACTGCGATTGGAGCATTGGCAGCTATTCTCTTAGCCGTCTTCATGGCCACATCCATCAGCTCTTCCCGGGGCACAACCTTGCTTACCAGGCCGATTGCAAGAGCTTCATCCGCCTTGATGTTTGTAGCTGCTAATAGGATTTCCTTAGCCTTGGACTGGGAGCCTATAACCTTTGCCAAACGCTGACTTCCGCCAAATCCCGGGGTGATACCCAAGCTGACTTCAGGTTGTCCGAAAACTGCATTTTCTGAACAATAACGTATGTCACAGGACATGGCAAGCTCGTTGCCGCCACCGAGTGCAAATCCGTTAATTGCCGCAATAACAGGTCTCGGGAAGGTTTCTATTTTGCGGAAAACCCTGTTTCCCAATTCACAGAAATACCTGCCCCCTCTTCCGTTAAGGTCTTTCATTTCTGCAATATCCGCACCGGCTATAAATGACTTATCGCCGCTTCCGGTTATGATAACAGCTCTGACCTCATCTAAATCAATAGAATCAAAGCACTCTTCTATTTCACCTAAAACCGTTGAATTCAGGGCATTCAATGCCTTGGGTCTATCAATGGTGACAATAGCTATGGAGTCTTCGACTTTATATTTTATATTTTCCATAAATCACCTAACTTTAATTTCACTTAGGCCTTCTCGACCAGCGTAGCGCAGCCCATTCCGCCGCCTATGCAGAGTGTTGCCAAGCCTTTCTTGGCATCTTCACGCTTAAGCATTTCATGGATCAGGGTAACAAGGATTCTGCAGCCTGATGCTCCGACCGGATGGCCCAGTGCAATTGCGCCACCGTTTACGTTTACCTTGTTAACATCAAGTCCCAAGTCCTTAACTACTGCTACCGACTGTGTTGCAAAGGCTTCGTTTGCTTCGATAAGATCCAGGTCCTCAACCTTGAAGTCCAGCATTCCCATGAGTTTTCTGGTTGCTGCAACCGGGCCGATTCCCATGATCTCAGGTCTTACACCTGCCAAGGTGCCGCCCTGCCATACTACCTGACCTTTAACGCCAAGTTCTTTAGCCTTCTTTTCACTGATAAGGACTACGCAAGCAGCGCCGTCGTTAATTCCTGAAGAGTTTGCCGCTGTTACGATTCCGTCTTTGATAAATGCCGGCCTTAATTTTGCCAAAGCTTCTGCTGTCTGTCCGTAACGGACACCTTCGTCCTGGTCAAATACTTCAACCTGGCCTTTTTTCTTCGGAACTTCCACAGGAACAATCTCGTCCTTGAAACGCCCGCTCTTCTGAGCCTCTTCAGCTCTGTTCTGGCTCTGAGCAGCGAATTCATCCAATTCTTCACGAGTAAGATTATATTCTTTTGCAACGTTTTCAGCTGTAACACCCATGTGATAGTCGCCAAATACATCCCAAAGAGCATCATTGACCATGCAGTCAACTAATTCTCCATTGTTCATGCGGTATCCGTAACGGGCCTTTTTCAAAGCATAGGGAGCCAATGACATGTTTTCGGTTCCGCCGGCAACAACTACGTCAGCTTCCCCGCGTTCAATCAAGCGAGCTCCGGTATTTACGGCCTCAAGTCCTGATCCGCAAACTACATTCAATGTAAGGGCCGGTGTTGTGTAAGGAATGCCCGCATTCATAGATGCCTGACGAGCAACGTTCTGTCCCTGACCTGCCTGGATTACGCAGCCCATGTAGACCATATCAACTTCTTCTGCCGGTACTCCGCTCCTCTTAAGAGCTTCACGAATAACGATTTCACCCAGTTTTGCAGCCGGTACTGTGCTTAAAGCGCCGCCCATTTTTCCAACAGCTGTCCTGGTTGCTCCGGCTATAAGTACCTTGTTTTCTACCATTTGATCCTCCTGTTTCGATACATTACTATCCGCCCGTTAAACCGCTTCAAGAAATACGATGAAGCGAATAACTTCAAATTGCACTGGTTAATCAGTGTTTTTTCCGTCCCGATTGATTGTTAAATAATTAGCAATTACATATCTAATTATACCTTTTATGCTTTTTCTGTCAATACGTTTGCCCACGAAAAAAAGCTCTAATGGGCTAATTTCTCATGTTTTGCATGGTCGGGCTATGTTGACTAAATATCGATCTGTTGTTGAGGTTTTTGATATAGTTTATTACAAGCAATAAAAAAGAGAGGGATTACTCCCCCTCTTTTATTTTATCCTCTTTTTCTGCTATTAGTTCTTTTAGCTCTTTTAGATCCTCACTAGTAGCCCAATTGCGAATGAATGTTTTCGCCGTGCTTTTATAGTTTGTATATCTGGTTTTTTCAGGATTGTTTTTTCTCCACTTGTTTGTTGCCTGTTTTTGTGCCTTACTTGTTTTATTTTCCATTTTGTTACCTCAAAAGCAGAAAAAGTAATAATATGGCTATGGCCCATCCAATACCGGCAATAATCTTTTCTTTTTTTGTTGTTTTTTCAACGCTCCATTTAAACTTCATAATCCCTCCATAAATGGAGAATCGGGGATTACAATATGTGGCTTAACCATGTACTTTATGCATTCGTTGATAACATTTTGATAACATTTGCTTAAAAGAGAGGGATATTACTCCCCCTCTTTTATTTTTTTACGTCTCTCATTTATAAGTGTTTCAAGCTCCGATAAATCCTCTTCAGTAGCCCTATTTCTAATAAAAGACCTAGCAGAAGATTTTGTCGAATTATAACGTCTTCTCTCCGGATTTTTTTCATTCCACCTTTTACTGGCTTCTATTTGTGCTGCACTCGTCTTGTTTTCCACGGCTTACCTCGCAATCAGAAAAAGTATCAATATAGCTATAGCCCATCCTATAACCCCAATAACCTTTTCTTTTTTTGTTGTCTTTTCAATATTCCATTTTATTTTCATGTCTTATCTGATAGAATGGTTTGAGAAAGGGGTTAAACCCCTCTCTCAAATTTGATGCTGAGCTTGAAGATTATAAGATTAATTTCAACGGTTACTTCTTTTAACTTCAAGCTCTTTTTTATTATCACCATCTATCTTAACCTCCTTTCTATAATAATATTATAAACCACGGTTTATATATTGTCAAGCCTTTTTTAACAAAAATACCAAAAACTCCCCCTATCACTTCCCTATTTTTGGGATTGTAAGCACCAAAAAAGGCCGCCCCATATAGAGACGGCCCGTGTCATTAATTAAAGTGATCCTCTTCCTCAATTGGTACTGTAATGTGTTCTTTCTGATGAGCAATTGATGATGACATAAAGATTGCCCCCAAGAATGTAGCCAAGGCCACCAATACAAAGGAAACATCATCCGCCCATACTAGGCCGAAATGCGGCCCTATTGCATCAAAAAAGGTCGCTGTTGCCGGGAGTACTAATGTTATAACCCACTTCAAAATGTCATAAATCTTATCAGGTAATTTCATCTTATTGTCCTTTCTTACTGTTATCAGTCTTCCAAATGTAAGTCTCGATCTCTTTTATGTTGTCCGTCGTCGTGTGATTGATCCCCTTTTGCTCAAGAGACCTCAACACCGCAAGTAAAGCCTTTAAGATCATACGCATTTCTAGATCCTGCTTCTTGATGTGTTCTCGGTCTTCTACTATGAGTTTTGAGTGCTCTTCAAGTGTTCTTTCGTGACACTTCAAGATCTCAAAGTCTTTGGCCAATTTTTCATCCTGCTTTTCTGTCCTCTCAAGAAATTCAGGGATCCCAAGGATGTCTGCCTTATGCTTTGCTATCTCTTCAAGATCTCTTGCCTTGATGTACTCTTCACCTATCGTGTTCCTTGCTTCTTTTAATTCTCGATTTAGCTTGTTAAAACCTGCTAGTATTGCAATCGCTAGTGACACGAAACCGCCCACGATTGCCATAATTTGTCCGCTCGGCATGCTGCCCCCTGTCTATCCCTTATGAGGCCTCTATTTTTTATCCCTGCAATATTCGGCTATTGATAGCAAGGTTCCGACCCTGTTTTCTCCAGAAAGCCATATATCCGACCAGTCTTTTTTGGATCCCCCTATCTGAATTACCTTGTAGCCCTCGCCTTTTTCAACAGGGCCCTTTGTCAGGACCGCCCCAGATCCCAAAACATTTAAAAGTGCCTGTGCATTTGCAAGATCTCCGTCTAACTCATAAGTGATCACGTATTTTTTGTTTTTCATGAAATTTGCCCTTTCCTTTTTCTTCTCGATAATTTTTTCAGTAGGTTTGTTTTCTGTCTTTGTTCCGACTATTCCATAAGCTATTGCACGTGCTATTTTTTCAAAGTATTTGTCAAAGAGGAAATTATCCTTTTCGCTTGTGACAAAGCCGACTTCTACAAGGCTAGACATGCAATGGGTCTGCCGATTGACCGCATAGTCATACTTCATACTTCCACGGTAGCCGTATTTTAAGCCTCGGTTCTTAAAGCCGACCCCTACAAGGTTGTCATTTATCCTTTTAGCAACCTGGACAGCCCCTGCTTTAGGCTTGTCGGCGTAAGCATGATATAGCCATACTTCAACACCGTTAGCTGATGGGGTAGCTGAATTTCTGTGAATTGAACAGAAATAATCCGCTTTCCACCGATTGGCATCGTTCGTTCTCTCGGTAAGTCCTACGTGAATATCCGCTCGCCTACTCATCATGACTTCGTGGCCTAAACTCTTTAGAATCTTTCCAACTAAAAAGGCAAGCCGTAATGTATCGTCTTTTTCGGCCCTGTTTTTTGGTCCATAAGCACCACCATCCCGACCGCCGTGACCCGGATCAAGAAATATTTTCAAAATTGCCACTCCTTTCTAATTTTTCTTAAAAATGTTAAAAAGCACGAAAAAACGGCCTCTTCAGACCGTTTTTAAGGCTTTTAATTTTCATCATTGGTATGATTATACCTTTAAGCCCTTAAAATCGCTTATTCAAGGGCTAATTAATCCTGACAGGATTTTAATTACAAAGGCTTGTTGTCAAGTAGATCCCAAGTGGGGTATCCGACCTCTGGGCCGTTATTTGTGTCTACGCAAGCGTAATAGTCGACCCCCATATAGTTTTTGACGGTATTTTTGGGATATTTGTATCCAGGTACGGGCTTCGGGTCTTCCTGCTTAATCGCTCCACCTTTCCAGTAGTCTTTTGCCGCCTGACTTTCGGGTGAATTATCTTTGCTTGTCACGTGACCACGAATTGCCATGTAAAGCACATCGCCTATCCTGTAAGCGTCTCCAGCATCCACCGATAAGCCCTCCTGCCACTCGGCATATTGCCTGATCATCTCGGTGCTAAAGGCTTTATCAGGGTCCCCTGTTAAGAGGGCTGCAATCTTCTTTGTCGCTTCTTCCAGATCTAGCCTGACCCTCGCTGTTTCCTCTTTCGCTTTTTCTGCTTCGTCACGTGCAAAGAGGGCTTCTTTGTCTGCCGCTTCCTTAGCTTCCTTAACCTGATCTAATTCCCTCTGCTCAACTGTCCTTAGTGTGGACAATTTTACGGCTAAAGTGTTGAGATCTTCTTTCGGCACATCAGCATCATCTACCTGCCTTAGTGCCGTGCTATCTTTCCACTTCAAGATAAAGCGGTTCGATGAGGGGTAATACTGAATGAAGTCTATATTTTTTAGAGTGTCCATTTTTAAGTCCTTTCTATTCTTTGAGGAAGTCGTAATATATAGCTACTACGTTTCCTTTGTAACCATAGCTTTTATCTGCTTCCATATATCCACTAATAGCAATCGGATCTCTTTTATTTTTTAGTAGCCATTCACTTATAGTTGCACATCGGATAATCTGATAGGGACCTTGCTGATCATCATTTTTAGTTGTAAAAGTGCGAAATTCAATCCTCTTTGCATACTCTTTTGTGGCAAGAGGCACTATCTTTGCTGGCGGTTCACCATACCCACCAACAGTAATACCGGTTTCCGCGGTAACGGCGTATCTGCTAGTTCCCAATATCTCTAAAGCCCTGCTATTTTCCGCCAATGCTTCTACGGCACAAGGCTGCATGCATAGGTTATATACAATGCTTTTTTCATCTTTTATCTTTTCCATAAATTGGTCGCATTTAATTGCGGCTGAAACACCCGACTTGCTTCGGCTTAGCTCCGATATTGCCAACATAGACTTTGCAAGGGCCTCTATAGCCCGATTGTCTTTTATAATATCTTCAATCCGCTCATACTTCCTCAAAGCCTCAAGGTCTGCTGCACTTGCCGTTGTGTCCGTTGCCGCAAGCATATATAAGTATCCTACGCTTCCCACTTTTTTAAGGTCCTCCTTTGTCGCATAAACCGTGCTAGCGGTATCCTGCCTCAAATACGTGCTTGATAGGCCCGATGTTGTCCGCTCCACCGCACTGACCCTGCTTTTTAAGACCGTGTCATCATAGACGGTATCTTTATCAGGTTTTATTTCAAGGGCCGTTACTCGGCTTTTAAGACCGCTGTCGTCATATTCTTTTATGGTCACATCGCCTGTCATGCCGTTGACACTCTTAACTTTTCCTGCTGCTTGCAAGGCCTGATCCAGACCCACGATCTCTGTGGTCTGATGGGTATGGATCTTTTCTGCCTTTCCCGATAGCTTCTTATCGATCTCGGTCTCGGTGTAGTAGCGATCATCATGATCATGACCTTGGTCGGCTTTAGCTGCTAGGACGCCCTGGACCCGGTAAAGAGTTTGATTGCAAGTCTCTATTTCGCTTCGAACTGTATACATATCTGTCGCATGCTGAGTTTTAATAGGGTCTAAACTTGTGGAAATTAACTGCCCGACAGAATTACTATATCCTTCAAGCCCTTGATTGAATGCTGACAATGACACGGCCGTATAAGGAGCTGTTTCATCTTGGCCGTGATGAATTTTTACAACTCCTGCCGCTTCTTCTGTGGCATTCGGGATAACTCCCTGCATGGTCTTATCCCATCCTGCAAAGGTCGCCTTTCTGGATCTCTCGGCTTCTACCCTTTGAGTTTCCTGACTGATCCTAACGTCTTCGTTACTTTTACGAGCCTTTTCGGCTGCCTGTCTTTGTGCTTCCTGATCCTGCCTTGTGGTCTCTTGACTTTTTCTACTAGCTTCTTCCCTCTGCCTTGCCGCTTCTTTAGAAACCCTGTCATCTTCCGCTGTCTTTCGGGCCTTTTCCTCACTTAGCCTTGAGGTTTCAGCCCTTAGGCGTTCGCTCTCTTTGGTCTGCCTCTCGCTTTCCTGACTGACCCTGTCGGATTCGGCCTGTAGCCTCTCGGCTTCCTTGAATTGCCTTTCGCCCTCTTTTGTAGCCCTTTGACCCTCTGCACTCGCCCTTAAAGTCTCGGCCGATGTCCTCTTTTCCTCGCTTGATACTCGGGCTTGTTCTTGGCTTTTTCTTGTTTCCTCGGCCTGGATCCTCTCGGTTTCCTTGGCCTGTCTTTCGGTTTCTTTGGATTTCCGCTCATTCTCGGCCTTTGTCCTTAGATCCTCGCTGCTGGTCCTCGTGCTTTCGGCTTCAACTCGGGCTGTCTCTCGGGAAATTCTGCCGCCCTCTTGGGCTTCCCTTGCCCTTTCGGCATCTGCCCTTGCACTCTCCGCACTAGCCCTTAGATCTTCGGCGGTCTTCCTTAATTTCTCGGCTTCCGACCTTGCACTTTCGCTCTCGGCTCTTAATTTCTCGGCCTCTTGTCTATTGCTCTCGTTCTCTTCAAGCCTTGCAAGGGCCGCCTCTGCTTTTTGCGCCCTCTTATCAGCATCAGCCGCCTGTCTTTTAACCTCATCAAGGGCCGCTGCCGCTCCCTCGGCTTGCTCATGCAATTTCTGGTAGTCCATGAGGATTCCTGAACCCTCTGTGCTTGCCCCATCAGCTCCCAAGAATTCCTGTGCCTCGACGGTTGCCCAGTCCGTGATTATAAGGGCCTGATCCCCATCTTTAAGGGCTAGCTGAACCTGCACGATGCCTGCATCTATAAAGGCCTTATTCGGAACTTCCACTTCCCAGTAGTCCGCAACTTTTACACCCTCAAGGTAGTAGGATTTTTTCGTGCTTAAATTCTTGGCATAGCAGGTCACGGTCTGACCCTCTGCTGGCGTAATAACTTCCCCAGTTGCCGATATGAACCGCACCTGATAGCCCCTTGTTCCGATCTCCCCTGAATGCAAGGATATTTCAGGCAAGATTGGCCGCTCCCAATAGATGGTTATGGGAAGATATCCTGAACCTTTTACACTCATATACGCCTCCCTTTAAATGAAAAAGCGGTTAAGGCCTAAGCCTCTTCCGCTCTAATCTCCTCAACTCTTTTTTTAACTTTGTCATGCAAACCGAAATTATTGCCAACATCTTCAAGCTTAATCTGACCTTTGATTACGGCTTCTGCTAAAAGCTTAACGATCACGCTCATACTGCACCTCCATTTGATAGCATAATAGCAAGTTCAAGGTTTTGCTTCTCAAGGTTTTCTACTTTTCTTTTGACAGATGTTACGTCAAAGGAATCCACGTCGACCTTATCAACCTCAAGATGCTCCCTTATAAGCTCTTCACAGAGATCTCTTACGGTCTTACCTTTTTCTCTATCCTTTACAAAGGCTGAGAACCGCTCTCCCTGAACTATAAAAGAACCACGAACTACGCTCCTATCCTGTGACCTGCTTTCAAACCTTACTTCCATACCTGAGAAGATAGGTTTGTCAGTGGTTGTATCTTGTATATACTGCTGCTCCACAATATCTAACTTCATCTAATCCTCCTAGCCAGTAATTCTTTTCCCATCTACATATAAGGCGGACACCCTCAAAGTTGAGCTCAAGACAACATCTGCCCCTTGCGTATAAAACCTAATTACGCCGCTCCAGGGCTTTATTTCAAAGTAATCAGACCCACTTTGACAAAATAACCCACTCGTATCAAAGCCATACCTGCCCCCGGGCGGATTGGCTGCAAGTCGGCCGTTAATCTCAAAAGTGTTGGTTCCATAGTTAAAAACAAAGGCACTGCTCCCTGTGTTTAGGTTCGTTCCATAACCTGATAAGCTTGCTGAACCGCTCTCAGGCAAAGTACAAGAACCATTATCTACCCCACGGCCTAAAACACCGCTCGTAATGTTATTGGCGTTCAGGTTTTCAACATCAATGTAATTGGCATTTATTTTCCCGAATAGAGCATCGCCTGAGACCTTAAAGCTTCCCATGACCTCGGTTGACCCATTTAAGGTTATGCGATCACCTGCGATGTTAATCCCCTCACGGCTGGCGTTGATTTCTGAAATGATTTTGCTTTTATCAGCCTTTTCCGTTATCGCTGTGTCAACGTCTTTTCTGAGGTCGTCAACCACTTTAATCTTGAATCCATCTGTATTGTTGTAGCTTAAAGCTCCGCCACCTATAGAGATCGATCCCGAATTCATATCCCAGTAGTTTTCGCCTTTTGTATCTGACAATACCCCTGCTTTTATAAGATCAGCTATTATTGTGCCTGATCTTATCAGGTCAGCCGTAAAGCCCTCACCTGTGCCGAATGTTCTCCATTTCCAGCTACCGTCACTATTCTTGCCGTCTGCTATTCTAAAACCCATTGACCCAATGTTTATGGCCCATCTTGCCAGCTTATGATCCGGATTGTCCGTGAATATCAGCCCCTGTTCTTTATTAAAAGACATATAAGACTGGGCATTTTTAAAGCCATCATTAAGTCCCGAAATAACTCGATCAATAAATGATTCATGATCTGCTAAGTCATCAAGCAGGGCCTCTTTAGCGGTTATACGATCAAGCGTTGAAGTGACTGAATTTAAAAACTTGCTGATAGTCGGCCTTATATAGCCCAGTGATATCTTGGTTTCCTCTTCCTCGTCAAGATCGACTACAAGCTCACTTACACGACCTTTTAATGTAAGATCGAGCACCTTATCCCTCAGTACTACAACATCACCAACATCAACTCCCTTAAAGTCGTATCCGTAAGACTTCAAGTCAATTACTGAAGCCCCATAGGTAATGGTCGGCTTTGATAGCTGCTTTAAGTCCTCTCTTGCTATCTCAAGAAGCTTCCCCGGATCGTCGACGTCATCATAGATTTTAGTTCCGGAATAGGGCCTGTTCTCATAACCGTACTGCTTTTGTGCTTCCAAGTTGTCTATATAGAATTTTCCACCGTTAACACTCTCTATGCCTATTCTTCTACCGTAACCGCCTCCGGTCTGCTCACCCTTTCCAAAGGGGTATAGCCTTGTAATAACAGGTTCTTCCCCAACCTTACGGCTTACCTTTGTCATGTCCTTTTTATAGGTGAACCTTTTGCCGTTGTCTGATCCTATCTGTTTTTTAAGATATATTTTTCTTTCAATCTTGTATCCGGGCTTAACTTCAATTCTCGTCTCAAACTCAACTCCCGGGAAGGCTTTAAGAGCCACTCCCAAGGCTTCGTAAGCACTGATCCGATAGAAGTTGAAGGTCCCTAATCCTATGTCCTCGCTGAAGCCCTGCCAGTGTGTACCATCCGTGACCTTCTCCATAGCAACAGATCCACTTACATTAACTCCACGTCTGTCTCCTATGAAGGTCCCGTCAAGATCGATCACGGAATTTTCAGCGTATATGCTATAAGAGACTCCGGACTCGTCATGGTCTTCATCGATTGCCGTAACAACAAACTCATACCATTTTTTAGTTAGCTTGTCCTGGTATAGAAGTCTATAACCTTTTTTAACATTAAGCTCTACTGCATCGATTTCAATCGAATCAAGCTTTCCAAGCGGCTTTTTATGTGCAGCCTTTCCTTTTTGATTTTTTGCTCTTTCCCCCTGCAAGTTCAGCACTATAAACTTCATAGATACCTCCCTTGGAATATCAGGCTTGTGTTCTTTAATCCTGATATCTTTAACTTATTATGCTTTGGGAAAAGATCCGGAAAATCTGACTCAGGAAAAACCGCCGTCATAGAAAGAACATCATTTTCAAGATACGTTTCAAGGTCTGTATCGATCTTGATTTTTCCTCGAAAACCACTATTAATTTTTAAGATCTCTTTTGTTGTTGAGTTCTCTATAACAATCGTGTCTTCCGTCTTTTCGCCGCTTATAATCATTGGCACCTTGACGGCCCCTGTGTAGAAGATATCTGCTTCTGCTGCAAGATCGATCTTATTATCCGCCAGATCATATGAAAAGCCCCCCGGACATGAGAACGTTAAGTCCAAGAGGGCCGAATTCTTGCCATATGTGACATTACTGGCTTTAAGTATGGCCATGTCATACCTTGTGGGCTGATCAGACAGATATAACTTTTTAGGTTTATCCTTTATCAGATAAGGCTTAAGCTCATCAACTCTTTTTCTTATCCTGACTTTGTTATCCGAGAGAGTCGGGAACCTTTCTTCTACAAGCCTTATCTTTACATTGATTTCTTTCTCTCCAAGCCTTGATCTTCTAAAGTATGAGCCGTTCTCTCCCGGCTTTGGTGTTGTCAAAATGGATATTTCAGGATTTGTTGGTCTGATAATGTCTTCTACAACACAATCAACAGGAAGAGGCACGCCATCATATGTCATGCTGAAAGTTTTCGTCAGTCCTTTATACATACCTCCTCCTTTCTCTTCTCCATAGCCTCTCAAGCTCTTGAGCAACCTTGGTTATGTCTTCATCATCTCTTACTATCATCTTTTCAACGTTAATTATGAAAGGCGGTTGCGCTCCCTCGTTGTTCTTAGCTCCTACACGCTTAAGAGCCTCATCAAAAAAGGCATCGAGTTTATGTGTAGGCACGACCGCTTCAGATCCTGCTTCACCGACACCGATTACTGAGGGCTTATCAAAGATACCACCTTGTTTGTACCATTTAAGGCCGATCTTTGGAGGGAAATCCCCTGAAAACGGGTTTATTGAACCGCTGAACGAAAAGTGGGGAAGTGGTATTTTAGGCCAGGTGAATTTGAAATTGAAAAAGCCCTTTATTTTATCTATGGCCTTCTTCACTAAGTCCCTTGCAGCCTCAATTGGCTTGGATATTGCTTCCTTTATCCCATTCCAAATAGTGGTAACGGTAGTTTTGATACCGTTGAAAACATTACTTACTTTGGTTTTTACTGCTTCTACTGCACCACCAACACCGGTCTTAATGCCGTTCCAAACGCCATCAATCACCGTCTTAATGCCGTTCCATATATTGGTAACTATTGTTTTAATTACATTAAAAACAGTTTCTATAACTGTTTTAACGGCATTTATATAGGTGGTGACTCCGATTTTAATTGCATTCCAGACTACATCAATAACTGCCTTTATGCCATTCCAAACAGTGGAGACTATTGTTTTCACTATATTAAAATAAGTTTCTATAATTGTTTTAACAGCATTTATATAGATGGTAATTCCTGTTTTAATCGCATTCCAGACCACGGATATTACAGTTTTGATCCCGTTCCATACTGTCCCGGTTACTGTTTTAATCTTCTGCCAAGCCCCTGATATAGCTGAACCAATGGCGCCTATGATTGGGGAAATGAACGACAAGATCCCGTTCCAAACCTCAACGATCTTATCCCAAACTTGCTGAGCTACGGCTTTGACAGTATCCCAGTGGGTTATAAGAAGCGCTACAGCTGCAACAATAGCCGCAATTATTAGAACAATCGGGTTGGCTGAAACAAAGGCGGTAATGCCACCGATAGATGTTTTTAGCGCCGTAAAAATCCCTGTAATATTGGTGATTAATGGGCCTAAAAGACCAATGGCCGTTTGAACAGTTGCTATTACAGCGACTACGGCTAAAAATCCTGCAGCAAGCCCGGCAATAACAACTATTGCGGTTTTAACCCCGGGACTTAATGATGTAAACCCGGCACTTAGTTTTTGTAAAAAACTAACTAATGCATTTATAGCAGGTGCTGCCGCTTCTTGAATTGTAGATCCTATATCTCCTAGTACGATATCAAGATTGTGCTGAGCAACTGTAACATTATCTACCGGGTCAAGCATTGCATCGTATGTACTCTCAATTGTCCCTCCGGCATCAGCAACAGATTCTTTAAGCTTGCTGAAATTTAAATGGCCCTCTTTAGCGGCGTCAAACATCCTCCTTGCGCCCTTGCTCCCAAAAAGCTCAGCCGCCATATTAAGCTTCTTTTGTTCATCAGTTGAAGTGTTGACCACCTTGTTAAATTCATCCAAAACTTGATTCAAAGTCTTGTGTTTGTCAGATGCTACTATCTCCGCTTTTGTTAAATAGCTCAAGGCCTGCGATCCGTTAATCCCGGATTGTTCGAATTGACTCATTGCGACCACTGACTCATTAAAGCTTAGCCCAAGGCTTCGCAATGTGGGTGCCCCTTGCGCCACGGAATCTAAAAGCTTTTCTGTGGCAACTCCTGTGTCTTGGCCCGCTTTAGTAACTACATCTAAAACACTCCCGAGATCATTTGCGGATAACCCGAATTGCTCCATTGCCCCCTTGGCTGATTGGGTAGCTGTAGTAACATCGCTCCCGTTAATCTCCGCATATTGGAGTAGCTTTCTTGTTGCTGATTCAAGTTCATCACCTTGTAAACCGAACTGTGTATTAAGTTCACCTATGGCATCACCCACAGCCTTGGATTCTGAGGGCATAGAAGAATAGACATTCGTAAAAGTCTTTCCCATTTTCTCAGCCGCTTCACCCGTTGCCCCGGTCTTGGCAATGATCGTGTCTTGGCCCTCGTCAAGCTTTTCCCAGGCATCCATAATTGTGCTTATCGCATCGCCTATAGTATCTTTTAGTTTTCCGAAAAGATCAATTGCCGCATCAAGGCCTGAAATTTGTACAGCATTATTTTTTATTCCTTCAATTGCTTGATCCGCTTCATCTGCAGACTTGCCCAGCTCCCCAAACTGCGCTCCAGAGGCTCTGGCTGCTTGCTGGAGGGTTTCAAAAGATACTCCCTCTCCAAGTCTTGCCAGATCTTCGCTTAATTTTTCGCTGTCTCCCCCTGTTCCCAGAAGTTCATCGCCTAACTTCTGAAGAGCTATTTCCATCTGTTCTGATGAACCTTCGCCTTTTTTAAAGGCTTCAACAGTATCTTCCCCAAGTATATCCACAAAGTTATCAATTGTTGTTCCGGATGCTTCAAAAATTGTGGATAATTTTTGTGTGGCAGTTTCAAGCTTTTCTTGCTCACTTTGAGAAGAGGCTAAGCGCTTTTCATAATTCTGTAGCTGTCCTTCGGTGGATATTATCTCCCTTTGAAAAGCTTCGTATTGGTCAACTGAAATTTTTCCCTCGTTGAGCTGCTGTTTCATCTGACCATCAGCTTCTCTAAGAACTTTTAATTTTTCCTTGGTGGCATTAATAGCTTCTCCAAGGTTTCGCTGTTGCTGCTCAACAAGTTTGGTATTCCCCGGATTAAATTTCAGATTCTTTTCAATTTCTTTCAAGGCCCTTGCTGATGTCTGTGCGGCCTTTTCGGAAGATGATAACGCCTTATTAAGTTTTGTTACATCACCGTTGAGTTCTATGGTGATTCCTTTAATTCTTCCATTGGCCATCTCTTTACCTCCAATAAAAAAGCACCCTAGCCATCTAGGATGCTTTAATCTCTATTGTTGTATTTTTTAGAAAAGGTTTAAAAACGCCTCTTTCAATGTCTTTCTATGCTGTTTCTTAATCGCTTTAACAATTATTTTTCTTCTTTTCATTTCTTTTTTATAAATAAAATCAACTTTCGCTCCTATCGCAGCTAAAACCGTTGTTTGTGCAACAAAATCTTTGGGTATCTCAGTTTTTCCTTGAATCTTATTCCAAATTACGTTTCTGTTTGGAACAGGATAAGCTTTATAGGGGTTGTATCTCGCCCACTCAAAATAAGCTTTTCTGAATGTCTCCCACCTAATTTCAAAAGGTGCTTTTTCTAATGTTTTATTGTTTTCCATAATGCACCTCCCGTTTTTCTTATTTATATTATACCCAATTTAAATCAAAACTTGTCAAAATCCAATTGTGTCGCTTCTCTTACTCCACCACTGTCATGTTTTCCAGGTGAAATTGTCTCGTTATATTCTATGCAGTAGTCGACTATTTGCCCCGGATTAAGGAGCTCGAAAGTTGAAACATCAAGCCCCCTAAGCTGGGCCCCTACCATCATCGATTCCAGTGTTACTTCTTTATCGTTATGGTCTTTTTTTTTGAGTCAGGTTCAATCGTTTTGGACGTTTTAAAGGCTGCAGCTAACATATCTTTTAAGTCCATTAAAATCATGAAAACAGGGAATTCGTCAAAGCTATCAAGCCAGGTTAAAAGATCCGGCACTTCGGGATTGGCGGTTCTTGCCATTATCCAGATCAAGTTATATATAACATCAATATCAAAGCTTGAAAGATCAACATTCTTCCCCTTTGCTCCGTCAAGCGCCGTACCTATGTTGTATATGTCCTTTATAGGGTCGCTTCCTGCAAGCTGCTTATACCGGATTAAAAAGCCCCCTGTACATTTAAAGGGGACTTTTTTTCCGTCTATGGTCAATACTTTTTCCATAAAGCACTCCGAAACTAAGCACTAGTTACAGTACTAATTTCAGCAGGCTTATCGAAAAATGTTTCATAGCTTTTGCTTCCGGCTTCAACCTTTGCCTTAATTTTTCCATCACTAATTCTTGCAAGTGATGTAAAGTCAAAAGAGTCTGTCTTCGGGCTTGTTTTATCGGCAATTGTTTCGCCTTCAACCTTAGGACGTGAAGCTTTGCAGCGATAGAGAATATGTCTGGTTGCGTTTGCATCTCCCTCAAACTGGAAAGCCATTGCGAACTCTGTTGGCATATCCTCCATTGATTCGACCATAAGGCCGCTTGTCGTATCTTGTTTCATGCCTAATATCTTTGTGTAGAAGTCATCATTGAGTAAGGCCATCTCAAGACTTCCTGAGTAGCCGTTGTTAGATGTTGAAACATAGTAGGCCTTATTATCTGCGTAAAACGGTTCGCTGTCTCCCTCAGGGCTCAAACTTAAGCTTACAGCACCTTTTAAAGGAAAGCCTGTTTCATATTTTGTTCCTGTTGCATCGTCTGATGTGATCGGGAATATATGGACTTCAGAAAGCCCGAATTTAACTTTATTTTTATCCATTTCTTATATTTCCTTTCTATATCGAAAAATAGTAATTGTGTTGATACATTTCTTCAGTTTCAATGTAGTACGTTGTCTCGTCTTCCCAGATGAGACCTATTTCATCAAGCTTTGCCTCGACCCTATCTTCCAGGCTTGGAGATTTTGTTTCAAAATATAGCTCCAGTCGGATTTTTGTTTCTTTTGTCCATACCCTCTCATCCGCAATAAAGGTGTTTTTCCCTTCATCAATGAAGATTAGATATGGCAGCTCCGTTTTCTTGCTGAAGTGGTCATAAGCAACTGGAAGATTTAATGTCTTTAAAGCTTTATATAGTTCTTCGAATGTCATTGCAATTTACCCTCAAGCTTTCTTTGAAACTTATCTGGAAGCTCTTCCTCTACTGGGGCTATATGGGGAAAGGCCCTAACTCTACCATTTCCCCCACGCTTAGCATGTCCTTTTTCAAGTAGATGGGTAAGCTGGTGAACCTTGTTATAGACAACCATGTTCTCAGTCCCCAGACTTCCCCCATCCTTCTTCTTTGTCCAGCCTTTGCGGTATTTACCTGTAATGTCTTTAAAGCCCCCAGCTGATTTGAGCTCATCAACAGCTTCACTTGCAACCTCTTCGATCGCTTCATTAGTCGCCTTGATAACATCGTCTGTATAATCTTTTAAGGCTATGTTGATTTCATCCGCTAAATCAATTTGCATTGCCGATCACCTCACCATAAGTAAGAACAGTTCTGTCCCCATTTTTCTGGGCATCCACTATTTTGTAGATGTCCCCATTCTTCTCCAGCCTTAATGACGGCTCCCCTTGATACTCAAAGGTGTATACCTCAAGCCTACCTGCTAACCTTAGGCCCTCTTTGCTTGCCTGAAGCTTACTGATGAGGCTTGTTGAGAATTCATTGGCGTATACGAACCTTCCTACGGGAATTTTTTCCCCCTCATCGGAAAAAGATCCGGGCATTACCTGATACTTTATTAGTTCAATTTTATCCCTGCCCCTCACTGATATACTCCTTTGTGTTCATCATCTTACGCTTCATGGACTCGTAAGAATCAAGAAGCCTTTCAGCCTCCGGATTGTCAAATGCAAAATTTGCTTTGCAGTAAGTAATTACAGCGACCTCAAAAAGAGTATCTGATTCGTTCTTAATGCCGGTTGTCGAAAGATCTCTTATTCCGGCATTCATTAAGGTTTTAATTTCCTCATTAATCCCCTCATCATCAGTTGTTACCCTGAGGGCCGCCTTTACTTTTTTAAAGAGATCCATAACCTACCTCGCTTCTATCAGCCCAAGCTTAATAAGATGATCGATCCTTTCTTTTTTTGCACCTTCGGGGATATATTCTTCCCCTGTAAGGTACTTTTTATCTTTTTCGACATCTAAAAAGGAAACCAAAACCTTATAGGTCTTGGCTTCCTTTACCGGGCTATCTTTTTTTACCGCCGCCATTTTAAGCCGCCTGGGTTAATGAGAGGATAGCAAAGGCTTTTTCATCCAATACATTACCGTCAGCGATCATGTAGGCTACAAAGTCCGTATTACGTGCCTTTGCATGATCTTCTGTAGTCATTGACATTTCCTCATTAACGTTAAAGACGTATCCCTGTGAGGGGTTTCCGATGAGGATCTCGTCATTCTTCAAGGATGCATCTTCTTTGACTACAAAGCCAAGGGCATTGCCCACACCGTCTTGTCCTGCTGTTGCTTCAAAGAAAGGACGACCGTTTCCGTCAAGAACATTGGCCAGAACAGTCCAGATTACTGTTGAATTGGCGTAAATCTTTGTACCGGTCTTATAGCTTGAATGAACCTTAGCTATGGCCTTAAGAAGTTCTGAGTAGGTAAGTTCTCCTGTCTTTGCAACAGAAAGCTTCTGATCAGCCTTGTTCTTGAGTGCGGTAATTATTCCTGTCGGCTCGTTGTTGCCGCTTCCCTGTGTAACAGATGTTCCCAAAGCAATGGCCATTCTTTCACCAATTTCACGAATGAGGAAGTTTTCAAAGTCATCCATGGCCATGGCTCTTAATTTCCAAGAAATGGTTATAGCCTTTGAAAGTTCATTACCTTTCAGTATGAGTTCCCCAAAAGTGTTCTTCTCATCTTCGGTCTGTGTTGCTTCTACATACCACTTGGCATCACCTGCATCAATTGCGGTGTGCTTGACCATTCTAAGCTCACCCTTTACATGGAGACGGTTAACATCTTCGAGGACACCATATCCCTCTGTGGCACGTGCCCAGATCTTGTCCTGTGTTTCACGGGGAATAACAATTGCTGTATTTGTTGTGTCATGTACAAAGGCATTGTTCATCATCTTGTTGTTTTCAAGAATTGCCTGTTTATCTTCTACGCTCAGTTCCTTTCCACGAATTGCATTCAAAAATGCATTTTTGTAAGTGTTTTTCATCTCTTCTTTACCTCCTGCAATGATTTCAAGTTTGCTTATATCAGCTTCATTTTTAAATTCCGGAACAGTCCTGCGGTTTTTGATGTTGTTAAACATTTTTTTATTTGTAGCTCTTTTCTCTTCCTCCGTTTCCTCTTCCGGGGCCTCTTCCTCTTCTGTTTCCTCTTCGGATTCTTCAGGCTTCTCTTCCTGGGGCTTATCTTCTTGTTCTTCCTCGGGCTTTTCTTCCTCTTCGGCGTTAACCACTTCTTCTTTTTCTGTTTCTTCTACAGACTCTGTTTTTTCATTTTTCAAAGTCTCTTCAGTTTTTGTTTTCTCCATCATCATCATCGCCTTTCTAGCCTCTTTAATGGCTTCATTTGACAACATCTCATATCCTGCCGCTAAAAGCGGAACATCTTTATCATCAAAAAGAATCTCATCAACGAAACCCTTTTCGAGAGCATCTTTAGGACTTAACCATGTCTCTTTGTTCATGAGCTCTAGTAGCTCCTCTTCACTTAATCCGGTCTTTAGCTTGTAGGCATTGGTCAAGGTTCTATCAAAGCTATGTAAGACCTCGGCTTCTTTGCGCATAGTGTTCTTATCACCTTCTGCGTAGGTTGAAACATTGTGGATCATAATGCTTCCCACAGGCGATATTTTCACCTTATCCCCAGCCATAGCTATGATTGAGGCCATGCTTGCCGCAAGTCCTGTAACAATCGTTGTGACCTTTCCCGGATAGTTTTTAAGCTTGGTGTAAATTTCAGCCCCGGCATAAACATCGCCGCCAAAAGAATTGATACTGACTTCAATGTCTTCTTTACCGTCCGGAAGAGTTATTGATTTTGGGCTTGTATAACTTAAGCCAAGCCACTCATAGACTTCCGCATAGTCATCTGGAACAATTGTCCCTTTTATGTCTATCTTCATTCCTGCTCCTTTCTATCACTCATTGGCAGGTCTTGTATCCAGCCTTCTTATGAACTCATCTCCTCCGTCATAGGGTTCATATCCCAAAACATCTCTTACTTCGTTCGGGGTCATGATTCCTCTATCTACAAGCTGAACAAGCTGTAGCTTGGTATTCATACTTGCGAATGTCAGGTTTGACGATGTGAAAATAATCTTATTTCCAAAGCTTCTCTCTGTCTTTGAAAAAAGCTTTCTTGTAAACTCGTTGGAAAACTGCAAAAGCTCAGGCTCAACACATGACTCAAAATAAGAAATCCACTCATCTTCGCTATAAGATGAATGGACTATCTTTTCATTGGTATTGAAATACGCATAAACTCTTTTAATTGTATTGGCGCTTTGCAAGGCATTAGGAACATATTCTTTGCTGTCAACTTGAACGGCATCGGCATCCGCTCCAACAGCGGCAACCCCTCCGGTCTCTGAAGCTGTGGCGGTGTATGTTTCAGCGAATACCTTGGCCCTATCTTTTAAGTCAGACGGCTTAAGGTTTGATTTAAAATGCAAAAGCCATCTTATGACTGTTGAGTTCTTAATTGCGTTGATTATGCCCTGATCACTTATTGAAACCACTTCCATAAGCTCGGTTAGGGCTTGTCCCGGTGGCTCTCCTAAAAAGACATCCGGGCCATAGTCTTTTCTTAAATGGATTATGTTTTTATAGTTTGCAATCCAAGCTTTACCGTCATACATGGTAAATCTTAAGAAGAGCTCCCCTTTATCGTCTTGTGCCATCTCAAACGATGAACAGTCAATCGGATATATTGCTATTGGATAGCCCTCTATTCTTTCTATGTAGGCAAAGGCATTGTTATTAAGTTCAAGCTGTACAGCAAGCTTTTCCTGAAGCATTTGACCAGTCATATACTCGTTGGGTTCTTCCAGTAGAAACCTATATTGTGGATTCTGGTTGATCTTCGTTTTTAAAGTTTTCTGATCTTTTTCTATATGCTTTGCTATGGACTTTCCAATAGCCCTGACCTTGGGCCTTATAGCTGCCCTTACGATATCTGAATCATAAAGTCTTCCCTTAAACCCAAAAAACCGCCCGGTCTGTTGGGTGATCATTTGAAATTTTTCTGACTTTGTAGGGCTTCTTGTAAAAGCTTTTTTAATGCTATTTATTATCCCCATTAAACGCCTCCTATAAGATTTCTGTATTCTTCTAAGTGTCTATCCCTTGCAACGTATGCATCAAGAAGGGCCGCAAATCCGTCAATGCGTTTTCTTTGACTTTCAGCCTTTATCGGCTGGATATTCCCGTTCTTGTCCTTATCGATTGCAACATTGGTCATACACCACTTTAAAACCGGATTGTTGTTGTATATAACCTTATGGGCCGAAAGATCCGCCCCCAGCGCATGCATTGGAGCAGATAAAGTCTGCTTTCCTTGTCTCACAAGCTCTAAGCAATAATCCCCATATCTCTTTTTAAGATCATCTACAAAGTATTGAGCCGACCAAGCATCATAACCGATCCAGGAAACATATATGTCGTGCTCATCTCTGAGCTCATCAAACCAGGCAATTATGTCTTTGTAGTTGATGATGTTGCCCTCACAAAGTCGGATATGTCCTTGATCTATCCACTTATCATATGGAACCCTGTCATCCCTTATCCTCTTCTCAACAAGATCAGCCGGCATCCAGAACATGGAATGCACATATAAGTTAGGATCGTCAGGCACTTGGAAGATGATACAAGCTGAGGTTAAATCTGTTGTCTTTGAGAGATCGACCCCGGCTATTGCATAGTCCGGATTTAACTTTTTCAAATCATAAGTTGTTCTATTGTCAATGTCTTCAAAGGACAGCCAGGCTTCGCCGCTCGTCTCAGGAATGTTAAATTCTTTTGTTAAAAGGTTTTTTATCTGTGACGGGTTTTGCTTGGCCCGGTTTACTTTCTCTTCTAAGACCTCAACGCTCTTCGAGACTCCAAGATTGGGATTAGCCTTGATCCACGCTTTAGGATCTGTCCATTCCCTTCTATCATCCAGCTCATAGATGAAAGGCAGCGTCCTCGGATCACTATATCCATCAGGATCTACATAGCCATTAATGATTCTTTCAGCCTCTTCATAAATCTCATCATAAATATCTCCTCTTACAATCCCTGCGGTTGATGTCATCAAGATCATTGGTTGGTCTCTTGCGGTTATGCCGTCAGCCATAATGTCATATAGCTTTCTTCCATACCTCCATTGGTGAAATTCGTCCATTAAGACCCCATGAGTGTTAAGGCCGTCCAAGTTATCAGCATTTGAAGCAAGCGGTTTGAAAACCCCATCCATCTGATCAAAGGCAATTTCTGAAATTGTTGCCCTTGTTCTTCTTTTAATCGCTTCAGCTTTGTTCCTCATTCGCTTTGCTTCGGTCCAGACTATCTTGGCTTGATCTCTACTGGTTGCCACAGAATAGACCTGAGGTCCTGCTTCACCGTCGGCCATTAAAAGATAAAGGCCAACTCCTGAAGCCAGAAATGACTTACCGTTCTTTTTCCCGATAATTAAAATCACTCTTTGGTACTGTCTGAATCCATCCGGATCAACAAAACCAAAGGCCGCTTGTAGAAGTGCTTTTTCCCACAACTCAAGCTTAATTAATTGGCCGCCCCACTTACCCTGAGAATGTCTTAAGTACTTTTCAAAGAATGTAAGTATGTGAGAGCCTTTTTTCTCATCAAACCTATAAATGCCTGTGGGATTGTCGATCTTTTCTTTTAAATGCTTCATGAGTTTTTTTATTTTCTTTGAAGCGATAATCTTCCCGGACAAGACTTTTTCAGCATACTCACTAACATAATCGGCCATGATTAAATTCCTGCGAAATCATCAAACCCATCGCTCAAAACATTTGCCGCTTCTTCTTTCGGGAGCTTTTCATCAAGCTGCTTAATGATGTTTTGATAGTTCCTGACCATCTGAGCATACTGTCTTACCACAGGACGCTCCCTTTCATAGGGTTTTGTCTTTTCGGACTGCGAAAACATCTCAATTCTTCCGTTATCGATTATGTCTATCTTCATATCATCGAGCTCAGCCCTCATAAAGGCGGCCTGATCGATCAACCCATCAACAATTGACAAGCTGTCCTCCGGCAAATCTTTGTATTTCTCCCTAAGTCTCTTGTTCTCTTTTTTAATCTTGGTAGATTTCTTCATTTGTGCCATAATAGGCCTCCTTTCTCTTTAAATTGATGGTAGGGGTCACACGTGAACGTCCTGCGAATTCTTCGACAGTTGGGCATCGGTCTCTAAGATCGCATGGTTGTCACATCTTTAAGGGGGGCTATCTTGCAATTATGTTGCCTTCGTCATCAAAATATAATCCGTCTCTTAAGACCTTGCTGCCGTGGTGTTCCTCATTGTGACAGTCCTGGCATAAGTACTCCAAATACTTGAAGTTCAGGCTGACATCAGGATCATTTATATTGGTCGGGCTAAGGTAGCAGGTGTGGTGTACTATCTTTCCCGGCTTAACTTTCCCACGCTTCAAACATCTTTCACAAAGGCCATGTACTGATTCTATATAGCTAATCCGGCAATCCTCCCAGGCCTTTGAATTGTAGAAAGGCTTGGCCCATTCCTTTGCCATATCCCCACCCTTTCTAATCTTGTAGACCCCCGGGGTTATCTAAAACCACCGGGGTCCTACGGTAGCGAAAGTCCTTATCAAGGTAGCACCCTCGACTTAGACACATCAATCACTGCATGCTGAGTTGCACAGCATTTCACACGGCTAAGGAGTATGGCTATGACGACCACGGTCCGCTGAGACCAATACCGCTCACCTCACTCAGGACAGTGCAGACATAAGAAAAGGCACGGACCCTTTGGGGATCCATGCCTTGCGCTATCTATCGACACATACATAATATCACAATCCTTTGTTGCATTTGTTGCATTTTTTTATGTCTCTTTTAACTCTTCGATAGCATGACGACGGATCCATATGCACCTCATCTCCAACATCTCTCCAGGTAAGACCGTCAATATATTTAAGCCGGATTATTCTTCTTGTCATTGGATCTTCTACTTGCTCAAGGAAGGTCTCAATCTCAAGCACTATCTCTCTTCCACGCTTAAGCTTTTTTAAATATATCTTATAGAGTTTCTCTCGCTTAACCAGTAGTTGATCGATACCGCCAATGTTAAACACATGTGTAGGGTTAGGGGAGAACCCTTGAGACCCCTGACCATCTATCCTGGCAATTCTTGTTTCAAGATCATCAAGCTCATCAAGTATAGCCAGATATCTTTCAAGCCAAGTCATTGTAACTAACATAAGATATCCTCTCTAGCCAGTAGATCAGCTTTAGTGATCTTTATGTCATCCGCTAGGTCCTTATTAGCCAGCATTAAAACATCTTTTAAAGACACGCCCATAGCGCTTACCAAGGGATTCATTGCCATCCTGACTATCGCTTTACACAGCCTATCTTTGATGGTCACGATATTGGGGTGTCTTTTGTACTCCTTAGAACTTTTTATAACATCCGCTTTAAGCTCTGAAAATACTCTAGCTAATAGTCTTACCGATCCGTGTTTATCAAGCAACTTAATCCTCTTCTATGTACCTAATCTCAAAATCTTCATCTTTTACTATTCGTTCAAAATATACTAAAAATCGACCACATTCTTTTTTCATAAATTTAAAATATTTGTCTGAAAAAGCAACATTTACGATTGCACTTAAAACATCATCAGAAAAAATACCTACATTCTTGCCTTTAATTCGTTTAGCCCTTTGCTCGATTATTCTTGTATTCTTTTCTTTATAGGCCTTTATCATTTCCGGTAACTCTTCCTGAATCCATTCTGCAACCGCTTTAAATTCATCAATTTTTTTCTCCATTTAACAATCTCCTTTTAAAACACTTCTAATAGGCTGACCTCGGCCCTCGGCTCTTGGTCTGTATAGCTCTTTTTAACTCTGATCTCTATAACCTGTGAGTCGTCCTTGTATGCAATTCCATTGAGTGCATCCAGTATCGACTTAACACAATTATCAAGGTCAGGCTTTTTTATGTACTTTTCCTCCCCATCCAGGATGGCCTGCCTCCTCTTTTTTGGGTAGCTCTTAGGAATGGGGAAATATAAATCTATATCCGCCACGATTGCCGACTCCCCCAAGTACTCTCCCTCAAGGCTGTATATGTCTTTAACAAGCTGCTCATAATCCCTTGTCTTTTTAGGTGTGTAAGTAAAGCCTGCCCTGGTAACTCTGGGTCTTGCCTTTGGTACAGGCACTCCGGGGATTATGATTTTAATAGGCACAATAGCCCCTCGCTCTCTTTGAAGATCTTTAGTCCTAACTCTTTAGCCTTTTCAAGCTCGATGTTTGCTCCTACGCTATCTTCCCATCCATAAAGAAGCATTATCCCCTCACACGTCTCAAGCCTCTTCAAGCTTTCTGTCATATAATCTTCATACTCCAAGCCTTCAGGCATATCAGCTGTATGTACGGGCTCATGTCCCATAATTTTGATATCTTCTGCCATCGATAAAAACTTCTTGTAATTCATTCCCTCATAGCCCGTCATAGGCCCTGCAATATATATCCTCATCATGTACCATCCCCTCTTAGTGATTGTTTCCTTGATCTTGCTAGCTGTTGCTTAACCCAATCTGAATTGTCTTTTTTGTCTTCATTTCTGTGCATGTAACCGACAATATTTCTTTTAGGCCTTGCCGGGCTTTCTTTCTTTGTTGGTCCTTGCTGTAAGTAAGACTCAAACTTAGTCCCGAAAAGAGTTTCAGGCCTTAAATATTTTGACATCTTACTATCCCCCAGCCACTCACTGCATTTGTTGTCTATAACAGTCTTGAAGTCATCTAACTTAAATCCTTCATTAAGCCTTGCATTAATTTTTCTTTTTGTAGCTTGAGAATTAGCTTTATATCCTGTTCCGGCCTTATCGTTTAAGTAGCTTATGATCTCTTCATAAGTTGAGGTGTCATTGCTGGAAGAGGGCGTAAGCCCTTTATCCTCTTCTATACTTTCCTTTTCTTTTATTTCCTTTACTTTACTTTGTGGATTATTGCATACAGAAACGGGGTTTCTGTCGGCATAAACTGAGTTATTGCATACATTTACTCCGCTGAGCAGAAAATCCCTATGGACTAACACCTCAGATTTTCTGGATGCTGCTGTAAAATATCGATCCTGAATTCCTCTTGAAGTCAATATTTTGTAATTATTGAACATGCCGGAATCAAATATGCCAACTTGGATCGCCTTCTCGACAATCTTCTCTACTGCATCCTCACTAACGCCGAATTGCTCAGCTATCAGGAATGTCAGATCGCTGTTGATTTCCACGTAATATCCCTCGTCACGATAAACATTACAGAAAATCGCAATCAGTATTGAAATGGCTTGATTCCCACAGTCTTTTTTCAGCCTTCTCACTTTTATGTCTTCAAAGAAACCAACGTCCAAGGGGAAA
Organism: uncultured Tissierellia bacterium; assembly: GCA_947253765.1. Lineage (GTDB taxonomy): Bacteria > Bacillota > Clostridia > Tissierellales > Peptoniphilaceae > Khoudiadiopia. Next base: position 107,017 of record CAMYAK010000003.1, read on the forward strand.
TAATCCAGTCCTTGTTTAGTTGGCCGTGCCAAGGTAACCTCCTGTCTTTTTTATTAAGACCGCATCCCCTTAAAAGGGGATACGATCGTCCTTTATAGGTTCAAAGTCATCACCGAAGAATTCTTCTTTATCTTCTTCAACTTCACTCTTTTTAGAAGAGGCTTTTTTATCCAGCCACTTGGCGACACGTGCAAATGTGCCGCCATTTCTCCCCTCTTCATTTCTTGTCAGTAGATAACCTCTTTTTCCCATAATCGCCTTGGAAGACCAATCAGGGATACAGTCCTTGCCTTTTTCTTTCTGTCCTATGGATACTAAAAACTGTCCTATTTTCCATTCCATCGACTCGTGCAGTACCAAGTAATCTTTAAGCTCCAAGGTTGAGCCGTATGGTGTTGTTATCTCTGCCGTTACTATGAGCATTGGACAGACCGGAAGTTTCCCACGTCCGCTAGTCTCGGACTTCTCACAGTAAGTTATTACATAAGGGTACTCCCCTTCAGGTAGGTTATTTGAGTCGCTCGTTATTGTTGAATTCCAGTCCATTATTTTTCTCCTTCTTCCTTAACGGTTTCAGCTTTTGCTTTTGTCTTTATAGGTTCTTTTTTAGGTTCTTCTTTTAATAGTAGGTGCGGTAGTATCGGCTCGATCTCCGCCTCTATCTCTTCCGGAAGTCCCCAGCGGTTCTTTGCGTCGAATTCAGGCTTGTGACTTGTGTATATGACTCTTCTGCCTGTTCCTGTAACCTTGCCTTTAGTGGCCTTCCCGTCCTTTACAACGAATGTTTCATAGTTCATGAAGAGGACTGTGTCTGCCCACTCCTTAACTACCGGGGAAGTCTTCTTTGCCATCTTAAGCTCCCAGCGATCATATGCTCCCTTGTTGCCCGGCTCTTCAAATTTCCTCATCATTGCATGAGCTGTTAACACAACGTTTATCCCTAGCTCTATTAGCCTTGATAAGTATGACAGGAAGAGGTTGACCTTATTTTCAAGGGCCACATATCCCTGGCCATAACCGGGCTCTCCTATGTTCTTCCAGCCTTCTTCTTTTAAAACTTGTTTAATGATTAATTCCTCTGCCCAGTCCATGGTGTCTATGATTAAGGTCTGGCATACATCAGGGTTCTGGCCGACATATGTTACAGCGTCCATTAGATCACTGAAGCTTTTAATACTTTCAAACCTTTTGACATCAAGATGGCAAGTTCCGGACTCCGTATCTATGAAGAGTGGATCGGGGAATTTGCTTGCAAGTGTAGTTTTACCAATTCCTTCAGGCCCGTATATGACAACCTTCTGGGCTCTTTTGATTTTTCCTGAAATAATTTTCATCGTATTCTAACCCCCTCACTTTGCTCTAAATGTGCCCCCTCGACTACTTCTCCGGTCTTTAAAACATCCTTTATAGCTTGCTTATCAGGCTCTTTCTTTATGATCATGTACTTTTCATCAAGCTTCATCGGGTCGTCTATGACCACCCTTGCCGGGTTTTTCTGGATGTTAAAGCTGTAATAATCGGTTTTAAACTTCCTTTTACCAACCTGATTCATGTGAAATTCAAGGTTTTCCTTGAGTCTTCTTTGATTGTTTTCAATAGTTCTCTTCTTCCCTTGTAGCCTTCTAATCTCATCTGATAGAAGATCGCTTTTTGACTTCATCTCGGACAGAATGACCGCATAAGAGTCAGCCTTCTTCTCTATGGCCTCATCAATCGTATCTAAAGCCTTTTCCAAGTCTTCAGAATCGTCCTCTTCACAGGCTAAATAAAATATATTTTGATAGTATTCTGATAGTTCTCTTAACGTGAAATTTGACATATATAGCTCCTAATCTATATACTGTTTATGAAGTATTTTTTGATCCGGACGACTATTCGCACTAGTCGTCCTTTTCTTTTTCGTTTGCTTTTTCTTCCTCTTCCCATTCTTTTTCGTGACATTCAGGGCAAACGGCATAGCCAAACCCATAAGGGGAGTGTATTGTCCTACTCGTATAGCATTCTCCGAATGTTACAGGTTGACCACACTCTGCACAACTAACCACTTCGTCCATGTCCTTTTCAAAGAGCGAACTTCCATCCGGGATTTCCACCGGGAAATATTCTCTCTTTTCAAAATCCCACTTTAAAGCCTGCTTCATTCTTCCTCCTTTTCAGCGTTTGTCATTAAACGGATAATATGCTTTAGCATATACAAGGATTGCTTATCCTCCATGGATAGGCCATTTTCTTCAAAGTCTTCGATCCAGACTTCGATATAATCTTTTAATTTTTTCCATTCTCTTTTATAATTCATCTCTCTATCTCCTTTTCAGTTTCAACCACTTTTCTAGCTATTGCCGCATTTCTTAGGTTTCCTTTAACGTTTCTTGACAATTGATTGACGGCTTTGATTAATCCTTGTATGGCCCTTATTAGCTCTTTTTCTCGCTCCATTACCGCCCCCTTAATATTTAATCAACACATAAAACATCCACATGCCGACTATAAGATAAGCCGCTGTTGCCATTAAGAAGGGAATTGCCAACACCACTCTCCAAAATTTTTGCCTTGTCGTGCATTCATCCCATGATAGAAACCTCATAATTTCCCCCTTTTTTATTCTTCCTCTTGATGAAATAGCTGATTTATCTTTTGGCTTAATGGGCCAATATCTTCATCTGAAAACTTGCTTATATTTATGTTCAACTTATTTGTTTTTATGGAACTAGCCGGTATTTCTAGAGTCCCAAGCTCAAGATTAAGTTTTACTCCACTAGGATTAGAAAAGATTAATCCTGATGTTTTATCGGGCTTTTTCTTTTTTGTATTTAATAATCCCTTTGGCAAGTCCTCAGCAGATACATTAATTACTTTAATGTCCGCATTAGTGGGTACTTTAAAGATTAATCCTGATGTTTTATCGGGCTTTTTCTTTTTGCCTTTTTTCATATCTTTCACCTTTCTTTTCTACAATTTTTAAATAATTTTTACTATTGCCCAAACAATGACCGTTAGAAGTATTGCGATATAAGCAATAATGATCTTTGACAGCCCATCAAAGCGATTTTCTTTTATATATGGGATTCCTACTACCGCCACACTTATCAGATTTATGATTATTACTATCATTGAAAGGATTGTGGTCGAATTTAATTTCATTTGCTGCTCCTTACCTCTTTCTTGATCTCTGATACTCACAGACTCTGAATGACTTCATGAAGTCGTTTATATCGCTTGCTGAAAAATAGACTCTCTTCCCCACCTTTGTAGGAACAAGCCCCTTTTTTCTCCAATCATCAAGGGTTGAATTCACAATGCTGAAATACTCACATATCTCATCAACCGTCATGTAATCCTTCATGATTTACTCCTCTCTTATTCATCCTCGTAGAATCTCCACCAGTCCACCTCAAGAACCTTCCCTATCTTCTTTGCTATCTTTATTGGTAGCTTTCTAGCTCCTGTTTCATAAGAGCTATATCTTCTTTGTGTAATTCCTATTCGTTCTCCGATCTCCTGTTGGGTTAGCCCTTTTTCTTTGCGTAGTCTTTCCATTAAGTACAACATATTGTATCCTCCCTTTCTTTAGTCCTACTTGTGGTATACTTTTAATAATCAAGGACATGTTCCAGCATGCTCTTGAAATCCATAATGAGAGGAGGTGATTTCATGACTTTTACAAATGAGCAAATCGGCAAAATCATAAGCCAGAACGTCAATGATGCTTTTTCAGATGAGGCTGTCGAAAATACAAAGCAACTAATTGTTGAGATGGCGAATAAGGTCGTTTCAGAGCATGGCGAGCAAGAAGTTTTTAACGTGATATACACTGTTGCTTTTAACCTATCAAAAGCTTCAGCTAAACACGCCGTGTATGCCACAATCAACACTCTTCGTGATTTAGACCTCATCAAATAACGTTGAGTTTGGAAACCTTTCAGCTGGAATGTTGATGACGTTAACATCCTCATCATTCAGCCGGCCTATCTTTTGGCTCAATACAGTAATGTCTTCATTCGAAAACCTGAAAACATTCTGAAGCTGTATTTCAGCATCTGAACCAGAGATGTAATTCACTAAAGACTCGGTCGATTCTTGAAGCTCCTCACAAGCTTGGATGACTCGGTTGAGTCTTTTTTTATACTCATCCAGGTTCTCCAACTTGATGGTGAACTTTGAAGTGTTGGCTGGTTTCTCCATCGATTTCTCCTTTATAGCGTTAATATCTTGTTTTCGATATGATCTTCGTATTCAGACAACAGGTAATTCATGAGCGCTGGTGTGATGGTGTAGTGCTGTAAATTGTCTTCGAATAGTCTATCTAGCTTATAAAATAGTGGCTCCAGATCATCCCGGTTAAATAGCTGGTCGCCGGCATAGTTAAGAGTTGTCACTCTCCCCTCCTTTCACGGCCTCCCTGGTCATATCGATTTTCATTGGGGTCTCCTTGTCTGTTATTAAGCTTCCTTAACTTTTAGAGTAAAAAAATACCTGTTGACCTCATTGTCCGGGATATCCAAAACCTTGCAGATCTCAACAATTTCAATATCTCGAAAGGCTATTTCTCCATTTAGTCTCGCATAAAGGCTAGGTTTAGTCATATGGAGTCTATTTGCCAACTCTGGAACAGAAATTGCTCGTTCCGCCATTTTCCCTCTTAATATAGAATAATCGAACATAGAATAATGAATCCTCCTTTCCGTTGTTAAACTTTCCTTAACTATCTAGATTATAGGACCTTATTTTGCTAATGTCAAGCCTTTCTAAACTTTATTTTGCTTAATCGCTCTTTTTGTTAATCTTAGCTTTACTTTAAGCCGAAAATAGGGTAATATTCAAATGAAAGGAGGGAGTATGATTTCTAATTTTTCAAAACGATTTACATACGCCTTGGATTTGCGAAATAAATCAATGGCAGATATAAGCAGAGAAACGGGCATTAATAAAGCATCTTTGAGCCAATATGCCAATGGCATCTATACTCCTAAACAGGATAGAATCTTCCTCATTGCTAATGCACTATCTGTCAGTCCATCATGGTTAATGGGATTTGATACTAATTTAGATGGAACAGAGAATAATCCTGCGTATGAAAATGATTCAACAAATATTATCTTCGAGAACCAGGATTTTACCGTCTCCTCCCCCACCCGTGTAATGAAGCCCAATGCGGAAGATTTCCTGTCCTCCTCCTTATACAGTATGACCGAAGAGCGAGAAGCCGACGAAGATCGTCCCTCCCGTGAGGAGATCTTGATCTGGCTTAGGGAGCATTTTAGAAGAGCTGCCTATAGTGGTGGAGACTACGAGAGTTGGCCGACAGAAAAACTCAGGAAGATGTATGGAGAACTGCGAGAGCAGGAAAGAAAAGATGAGGAGGAGGAAAAATGAACTTTCATAAGGTGATAGAAGGGTTTTATGTCAAAGAGATCATTGACGACACGAAACTTATTATTAATTACGGGATCAAAGATGGAGCTAACCATGGGCAAATGGTCATTGTTTTTGATGCCATTTCAGAAGAAAGTGGCTCCAATGCTATTGATCCACTTGAAACAAAAAAAGACACTTTGGAGATAACTGAGACATACTTGAATTATTCGCTTTGTAGAAAAGTTGAGTATGGGCCAAGCCAGATCGACCTCATTGCTTCAACTTTAAGTCCTTTGTCTCCAATGACATCTCGTCAGAAAAGGATTGAAGCTTTCAAGGCTAATCAAGAAGAAATGTCCCACCGAACCGTCGAATTTGACAATACGATCCACACTGGTGACCCCGTACTGATTATTAACGATTAGAATTTTGACAATACTTAGGATCTAGGTTACAATAAGAGCAGATAAGTTTGTCTAGGATTAAGTTCCAGACTGTCGGGGAAATCCCTCCTGCTCTTGCAGGAGGGATTTCTTTTTTTAGGAGAGTCAAATGGAATATGATAAGCCTTTCAAAAACTATGATGATTTACTCGATTATTTGGACAAACACTATGGCCTTACTATTTCAAATGTAGATACTGCAAAACAAATTTTAGAATCCGTTCCCTATTATGATTTAGTTAATGGATATAAAGAATCTTTTTTAGATGAGAACGAAAAATATTCTCAAGACCATAGCCTAGAGTTATTATATGCCTACCATGAATTTGATCGAGGCTTTCAAAACATACTCTTTAAATATTCGATCGATGTGGAAACAAAGTTCAAAAACATCATGGCTTATCGTCTGTCAGAAAAATATGGGGTTGACGTTGATGACTATTTAAATCCCAAGAATTTTAGCACACCTCGAAACAAAAGGCAGAGAGAAAAGCTAAAAGCAGCTCTTGATGATGCATGGGAAAGAAATAGAGGAAAAAATAATAATCCAACCAAATATTACATGCAACATCACAATCATGTTCCTGCATGGATTCTATTTAAAAACGTGCGATGGAATACCATTACTGATCTATACCAGTTTTTGAAGTCCGATGACAAGGGATATATCTTAAGCCGAATGGTAAAAATAAATTTGAAACAAGACGATTTGAATCGAGTCTTCTCGAATTCCATGTATATTGTTCGTAAAATGAGAAACCAAATTGCACATAATGGGAAATTTACAACATACAGAATTAATAGTGAACATGCACTTCTGGTCAAGCAAATTGAGAAAGAGTTCGGATCTACTATGTTGAGAAATGTATATTTCAAAGGCAGTGATGCTTATGCCATGATCATAGCCCTAATTATTTTATTAGGCGATTTAGATCGGGTCGCAAGAATGGCCCAAGATCTAGAAAAATTACTCGATTCTCAAGTATTTCTCCCGGATTCGATATTGAAATCAAATTTTCGTGAAGACTACGTTTGGAATTCTTATTCAAGAGTAACTGGCATTCCTGTGGATTTTATTGATCGCTTTAGCGAATATTTAAGACAACATCCTGATTCAGTTCTAGAGGGAAATTATGGTATCTAGTAAGGCAAAACAAATTAAAGAGATTGTAATCGGTATTAAGGAGAGCCACTCTTTTCTAAGCCTAGAAGAGCTCATTGAATCTATAGGGATTAATTTTGCCGTAGTACCCAGCGATTTGACTATTCTGGACGGCGACTTGGCCTGCTACTTTAAACTGAATGAAAAAGAACATATCTATCTCTCTGAAGCTTGCCCAAAAGAACAGGAAACTTTTGTGCTTGCCCACGAGCTAGGGCATGCCATTCTTCATGATGTGGAGATGGCCCATTGCGGTTACCTGTACAAGAGCCGAAAGCTTGAGGAGGAGGCCGACTACTTTGCTATAAAGCTGCTTGAAGACAACTATGAGCTCTTCGAGGGATACACTTCGAGCGATTATGTCTCACTATATGGGATCCGGGAAACGGCAACAGAATACACCATACGGAAAGAAGAGAAATGAAGCGGAAAGGATTGAGTAGGCATGCCATGAATGACAAGATTTTTCTGTATCAAGATGATGATCGAAACGTAGTTGTTGATGTCATGTTTCAGGATGAAACATTCTGGTTGTCACAAAAGATGATGGCACAACTTTTTGATGTGACAAAACAATCCATCAGTTACCATCTGAATAATATTTTTATCGAGAATGAGTTGGATCAAGATTCAGTTGTCAAAGAAATTTTGACAACTGCCTCCGATGGAAAGAAATACCCAACGTCGTTCTATAATCTCGATGCCATCATCGCTGTAGGCTACCGGGTAAACTCCAAGCAAGCAACCCGCTTCCGTCGAAGTAAAGGGGCGTAAACAAGATGAACAGGAAAGACATTGAGGATATAGTAGTTGGCATTAAAGAGTGCTACTCTTTTCTATCCCTTGAAGAGCTAATCGAGGCTATCGGGATAGAGCTTAAGCTGGTATCTCCGGACTCTTTCATCCTTGACGGTTCTTACGCTTGCTATCTAAGGCTTGATGATCGTGAGATCATATATCTATCATATGAGTGTCCGTATGAGCTGCAAGCAAAGGTTCTGGCTCATGAGCTGGGACATGCTATCCTTCACGATGTAGAGATGGCCCACTATGGGCTTCTATTTAAAAGCCGGCGTATGGAAGAGGAAGCGGACTACTTTGCGGAGTTGTTGATGATTTTTTAGGAGGAATTAGTAAACCATTTAAGGAGGACGTTAATGGATCTAAATCAAATCAAATTATTCGAAGGTAAAGGCGTTCGCTCTGCATGGGATCGGGACAAAGAAGAATGGTATTTCAGCGTTGTTGATGTTATAGGAGTGTTGACGGAAAGCAATAATCCTCGAGATTATTGGTATAGAGTAAAAAAAAGAATGACAGAGGAAGAGAAAAGTGAGTTGTCGACAATCTGTCGACAACTGAAACTGGAATCCTCCGATGGAAAAAAATACAATACCGATGTTGCCGATATGCAGGGCATTTTTCGTATAATCCAATCCATCCCATCCCCTAAAGCTGAACCATTTAAGATGTGGTTGGCTAAGGTTGGCAAGGAAAGAATTGACGAAACCATTGATCCGGAACTCGCTATTGAAAGAGCCAGAAATACCTATCGCAAAAAAGGCTACGACGAAAAATGGATTCAGCAGCGTATGATGACCATACGTGCTAGAAATGAGTTAACGGATGAATGGAAAGCTCATGGAGTAAAACAGGGCTGGGAGTATGCGAGCCTCACTGATGCCTTAACGTTAGAATGGGCCGGCATGACCACTAGAGATTATAAAGATCTTAAGAACCTAAAAAAAGAGAATCTGAGAGATAATATGTCCACCTTAGAGTTGGCCTTAAATATGGTAGCGGAAGCAACAACCACCGAACTCACCCGAGCAAAGAACCCACAGGGATATGAAGAGAACAAAAAAGTTGCGAAAGAAGGTGGACGGATAGCCGGGAATACACGCAAGGAAATTGAATCTAGAACAGGCCGACCAGTAATCACCAGCAAAAACGCAAAAGATTTTCAGATTGAATCTCCTAGAAGTCTTGAGATAAATGAAGATAAATAAAAAAGATAACCCCGGGCACCAGGAGGCCGTTATGTCAATTAAAAAATACAAAACAAAGTCCGGAATTAAATACATGTTTACAGAACACTTGGGAATTAACCCCATAACGGGGAAACGTGTTCTGGTTACAAGGCGTGGGTTTCTATCTAAAAAAGAGGCCCAGTCTAAGCTTAATGAGCTTAAATATGAGTTTGATAATGGGATCTTTGATGGTGGCTCTTTTGATACTTTCGGCAATGTCTATGAGATGTGGAGAGATATTTATAAAGATAGGGTTAAAGAGTCTACCTTAAACAAGACGGATACTAGCTTTAAGATACATATACTTCCTATCTTTGAAGATGTAAAAATTAAGGATATAACCCCTATAATGTGCCAGGATTTTGCCAACGGTTTATCCAAGATCTATAAGAACTACAACAAGGTTTATATGTATGCTTCCGCTGTATATGAGCATGCCTTTAAAATGGGGATAACGTCTACTCCCAATCCCTTTAAAAGGATCTTTGCCCCTAAGATTGACAGAAAGCCAAAAGACAAAGATTTCTTTGACGGCAAAGAAATAATACCATTTCTTGAAAACATAAAGTCTGAAAAATGGAGGGTATATTTTAGAGTGCTTGCCTTTACAGGTTTAAGACGTGGTGAGGGCCTAGCTCTACAATGGAATGATATCGACTTTAAAGAAAAGACCCTGTCAATTCAAAGAACCCTAACCTTAGGCGAAAGCAATGTTCAGTATGTTGATACTCCTAAAACCCAATCGGGAAATAGAATTATTGCCCTTGATGATGAAACTTTAAGACAATTACGGAACTGGAAAGCAAAACAAAAAGTCATAAGTCTTCAAGGTTGGGTTTTCCCCAACGAAAAAGGAAGAATGACAATGGTAACTAAACCCTATCAGGCCCTTAAAAAGGCCCTAAAGGAGCAAGGAATAGATAAGAATATCACTGTACACTCTTTTAGGCATACACACTGTTCCCTGCTCTTTGAAGCGGGCTGGAGCCTTAAAGAGGTACAAGAACGGTTAGGCTGGTCGGATGCTAATACTTGCTTAAATGTTTATTACCATGTAACAGAAAGTAGAAAAGTAAAAGCCGTTGATGACTTTTTGGATTACGTAAAAACATTATGACTTTAATTATGGGGCTATTGATTATAGCCCTATTTCTTTGCCCAATTTGTGATAACATTTGTGATAACATTTTTAATGAATAAACGGTGAATAACGGGTATTAACAGGTTTAAGAGAAAATTAAAAATAGCCCTCAAAGCCTTGAAAATGCTTGTATGCGGGCTATTTAGCGGTTTTAGAAAATTTTATAAAAAACCATAAATGGAGAATCGGGGACTCGAACCCCGGACCTCCTCGATGTGAACGAGGCGCGCTAACCAACTGTGCCAATTCTCCAAGACATAATAATAGCTATTGAAAGAGGCTCCGAAAACTTTCGGAACCTCTCAATGCTTCGCATGATAACTTACTTAACTTCGACTTCAGCGCCGGCTTCTTCAAGCTCAGCCTTAATCTTTTCAGCTTCGTCCTTTGAAACCTTCTCTTTAACCGGCTTCGGTGCCTCGTCAACGAGAGCTTTAGCTTCTTTAAGTCCAAGACCTGTAACAGTCTTAACAACTTTAATAACGTTGATCTTGCCCTGGCCCGGGTTTGTAAGGATAACGTCAAATTCAGTCTTCTCAGCTTCTGCTGCACCGGCTGCACCGGCTGCTGCTACCGGAGCTGCTGCTGCTACCGGAGCTGCTGCTGAAACACCAAATTCTTCTTCAAGAGCAGATACGAGTTCTGCCAATTCCAAAACTGTCAATTCTTTTACTTGTTCAACCAAGTTTGTTACTTTTTCAGATGCCATTTTAAATCCTCCTGAATATACTAATTAAAATTAAATATCTTTTAAATCCGGCTGCCTCAACCTAGGTCAGGCAACCCGCCAAAGCAAGCTTAAGCTGCTTCTCCGTCTTTCTTTTCTTTAACTGCGTTAAGCGCATAAACCAAGCTGGAAAGGGTAGCCTTGGAAACCTGTGCAAGACCGGTGATAGGTCCTTGCAGGGCACGCAACAGCATGCTGAGCAGCACTTCTTTTGTAGGCAGTTTGGACAGGGCTATAACTTCTTCGCTTCCTATAACCTTGCCGTCAACTATACCGGCCTTGATGATGAGTTTTTCCTCATTATCTTTGGCATACTCTTCAACGATCTTCGGTCCTGATACTATGTCTTCCTTTGAGAAAGCATAGGCATTAGGTCCTTCCAGATATGCATCAAATCCTTCATATCCCAAATCTTCAAGAGCCCGGCTAACCATGGTGTTTTTATAAACCTTGTAGCATACGCCCGCTTCCCTGAACTTCTCTCTCAGTTCAGTTATGTCCTGTACGTTGATCCCCTTGTACTCGACCATAACCATAGACTTGGAGCTTTCAAGCTGTTCTTTTATCTCTTCGACAACTTGTTGCTTTTTAGCTAATGTCTGTTCCTTCAAATTTTCTCACCTCCCACGGCTACTCAAATTAAAAATTCCCCCACGCCGAGACATGGAGGAATGGAAAATCATATCATCCACCTCTACAGGAAATTAAGCTTTCGCACCTGTGGTCTTCGGTAGCCGTATAGAATATTATCAAATTTATTTTTTTAATGCAAGCCTGATAAGCTTAAGCCTTGCCAATTTCCATCAAAGCAGTTGTATCAAGCGGAATTCCGGGGCCCATTGTGTTTGCCACGGTTACCGACTTGAGATACTTGCCCTTTGATGATGCCGGCTTGGCCTTTACTACAGCACCTATAACTGTGCTGAGGTTATCAAAAAGCTGGTCCTCGGTAAATGAGATCTTTCCTGCTAAAACATGAACTAGATTCTGTTTATCTGTCCTGTACTCAACCTTACCTGATTTAACCTCGCTTATGGCCTTTTTAACATCCATAGTAACTGTTCCTGCCTTGGGGTTAGGCATGAGGCCGCGCGGACCAAGTACGCGTCCCAATTTACCCATCTGGCCCATCATGTCAGGTGTGGCAATGGCAACGTCGAAATCAAACCAACCTTCGTTCTGAACCTTATCTACAAGGTCCTCGCCTGCAAAGTCCGCTCCGGCTTCCTTAGCTTCTTCAGCCTTTGGACCCTTGGCGAAAACTGCAACTCTTACAGATTTTCCTGTTCCGTGCGGAAGCACAACTGTTCCTCTAACCTGCTGGTCAGCGTGTCTTGAGTCAACTCCCAATCTGAAGTGCAATTCCACGGTTTCATCAAAATTAGCCGTATGGGTTTTCTTCAAAAGTTCAACGGCTTCTTTAAGACTATAGCTTCCATGACGGTCAACAAGTTTTACCGCCTCTAAATATTTTTTACCTTTTTTACCCATTTCTTCCTCCTTGTGGTACTAGCGGAAATTCCTCCCACTGACTACTCTTCCACCGTGATTCCCATGGAACGGGCTGTTCCTGCTATCATGCTCATTGCCGCTTCAATTGAACCGGCGTTCAAATCGGGTTTCTTGATCTCAGCTATCTTTTTAAGCTGATCTTTTGTGAGCTTACCAACCTTGTTCTTGTTGGGTTCTCCCGATGCCTTTTCCAAGCCCAGTTCTTTTTTAATCAAAACGGGTGCCGGCGGTGTCTTTGTTATAAAGGTGAAAGAACGATCCTGATAAATTGTCATTACTACCGGGATTATCATACCGGGCTGATCAGCTGTCTTGGCATTGAAAGCTTTAACAAATTCCATTATGTTAACGCCATGGGGGCCAAGTGCTGTACCTACCGGTGGTGCAGGCGATGCTGCTCCGGCGGGAATTTGAAGTTTTACTATTGCACTTACTTGTTTAGCCATCATATCCTCCTAAGGATGATGCTCGTGGTCTATGGGGTAAGCGCCCCCCTTCCACTAACATCTATTAATAAACATTTTTCTTTTCTTATCTCAGCTGACTTCTATGTCATCATAGGCAAGCTCAACTGACGTTTCTCTTCCGAACATTGTGATTAAAGCCTTCAAGGTCTCTTTCTCCCGGTTAACCTCTTCAACCTTTGCGGTAAAGCCGGAGAAGGGCCCAAAAACAATATCAACAACATCCCCAACACTTACATTAATCTCCCTGCGATGTACCTGATCTCTTACCCCGAACTGTGCCACTTCCGTCGGTGTCAGAGGCACCGCCTGAGTACCTGTTCCGACGAAACCTGTGACCCCGTTAGTATTTCTAATTAAATACCAGGATTGGGGGGTTACAATCATTTTTACCATCACATAACCGGGCAATATCTTTCTCTCCTTGATTACCCTTTCGTTATTTTTAACTTCGGTGTATTTTTCAAGGGGAACTCTAACATCAAAAACATGTTCATCCTGGCGGTTCTCAATGATGTTCTTGATCTTATCTCTTACCTGGTTCTCATAGCCTGAGTATGTATGTATTACATACCAATTAGCATTCTCCGGAGACGGTTTTGAGTCATCCGAGGCCTGCTCAGATGTCTCTAGAGGCTTTTTTTCTTCGAAATTGTCCGGGAACATAAAAACCTCCGTTCGACTACAGTATGATACCGATCAGCCACCCGAAAATAATATCTAAAGCCCAGCAAAACAGAGCCACTGCCAATGTTATTACCAGCGTGACTATGGTGTACTGAACCGCTTCAGAGGGACTCGGCCACTGAATCTTTTTGTATTCCACCCGGGAAGCCTGTAAGCGTCCCATATCTCTTTTTTCAGCCATGTCTGCTCCTTACTTCGTTTCCCTGTGCAAAGTGTGCTTTTTGCATACCGGGCAATATTTGCGCAGCTCCAGGCGTCCTTCTACGTTTTTTTTGTTTTTGGTGGTATCGTAGTTTCTGTTTTTGCACTCTGTGCATGCTAATTTAACTTTTTCAGTCATGTATTTCCTCCTACTCCCAAAATTTATCGGCCGGCCTTTTCTGCGCACTCAAAAAAAACCGTTAACGGCCAATACAGAACATCATATTAGCACAGTTAAAAAATCATTGCAAGGGAAAAATGAGATAAATGGCTATTTTGAAAGGGTTTGGCACAAAAATCGCATATTAAATTTCCAATTGGTATTGGATGCTATATAAAAATTATAAAATTCGATTTGTATAAGAAAAATTGGTTATCATATATGCTTAGAACGCTTTTATATTTGAAATTTGAAATTCTGAAAATTTATTAATATAATGGCGGACAATCTGAATTTTTGGGAGTAAGTGATGACAAGTTTTTTGATAAAGCGCTTTGTAAATGCTGATTCCGGCAAGGGAGAAGCACGAAAACAATACGGCAACCTTTCTTCTGTGGTAGGCATAGTTGTAAATGTTTTTCTGTCCATAGTCAAGGTCTGCATAGGGCTGCTGAGCGGATCCATAGCCATCCTGGGTGACGGTATCAATAACGTGGCAGATTCCGGTTCGGCAATTATATCGCTGGCCAGCTTTCACATTGGCGCCAAGCCCGCGGACAAGGACCACCCCTTCGGCCATGCCAGGTTTGAATACATAAGTTCCAGCATCGTCGCTATTTCGATTATACACATAGCTGTAGGCCTGTTCAGGGGATCTATTAATAAAATTATGACTCCCGACATCTTGACCGGAAACTTTTTGATGTATTCCGTCCTGATAGTTTCAATACTCGCGAAAATATGGCTTTATCTTTTCTATAAAAAAATCGGCACCACCATTGATTCCGGCCTTATCTTGGCCAATGCTGACGACTCGATGGCGGATGTTCTGTCCACATCCTCTATTCTATTGGCAACTGTTATATCTGCTTTGACCGGAAGAAACCTTGACGGCTACATGGGCGTTGTCGTTTCTATTATTATCTTCAAGTCAGGTTTTGATATTATGCGGACCACCTTTAACCACCTTATGGGGGCTCTCCCGGATCACAGGGATGTAAAGCACATTGAGAACTACCTGCTCTCCTTTGAGGGAGTACTGGGTATCCACGACCTTATCATGCATGACTATGGCCCCGGCAGAACTTTTGTGACCGTCCATATTGAGGTCGACGCCGATAAGAGCATACTTGAAAGTCATGCCCTGGTTGACCACATAGAAAGGCAGATAAAAGCTGATGAAGGGATTTCCTTAACAATTCATATGGACCCCTTGGAAATAAATGACCCCAAAACAAAGGAGCTTATAAAAAAAATTGACAGCCTTGTGAAGGCCCTAAATCCGGTATACTCAATTCACGATTTTCGCGTAGTTGATTCGGGAAAATATACCAATGTGGTTTTCGATGTCCTTATTCCCGCCGATGCCAAAGAAGACGATGCCGATATTGAAGCCAGGATAAAAAATATTATCAAGGCCCTCCGGCCTGACTTGGTCCCGGTTATTGTGATTGATAGGGACTATATTGATATGTAATAAAAAAGAGAGGATTAATCCTCTCTTTTTTAAATCGGAGTGAGAGGATTCGAACCTCCGGCCTCCTGCTCCCGAAGCAGGCGCGCTACCGAGCTGCGCTACACCCCGTAATATATTTCTATAGCTTTAGAATTCTAACATATGTGTCCCTGCCAATGCAAGGCATCCATTTGAAATTACCATTAAACATAAAAAAGACGGCGCGGTGTGCCGTCTTTTTTAATCGGGGCGAAGGGATTCGAACCCCCGGCCTCATGGTCCCAAACCACGCGCGCTACCGAGCTGCGCCACGCCCCGAAGATGAATGCATCATAAATATCTTCTAAGAGACCCGTTTAATATACCACAGCCGGCCGTTTTAATCAACATTTCCGGCTGTTAATCTCTTGCACAAATTTGATCTAATTCTCGAGTGATATAATTATTAATCATAAAGAATGAAAGGAGCCCCCATGAATAAGAAAAACAAGCTTGAAAGCGAAAGTATTGGAAAATTACTTTTATCCCTATCTCTTCCGGCAATACTGGGTCAGCTGGTAAGCCTTATATATAACCTTGTGGACAGAATTTACATCGGTCATATGACCGATGTTGGAGGCTTGGCCCTTACGGGCGTCGGCATAACCGCCCCTCTAATTCTGATGATTGCCGCTTTTGCTCAACTCATAGGCATGGGAGGCGTTCCGCTTGCTTCAATAAAAATGGGAGAACATAAGAAAGAAGAAGGCGAAAGGATTTTGGGAAATTCTTTTTCGGCCTTGGCCATCTGCTCATTAATTCTTATGGTCATATTTTTTGTTTTTATGACTCCCCTGCTTAAACTATTCGGAGCCAGCACAGAAACCTTGGATTACGCTTATCAATACCTTGAAATATATGTCCTGGGCACGCCTTTTGTAATGATGACTATAGGCATGAACCCCTATATTACGGGACAGGGATTTGCCACAAAAGGCATGATGACCGTATCAATCGGTGCCATAATAAATATAGTACTCGACCCGATTTTTATTTTCACATTTAACATGGGCGTTAAGGGTGCCGCCTTGGCCACAATCATATCCCAGGCAATATCCGCAATCTGGGTCCTATATTTTTTAAGCGGCAAAAAGACCCTGCTTAAGCTCAGAAAAAAGAATTTCTCCATAAGCTCAGAGATTCTCATACCAATGATAAAGCTGGGACTTTCCCCATTTATTATGACAATTACCGAATCCCTTTTAATAATTTCATTCAACGCCAACCTACAGCGCTATGTCGGGGATTTAGGCGTTGGAGCCATGACCATACTCTCATCATGCATGCAGTTTGTTTTCCTGCCGCTGAGCGGCCTGACCCAAGGGGCCCAACCTATAACCTCTTACAACTATGGTGCTGAAAATGTTGAAAGGGTCAAGGACAGCTTCAAGTATCTTTTCATAATATCTGTGACCTACTCCTGCCTGATCTGGCTGGCTATGATGATTTTCCCGGGTTTCTTCGCATCTCTCTTTACTTCCGACCAAGCTATAATCAGGGCCTCTTCATATGGGTTGAGAATATATATTGCAGGTGCCTTTGCATTGGGCGTCCAGATATCATGTCAGCAGACCTTTATAGCCCTTGGCAATGCTAAAAGCTCACTGTTCCTGGCAATCCTGAGAAAAATAATTCTTCTCATCCCCCTCATCTATATCCTGCCTCACTTTTTGACAAAAAAATATGCCGCGATCCTTATTGCCGAGCCTATATCCGATATAGTCGCAGCAGGAGTCACAGCATATATGTTTTTTAAAGAGTTTAAGATTCTCATTCTTGAAATGAAGTATAGAAAACTCAATTAAGTCAAGACCTGCATCCTTTATCAGGATCTCAACCTGTTCTAAGTCTCTCCCTGTCCTTGATCTGCTTTCTGGCAGCCTGTGAGAATATGACGTCCGAAGGATCCCACTTCTTAATCCTGCTGAAAGCCGCTTCACATCCCCTAACCTGTGAAATTATGGGGTTGTCTATCCGGTGAACATCTATTGAGAGCTCCTCAGCAATCATGCTGTCCAGTCCCCTTATCAACGATCCGCCTCCGGTAAGCAAAATCCCTCGATCATATAGGTCTGCCGCCAATTCCGGCGGAGTCTGAGCTAGGGTTTCATGAATAGCTCCGACGATCTTCCTGAGCTCACCTTCCAAGGCCTCATGAACATCGGCCCCGGTCACCGTAATAGCTGACGGAAGGCCGTCGCTAAGTCCCCTGCCCCTTACAAGCATACTTGAGGACTTATCATTCTCTGATCCGCACCCCAATTCTTTTTTTATGGTCTCCGCAGTCTTCTCTCCGATTATTACATTGTATTTTTTGCTTACCATATCTGATATGGCCAGGTCAAAATCCAAACCTGCAGTTCTTATGCAAGTGGAGATGACAATCTCTCCCATAGAAATGATAGCAATATCAGTTATTCCGCCGCCGATATCCGCCACCATATATCCCCCGGGTCTGTATATGTCCAGGCCCAGTGCCAGACAAGCCGCTATGGGACTTTCAAGCAGATAAACATTGTGGGCCCCCGCAGCCTTTGCCAGTTGATATATGGCCCTGATCTGGATCTGGCTGACATTGGACGGCACCGTCATTATCACGTCCGGAGAAATAAAGCCCTTCTGGCCGGCCTTTCGAATATAGTATTTTAAAAGCCTTTCGGCTGATTTATAATCATCAATTACTCCGGCCTTGACCGGCCTCTTTGCCGCAATATTTCCCGGAGTCCTGCCGGGCATCCTTTCAGCCTGAGAACCCAAGGCAACTATCTCATCCGTAAATATATCATAGGCAATAATACATGGCTCATTTACAGACAGGCCCTTTGGGGCTGTCCGCAAACGAAAATAGGTGGTTCCCATATCAATTGCCAAGTTTTTCCGAAATAAGGCCATGGACCTCTCCTCCTGAAATAGTTATTTTAAAGCATCCAAAAGATCTTGGACACGGTCAGTCTTTTCCCAAGCAAAGTCCTGGTCTTCCCTGCCGAAATGACCATAGGCAGCTGTTTTTGAATATATTGGTCTCTTTAAATCCAACTGGTCTACAATGGCCTTGGGTCTGAAGTCGAACACTTTCCAAACCAGGTCGATAAGCTTGTCATCTCCAAGTTTTGAGGTTCCGAAGCTGTTTACGTCCAGGGAGAAGGGTTCAGCCCTGCCAATGGCATAGGACAGTTCAATTTCAACCTCATCGCACAAACCGGCAGCCACCAGATTCTTTGCCACGTACCTTGCATAGTATGCGGCTGACCTGTCGACTTTTGAAGGATCCTTACCGGAAAAAGCTCCGCCCCCGTGATGGGCCCTGTCACCATAGGTGTCAACAATCAGCTTCCTCCCGGTCAATCCAGAGTCCGCTGCAGGTCCACCCAGTTCAAAGCGACCTGTCGGATTCACATGGAATTTGGTTTCAGAATCGAGCAGCATTGGATCTATGACCGGACAAACCACATTCATCCAAAGTTCTTCTTTAAGCTCCTTCATAGATATATCAGGCCCGTGCTGGGTTGATATGAGTATGGCGTCAACCCTTTTTGCCTTGCCGTTTTCATACTCTATACTTACCTGGGTTTTCCCGTCAGGTCTAAGATTCTTAACAATGCCTTTTTTCCTGACATAAGACAATCTACGGCTCAGTCTGTTTGCCAAATCTGCCGTCATTGGCATATAAGTCTCGGTCTCGTTGTTCGCATAGCCAAACATGATGCCCTGGTCCCCGGCCCCCTGAAAATCAAGATTATCAGACTGGCCCTCCCTGGCCTCTTCGGACTTGTCAACTCCTATGGCTATGTC
The DNA here is from genome assembly GCA_947253765.1 of uncultured Tissierellia bacterium. Classification (GTDB taxonomy): domain Bacteria; phylum Bacillota; class Clostridia; order Tissierellales; family Peptoniphilaceae; genus Khoudiadiopia. The sequence goes on from CAMYAK010000003.1 coordinate 126,186, forward strand.
TCCCGACTGCTCATGCATGCACACAATAACCGCACAAGCATTTCCGTCCATACCTGAATCGGTCGAATCATATCCTATTTCAACAAGCTTTTTTCTGGCAATTGATTCCAGGTCTATATGGGCCTTGGTATTTATTTCTCCCATTATAAAAACTATGCCCTTTGTTGCAACTACCTCACAAGCACACCTGGACTCGGGATCCTTCTTAAGCATAGCATCGAGAACCGCATCCGCAATCTGGTCACAAACCTTGTCGGCATGTCCCTCGGTAACTGATTCGGCCGTCAATAAGCGACGATTTTTACTCATTTATTTCTCCTCCTATATTTCTCTGATAAGCAAAATCTGAGCAAAAGCCGCTAAACCCTCTTCTCTGCCAACCGGTCCCAAGCCTTCAGTCGTCGTTGCTTTAACAGAAATTTTTTCTTTATCCACTTTCATTACGCTTGCTATATTTTCTCTCATCTCATCTATGTATGGAGCGAGCTTCGGTCTCTGGCAGCATACAACGGAATCAACATTATTTACTTTCCAGCCCTTCTCAACAACTATTTTCATCACCCTGTCCAAAAGAACCATCGATGAGATATCTTTGTATTGGGGATCCGTGTCCGGAAAGAGCTTGCCAATATCGCCCAAAACCAGGGCTCCGCACAGTCCGTCCATTATAGCATGGACAAGGACGTCCGCATCCGAATGTCCCAACAGTCCCTTTTCAAAGGCCACATTGACTCCGCCTAAGATGAGTTTTCTTCCTTCCACAAGCCGGTGAACATCATAGCCCAAACCGGTCCTGAGATCAATATTCATCAAAACCTCCAGCCTTTACTATTTGACGTGCCAAGAGCAGGTCAAACGGTTTTGTTATCTTTATATTATACTCTTCTCCGGCGTATATGGCGACCTTACCACCTGCATTTGAAACAATTGCGGCATCATCCGTTGGGAAATAATTTTCATTATATGCCCTTTCATAGCCCTTAATAATGGCATCTTTTTTGAAAATTTGAGGTGTTTGAGCCCTATAAAGTTTTGATCTGTCAGGATGGCCGTCAATGAGGTCCCCCGCCTCTGAGAATTTTACCGTGTCGGTTATCGGGATAGCCGCTATGGCCCCATCTACATCACCTTGGCCAAGTCTCTCCAGGCCCCTTTCTATAAGCCCCCGATTTAAGAAGGGCCTGGCTCCGTCCTGGATCATCACGATATCTGTTTCCTTGGGCAGGGCCCTAAGTCCCTCACGAATGCTGTCCATACGCTCATTACCGCCTTCAACCAGGATAACATTGTCCTCGGGTCCAAATATCTTTTTTACGGTATTTTCCCTGACGTAATCCATATCTTCTTTTTTTAATATAACGATGCAGCAGGAAACAAGGCCCGACTTTTTTATTGCCCTAAGGGTCCTTTCCAAAACGCACTTGTCACCCAGGCCCATGAGGATCTTGTTCTTATTCGGTCCCATTCTCCTGCTTTGTCCGGCAGCCGCCACCAGGCAACTGATATAGGTTTTATTCATATTCTCCCCTCTGATGGTCTCAGCCCAGCTCCCTGTCCTGTCTTTCTCTAAGCGTATAAATATGTGTGGACTTGTCAATGTCCACGTCATCCAAGGTCAGGATTTGGCCCTTCTTTACCGGCCTTTTACAAACCGTGTTTCCGGCTATCAGGCCGATCGGTATGTGTCTTTCCTTCTTTGTAATCTCGTGCTTCTCTATCTGCCCTCTAAGACAGAAGCCTCCCATTCCATCAAGCTTTTCGCCCGGAACCAGGTCTTTCTTTGCAACCGCAACAGTGTCACAAACCTGGCCATGTAAGGGGATTATGGCGTCGATGCCATATAGGCAGGCCTTGGCAATAGTCATGACCGTCTCCAAGCTTCCCAAATGGAAGGGTCTATAAAGTATATGGCGGTCCCCATCTTCCTTCAACATATAGTTAAGCTCATGTTCAACAAATTCATTTTGTCCCCTAACTATTGCAAAGACACCCGGAGCAATCCCATCTACATACTCAACTACACCATAGGAATTCAAAACTCCGCCTTCTTCTTTCAGCCTGAGTTTCTCGACTGTCCCCTGTAGATCTCCACTCACTCCGTGCATTCCTGCTATGTCCGGAACGAAGCCTGTTGCATTGGCGAGGAGGTTCATTTCGGCCATTGTCTTGGACCCGTCTTTAAAAGATGCAAGCATTCTTGGATTCATACGCTTGCTCTTGGCCTCTTCCTCACAGGTTTCAGGATTGGCCTCAAAGTCCACCTTGTTGTTTTTTCCCTTGCCTATGACCAAAACTTCCATACCCATTGACTTGGCAAATTCATAGAGCTTAAAGGTCTCGGCCGGCTCATCACCCTCAGAACCTGTATAGATAAGATTTTTTTCTTGGAAAAGTTTATATAGGATAGGCCCTGCAGCTATGTCCAGTTCCACGTTCAAAAGTACCATGTGCTTATTATGGTCAAGGCAGGCTTGGGCTATTTCGGCCCCTCCATTTACGGACCCTGTAGCTTCAACGATAAGGTCTATTTCATCGCATTCAAGGAGGTCCCTATAATCATCGGTGGCAATGGGCATCTTCTCCTTATCTTTATGAACTGATAAATTAAAATAGGTTTCGGCCGCCTCTTCTGCCTTATACAAATTATGATCACATATGCCTGAAAGTCTCATGCCCATAACAGTTGAAAGCTGTGCGGCCATGCCGAGTCCCATTTGACCGGCCCCTATAATTCCCACACTTATTGCCTTGTTATCTTTTTCCAGCGATAACAAATCTGTATATATTGTTGACATCCCTTTTACGATTCCCTTTCATTTTTGCTATATTCCAAAATATCTCCCGGCTGACAATCAAGGACCTTACAGATTTCTTCCAATGTCGAGAACCTGATGGCCCTGGCCTTTCCGGTTTTTAAGATTGATAGATTGCTCATGGTGACCCCGACCTTGTTTGACAGCTCGGTTAAGCTCATCTTCCTTTTGGCCAAGACCACGTCAAGATTAACAATAATTCCCATTTTTCCCTCAAATCGTCAGCTTAAGATCGTCCTTCATCTCAATTCCCTCACTTATCATATCTGCCAGCAAGCGCATGGTTTGGCTTGCCAATAGGGAGAAGATGAAGCCGACCAGTAAGTATAAAATCATAATTGAGCGGACTTTTTGTATTAAAAGGAGTAGAATAAGTAAGGCGGTTACAACTTCACTGACTTCCAGTGCCTTTGCCGCTCCTTTTAGAGATAAGAAACTGCTAAGGGTGTACAGGGCAGCCTTATCACGGTATATCCTTAAAAAAGCAATAAAAATGATGGCTATAGAGATTCCGACTCCGGCCAAGATAACCCAGGCCATGCATAATATCCATGGTCTGAACACCGCAAGTTCCGCGGAATCCTCTGCCATCCTATAAGACAGTGCTATTACAGGTCCTGTCGCTGCATATATAACTAAAACAACTATGCTTACCAACAGTCCCAGTATCACCGGCATACGCCAACTTTTCATACTGACCTCCTTTTGACTAAGTATAGTGCATAATTTATTGACAATCAAATTATATTTATTGTTTTTTGATAAATATTGTATCTTCATCGCTAAAGTTGATGAGAGGAGCAAAGATGTCCACTTCAAATCAGATTTTGGTTGACTTATCTGCAATTAAACGAAATTTTAAGAGAATGAAAAATTTGTCCCAAGACGCTTCGTACTGCATGGCGGTTGTTAAGGCCGATGCCTATGGTTTGGGTGCTGTCGAGATTTCAAAATACTTGGCTGATGATGCCGATGCTTTCTGTGTCGCCATCCCCGAGGAGGCTAAGGAGCTGAGAGATTGCGGCATTGAAAAGCCCATTTTATGTCTGGGATATATGCCGGAGGAATGGGACAACTATTTTATTGACCAAGCCGTTAGACCGGCCATTTTTAATGTTATGACTGCTGAGAGAATAAATAAAAAGGCTGAAATAATGGGTGTCAAGGCTCCGGTACATTTGGCACTCGATACCGGCCATGCCCGTATCGGTTTCATGTGGAACGACCCGGAAACCATAAAAAACATGAAATATATTTCAAGCCTCTCTAACCTTGAGATCGAAGGAATTTTCTCCCACTTTGCGACGGCAGATGAAGAGGATCCTGAATTTTTCAAGGCCCAGCAGGAGCGTTTTAATAGTACAATCCGGGAGCTTGAAGGATCGGGCATAAAAATTTCCATAAAACACCTTTCAAATGATGCCGGCATTATGCGAGACTCCTCGATTTCTTATGACGGTATCAGGATTGGTATAGGCATGTACGGATGCTACCCATCAGAGTTTATAAAAAAATATTATCCCAATGATCTTGAACCCGTATTTTCCTGGCGTTGCAAGATAAGCAATGTTAAAAAAATTTCAAAGGGCACAAGCGTCAGCTATGGCCGTATGTGGACTGCCCAAAGAGATTCTATCGTGGCCACCCTCCAAAATGGATACGCCGACGGCTATCCCCGTCTCGTCTCAAACAAGGCACAGGTCCTTATAAAAGGCCACCGGTGCCCTCAGGTCGGCAGGATCTGTATGGACCAGATGATGGTAGATATAACAGACCTCACGTCCAAGGTCCAGATCAACGATTATGCCTATCTTATAGGCCGGTCTCTTGACGATTCGTCCGGTTCAGATGAGACAACCGGTTCCGACAAACCCATCACACCTGATGAGCTGGCAGGTCAGGCTTCCACAATCTCCTATGAGATTCTCACCTCGATTGGAAAGCGGGTCAGCCGCCTCTACATAAAATAGTCACTTATAAATAAAGAAAGGCCCCATGGTACGGATCTCTTGATCCTTTTCATGGGGCCTGTTTCATTCAGGTAATTTCATCTTGATTGTTCGATTAAATCACTAAATCAGGTCATCCTCATCATAATCCTGATTCATTTCTCGGGGCTCTTGCTTATTTTCATATACCCGGCTTACCTGCTCATGAGTTTCTTCCTCAACAAAGTCCGGGCTGCCTTCAAATTCATGATTTTCCTGTTCGTGGCTTACATATTGTTCCACAGGCTTATTCTTTTGAGCCTTTTTAACAAACTTGAATATGGCAAATCCAAGCAAGGCCAAGCCTATAACAATCCCGCCTATAACCAGGACCATCATGGTTGTATTGGTTATCTCCATGACTATAGATACATCATTTCCAAGCATCTTGTTGCCGTCCAAATTTGACTTCATGATTTTGGCGGACTTGGGCAGGCTGAATTCCGACTCAAGACTTTTCGCCTTAAATTTTGCGAACATGGTCTCTTCGTATTTGATCAGACTTTTGAACATTCCTTTTTTATCAATTGAAACCACAGGGTTGTTTTCAAAAAACTTGCCGTTTATCTTATCAAATTCATCCTTATTTCCCTCATAAGAAACCACGAAGCCCCGGTCACTTGTCTCGTACTTTATGTCATTGTCCTTGAGAAATTTCTCAAAAACGTCCCCGCTCATTTTGCCCAGGAGGTCATCTCCCTTTTTAATGGTAAGGGTTCTCTTTATGTTGCCGTCATTTTGGATCTCCGTGTTCACAGCTATCTCTTCCAATGTGGTCAAGAAGCTCTTTTCCAGATCATTGTCCCCATTTTCAAGATAAGTGTTCATGCTTATGTCTTCATCCTCAAGATTATAAGGATCAGCATCCTTAGGCATAGGTCCCGGATAATAGACCGCCTTTATGGTCATGTTTTTTTCGTATGGGAAATTGGTCAGCTTGTCGTTGGCCTTGAAAAGTATTTGATTATCTTCACCCATGCTCAATTCAATTGTGGTTGCGACCTGTGAATTTGTAACTTTTGAGGTAATCTCCGAAAGTTGACCTTCGCCAAGATTATTTGCCCTAAAGAGCCTCCTAACCTTGGTCGGCTCATCCGTGCGGACCGGATCTTCTGTCAAGCCGGTTTCCTTCATAATCTCAGCCATCCATGCATCTGCAGGCTTGCCGTCATCATTCTTGGGGAAGGTCACATAAAAATCCCTATTCCATTTGCCTTCATCACTGGCATATGTGACCATCTTGATTTCTGTCGGTCCTGTATATTCAAGTGTATCTTTAGAAACAGTGGATGTTTGGTCCCCGTCAACAAGTTTAACTCCTCCAATTTCAACATAGTATTCGGCTTGGTTAAAAATACTTCCGGCATTTTCAACGTATCCCTTGGCCTCCATGTCATCAACTATATATTGGAGAAGGTCCTGACTCCTTATGCTGTCTTTGTATAGGATTCCTTTTGAGAATACCGAGTCTTCATTTATATAGGCAGCCTCCGCCGTAACTGAGCTGTCCACATTCTTTTTTGAAAAATTCAGGATCTCCTGTGACTTGCTGATATAGTCGTCCATATTCTCAAATGAGTATTCAGCGACCAGGGATATTCCCTTCTCGGTTTCGTCAACTGATACAAGCTTCAGAGGCTCCTTGGACTCCCCCTTTATAAACGATAGGAAGGCTTCTTTTCCGCCTTTGAAGTTTTTTAAGCTTTCATCGGTCACCAAGGCAGTTATGGTTCTGGTGCCTTTAAAATTATTGTCGACAACTGTTTTGTTTGTCAAAGGTATGGAGCATGCTGAAAGAAATAGCAATAAAACCAGCAAAAAAGCTGTAATTCGTTTTTTCATGTCATATCCCCTAAATCGATTAACGGAAGAAGCTGTTGAAGTTATTGTAATAGCTGTCAAACTGACTCCGGGCCTGATTAACCATCATATCGGCGAATATAACAGGAATACACAAAGTTATTGCAAGGCTTATAACCCTGGCCAATACGATTCCCCAAAACGGTGAGTTGGCTCCGGGTGCCAGTTTCTTTTGGAATCCCACATAAATAGCCGCCCAGAAAGCATTGATTCCTACAGCGTATACAAGCAAAGAAATTTTTGGCAATAAGGCCCCAATGATAAGCCCTGCCAATGAGAACATGGTCAAGAGGGTAGAAGAAATGGCCACTGTCTGGAAAACTGAGTTTTTAGCTTTCTTTCTCATACCATATATTCTAGATACCAAGGTTAAACTTAATAGTGACATTCCCATGTAAACCGCACAGAGGGAAAATACTAAAAATGCGACACCCATACCCATATTGGAATTTGATCCTAAGAAGTTGGCAAAGGCGCCGATAAAAGAAAATTTGCTATTTACAAAAAGTGTTATTGATAAGATTGACACAATAAATAGGCAGGCATTCTCAAGTCCGCTGAGATTCAATGCAAAGTTGTTCATCGGTCTGCTTGAAAACCAACCGGCGAAAACCTTAATAATTTTATTGATGTCAAATGAATTGTCCTGACCAAAATTCGGCCTTTGTTGACCCTGGAAGGGATTTGGTCCCTGACCTTGGCCTTGTCCATTGAATTGCCCCGGGGTTTGTCCTTGTCCGGAGTTGATGGGCTGATCCATGTTTGGATCCTGTTCAAAATTCGTCTGTTGATTTTGATCCATATTTTCCATTATTTCCTCCTTTTAGATTTTAATAAAAAGATAAATTCTATTTCATTATATCAAATAAGGCAAAAACATTCTCCCGTGAATCGTAGGAAGATAAGGCATAAAAAAAGACCCGAGCTATTGCTCG
>CAMYAK010000004.1 GCA_947253765.1 uncultured Tissierellia bacterium
GATTAAAAGTTGGTTGTATAAATAGCAAAATTTTAAAACACAGATGGAATTATGTCATCATTGGAGATACCACATATTACATTGACGAAACCTTTAATGTGTCAAACAACACATCAAAAAGACTATTCTTTCAAGCCACCCCAATACATTTAGAAAAAGCACCAGACCAAGGGATTGCGGTAGCACACAATGCGTATAGATAGATTTTATGTTTATAAGTGATGAGTTTTCAAGGAATATAAAAATTTATACTAAGGCAAATAGAAAGATTAAAGGCATCAGAATACAAAACTTGTTAATTTTATTTAGTCAATTGCGGATGATTGTCTAAGAGATGTATTTGTAAGAGGTAAATACAGAGATATCATTTTGCCGATGACAGCAATTAGAAGGTTCGATTCTGTAATAGAACCAAAGAAAAAAAGCAAATTATCGCTTGAATTTAATTTGACATATATAATTCATTAATTATATAGAGAGGTCGACATGAATTTTTTAGATATAAATAACGAAAATAAAAAAGTTGTACTTCTTATCCATCCCATATCTTTTACTCCACAAGGGATGAAGGAAATGGTGGCAGATCAAATGTCAAAAGACTACAGGTACATTATTCCGGAGTTATCCAGCCACGGAGACTCCACAGAAATATTTGAATCAGCAGAATCTGAGGCGGAGAAAATAGCAGAACTTCTGATAAGAAACAATATAGTAGAAATGGATCTTGCATTTGCAGCATCCCTTGGAGGAGCATTGCTTCTACATCTTTTAAATGACAAGAGAATAAAGATTAAGAAATGTGTCTTTGAAGGTTGTAGCCTTACGCAGAAGGCGAGATTCTTAGAGATGATCGCCAGAAAAACTATTCTTGTATACCATAAAAGATCTAAGGTGGATAGAAACTATCCTCTTCATTTAATAGCAGAAAAGACAGGAGAAGAATTGGCAGAGATAATCGCAGATACATTTATCGGATTAGACGATGAAAGCATCAAAAATATCATTCGTAGCTGCGCCTTTGTAAATGTGCCTAATCTATCTCATGAAGATCAAGAGAAGTGTATATTTTGCTACGGATCTGAGGATAATAATTTAATACACGCAAAAAAATTCATAAAAAAAAGACTTCCTGGATCCAAACTAAAAATCTGGGAAGGATACAACCACTGCGAAAAGATTGCAAAAGATAACGAAGCTTACGGCAGATTTTTGGAAAATGAAATATAGATTAGATTAAAATAATTTTGATAATGTGCAAACTCCATTAAAAGATAATTACATTATCAAAAATATATTTTGAGAGTGATTTTTTTAAAATTAGAGTATACAATATAAAATAGAGTAGGATAGTTAAAAATATTGAAAGTACAAATTTAAAATAAAAAGGAGAGATTATGTTGAAAAGAAGATTAATAAATTTAGGAGTAGGTCTTGTAGTAGGAGCAATAGGTGGCAAAGTTTTAGCCTCACAAACATTTAAGAAGTTAGCAGTAAACACAGTAGCCGGAGGACTTAAAATAAAAGAAGAAATCGACAAGACTGTTGAAAATGTAAAAGTATCTACTGAAGATATCATCGCTGAAGCTAAAGTTAAAAAAGCTGAAGCTGAAAAGAAAGAAGCTGAAAAGAAAGCTACTTTAGATATCGAAAAAGTAGCTGAAGAAGTTAAATAATTTAAGCAAAGTAAGATGATAGCAAGTATTGTTAGTAGAACCCATGGCAGATGCCGTTTCAATTACGAAGGCGTGCTAAGGGATTCTGATGTAAACAAAATTAAGTACAAAGTCGAAAAATTGGCAGGGGTTAAATTTTGTAAAGTTTCACCCCTTGCAAATTCCATTATTGTAAACTACGAAGAAGAATATCTACCCAATATTGCAAGATTTATCATGAATCTTGACTTAGAAGAGTTAGCGGATTTTGAAATAGATGATGCGGACTTCGTGCCTCAAGATGGAAGAGAACTATTCCATATCTTGCGTGATGCAATGTATAGAAGAATATTCTTTGCTCATATTTTGCCAATGCCACTTAGGCCAATATGGGTTGTAATGAAGGCTGTTCCATACATCAAGGCCGGACTCAAGAGTCTAAGAGAAGGCAAGTTAAACGTAAATGTTCTAGATGCAACAGCAATCGGAGTATCAATTCTAGATCGTGAATTTGCAGATGCAGGCAACATCATGTTCCTACTTGGGCTCGGCGAAGAACTTGAAGAATACACCATTAAAAAATCAAAAGAAAATCTAGCCCAATCACTTAAACTAAACGTAGATAAAGTATTCGTAGTAGATGGAAATAAGAAGTATTTAAAAAATCTTGAAGATGTAGAAATAGGCGATTTTGTAGAAGTTGGTATGGGATACACGATCCCTGTTGACGGCGAAATCATAAGAGGATTTGGAATGGTAAATGAAGCTTCTCTTACAGGAGAGTCATTGCCGGTTAAGAAGACTGAAGGCAGCACAGTATTCGCAGGAACAGCATTAGAAGAAGGAGCCATCCTTGTAAAGACAATTAAAAAGTACGATGACTCAAGGATTAACCATATAATAGAACTAATTGGTGAAAGTGAAAAGAATAAATCACTAGCTGAAAAGAAAGCAGAATCCATGGCAGACTCTATGGTTAAGTACTCATTCTTAGGAGCTGTAGCAACCTACCTACTAACCAGGAACTTTATAAAGGCGAAATCATTCTTGATGGTAGACTTTTCATGTGCCCTTAAGTTGACTATACCAATAGCGACCATGAAGGCGATATCATCCGCATCGGAAAGAGGAATCCTTGTAAAAGGCGGAAGATATTTAGAAAAGTTAGCCCAAGCAGATTCAATAATATTTGACAAGACAGGTACTATTACCAAGTCACAACCAACGGTAGAAAAGGTAATTGCATTCTATGACTACGACGAAGATGAGTGTCTAAGAATAGCAGCTTGTCTAGAAGAACATTTCCCACATTCTATTGCAAATGCGGTAGTAAAAGCAGCTAAAGACAAAAATTTAAAACATGATGAAATGCACTCAAAACCAGAATATATAGTTGCCCACGGAATAAGCTCTAAGATAGAAGACAAAGAAGCTCTCATAGGATCAGCTCACTTTATATTAGAAGATGAAAAGATTGAGATAGACGAAGAACAAAAGAAGAAAATCGAAAAGCTAAAAGAAGACTATTCACTTCTATACCTAGCCTACGATGAAAAACTAATCGCTGTCATCTGTATAGACGACCCAATACGTGAAGATGCAAAATATACAATAGAAGCACTTAGAGCATTAGGAATCAAGAGAATAGCTATGCTTACAGGAGATGCGGAAAACTCAGCAAGAGCAGTGGCAGAAAAATTAGAACTAGATTATTATGAGTCACAAGTTCTTCCAGAAGACAAGAAAAACTATGTGGACAAAGAAAAAGCTATGGGAAGAACAGTAGTTATGATTGGAGATGGCATCAACGACTCCATCGCTCTATCTTCAGCAGACGTAGGAATTTCTATGAATGCTGGATCAGATATAGCCAAAGAAATTGCAGACACCTCAATCAAATCAGACTCACTAAAGGAATTAATAGACGTTATAAAGATAGCCAAAGCACTAGAAAAGAGAGTACACAAGAATTACAGAGAAATAATCAGTTTCAATGGAGCACTTGTAATTTTAGGAGTGTTTGGATATTTGACCAACACAAAATCAGCATTCTTACACAATGCGTCTACTGTTGCAATAGCAGGAAGAAGTATGAGGGATTATAGAATCTAAGAAAAAATGGCTCTATGTCATCAAATATTGGGGAGACTCGTTCATTTGAGTCTCTCTTTTATTGTAAAAATCAACCACTGGATATATAGAGAAAGATGATAATAAGATTTACAGCAGTCAATTAACTATAGATAAAGAAGAAAATATACTCAACAATTACAGACGTGTTTCAAAGGGTTGGAAAGAGTCAATTGCTGATTCTCACTATGCTGAGGGGGATAGATTTGAAAAATTTAATTACTTAAATAAATCTATCTCAGTTGCTTTGTGTGGAGATTTATGGTTTGAAGAGAACTGCAATAAATGAAGAGTTTGAACGCTGATATAGTTCTCTGGCCTGTATATACAGACTTTCACTATAAAGATTGGAATGAGAGTCTGAAATATGAATATGCGGAACAAGCTGCGAAATGTGGGAAAAAGGTATTATACGTTAACTCATATTGTCTTGATAAGAGCAGCCATGAAATAGCTAGAGGCGGAGCGGCTTTTTTTAATCATGGGAATATTGAAAGTGAGATCCCTGCCGGAGATGAAAGAGTTCTAATTGTTGAAGTTTAAAAATGAGAGTTGAAACATCAAAAATCCGGGAGTTAAGATAGTTATAACATTATTCTAAGAGAGGAATTTAGCATGATAGAAACGGAAAGATTAATCCTCAGGAAGCTAAAAGAAAGCGATTTGGATCCTATATTTAACTGGGCTTCAGACGAGGAAGTTACGAAGTATGTAACATTTCCAACCCATAAAGCCAAGGAGGATACAAAAGAAATTCTGGACCTTTGGCTAAGTGAATATAAAAAAGAGAAAACCATAAGGTTTGCCATTGAAAACAAAGAAACTTCTGAAGTCATGGGTATGATAGACGTGCCAAGATTTATTAGCGAGGTATGTCCCGAGATCGGATACATTTCAGCAAAAAAATATTGGGGAAAAGGCTACATGACGGAGGCCTGCAAGGCCATGGTAAATTACCTGTTTGAGCTTGGTTATAAGAAAATAGTAATTAGGGCAATGGTGGAAAACATAGGCTCTAATAGGGTTATAGAAAAAGCGGGTTTTTCATTTATAAAAAAAGAAGAAGTCCATCTCGATAAATTGGATAAAAATGTTACTTTAAATTTCTATGAGATTAATAGATAATTATGTTTGATTAAAATCAAAAACTTGTGGGTGAGAAGGGGGAGCCATGACTAAAAAGAAAATACTGATAACTATGGCCTTGGTTTTCCTGGCACTTTTTATCCTGAACACCTATACAATCTACACATCTGACGATATAACCTACCTATACATCTACGAGGGGCCTCTGCCGTCATCAGGTACTGCAAGGGTATCGAGCCTTGGGGATTTAGTGAAATCAATAAACAACCACTACCTTATGCGAAACGGCCGGAGCCTGGCCCACTTTTTACTCCAAGGAGCCCTGGCCCTAGGTCCAACATTTTTTAATATAGTAAATTCACTGGCCTTTGTTATTCTTGGTCCGGTCTTGGCTGATCTCATTTTCGAGTCACCGAGGTTCTGGACCTGGAAGGCCTATACCTGTTTGTACTGCTTACTTTTCCTTTTTATTCCCCAGTTCGGCCCGGCAGTCTTGTGGAAGTCAGGTGCTGCCAACTACCTCTGGATGGCAATATTTATTCTCTTGGCCATTTTAGCCTCTGTGAATTGGGATAGGAAGCAGGACTTTCCAAAGCTCTTGGCCATAATCTTTGGGGCCTTGGCAGGAGGGGCCAGTGAAAACGGGGCAGGCATGGTAATTATGGTCCAGGCCCTATTTATTCTGAAGTGGAAGTGGGAAAGAAGAAGGCTTGGCCCGGGGCCTTACATAGCTGTATTGGCAACCTGTCTGGGGCTGGTCTACCAGGTCCTGGCTCCCGGAAACATGATCAGGGCGGGACAGGCACCACATGCGGACCTACCGGTCCACCTCTTACTTACATTGGAAAAAACCTGGAATACAATCGGTATATTTTTAACTATTTATCTGGGACTTTTCATTTTTTACCTGGTGAAAAGAAAAAAGCCCTCAATAGAAGGGCTGATCTTTGTCCTTGCCGCTTTAGCAGGGTCCCTGGTCCTATATTTCACTCCCAACCTGGCCGAAAGGTCTTGGCTCTGGCCGGTCCTCTTTATGATCATTGGAATTTCCTATCAAATAAGGGACCTGAATCTTTCCCTATCAAAGGGGCAAGCCCTGGTCATAACCCTGGCCTTGCTTGGGGCAAGTCTTTGGGTCTACAAGGATGCTTATATTTCGATCAAGACTTCCTATGATCAACACAGGGAGACTTTGATGGAGATAGGGGCCCAGGTCGCAAAGGGCAATAAAAATCCCAAGGTAAAGAAGTTTGACCTCCCAAAGAACACCTACAATCCGCTGTCCCAAACATATCATTTGAGGGAAGATCCAAAATATTGGTTCAATCAGTGGTTCGCTTACCACTATGGCTTGGATTCGATTTCTATAACAAATCCCGACCAGGCAAGATAAAAGTCAATAGTTATTCCTATAGGGATATAAAATATAAAGGCCGGAGTAGGGTCCGGGGCCCCTATATCTCAATTACAGCATCAAATTTAGCCAATGTCTCAGCGTCAAAGTTATGGCTGATCATAATGACTCCGACATTGTCCAAGCTAAGCAAGATTTTTTCAACATCCGCCCGATTGGCAGGGTCAAGCTGGGATGTGGCCTCGTCAATAAATAGAAAATCAATATCTTTAACCAAGGCTCTGGCAATAGCAATGCGCTGCTTTTCACCACCGGAAATTTGCTGACCGTTGGAGCTGATCCGGGTTTCAAGCCCATTTGGCAGGCTTTCAATAAATTTATCCAACTTGGCAACTTTAATTATTTTATCAAGCTTATCTTCTGAAATGTCGCTTCCCAGCAGGATATTTTCGCGAATAGTATCATTGATCAAATAAATATTCTGTTCTATGTAGGATAGATGTTTAAAATATGACTTTAAATTCAAATCTTTTATATCATCAGCATTTACCGAGACCAGGCCCTTGTCTGCCTGATTTATTCCCAGCATCAGTTTCATAAGAGTGGATTTTCCGCTGCCTGATTCACCAAGCAAGGCATACTTATTTTTGATAAATTTATAGTTAAAGTTTTTAAGTATTTCTCTGTCACCATAGCTGAAATCGACATTTTTGAATTCAATTTCCTTTATTCCCTCGTTCAGCTTCTTGATTTTATCATCGCCATCTAACTGATACTTGTCTGTTATAGCGGAGACGGAAGATATGACGGCCAAGGAGGCCATTAATCCCTGTATGCCGTTAAACAAGTTACCCGATAAAGCCCCTATACTTAAGACGCTTCCCGGTCCTGCATAGCCCAGGCTGGCTATATACAGTGCCAATATCATCAATCCTACCTGTGAGAGAAAATTTACAAAGAAGAGGGCAGTGTTAGTTTTAGCCATTGTCAGATTATATTGGTAATATTTCTTTTCGCGAGTCCTATCGGTACCGGACATGCGTCTCAGAAAATAGGACAACTTATCCGCAAAGAAAAGAGTATAGACGCTCTCCAAATTATCGCGGACATTCTCAGTGTATTCCTCCTTGGAAACAGTTAGATTATGCTGGGCCCGCTCAACATGCTTATTAACCAGGCTTGGCACCAAGAGAGAAAACAAGAAGAGGACGCCGGCAGCAATGGCAAAAAGCCAATGAACCTTAATTATTGCCACAAAGGTAAGAATTATCATGGTCAAATTGTAGGTTACATCGATAATATTTGAATAGTACTTATTTTCCAATTCATCGACATCATTCAAATACCAGGAAATTTTCTTTCCTGTGTTCTTGCTTGATAATAAGTCTGACGTGTTTGCTATCAGGGTTTTTGAGATCTCATTACGGACATAAGAGTTAATGTGCCTGATATATATGGCACGAACCCAGTTTGAAATAAAATACATGAGCATCATCAAGGCTAATAAGCCCATGACTTTTAGAGCAGCATGGTTAAAAGCCGCAGGTCCCGCATAATATCCGTCCATTAGCCAGGACAGAGAAAACGACAGCAATACCCATGAAGTCGCAGCTAAAGCATTAAAAAGCATGGCAAAAACAGTAATCCAAATATTCTTCTTAAGTGCTTGATTTAACCATTTATTTTTAAATAGCATAGAAATAGTCCTCTCAAAACGGATCAATATTTGACAAGATTAAGGATCGATATCACAAACCCAGTTTTAGATCTTCATCCTTAACAAGTTGTAGTTTTTTGCATACCAAGTGGATTAACATTGCAAATATAGCCGGCAAGATAAAGCTGATTAAAATTAGGCCCAGCCAGTCAAAGGATGTTATGGCCGCCTTGCTGCCCTGGGCAATGTCTTTGACCCAGCCGGTAAAGACTCCGATTTGTCCGCATAGACCGCAAGTGCCCATGCCTGAGTTTATGGCGGCCCCGTTCATTTGAATCTTGAAAAGGCAGGTTGCCATGGGGCCTGTGATAGCCGAAGCCAGGGTAGGGGCAATCCAGATCTTGGGGTTTTTGACAATATTAGGCATCTGCAGCATGGAAGTTCCGATACCTTGCGAGATCAGCCCGCCCCAGCCGTTAACATTAAATGAGATAACCGCAAAGCCTATCATCTGAGCACAGCAACCTGCCAAGGCGGCACCGCCGGCCAGGCCTGTCAGGCCCAGAGCTGCACATATGGCCGCAGAGGAAATGGGCAGGGTCAGGGCCACTCCGACTAAAACCGAGACAAAAATTCCCATCAGGAAGGGTTGTAGCTCTGTAGCCCACATTATGGCCTTACCTAAAGACATGGCCAAGCGACCAAGACCGGGAGCAATCAGCCAGGATAGGAACATACCCACGCCTATAGTTACCAGGGGCGTAAGCAGGATATCGACCTTGCTTTCACCGGATACCATTTTTCCAACTTCAGCAGTTATGATGGCAACAAATAGGACTGCCAAGGGGCCTCCCGCACCGCCTATGGCGTTTGAAGCAAAGCCTGCTGTTGTCAAAGAAAACAAGACCAGGGGAGGGCATTTAAGGGCATAGCCGATAGCCACAGCCATAGCGGGCCCACTCATTGCCATAGCCAAGCCGCCCACTGTATAGTCAATTCCCGATATACTTGCTACCGTTTGAGTAAGAAAGGGCAGGTTCATGAGCATGCCCATGGTGTTGAGGATTGTACCGATCAACAGGGAACAAAAAAGTCCCTGGGCCATAGCGCCCAAGGCATCGATCCCGTAGCGTTGCCAGGAAATAATTACATTTTTACGTTTTAAGAATTCTTTTAAATTTTTCACCACAAATCTCCAATAAAGTTATTCACACCAACAAAAATAAATCTTAAATCGAATTTTACCTAAACAAGTTTAACACTTTTTTACTAAGATTATTTTATTTCATCACCTAAATGTCTTAATTTATCCACCTGATCCTCACGTCCCAGAACAATAAGAACATCGCCGATTTTAAAAGTATAGTCAATTGGGGGATTGAAGAGCATTTTATCATCCTCAATCTTTTTTATAGCCAGGACAGTAAGACCGGTTTTGCTGGGAATTTGAGCCTGGAGTAAATTTTTATTTTCCAGGTAAGAGTCCTTCTTTACAATAACTTCTTCAAGATCAAGCTCCACTCCTCCAATTTGCGTAAACACATCCAAAAAGGATATGACATGGGGCTTTATCATAAGTGAGGCCATACGCTTGCCGCTTATTTCAACAGCAGACAGGGTCTTATTTGCCCCAACCTTCAGCAATTTTTCGCTTCCTGATTTGCTGGTGGAATTCGAGATAATATATATTTGGCTGTTGAGATTTCTTGCCGTAAGCACGGTTACTATATTGTCAACTTCGGTATCCAAGGCGGAAATCAGACCCTTGGCCCTTTCAACTCCGGCCCGCTTCAAAACCCCTTCTTCAGTGGATTGACCCTCTACTACCAAAATATCATGGTGGCTATAGTCATCCAGGTCCTCACGCTTATCCGTTATGACTACAAAATTCATCTTTTCATGTACAAATTTATTTATTATAACTTCTGCCAATTCTCCCGAACCGCATATTATGTAGTGATCTTTTAAAGCGGAAATTTTCTTATCCATTTTGCTTCCCTTCCATAAATCTGAGACCTTTCCCTCCACAAGCATAGCTACAAGTGTTGTAAAGGCATAGCCGACAATACCCACGCCAAAAAAAATCATAAATACTGAAAACAACTCTGATTGCGGGCTTGTGGTCCCGACTTCACCGAAGCCGACTGTTGATATGGTTATAACCGTCATATAAAGAGCATCTATAAAGCCTATTTTTAAAAATACCATATAGCCTATAACACCGATTATGAGCAGGCCTGTAAATGCATAGAAAATAAATTTTAGCTTTCTTTTTTCTTCCATAAGCCACTCCTTATGTTCTTATAGATTAGATTATAATATAGATTGCTTCGTTTGGTTTAACCATATCCACAATGTAGAGCAATTATTGACAAATATAATCACTTATTTTAACCTTACTTGAGGGAATGAGGTTCTCCCCTGGGCAACCTAAACCGCTTTAAAGCTGATGACTTCTACAAAGAATTCTAATAAACATTTAGAAATGTTGCTTTAAGGAGGAGTATATGTTAACTTCATTGTCACTTATTTTTCTTGTCGGCCTGGCAATGGCTGAAATTTGCCGGAAATTAAAATTACCGGGTATTATAGGCATGCTAATTACAGGCATAGTCCTGGGACCGTATGTTTTGGATTTTTTGGATCCTTCAATCCTTTCAATTTCTTCTGACCTTAGAAAAATGGCCCTGATTATAATTTTGCTTAAGGCGGGTTTTTCGCTTGATTGGAAAGACCTGATAAAAGTTGGCCGTCCGGCTATCCTCCTATCTTTTCTTCCTGCCACATTTGAAATTGCAGGTTACCTTGTGCTTGGACCGATGCTCTTGGGCATTACAAGGGTAGAGGCGGCGGTTATGGGGGCTGTATTGGCGGCTGTTTCACCGGCTGTTGTTGTGCCAAGAATGGTTTATTATATTGAGAACCGCTACGGCACTGAGAAGGGTATTCCACAGATGCTTATGGCGGGGGCTTCATGCGATGATATCTTTGTAATTGTGCTTTTTACCAGCTTCTTAGGCATGGCCCGGGGGACCGGAGCAAACCTTATGAATTTTGCCAATATTCCCCTGTCAATTGTTTTAGGAGTTATACTTGGTCTTATTTCGGGATATGGCCTGTCATTATTTTTTGAGACAGCCTATGCCCGTAAAAACTATATAAGAAACAGCATGAAGGTGATCATAGTTATGGCCTTAGCTTTTCTACTTATGGCAATAGAAACATGGCTGGAGGCAAAGATTGCCATATCAGGATTATTGGCCGTTGTAAGCATGGCTGTCATGATCAGGAATAAAAGTCCACAATTTGTTTCCAAACGACTTTCTGAGAAATTTGGGAAGCTATGGTTGGCTGCAGAACTCATACTTTTTGTCCTTGTTGGGGCTGCGGTTGACATACGCTATACATTGAATGCGGGATTACCGGCATTAATATTAATTTTAGGGGCCTTGGTCTTCAGAACACTTGGCGTTTATTTGAGTCTTATTGGAACGCCTATATCAAAAAAGGAAAAGCTGTTTTGTATAGTTTCTTATCTGCCTAAGGCGACCGTACAGGCAGCCATTGGAGCAGTCCCTTTAGCCGCAGGATTAGAGTGTGGAAAAATTGTTTTATCCGTTGCTGTCATGGGTATTTTAATTACGGCTCCGTTAGGGGCTTTTGGTATGGACTTTTTTTATAAAAAATGCCTATACCATGAACGGTTTTAATAATATCTGTCTGCATAATAATTGTATTTAAGGAGAAAAAGATGGATCAGAAAATCATTGAAGCTTTAAATGAACAAATCAATTTTGAACTCTATTCAGGCTATCTATATTTAGGCTTGTCTTTAGCTATGGAAGAGCAGAACTATAAGGGCTATTCAAAATGGCTTTCAGACCATTACGAAGAGGAATTGGCCCATGCAAAATCCTTTATAGCTTTCATGCATAAGCGTGGAGTAAAGCCGACCCTGCATCAGATTGATATTGCAGAGGCAAACCAAAAAGCACCACTTGAAGTAGCTGAAGCTGTCCTTAAACATGAGCAGAAGGTTTCACAGCGTATTTATAAGATTCATGACTTGGCAAAACAAGCAGATGACTATTCAACAGAAATCTTTATGCATCAGTTCATTGCCGAACAGACGGAAGAAGAGGATGTAACACGTGAAATCGTCGACCAGTTCACATTAGCCGGAGACAACATTTCAGCAAGAATGATCATTGACCGTGAACTCGGATCAAAATAAGAGCAAAACATTTAAAATCAGGATTTAACTGAATTCCCCCATACGCACGAAGCATATGGGGGAATTTTTGTTTTCACTTGAAAAAAGCAGGAATAAGTGAATAATTTAGATGGTAGACGTAGACTTTATCAACATATATGTAAACATAAAGAAAGGTTCTTTAATGCAAGAAAGAAGACCCGGCCAAAAAAAGAGGCCATCAAAGAAAAGAATAAAGCTAATTTTTCCGATTCTATTAATAGCGGTTATTTTTTTTATGTTTTATGCAAGCCGGCCCGAAAGTTTCAGATTTTTTAAGAATAAAATCAGGAACATGAGCTTTGATACCGAAAACACATATAATGCAAAATCAATGCTTGTGATTGACAGGACTGATGACAATATATATGTATCTAAATTGGAGGATGAAAAACAGCACCCTGCCAGCCTCGCCAAACTCTTTACTATTGAATATGCAAAAGGACTTTTAAAGCTTGATACGAAGATCAAGGTTAAGCAGGAAGCACTTGATAACGTTAAAAAAGGCTCTTCTTCAGCCAAGCTGGAGGACGGAGAAACCTACACCTTAAAGGAGCTATTTGCAGCTATGTTGGTGCCGTCCGGAAATGATGCGGCCTATGTAGTTGCTGACTATGTCGGTGGACTCAAGCACCCTGAGGCAAAGACTTCTAAAGAGAAAATTTCTCTTTTTATAAAAGATCTTAACAAACATATAAAAGAAAGGTCTTGGAAAAACACCAAGATTCTGGATCCCAGCGGATATGACTACGAAGCTACAACAACGGCGAATGAATTAAAATCTGTATGTGATATCTTGTTGGAAGAGGATTGGTTCCGTCAAATTGTTTCTAAGCCCTTTTATAAAGTTAAGCTCAGGAACGGAACTAAAAAGGTTTGGAAGAACACAAACAAGTTCCTAAATCCTGAAGAAAAAGACTACTATAACGAGAGGGTCAAGGGTGTTAAAACCGGATCTTTAGGAGACGACTATAATTTGATTGTACTTTATGATACGGGTAAGAAGGAATTTTTAATCATAAGCATTGGGTCGACATCGGATACATCAAGGTACGATGACCTTTCATACCTCATAAAAACCATAGATGAAAGCCACTATTTAAATAAATAAAATTTTTAGCTTAAAAAAGGGAGGATAAATTGCAGGGTTATTTTGAATATTTAAGAGATATTGGAGATGACAGCCATTCATTCATAGAGAAGATAAGCGTATCACTGGCCATATTTTTAGTAATTTATATTCTTAGGCTTATTATTTCCAAAACACTCGATCATGCC
Organism: uncultured Tissierellia bacterium; assembly: GCA_947253765.1. Taxonomy (GTDB): domain Bacteria; phylum Bacillota; class Clostridia; order Tissierellales; family Peptoniphilaceae; genus Khoudiadiopia. Next base: position 13,410 of record CAMYAK010000004.1, read on the forward strand.
ATGGAAGACGATAAGAAAAAGCATAAAATAATGAACCTAAGATTTATTGCATGAGCCCCACGGGCAGGTATGTTTCTATTCCAAATCGTTCCATATTCAATAAGCCGGTTTACAATTATAATCGCAAAGACCCTTTTGTTATGCAGGATGTCTATATTTTGATTGATGCGGATTCAGACCGTCAAAAGGCCTTGGAAATAGCGGGGAAAATAGCCTATGAAAGATATACTAAAATGATTGAAAATTATGATGAGGAGGCTATGGACCACTTTAAGAAGGCTGTGAAATCTATGGGAGGAGACTATAAGCCGAAAATCAGGGCCAGCCTGGACCCCAACGGATTCAGGATTTATATCCAATTCTTCACTTCATATGATGAGGTGGGGAAAAATAAGATGATTATGGAAAACGCCCTATTTGATGCTTTAAAGGCTCACGGCTTTAAAATGCCCGGGCCTCAATATATAAGAATTCAAAAATAGGCATAAGAACAAACTGTGTTGATTTTCTACACAAAAATCACTTATTTCAAACAAAAATTCTCACAATTGTTTGTATATAATAACGACAAATTTAAAAACAAGGAGAATTTTATGAAAAAAACAAGTCTTTTAATTGCCTGTCTGATGCTGTCAGTATCGCTTGCCGCCTGTGGCACGAGCAACAAGCCTGATATGGGGAGCCAAGAATCAAGCAGTCAGGAATCCATTAGTCAGGAATCTGTAAGCAGCGAATCAAGTGAAGAAAGCTCAGAAGTGTCGGAATCAAGTTCTCAGAGCCAACCGGATGAAAGTAAGGAAAAGCCCGGCGACAAGAAGCCTGATGAAAAGAAGCCGGAAGATAAGAAACCCCAGGCTAAAAAACCTGAAAATTCAAAAGATATAGGGAAATTGACAGATGCTTTGGGAAAGATTTCCAAGGGTGCAAATATCCCTTCTGCGGATATATTTGCACTCAACAAATCGAATTTTAAGGATTACAGCTTTATTTCATGGGTTAAGGGAATAGAAGCTGCATGCTCAGAAACAAGTATTTCATCATCTCCCCACTCCATGGTTCTCGTTAAATGCAAGGACGGCAATGGAAAAGAAATTGCAAAGAAAATAGCTGCCAAGGCTGATCTTAATAAGTGGCTTTGCGTTCAGGCCGAAACCGGCAAAGTTATTTATAATGATCACTACGTTCTTATGGTGATGACTTTCAAGGACGCCTACGGCAAGATTAAGGATAATTTCACTAAGCTGGTGGGAGATAACAATCTCCAGACTCTGGATATTAAAAGTGCATCAAAGTAGATAACAGGTTAGTTTAATATGAGTTTAAAACAAAGTAAACAGGCCATAATGGGCTTGGCGGCTATGCTGGTGATCTTGTATCATCTTTTGCCCATGCCCAGGAGTCAGGACTTGCCATCGTTGATATTGAGATATATTTTGATGACGGCCTATGTCGGAGTGGATATTTTCTTTTTCATGTCAGGATACATGGCGTTTTTCTCAAATACCGATAATTATTTCAAATATATAAAGAGAAAGTTTCTGAGAATATATCCGCTATTCATTATTTGCTGTATTTTGGGCCTGGCAATAGGCAATGTTACGGTGGATAAGCTGATGCCCACTCTTTTAGGCTTGGAACTTATTAAAAGCGGGGGAGGATCGTTTTTATGGTTCATCCCCGCTCTAATGATGATTTATCTGATCCTGCCTTTTTATGTCCGGCTTATTAAAAAGCAGGGGAGGAACAAAGCCCTGATCATTGCTGTGATTATTTGGGGCTTGGTAATGACTTTGCTGGAGAAAGCGACCGACAATCATAGTGTTAATATTCTGCTATGCAGACTTCCTGTGGTTTTTATTGGCGGCTATTTGGCCCAATGCGAAGGGAAAATAAGCATGAGTAAGAAACTATGTATTGGAATTCCTCTGCTGATTGCAGGTCTTTTCCTCACTTGGAAATATGGCTTTATGCAAAGAACAAATTATATCTTTACTTATAGCTTCTATGTTCTCGCCATACCGCACAGTCTTGGGCTCTTATTTATAACCGACTCGATATTTTCAAGCTTTGAACCTAAAGTCTTGAATTTTATTGGAAGTCTATCACTTGAGCTCTATTGCTTGCAGATGCTTTTAGGATCCTTGCTGGTAACTAAACTCATGCCTATAACGCGGAATGCCGATATTACGTTCCTTATTTCTTTTGCAATATTGTTGGCCCTGTCGCAAATAATTAAATTTTCAACAGGACAAATCCCGAAATTGGGGTATAAAAAGCCTAGGTAATATTTAAGTATAAGTTAATTAAAAAAAGCAGGAGAAGGGATACATTTCCTTCTCCTGCTTTCTATTTTACTAATCGCCGAAAAAGCCTTTTATCTTTCCAAAGAATCCTTTGTGATGGTGAGGCATTTCCTTTTCTTTAGCAGTTTCTTTATCTTTTGTTGTCACGAAAGGGCTTTTTATCGCCTTCCTTTTTGGGCTCCTCATGAGCTTCTTCGTTTTTACTTGAAGCTTTTATTGAATTTGCAATGGCATCAGCCAGGGCATCCATATCTCCGGCATTAGCTTCGTTTAGAGCAGAGTTTATCGTGACACGCTCATTGAAGATATCAATGAGTTTCATGTTCTTATCAAGGTACTCTTCCATGAGGTCACCTACTGTAGCTGCCCATGTACCGTTCTCTATGATGCCGACAGTTCTGTTCTGAACATTGAGAGCCATCATATCATAGAGGAAGTTGTGCATAGGCGGATAGATGCGCAGGTTGTAGGTCGGGCTTGCCAATACCAGGTGTGAGTATTTGAAAGTATCTGAGATCAGGTAGGAGATATCAGTGCTTGAAACATCATGGATCTTGATATCATGGATTCCGCGCTCAGCAAGCTTTATGGCAAGAACTTGGGCTGCGTATTCCGTATTTCCATACATTGAACCGAAGACGATGTGAACACCCTGAACTTCAGGTTCATATGATGACCACTTGTTGTACTTGTCCAAGAGGTAGCCGAAATTATTACGCCATACAAGTCCGTGTGTAGGGCAAATGAACTTAACCTTGGGAAGCAGGGGAGCTGCCTTGGCAAGAAGTGCTTGAACGAAAGGCCCGTATTTTCCTACGATATTTGTATAGTAGCGACGTCCTTCATCCAGCCAATCACGGTCCCAGTCAACTTCATCGTTGAAGAGGCGGCCGTCAAGTGTCTTGAATGAACCGAAAGCGTCCGCACTGAAGAGGACTCCGTTTGTAACGTCAAGGCTGATCAGGACCTCAGGCCAGTGAACCATTGGAGCTTCTACGAATGCGAATGTGTGTTTACCGAAGTTCACAGTATCGCCTTCTTTTACGATCTTCAGATGGTCTTCATGTAGGCTGTGACCGAACTGGTGCATCATTTCAATGCCCTGCTCGCTGCTGATAACTATAACGTCAGGATGACGAATAACGATCTCTTCGATAGCTGCGCAGTGGTCAGGCTCCATGTGGTGAATGATCAGGTAGTCGAGCTTACGGCCTTTTAAGAGGGCGTCAACATGGTCGATATATTGACGGGTGACTGACCAGTCAATTGAGTCAATCAATACTGTTTTCTCATCGAGAAGGAGATATGAGTTATAAGCGACTCCTTCAGGAATGGGAAAAATATTTTCAAAAAGGGCAAGTCTATAGTCGTTGCCACCGACCCAATACAGGTCGTCAGTTACTTTTCGTGTTGCAAAATGGAAATTCATCTTTTCCTCCTTATTTTAAGCTCAACTTATCTGCGGTCAGCAGGGAACTTTTCTTCAATGAATTCGGACTTTTCGCTTCCGCACTCGGGGCAGACCCAGCCGTCAGGAATCTGTTCGAAATATGTTCCCGGTGTTACTTCACCATCCGGATCGCCTTCATCGGGGACATACTCATATCCACAGCCGGTGCATACGTAAACTCCGTATGTGGGAGCTAATTTTTTCGGTTTTGAATGACGAACCTTCTTCATCGGAGGAGCCGGCTTCTTAGCACCGGTATCCAATGCTTTTGCCAAAAGCGGCATAATTTCAAGTATATCGCCTACAATGCCATAGTCGCAGTTATGGAAGATAGGTGCATTGCCGTTCTTGTTAATTGCAACTATAGTTGAAGCATTTTTGATACCCTTTAAGTGCTGAACAGCACCTGAAATACCGCAGGCAATGTAGAGGTTGCCGCTGAATTTCTGACCGGACATACCGACATAGCGGTTGAGGGGGAGGTACTTATATGTTTCAGCAACGGGACGTGATGATCCGAGAGCGGCACCGCAAGCTTTGGCCAGGTCTTCAGCCAGTTTCATATTGGCCTTTTCGCCAATGCCCTTACCGACGGAAACGACACGCTCGGCTTCGCTTACCGGGGTATCCATCGGAACGCCTACGGTGAAGTCATGGCCATCTTTTTTCAGCTTTTCAACAAGAATATCTACAGCTTCCTGAGCAGTATCAGCCTTAATGATCTCCCTCTTACGATCTCCTGTTATCGGGCCGCGTTTCTGGACGACAGCAGCCTTGCCTTCGTTCTTCTTCCTTGTCATACGGCCGATGATATTGGCGGCAATGACAACTCTCATGATCTCGTTGGTACCTTCATAAATGGTTGTGATCTTGGCATCGCGGAAATGACGCTCAACATCGACTCCCTTGATATATCCGGAACCGCCGAAGATCTGGAGGGCATTATTCGTTACACGCATGGCCATGTCTGAAGCATACATCTTTGCCATAGCAGCTTCCATAGCATAGCGTTCATGGTTTTGTTTAAGTTCTGCAGCACTGTATACGAGGAAACGTGCGGCACGAATTTCAGTAGCGGCATCAGACAATTTTGCTGAAACCATCTGCTGCTGGGCAATCGGTCCGCCGAACTGAACTCTTTCTCTTGAATATTGAAGAGCTGCTTCATAAGCACCCTGGGCAATACCGAGAGCCTGTGAAGCAATTCCGATACGACCGCCGTCAAGTGTTGACAGAGCAATACGGAAGCCTTGGCCTTCCTGACCCAGGAGGTTCTCTTTAGGAACCTTAACATTGTTGAAGATAAGTTCTGCTGTGCAGGAAGAATGAATACCGAGCTTATCATAGGGATCGCCGAAGCTGAAGCCTTCCCAGCCTTTTTCAACTATGAAAGCTGAAATTCCCTTTGATCCGATTCCCGGAGTTGTTACTGCAAATACTGTATATATGTCTGCACGTGGTGCGTTTGTAATGAAGATTTTGCCACCATTCAATATGTAATGATCGCCTTCAAGAATAGCTGTTGTCTCAGTGCCGCCCGCATCAGAACCGGCGTTCTCTTCAGTAAGACCGAAAGCACCGAGTTTTTCACCTTTTGCCAAGGGAGTCAGGTATTTTTTCTTCTGCTCTTCTGTGCCGTAAGCAGCTATGGGGTAAGAACCGAGTGAAGTGTGGGCTGACAATATAACGCCGCAACCGCCGTCAACACGTGATAACTCCTCAACTGCAATAGCATAGGAAATTACGTCAAGTCCTGCACCGCCATATTCTTTCTCATAGGGGATGCCCATCAAGCCCATTTCGCCAAGCTTTTTAACGATCTCCTTAGGAAATTCGCCGTTTTTATCCAGCTGAAAAGCGATAGGTTTAATTTCGTTCTCTGCGAACTCTCGAACCTTTTTACGCAGTTCTTCATGCTGCTCTGTTGTTTTGAAAGCCATATATTCCTCCTATTTATTAACCGGGAAACCGTCCTGAAACAGTTGATTCAAACGATTTCCTGCCTTCCAATATAAAGCCACCCGAAAGGGGTAACCTTACTCCTGATTGAATATTATTATATTTCACAAACACTTGCAAGAGAAAATTGACTAAAAAGGTCGGATTTTAGAAAATAATACAAAAAATTTATTTTATGCCCTGATTTTGCCCATATTTTTGCTCAATATTAAAGTATTAAAAACTATATAGCTTAAAGCTCTTAGAAAATCTGTCATATCTGGTATAATTTATAAAATTGTATTTTTTAGGAGGCAATATGACCGGTGATGAACAAAAACTGAAGAAAATTTTCGGACTTGAAAGTTTTCTCTTTCTTGTAGTATTTTTTGGATTCTTTATTAGTATAGGGAGCGTTATGGGGGCTACCAACATGCTTATGACCCTAATGAACACTGCCTATGAAAACCTTATGCACACCTGCTTTTTCATAATGGCTATTTCAGTCATGGCAGGTGCTATCTCCGGTCTTTTTTCCGAATTCGGATTAATTGCCTTGGTAAATAAGATTCTTTCTATTGTTATGAAGCCTATTTATGACTTGCCCGGGGCAGCTTCCCTAGGTATTTTGAACTGCTACCTGTCGGATAATCCCGCCATTCTGACCCTGGCAACAGAGGAAAACTTTATTCGCTATTTTAAGAATTATCAGAAGCCGGCCTTGACCAACCTTGGTACAGCTTTCGGAATGGGGCTTATAACCACAACAACCATGATGGCCTTGCCGGTTGACGGGGCACTTAAGGCAGCCCTGCTTGGAAATATCGGGGCCATTTTCGGAAGCGTAGTGAGCGTAAGACTTATGCTGAGGGCTACAAAGAAGAAATATATAAATACTAAAGACGAGCAAATAAATGTTAATGATCATCTGCCATCCAATATGAGAATAGTAAGGTCCGGTAGCGTGGGCCAGAGGTTTATTGAAGCCCTGCTTGACGGCGGTAAAAGAGGGGTTGATATGGGCTTGGCCATAGTGCCGGGTGTTTTAGGAATATGTACCATAGTACTTTTGCTGACCAATGGCGCAGGACCGGGCGGAGCTTATACCGGAGCTGCAGGGGAAGGTGTACCTGTTCTTCCTTGGCTGGGTCAAAAGCTCTCTTTTATCATAAAGCCCCTGTTCGGCTTCTCGACGTCTGAGGCCATAGCTGTTCCTATAACAGCACTCGGATCAGCCGGAGCCGCTATCGGCGTTGTAAAAAATATGGCGGGTATAGGTTCAGTCACAGGTAACGACATTGCCGTATTTACAGCTATATGCATGTGCTGGTCAGGATACCTCTCAACCCACGTCGCCATGATGGAGGCTCTGGGTTGCAAGGATCTGACAGGAAGATCAATTTTCAGCCATACGATAGGGGGACTTTTTGCAGGTTTTGCTGCCCATATACTTTACATGATTCTATAATTCAAATTTCGACAAATATAAATTATTCATTATTTGGTATTTAAAAAAATATTATCTTGTATAGGATTTTTTCAAGCTTTGATATAAAATACTCGTTGAGTAAACGTTTGCACAACGTTTAATTTTAGATTTAGGAAGGTTTCAAAATGCTTAGACAAGTTGCGGACAAAATAATAAAAGACAGTATTAATAAGGTTTTACCGGACACTGCGGTAGATTTGGCACTTAAAGATCTTGGCCCCGTAAAGGGCGACATTTATATGGTGGCTATAGGAAAGGCCGCATGGAAAATGGCGGAGGCTGCTCAGAAAAATCTGGGGAACAGGCTAAAGGAAGGCTATGTCATAACAAAGTATGAACATGTGGCAGGGGAGATCCCGAACACCAAATGCTTTGAAGCCGGCCATCCGGTTCCTGATAAGAATTCTTTTCAAGCAACAAATTTTGTTATAGAGAGAATGAAGAATCTCAGCGAAGACGATAAAGTTATATTCCTGGTTTCCGGAGGCGGTTCAGCCCTATTCGAATCCCCCCTTATTGATGAGGAGGAGATGGGATATGTAACCGAGCAGATGCTTGCCTCAGGAGCGGACATCAGAGAAATAAATACTATAAGAAAGAGGCTTTCCGCCGTTAAGGGTGGAAAATTTGCCGAGATATGCAAGCCTGCCTCTATATTTTCAATAGTTCTTAGCGATATTATCGGAGACCCCCTTGATTCAATAGCTTCAGGACCTGCATATCCTGACTCAACCGATTCTGAGAGCGCCCGCAAAATAGTTGAAAAATATGGCTTGAAATTAAGTGACCGGGCCTTGGAAGTTCTTGAAAAAGAAACTCCTAAAAAACTGGACAATGTTGAAACTATCGTGACGGGTTCGGTAAAAAATCTTTGCAAAGCTGCGGCCCAGTCTTGTAAGGAAATGGGTTATGAGCCCATGATTTTAACCGAACTCCTGGATTGTGAGGCCAAAGAAGCCGGATATTTCCTGGGAGCAATAGGAAGAAGCCATAGTCATGACGGTAAAAAGATCGCCTTCATTGCCGGTGGAGAAACAGTTGTATATTTGACCGGAAAAGGCAAGGGAGGAAGGAATCAGGAAATAGCCTTAGCAGCGGCAGAGAAAATTGCAGGACTTGACAATGTAGCGGTTTTCAGCGTCGGTTCTGACGGAACTGACGGGCCTACAGATGCAGCAGGAGGCTATGTTGACGGACAAACTAAAAACAAATTGTCCGACAAGGGCATATCAATTTATAAAACCCTTCAAGACAATGATGCTTATCAGGCATTGGAAAAAGTGGGCGGCCTCATTATTACCGGTCCCACAGGAACTAATGTGAATGACTTTGCAGTTGTTCTCATTGATGCATAAGGAGGCTTTCTTATGACAGGTTTATCTCTATTGGTAGCTTTTGTGTTGGCTATCATTATCATGATTTTCATGATAAGCAAGATGAACATCCACCCCTTTATCTCAATTCTTTTGGTGTCTTTCGTTTTGGGCATCATTGGCGGAATCCCGCTTTTGGATGTTAAAGGTGCGGACGGTCAAGTAGCACAGCAAGGCATAGCAACGGTAATAGGCAAGGGCTTTGCCGGAACATTTACCAGCATCGGTATTGTTATTATTTTCGGAACCATTATCGGTTCATTACTTGAAAGCACAGGAGCAGCACTGAAACTGGCCGACATGGTTGTAAAGGTCGTCGGACCTAAGCATCCGGTCATAGCCATTCAGTTAATGGGATGGATTGTTTCTATCCCCGTATTCTGTGACTCGGGTTTCGTCATTCTTAATCCGATCAGGAAGGCCTTAACAAAGAGAACAGGGGCTTCTTCAGTCGCCATGTCCGTCGGTCTTTCTTCAGGTTTATATGCTTCCCACGTTTTCATCCCGCCGACACCGGGCCCAATTGCTGCAGCAAATACTCTTGGTGCAGGGGAAGACCTTCTCCTGGTTATGGGACTTGGCCTTGTATGTTCAATACCTGCATTGGTAGCTTCATATTTCTATGCAAATTATATCGGCAAGAAAATCAAGGCCGGAGATGATGAAGAAAAGCAGAAGATCGTTCAGACTTATGAGGAATTGGTCGCTTCCTACGGTACATTGCCGGGCGGATTTATGTCGCTTGCTCCGATCATCATTCCTGTAGTCTTAATGGCTATGTCAAACGTAGCTTCTATCCTGCACTGGCAGGGAGTCATGTTCACTTGCTTCAAATTCTTAGGTACTCCGATTATAGCCTTGGCTGTCGGTGTTATCTTCGGTATCCTTCTCCTGGTTCAGAATAAGAAGGGCGACAAGCTTTATGAAATAATCAACGATTGCTTGAAGACATCAGGACCCATCCTTTTCGTAACCGCTGCAGGCGGAGTTCTTGGAAAGGTAATAGCTTCAACAAATCTGGTTACCTTCATTACTGACAATGCTACTGTTCTTGAGAGTGTCGGAATTTTCTTCCCCTTCCTTTTGGCAGCTATCATTAAAACGGCTCAGGGCTCTTCAACCGTTGCGATCACTACAACAGCAGGAATTATTGCACCTCTTCTGCCGGCATTGGGACTGGGATCAACAATGGGCGCTGTCCTGGTTGTAATGGCAATAGGCGCAGGCGCAATGACGGTTTCACATGCAAACGACTCTTACTTCTGGGTAGTTACAAACTTCGGCGAATTGACAGCCCAAGATGGATACAAAACACAAACTGCAGTTACATTTATCGAAGGAATCTTTGGAATGCTTGCAGTATGGGTACTCTCACTCTTCCTGATCTAATCAGGATATGTTCAAGAGTCAAGTTCAAATGAATTAAAAAGTCCGGCTCCAAAATGAGCCGGACTTTTTATTTTTATAATATTATTCTTCAATATCTTTATCTTCCTTGGTCTCATTCCGCTCCTTTTCAATCTCATTAATACGGTCTTGAATAGTCAGAGAGTTTTCAAAGGCCTGCTTTCGGCGACTGTCGTAATAGTCTCCAAGCTTGTTCAAAGGGGGGAGCCAATTTATGATTACAGCTATAATGACGCCCAATACCGTATCAAAACACCGTCTTAAAGCATATAAATAGGGGCTTACATCATTGTTGGTTCTGAGGCAAATCAGGAGAAAAACAATGGCGGCGATGCAGATAGAAGAATTCTGATTAAAATGGGAAAGCAGGGTTAGTAGCGGTATTAGCATTAATGCCACTAAAACCAGGTATTTTATACCGAAGGGATTTATGCCCAGCCTAACAACAAAGATTTGAAGAAATAGGGAACCGTAGATACCGGCGACCAAAGTGCCTATAATCCTTCTGAAACCCGCCTTCCATGTTGTTTTAGTTGAGGTTCCCAGTGAAACTACAGCGGCTACTGCGGCATCAATGTAGTTGGTTGTGTGTCTAAAATAGTCAAGGACCAGGCAAACAAGGACCGACAAGGCAGTCTTTATTATCCTCATGCCCGGAGAATTCAGAAGAATGACATTACCCGTATTCATGGCCTGGAGAAGTAACAGGCTGTCCGTCTCCTCAAGACTGTGCTCAAAATCGTTGGCAGGTTTGTTTTGTTGGGATCTTTCTTTTTTTATCTTAATGCTTTCATTTTTTTCCATATATGTACTCCGTTTAAATAAAAAACTTCCACTTGCCATGAAGACAGTTGGAAAACTTGATTCAAGGGTATCAGAAAGGCAAGAGAAATAAAAGATATTGATCAAAAAAATAAGCATTGGTTATAAGCTATAACCAATGCTTATTTTCAATTTAGTTATATATCAGACAATAGAAGCTTCATATATGCTGTCAACGGTTGCCTGTAAGGCCTTGTTGAACTCTTCATCAGTCTGCTGGGCGCGGATATCATTCAGCATGGCGCGTGAGAATGATGCTATTAGGCCGGGATTCTCTTTTAGGAGCTCATTGGCCTTTTCACGGCTATATCCGCCCGAGAGGGCAACAACACGGCAAACATGCGGATCTTTCATGATCTCACTGAAGAGGCCCGCCTTTGTCGGGATGGTGAATTTGAACATAAAACGTGTATCATCATCCAGTTTTGCCAAATGTTCTTTGATTTCCTTGACCATGATTTCCTCAGCCTCAGCCTTATCAGGAATATCTATGTTTACTTCAGGCTCAAGAATGGGGACCAAGCCGGCATCAAAAATCCTCTGACCGAATTCAAACTGCTGGTCTATAATTTTTTTAATTCCAACAGGGTTTGCGGCCCAGATTACCGATCTCATCTTGGTGCCGAAAACGCCATGGCTCTTAGCTTCTTTAAGCTGTTCATCAAGGTCTGTGATCGGCTTCATAAGCTGGACATCATCTTCTTTATCAATCATGCCCAAGTCAACTTTTAACAGGGGGACGATTCCTTTCTCCTGCCATAAGTATTCAGCCGTATATTTGCCGTCAATCTTTGAATTCATGGTACGACGGAAGAGGATGGCACCGATGATCCTGTCTGATGTAAATGCCGGACTTTTTATTACTCTGGCCCTCATTTCATGTATCAGGTCATACATTTCATTTTCATTTGAATAGCTGTCTTCTGAAATGCCGTAGCCCTTCAAAGCCTTGGGTGTTGAACCGCCTGACTGGTCAAGGGCAGCCACAAAGCCCTTTCCGGAGTGCATCTTCTCATACATTTTCTTATCCATTTTTTCTCCTTTTCTGCCGGAAGTTTCCTGCTTTTTCAATGGTTGACTTCTAAACTTCTATAAACTTGCCTATAAACTTGCCTATAAACTATACAAGTAATTATATTATAGTATAGGCAATAATAAAAAATTTGTCTAAAAGCTTATATAAAAAAACATTAAAATCTTAGGATCTGGAACAAGGTGGGATATAAAAAGAGGAGGCGGGGCCAATGACCTTAAAAATCATAAATGACAATATAGTGGAAATTAAAACGGATGCAATTGTTAATGCTGCCAATTCAAGCCTGTTAGGGGGTCTGGGCGTTGACGGGGCCATCCATAGGGCGGCCGGACCTGAGCTTTTGGAGTATTGCAGAGGTCTTGGGGGCTGCCGGACCGGGCAGGCAAAAATCAGCCCCGGCTTTAAACTGCCTTCAAAATATATAATCCATACGGTGGGTCCAATTTACGATAAAAAAATCAAGGGACAGGACAGGGAACTAAGGGCCTGCTATATAAATTCTCTCAAAATCGCAGAAAAATACGGGCTAAAAAGCGTTACCTTTCCCCTTATTTCCGCCGGAGCTTATGGGTATCCCAAAGAAGAAGCTGTAAAAATAGCCATTTCTACCGTAAAGGCTTTCTTGGATTATAAAGAAATGGACGTAAGGCTCACCCTTTTTGATCCCGAATGCTACAGGATCGGGAAGTCATTTGAGCAGGACATAAACGATGAAAAGAAAGCCTTGAGGGATCTTATGAAAGGGGTGAGAAATGACATTCCAAAAGAAGAACATATGGCCATGTCCAAGTCCATATGCAAGAGAATTCAGGATCTGGAAATATACAAAGAAGCAAAAACAATTTTTGCCTTCATGCCCTTTAACGATGAGCCTGACCTAGAGGATTTTTTTATGGCCTGCGATAGGGATGGAAAAATCACGGCATTTCCGGTTACTTACAAAGACGGAAAGATGACCCCCTTTGTGCCAAGCAATAGGAAAAATATGAAAAAAGATACCTACGGCATAGCATCTCCCGATCCCGACATCGATAAAAGCTTGGAAATAGTTGATGTTGACCTGGTATTGCTGCCCCTGCTTGCAGTAGACGACAGGGGAAATAGGCTGGGTTATGGAGGCGGATATTATGACCGTTTTTTGGCAAGCTTGGGAAATATGGGGACTTTTAATGAAAAAGTCTCTCCGGTAAAGACTTTGGGCCTTGCCTTTGACGTTCAAAGAATAATTCGGGTTCCGACCGATATTTACGATAAAAGAATCCCCATGCTGGTCACAGAATCCGATTTTATTAAATTCTAATAATTAGCTTATTTGTTTATTAAGCTTCGTGCATCTTTCAAGAAAGACAGGGCAATGATGACCATAACAAAGCCCAGTGGAAAGGCTGCAATGATACTGACCGACTGGAGGTTGGACATGGAAGACTTTGCGAATACAAGTGCCAGGGGCAGGAGTATGAGCAAAATACACCAGGCAAGCTGGATCATTGGATGGGGCTTTTCTCCGTCACCGAGCAGCCTGTAGGAATAGCAAGAAGCCGTCAGAGCTATAGCGTCAAAAGAGGTTGCATAGAAGGCCATCATGGTAACAAATAAGAAAAACATAAATAGGCCGGGCATTGGCAAGGTCTTAATTATCGAAATTATTATATTGTAAAGATCAATTCCCCCGGAATATTGGCCGGCAAAATCAGCATGTCCTGTGAATTGCATTTTCATTGAAAAGTTTCCGAAGACTATGAAACTCAAGAGTGTGGATCCCGCTCCAAATATGTAGCCGCCCAGAATGGTCTGGCGTACAGTCCTGCCTTTGGAAATTGATCCTATAAAAAAGGGGGCTGCAACACACCAAACAATCCAATATGACCAGTAATATATTGTCCAGTTCTGTGGGAAAGAATTTTCCCTGAGCGGGTCAGTATAAGTAGCCATGGGCAAAAAGTTATGTAGGAGCCTGCCAATTTGCTCCACACCGGACTCAATTATGTATTTACATGATCCGCCGAAAAAGAGGACATAGGCCATAAGGGAAAAGAATAGGAAAATACAGGCCTTGGCCAAAAGATCAATCCCCTTTATGCCGTGGAGCAGGGAATAGGAATATATAAAGCAGGTTAAAATCAGTATTGCCGGGGTCAAGGCATCGTTACTTATATTTATCCTGAAAAGCTCTTTTATTATGGCGCTCATAAGAGGAGTGGCAATTGAAAAGGTTGTGGCTGTACCCGCTATGAGGGCAAAAACCGCAAGCATGTCTATAATCCTGCCCCTGTTACCGTCGGTGCCTTTTCTCAAGAGCGGTCTGCAAGCCTCGGAAAATCTCTGCCTTCTGATCTTTTTGACGTGGAGCATATAGGCAAAAGCTACAGCAAGCACCAGATAAAAAGACCAGGGAATGAAGGACCAGTGAAATAGGGGGTAGACCCCGCATAGGTCAGCCATATCCGCCTTGCCTTTAATATAAGGATCATTGGCATATAGGATCCACTCCGAAAATGAATAAAACAGTATGTCTGCAGCAAGGCCGCAAGTGAACATCATGGCACCCCAACTTAAAAAAGAATGGGCGGGCTTGGCACCCTCATCTCCAAGCACTATGTTCCCGTATTTCGAAAAGGCCATGTATATTGAGAGGAAGAAAAAAACCAGACCTATTATTAGATAATAGGAGCCAAGGCTATCTCCAAGGAAAAAGCGGACTTTTTCCAGAATAGAGTTTGACCTTACGGGAAAATAGAAAAAGAAAAAACACAGGACCAGGACCACGGCCATGGGGACAATGCTTATTAAAGGGTCAATCCTTTTTTTAGACTCGGTTTTATTTATAGCTTTATTCTTACCAAAACTCATAGCTGTCTCCTCATTTTAACTTCAGATCAATTCCCTTACTTTCAGCATAGGCAATATATTTGGGATCAAAAAGGCTCAATTCAGCCAGATTATCAAATTCATAAATATAATCCTTGGGATATTTTTTTATTTTGAGCTTTAGAATATCAAGGTGATCAGCATAAATATTCTCCCAAAGCTTTCCCGCGGACTCTTCTTTTTTTACCTCAGACTCAAGTATTTCCATGAATTTCCTGCTGAAATCCTCATCCCACAAGGCCGGACCCAGCATGACCCAGCCACCCGAGCCGCCGACTTCAACATTGTCAATATATCCGTCATCATCCCAGGAGAGAATCCATTCATCGGTCTGACCGTCGACCTTGATGGCGGAATAGTAGGGAAAGTCCGAGCTTGATCTGAAAGGATTCTCTATAAAATAATTGTCAGCAGAGCAAATATATGAATTTCTTATGTAGTCTTTGGCCATATAGATGCTGTAGTTATTGTTTCTTTCCCTATATTCAGGGTTATAAATAATTTTGAGGCCATACTTATCCTTCAAGTATTCAAGCATTTGCGCCTTGTAGCCGCTGACAATGATTATCTCCTCGATACCGGCTTCCCTTATCTGCCTGATCTGCCTTTCAATGAGGACTTCTCCTTTGACGTCTATGAGTGCCTTGGGTTTTTCCAGGGATAAGGGAACAAGCCTGGTAGAGAGCCCGGCCGCCATAATTATGGCATTGTCAATTTTCATATTTCAAGATCTCCTTCTTTGCAAGCTTATAGAAATCCTTGGCATACCTATATTGGTTAAGGGAATATTCTCCGAATTCCAGGCCAAGTGAATATTTATATTCGCACCAGTTGGACCAGAGGAGGCCCGAAAGTGATACATAGCAGTAAATTTTCGTTCTTGTTTTTGGTGGGCAGGAGCCGGAAAAATAGAGGTTGATCAAACGATCAATCTCATTTTTATTGTAGCCCGAGTAGACCGAGAACATAGCTATATCCAAGTGGGGATCCTGCATCCCGGCATATTCCCAATCAGTAAGCTGGAGTTTTTCTTCACCCTTATCATCCACGTAGAACAGGAAATTGTCAGGGACCGAATCAATATGACAAAGGCATTTTCTTTCTGAATTCTTTTCAACAAAGGGTCTAAGGGACATAAGGTGTTTTTTTACGGTGCTGTAATCACTGTAGGAAGACGGGCCTTTTCTCAAAGACTCATAGAAGTCAATCTGTCCGAACAGGTCGAAGTTGTGGTCAACCCTGAGGTCAAATTCATGAAATTTTTTTAAAAGTTCCATGCACTCTTTAACTTCTTCCCAATTTGTGGGATCACAGGGCCTTGCATTTTCAAGATAAAGGCTGAGTTTAAAACCGTCATCGGGATTGAAGTAGACCGGGGAGGAGCAAATGCCGGTGTTGTCTATCTCTTTATAAACAGAAGCTTCTTCTTTTCTTTTAATAAGCTTGTCTGTACCTGATCCCGGTATCCTCATAACATATTTTTTGTCCCGACAGGTAAATGAGAAGGACCTGTTGGTCATACCCTTTTTGATAAGCTCAACATCCCGTATTTCCCCTGTGGCCACAGACAGGATCTCCTTCAAGCTCTCAATAGTTGCCGCATTCAGGTTTTTTGACCCTTTGTCTAAAGACCTCAGCTCTTCATAGGTGTTGACACCTATATAATCGTGGGGGTTAACCACCCTTGCCCATATATTTTTCATCCTCTTATCAAGCAGGCAAGCCTCCCAGCGCTCATTGTCGTACTGGGGATTTTCGCACAATTCTCTGACTATCTCTGAAAGGGTTTTGGAGTCGGACTTGGTAAAATATCCAAGGCCCATCATTTTATTGCCCTCATAAGCGGAAATAACGGGGGACAGGTGGGAATTTTTGTTAATCTTGAAAAAACTCCTTGCCCGGTCATTGGTAAGCATATACCATGAATAGGCCTCTTTTTTATTAAAAGGATTTTTGGCACACCAGATATCGCAGGGAATAACATAGGAATTTGAGAGCTTGTCGCAAGCCTTGGCAAGGGAATGGATATTATTTTTAGTCCCATAGCTGTCGTTTACAATGAGCTTTACGCCATAGGTGTCAATCAGGTACTCGTACTTCTCCTTCATGTATCCCACCACGATATATATATCATCAATTCCGGCTTCTCCGGCCTGCTTTATAAGCCTCTCTATCATTTTTTCGCCACGCACCTCTACCAGGCCCTTGGGGCAGTCCATGTTTATGGGTATCATTCTGAGACCGAAGCCCGCGGCGACTATTATTGCGTTTTCAGGAGACCTGAGCTTTATAAAATCTTCTGCTTTTTTGCTTAAATTAAAATCTTCGTCAATATAACCGCTAGACGCCAGGTCCTTGATCATCCTATTTATAAGGCCGGGAGACTTTCCCAGGCCCTTGGCAATTTCTCTTTGGTTGGTATAGCCCTCATTTGAAATTTTAAGCATGAGGTCAAGTTGAGTTTTGTTCATGAAATCCCTCTTTTCAAAAGTTGATAAACAATCACTAAAAGAATAACACTTTTTTAAGTTTTTTTTAATAGTTGACACATTTTATCCAATAAATTAGTTCAAAATATAGGAGGTTTCGTGTAAAAAGATAAAAAATCATGTCATACAATGCTAAAATATATGGGTATGTCAGCGGTTAGTTTTAATTAATTTCCAGACTGGAGGTATCTGTGCGCTTATATATAGATCCGGGAACCGGGAGTATGCTGTTTACAGTGATATTGGGCTTGGCAGGAGGGGCCTTTTTCTTTGTTAGAAAGCTCTTTCTACAAATTAAATTTAAGATAGCCGGCGGAAAGCAGGAGGCCATAAGTACGAGCAAAACCCCCTTTGTAATTTTCAGCGACGACAGGCGCTATTGGAAGGTTTTCAAACCCGTATGCATAGAGATGATGAGGAGGGGATGGGCCATTAAGTACCTGACCTGCTCGGACGATGATCCTGCCTTTGAAGTTAATGACCCGCTTTTTACCTGTGAATTTCTGGGCAAGGGAAACAGGGCATTTTCAAGGATGAACTACCTTAATGCCGGACTGGTACTTTCCACAACTCCCAGTCTTGATGTTTTTCAATGGAAGAGGTCAAAAGAGGTGGATTATTACGTCCACATGCAGCACGCGGCCAATGACATTACAGGATACAGGATGTTCGGGATAGACTATTTTGATGCTATTTTGCTTTCGGGAACTTATCAGGTTGAAGAGGTGAGAGAGCTTGAAAGGATCAGGAATCTCCCTGAAAAAGAATTGGAAATCATAGGCATTCCATATATGGATGAGCTTTTAGCAAGGCTTAAGAGCAGTGAAAAGATTGAAAATAAGGAGAGGACTGTTCTCCTTGCACCGTCCTGGGGACCGAATTCAATTTTTAATCGATATGGAGAGGATATTTTCAAGTCTCTCCATGAGAGCGGCTACCACGTAATAGCAAGGCCCCATCCCCAGTCCTACACTTCTGAAGCCCCAGTGTTAAAGCGGCTCAAGGAGGCGTTTCCTGAGTCTGATTGGCTTGAGTGGAACAATGATAATGACCATTTTGAAGTTTTAAAAAGGGCGGATATTTTGATTTCAGATTTCTCAGGAATCATATTCGACTTTACACTGGTCTATGACAAGCCCTTGATCTATGCAGATACCGATTTTGACAAGTCCCCATATGATTATTGGTGGATAGAGGAAGAGCCGTGGACATTCAGGGTTCTCCCAAAGATTGGTAAAAAACTTGATAAAGGCAATCTGAAGGATATCAAGATGCTCATGGATAACTGCATAGAAGACCCTGCCTATGCTCAGGCCAGAAAAACCGCCAGGGAAGAGACCTGGCAGCATATGGGAGAGGGAACCAGGAGGGCCTGTGATTATCTTGAGAAGAAGCTCAGGCATCTATCAGCAGACCGTGAACAGAACAAGGTTGGAGAAAAATAATGACTATACCGGTAATTTTATACAAGTTAATAATTAGCCCGATCCAGCTCCTCTTTGAGTTTATTTTCTCTATCTCTTGTCAGCTGACCCTTAGTCCGGGATTCTCAATCATAATGATGAGCCTTCTGATAAATATTTTACTGACCCCTTTTTATCGCCGGGCTGATGAAATCCAGAAGGAAGAGAATGACCTTGAAAAGAAGATGAAGAGGGGAGTTGACCACATAAAGAAGACCTTCAAAGGTGATGAACGCTTTATGATGCTCCAGACCTACTACAGGCAGAACAACTATAAGCCGGGCTTTGCTTTGAGGGGACTGGTCCCGCTTTTGCTTGAAATTCCCTTCTTTATTGCCGCATATAACTTTCTTTCAGGCCTAAATCTTTTAAATGGGGCTTCTTTCGGGATAATCAAGGACCTTGGAGTTCCGGATGGGCTTTTAAACATATTCGGCAAGAGCATTAACCTGCTGCCCATCCTGATGACAGTCATAAACCTGGCATCCAGTGCCATTTACTCAAAAGGTGCATCAGCCAAGACCAGGATCCAGCTTTATGCCATGGCCTTGCTTTTCCTGGTCATTCTTCGCGACTCGGCATCCGGTCTGGTGTTCTATTGGACCCTTAATAACCTATATTCGCTATTAAAGAATATTTTTGTATTTAATAAACCTAGCTTTTTAAAGAAGAAGCTTTTTAAAGACAAGGTCTTAAAAGACAAGACCATAGTTGAGGACAAGCTTAAAAACTATTTTTGGCCCGGTGCTATTTTGATGACCATATTATGCGGCTTACTGATACCCTCATCTGTCATCAACAGCTCTCCGGAAGAGTTTTTGAAGGCGGGAACCAATATCGGACCATCTTACTACATAATAAATAACATACTGATTTCAATGGGAACATTTGTCGTATGGTGGGGGATCTTTTATGGCTTGTCCGGGAAAAAAGGCAAAAAAATCATAGCTGCCCTCTTGTGGATCCTATGCGGTGTTTCCATGGTCAACTACATGTTCTTTGCAACCAAGATGGGCAACCTTTCTCCATCTTTGAGGTTTGATTCCAACATGGACTTTGACCCTTATGTAGTGGTCTTTAATACGGCCATAATACTCCTCATGGCCATTATTATGGGGATTATATACAAGAAGAAAAGACAGGCCCTGCCTATAGTCTACTCAGCGGCAATTCTTGCCGTAGTCTTTATGTCCTTTTCCAATGTTGTCGGAATAAAGGGTGTTGTTGAGGGAGTAAAGATAGGGAAAAACGAGAAGGCCACTATTCCGCTCAGCAGGACCGGGAAAAATGTTGTAGTTATGATGATGGATAGGGCCATGGGCAAGCACTTGCCCTATATTTTTAAGGAAAGGCCCGACCTGAAGGATAAATTCACGGGATTTACCTATTATCCCAACTGTACATCTTTCGGTGGTCACACCAATGTTGCTGCACCTGCTCTTTTTGGTGGCTATGAGTACACTCCTGATAGGAACAATGCCAGGGATAAGGAAAAGCTGGCTGATAAGCACAACGAGGCCCTTAAAGTTCTGCCAAAGCTCTTTTCGGAAGCAGGGTATAAGGTTACGGTTTGCGATCCGCCATATGCCGGATACAGGTGGATGTCCGACCTTTCAATTTATGACGATCTGCCGGGTGTAAGCGCCTATATTGTAGAAGGAAAATTCGATTCGGAATTGGATAAGGTAGAAAATGATGAACATAGCCGTGAGAGAAACTTCATTCTTTACAGCTATATGAAGTGCTCACCCCTCCTGATTCAACCCATAATTTACAATGAGGGGCTCTATAATGACGCTGAGTTTTCAATAAGCGGATCAGGGGCGGGCTTTCAGATACAGAGCGGCGTTTCTACGGCCGAGGGCTTTAACAAGCGCTTTATGAATGCCTATACGGTCCTGGAAAACCTGTCGAATATAACAAAAATAACTTACGGGGGCAAGGGAAACCTGCTTTTAATGGATAATAACACAACCCACGAGCCCACAATACTCCAGAAACCGGACTATAAGCCGACAGAATCGACAAACAACCTTAAATATGATAACTATGGCAAGGACTCATATATTGTTGACGGCTTAAAAATGCATATGGAGAATACCAGACAGGTGGCCCACTACCATGTCAACATCACTTCATATATTGAGCTGGCTCGCTGGTTTGACTACCTTAAAGAAAACGGGGTTTATGACAATACCAGGATAATAATTGTTTCCGACCACGGAAGAGGATTGGGGCAGTTCGACTATCAAAAAATGGATACGGGATTTGATACGGGCTGGTTCCGCTGCCTGCTTATGGTAAAGGATTTTGATAAAAAAGGGTTTGAGACCGACAAGAGATTTATGACAAATGCTGATGTGCCTAAGCTTGTCACTCAAGGCCTTTTCAAGGATCCTAAAAACCCATACACCGGCAAGCCCTTTGACCTGGACTATAAAAAGGGACCCCAAAAAATCATGTTCACATCATTCTGGAATGTCAACATAAACAACGGGAACAAGTTCCTGCCGGCAGACTGGTTTTCTGTACACGATGATGTTGAAGACATGAAGAATTGGAAGTTCTTAGGCAACCATTGATCAAATTGACAGGTGAATTTAGCTATAGTATTATCTTTATATCCTTTGAAGTTTTCGGAATTATTCGGCTCTGCCGGATGAAACCGGAAATGGAGGATGCTCCGGAAAACTCTTCAGTGAGTGCCGAAGGTGCAAGACCGAAAGGTCGAATCTCTCAGGCAAACAGACGGGGACACATTTTTACTTGTGTTTTCTTTTTGAATTTCCGGAGCAGCTATTTTTTAGCTGCTTTTTTTATTATGTATATGTTATAAAAGGAGGAAATCATGCAGGAAGGCCTATTAAAGGCGGTTCAAACCGTTAACAACTATTTATCCGACTATATTTTGATTTTTTTGCTCATATCAGTGGGGCTGGTTTATACGTTTAAAACCGGCTTTGTCCAGGTCAGATATTTCAAACAAGGTATAAAATCCGTTTTCGGAAACTTCTCTTTTATGGGTAAGGGACGGGACAATGCCATGTCATCTTTTCAAGCCTTGGCAACAGCTATAGCTGCCCAGGTGGGAACGGGAAATATCATAGGGTCTGCAGGAGCCATACTCACAGGCGGACCCGGAGCCATCTTTTGGATGTGGATTATAGCATTTTTCGGGATGGCAACCATATATGCTGAGGCAACCCTGGCTTTAAAGACAAGAAAAATCGGGGAGGACGGTTCGATAAAAGGGGGACCTGTTTATTACATTAAAAAGGCCTTTCCCGGAAAAGTCGGTTCATTTTTAGCCGGATTTTTTGCGGTTGCAATAACCTTGGCCTTGGGATTTTTTGGATGCATGGTCCAGTCCAATTCAATAGCCTCAACTTTTAATACTGCATTTGGCCTACCCACATGGGTATTGGGGATTATCCTTGTCTTAATATGTTTCATAATTTTTATTGGCGGAGTGAAGCGTTTGGCCTCAGTTACCGAGAAGATAGTTCCGATAATGGCCACTATTTTTCTCCTTGGCGGCTTGGTAATAATATTTAAGAGGATTGACAAGATTGGTCAGGCATTTTTACTCATATTTAAATATGCGTTTAAGCCCCAGGCAATAATAGGTGGGGGATTTGGTTCGGCTTTAAAGATAGCCTTATCTCAAGGGGCAAAGAGGGGGCTTTTTTCCAATGAGGCAGGAATGGGGTCGACCCCTCATGCCCACGCCTTGGCGGAAGTTGACCATGCCCATATTCAGGGTTGTGTTGCCATGGTAGGAGTTTTCTTCGACACCTTTGTAGTGCTTACAGTAAACGCCCTGATCATAATTTCAACAATGTATACGTCCGATGGGCCCTTGGCTTTCGGCTATGCTGCAGGCTCAGGCCTCGGTATTGATAAAACCAACCTTTCCCAGTTTGCCTTCGGATCCGTGATGGGCCGGGATATGGGGTCAATATTTATTTCCGTATGTCTCTTTTTCTTTGCGTTTTCAACCATACTTGGTTGGAACCTTTTTGGGAAGCTCAATGTGGACTATCTATCCAAGGGGAAATTGACCAAGGCCTATCTTTATGTTGCTCTGGCCTTCATTTTTATGGGAACTATGGCTTCTAACAATTTGGTTTGGGAACTTACAGACATGTTCAATAACCTTATGGTTATTCCCAATGCCCTGGCCCTGCTCGCCCTAACAAAAATCGTCAAAAGCTCACTTAGAGATTGGGAAAAATTAAAAAAACTTTAAAATTTTAATAATTATCCCAAAAAGCCCGGTATATTAGTACGTTTATCGGATTTTTGTTATAAAATTAAGCCTATATATAAATAAAAAGAATAAAAATTGTTAACGGTAAACAAGAAGCTGTTGATTATCCTTTTGATGACATAGAGCTTAACTATAAAAATGACTTCCAGGCCACAATTTCAGGCCTAAGGAAGGAAGAGGTTGAGATCCACTATAATGCAAAAGGAGAGAAAACTTCAGAAAAAACTATCTCATACTATCTCATATAGATATGAGATAGAGGAATTCGGTTCAGGAACTTGGGAGAGCCTGACTTTAATCAAACCGAGCAGTGAGGATCCCGGAAAACCGGGAGAGCCGGATAAGCCGAACAAACCCAATAAACCAAATATACCTGTAAACCCAAGCACAGGTGACCTGCCATTGGAAGTAAATTTGGCCCTGTTGGTCTTGGCCCTATCGGCCCTGTATATTTTAGGGTTTAGGAAGAAACAAGTAAAAGATTAATTTAATAGGGTTTTCCCAGAGACGTAAAAAAGAGGGCTATGCAGAACTTAATCGAGTTCTGACATAGCCCCTTTTTTGTTTATAAAGTTTTAAGGATTTTCAGGTCTCAGTCCCCGAAGCCTATTCCAAGCTGCCTAGCCTGCTTAACAATCAAACTTTCCGGGTCAACATATTTAAGCTTTCCGGCGGTTTCGCTTAAGGGTATAGAAGTAAGTTTGGAATCCACATAAGCAACCATGCGTCCGTAGTCCTTGGCCACGGCAAGCCTTGCCCCTTCCGACCCGATCATGGAAGCCAGGAAACGGTCATAGGCTGAAGGCTGACCGCCCCTCTGCATATGTCCGGGAACGGTGACCCTGACCTCGGCATCAGGCAAGACTTCTGAGATCTCATTTGCAATTCGGTAGGATATTGACAAGTCATTGGAACCGGCCCTGTGCTGTTTAAATGTCTTTTTGCTCATCTCGGCTTCTTCTTTTGACTTGGCGCCTTCGGCAACCGCAATTATGGTGAACTTATTGTCCCGGCCCCTTCTTTGGATTATATTTTCCTTTATGGATTTAATATCGTATGGGATTTCCGGGATCAGTATTATGTCGGCACCGGCTGCCAAGCCTGCATATAGGGTCAACCAACCCACCTTATGTCCCATTATCTCAACCAGGAATACCCTGCTGTGGGAGGCTGCGGTGGAGTGGATAAGGTCAATTGTATGGGTGGCGATATCAAGGGCGGAGTGAAAGCCGAAAGTAAGCTCTGTTCCGTAAATATCGTTGTCTATTGTTTTAGGTAGGCCTATGACATTAAGATCCTCTTCCGAAAGCCTGTTGGCTGTTTTGAGAGACCCGTTACCTCCTAAAACAACCAGGCAGTCAAGCTTGTTTACCATATAGGTAGCTTTCATAAGCTCCACCTTGTTATTGTTGTTTTCGTCAGGATCATCAAGCTTCTTGAAAGGCTGACGGCTGGTTCCCAGAATGGTCCCGCCCCTAACCAGGAGGCCTGAAAAGTCACCGGGCTTCATCTCCCTGCTAATGTTGTACATAAGGCCGTAGTAGCCCTTTTCAAAGCCTATTATTTGGCAATTGGGTTCTATATTATATAATGCCTTGGCAAAGCCCCTCATGGTTGCATTTAAACTCTGACAATCCCCGCCGCTGGTCAGGATTCCAACTCTATAAGACATACAATCCTCCTTGAAAATTAATTTTTATTGAAAAATTCCTTTATTCTGGTGAAAAAACTCTTGCCTTTGTTCATCTTCTTCCTGAATAGGGCTGCATTGGCATCGGACATTGCCGCCTTCTCCATGAAAACATTCTGGGATGATATGAGACGGTCGTCTTCTGAAATTTTGTGCATATCTCCGTCCGACAAAAACTTGCGTCCCTTAACATTGTCATCAAACTCGGTGTCCATAAAGAACATGATCTTTTCTCTTGCTATTTTATCAAAAACAGGGGTCAAAATCTCAACCCTGTGCTCCGTGTTTCTCGTCATCAAATCTGCAGAACCTATGAAAATATGAGGGTTTTCTTTGCCGAAAACATAGACTCTGGCATGTTCAAGGAAACGTCCGACAATGGAGCGGGCCTCGATATTTTCGGTTTTTCCCACAATCCCCGGCAAGATGCAATTTATGCCCCTTATTATGAGCTTTACTTTAACGCCGGAACTTGATGCAAGGCTGAGCCTGTCAATAAAATCCCGGTCGGTAAGAGAGTTCATTTTCAAGAAGATATAGCCTCCGTCTCCTTTTTCTATTTCCCTGTCCATGTATTCAAGAAGCTTATCCTTTAGGCCCGACGGAGCCTGCAGGAGAAAATCGTAGCTCCCGTTGAGGTTTCCGACCTGCATATTCCTGAAAAATTTAACGGCATCCATGCCAATTCCACGGTGGGAGGTCATAAGACATATATCGGAATAGGCCTTGGCAGTAGATTCATTATAGTTGCCCGTTCCTATTTGTGTAATATATGACCAACTATCCGAATCTTTTAGTGTGATCAGGGTGACCTTGGAATGAACCTTATAGCCTCCGATGCCGTATATAATATTGCAGCCGGCTTCATAAAGCTGCTTGGAATAGTCAAGGTTATTCTGCTCATCAAACCTGGCCCTAAGCTCCATAAGGACCATTACCTCCTTACCGTTTTCAGCAGCCCGGCAAAGGTATTCGACCAGCCTGGAGTTCTTGGCCAGCCTGTAAATTGTGATCTTTATTGAAACAACCCTGGAATCCTCGGCAGCCTGCTCCATAAGCTTTAAGTAAGAATCCATGCTGTCATAGGGGTAGAAAAGGGTGTAGTCCCTTTCCTTAAGCCTTTTAATAAGGTCGCCTTCAAAGCCCAGGTCAGGGCCCAGCCTGGGGGAGTAACGTCCGTATGTGTAGCGGGAGAGGACATCATGCCCAAGTGTCTCTTCAAGCTCAGATACATAGTCCATAGAAAGCGGTGATTCGCTTTCAAGAATTTGGTCGGGGTTAAGCTTGAGTTCCTTGCAAAGGAAGTCCCTGAAAGGCTCAAGATTTTTTTCATTGACCTCGACCCTGACAGCCTGGAGCCTGTTTCTTTCCTTGAGAATTCTTTTCATTAAAGTGCGGTAGTCGCTGTCCTCATAGTTGATCTCATCGTCGGGGGAAAGGTCCGCATTTCTTGTGACCCTGACAATGGTCTTGTTGATAACTGTGTGGCGGGGATAGCATTTATCAACGAACTCGAAGAGAACCTTGGAAGTTCTTATGAAGGGGAAGCCCTTTGGCCCCTGCAAAGGCAGGATTTTAGGAAGAATTGAAGGAATGGGGACAACGCCGAAAGAAATCTTTTCCTTCTTATCCTTTTTATCCTTTCTTTTTAGCTGGAGGATCACATACTCGGACTTGTTTTCCAAAAAAGGCAGGGGCCTGTGATAGGAAAGCTGTAATGGCGAGATTATGGGAGATATATAGTCGCTAAAATACTTATATATGGCCTTTAATTGGGACTTGGACAGCTCGTCAATGGAGAGATTGGCAATGCCGATTTTCCTGAACTGTTTTTCCACCTTTTGAAATACCCTATCCTTGGTCCCATATAGGTCGTGGAGCTTGGAAAAGACGGCACTGAGCTGGTCCTTAGGGGTCATGTCGCTTTTATTGTCAGCCTCGTTATTTCCTAGAAGTGCAAGGTCGGAAAGGCTTCCGATCCTGACCATGCAAAACTCATCCAGGTTTGTGCAGAAGATCCTTATAAAATTAAGCTTTTCAAAGAGGGGAACGGTGTCATCCAAAGACTCTTCCAAGCACCGCCTGTTGAAATTAAGCCATGAAAGCTCACGGTTTTGCGTAAAACTGTAATCTCTCTTATTTTTGGTCATAATTATTTCCTTTCATACGAATATGAGAATCACACATTCATTTTATAACATAAAAGGATACGTGGAAGTAAAGTCTGTGAAAAAATCGGGCTTCTGATGTAAAATAATATATAATGTACAAAACACATGATAGCTGTTATTATCAAATACAGGATGCGGTTATTGACTTAAGGAGCTTACAATGAAAACTTATGAGACAAAGGTAAAAGAAATAGTGCAGGAAACCTCAGATTCTTACAGCTTTATTTTTGATATTCCCGAAGGATTCGAGTGGAAAGCCGGCCAGCATACAGCCTGGACCTTCTCTGAATTTGATCTTGATAAAAAAGAACAGAAGAGGATTTTTACCATAGCCTCCGCACCGTCTGACGGTTTTTTGATGTTTACCACAAGAATTAGGGAAGACAGGAGCCCGTATAAAGAGGCGCTTATGGACCAAGTAAAGCCCGGAAGCTCGGTTGTGGTAAACCAGGCCCTTGGGAAATATTCATTCCATGACACAAAGAAAAAGTCACTTTGTGTGGCCGGAGGAATCGGAATCACCCCGATAAGAGCACTTGTAAAAGATCTTTATGACCATAATGATCCTTCTCATGAGATTACTGTCGTATATTCCGACCGGAGCGGAGAATTCTGCTATGGAGATTTTTGGAAGGAAGCTCAGGAAAAGTTCAGAAATTTGAGCGTAAAGCTTATAAAAGACACAGAAGAATGCACAGAAACCGTTAGAAAATATGCTGAGGACAATGGGGACGAGGCCGAATATCTAATAGCGGGATCCCCGGGAATGAACAAGGCCTATGAAGGCATGCTTCAGGATTGGGGCGTTAGCAAGGATAACATAGTCCTGGATGTTTTCATGGGCTATTGATCAGGGCTTGAGCCTGAAATTTAAATACTATAGAGCCGACCTGCCAATTCACAATAATTTTGAAGGTCGGCTCTCTTGAGTTAAGGAGAAACCATGTCGGAAGTTAATGATAGACAGGTAGAATATAAAATTGAAGACGGACTGATTATCGTGGAGAGGGAAGACGATTTTGACCTTGAAAAGATCAGGGATAGCGGTCAATGTTTCAGGCTCTTTAATCTTGGAGTAGATCGAAAAGGTCTGGAGAACTTCCTGCTTATAGCCAAGGGAAAAGCTTTAAAACTCCGGCAAGATAGGGAGAAAGTATACATTGAAAGCAATGAGGAGGACTTTAAAAATCTCTGGCTGGACTACTTTGATCTTGAGACGGACTATAGAACCATAAGGGAAAAAATAAATAAAGATTCCGACCCATTCCTATACGATGCTGCCGATTTCGGTAAGGGGATCAGAATATTGAAGCAGGATCCGTGGGAGACCCTAATAACTTTCATAATATCTCAAAGGAAGAATATACCGGCCATACAGAAGGCTGTAAGTCTAATCAGCCAATGTGCGGGCAAAATGATCGGCCTGGACTATGAGGGAACCCCGATTTACAGCTTCCCTTCGCCGGAAGAGATGGCCGAGATGACAGATGAAGACTACAGCAGGTGCAAGTTGGGCTACAGAGAAAAATATGTAAGGGCTGCGGTTTCGGACATGGTCACGGCTAAAAGAGACCTTGAAGCCTTGGAAAGTTTGGACAACACAGATCTTGACCTGGCACTTAGGGAGTTTTACGGGGTTGGAAAAAAGATTTCCGACTGTGTCAGCCTCTTTGCCTACCATAGGCTGTCAAATTGTCCCATGGATGTTTGGATGAAAAAGGTGGAAGAGGAATATTACCAAGGAAGTCTTGACCTTAAAGACCACCACCCCTACCAGGGCCTAATGCAGCAGTATCTTTTTTACTATATAAGGAGATTCTCTTAATGAAGTATATAGCCATAATTACCGGGGCATCTTCGGGCTTGGGCCTTGAAATGTGCAGGATCATTGACAGGGAAGAGGACTTTTCCGAGATTTGGCTAATTGCCAGAAGAAGGGAAAGGCTTGAAGACCAGGCCGGGCTGATGAGACATCCTGTGAAGATCCTGGCTTGGGATTTAACTGATAGGGGCTTATACAATGAGCTTAAAAATCAAATGGATCGGGATACCAAGATAGGCCTGGTCATAAATTCGGCAGGGCTGGGTTTTGACGGGCCATTTGAAGATATGGCGGAAGCAGATATAAGAGAGATGATAGACCTGAATATTGGAGCCCTTACAGACCTGACATATTTTTGCCTCCCATATATGGGGGCGGGATCAAGGATCATAAATATCGCCTCAGTTGCCGCTTTTCTTCCCCAACCGGACTTTGCTGTATATGCGGCAACCAAGGCCTATGTTCTTAGCTTTTCAAGGGCTTTAAATGCAGAACTCAAGGATAGTGGAATCAGCGTGCTTGCAGTTTGCCCCAATCCGATGAAAACAGAGTTCTTTGAAAAAGCTTCTAAAACCGGAGGAATTAAGTGGTTTAAGGCTCTCGGTGCAGAGTCTCCCAAAGCCGTGGCTGAAAAAGCAATAAGAAGGTCAAGAAGGGGCAGGGGAGTATCATTGAGCCATCCTGCTTCTTATTTCATAAGATTTATATCAAAAATCATGCCCCATAGTTGGATTCTTAATATTGAAAAATGGATAGGTTTATATTGAGGACTAAAATGTTTAAATTACTGGCCAGCGACTTTGACAACACCCTTGCATATAAGTGGAAAATACCGGGTGACAATGTCAAGAGTATAAAAAAATTACAAGGAAGCATGATCGATTTTGCCTTGGTTTCAGGCAGACCCTACAGCAATATAAAACATATTTTCAAGAAATATGGACTTGACGGACACATCATAGCCAATAACGGGGCCATCGTATGCGACCGGACCAAGGGCCTGATTTGCGACTTTCCAATGGATAAGGAGGAAGTCAGAAAGCTTATTGACATTTGCCTAAGGGAAAAGTGGATTTTTCTATTTTACAGTATGGACACCTGCTTCCTACCCGGAGGGCCTTTACAAAGATTTTTACATAAAATTTTAGCCGGTCTTGTAAAGAAGATTACGGGTGTCGGACTAAAGAGCTTTTTCCCTGACAAGGACCTTTCGGACTATCCGGATTTTTATAAAATGAACATATACGCGCCCGGTCCCAAAGCGGATGAGCTGAGGGATAGGATAAACCAAGAAGGCAAGTTTAGTGCAACCAGGTCCGGATACAAGATGATAGAGATAATGAATGCCGGAGTTAACAAGTGGGTGGGCCTCTCGTGTCTCATTGATGACCTTGGATTATCAGCTGAAGAAACGGCTGCAATAGGGGACTATGATAATGACGTTGAGATGTTAAAACAAGCAGGCTTGTCTTTTGCGGTTGCAAATGCGTCTCCCAAAGCGAAAGAAGCCGGGAAAATGATTGTTGATGACGTAAGGGAAGGCGGCTTCAGCCGGGCTGTTGATATCATACTTAAAAAGAAGAGGGGGGCCTGAAACCGGTCCAAAAAACCCGGAAATTATATATAATAAATAGGTATAAATAACTTTAATTATAGAAGGGAATAAAAATGGCTGATAAAGGTGGAAAATCAGTAAAGATGAATTGCATAGTGGAAGGGGTAAGGCCCCAATATGCCAATTTAAATGCGGCAGGTATGGACCTGTGCATAAAAACGGAAGAGGCTCTCACAATTGAGCCCGGTGGTCACGCTTTTATCCACACGGGATTTTATGCTGAAATACCCGAGGGCCATTTTGGTCTCGTTGCCATAAGATCAGGTCTGGGCGCCAAGGGCCTAATGCTTTCAAACGGGATTGGAGTCATTGACAGCGACTATAGGGGAGAGATAAGGATCCCACTATTCAACCATTCTGAAAATGCCATGAAATTGGAAGATGGTGAGAGGGTTGCCCAAATGATAATTCTCCCATATGTAAGAGCGGAGCTTGAGGAGAAAGAGAGCCTTGAAGTCAGCGAGAGAGGAACCATGGGGTTCGGATCTTCAGGAAGATTTTAATTAGGACAAGACCCCTGCCATTTGTGATGGTATAATATTGATATATTGCAATAAGTCGGGAGATAGTTGATGAGAATAGATAAGTTTTTAAAAAATTCGAGAATAATAAAGAGGCGGACCGTTGCCAAAGAGGCCTGCGACGGCGGAAGGGTCAAGATAAATGAGGCTCAGGCCAAGGCGGGGAGTGAAGTTAAGGCGGGAGACCTTGTTGAAATATCATTTGCTAAGGGACCCATGAAATTCAAGGTATTATCTACTCCTGAGATAGTGAAAAAAGACCAGGCACAGGACCTGTATGAAGTCGTGGAGGTGAAAAATGAGTAAGTTTCGTTCAATTCTTCCGGATCAGTCGGGAAGGAATCCAAATCAAAGGCCCGGGAATGCGCCGAGGGATTATAAAACAAACCGTTACGGTAGCGGAAGAAGGCCGGAACAAAGGGATCGGGCATATGAAGCGGGGGCAAGGCGTCGCCCGAGGAATTTAGGTCCCGGACTTTCCCGTTCCAAGAAGTCTTCACAATATATTTATTATGCAATACTGGGCTTTATAGTCCTTCTTATAGTTTGGGCCGGATGGAGACTTGTAAAGACATCCAGAAATCTCAAGGAAGTAAGACTCAAGCAGGAGAGCTTGGAAGAAGAAAAACAGCAGCTCCAGACATCCGTAAATGAGCTTAAGAACCAGCTTAAGTTGGTCAATACGGATGAATATATTGAGCAATATGCCCACGATAAGCTGGGAATGATCAGGCCCAACGAAATCCTGGTTCAAACAGCGGATGGAAAGTATCAGATCAACCAGGCTGCCCTGGCCGCCCTAAACGGCGGTAGGACCAATAGCGAAAATAACGGTGAAGAAAACGGAGAGACCAACGGGGAAAACAACGGCACCGGAGAAAATAACAATACGGGAATAGACGGAAACAACAATCAGAACCCAAACAGCATTAATAACGGAAATAACAGCAACAATAAAAAGAATAAAAAAACTACAAACAAAAATAACAATAGTACAAATAACAACAACTCCAATAATAAAAGTGTGGAAGGTCGGTAATGTCTTCAGCTTTTAAAAAGAGAGAAAGTGGCCTATTGACGTTTTTTAAAAGTAGCTGGGGAAAGGGACGGATAGATGGCCCTTTTTGCCTTTATGTAGCCGTATCGGGCGGTGCCGACTCCATGGCCCTGCTGGATACGGCCTGTCATTTTTCCGACAGTCTCGTCGTAATGCACCTCAACCACCTTTTGAGGGGGAACCAGGCCGAAGAGGATATGAATTTTGTAGAAAACTACTGCAAGGCCAAAAATATAAATTTTATAAACAAGAGTGTTGATATAAAAGCCAAATCTAAAGAAGAGAATATTTCTGAGGAGTTGGCAGGAAGAAATGCCAGGTATGAGTTCTTTGAAGATGTAATGGCCCAAGATATTAAGTCAGGTAAAATCGGGACCCCGGTCCTCCTGACCGGCCACCACCTGGGGGACCAGGCGGAAACGGTCCTTTTACATATCTTTAGGGGGACAGGTCTTTCCGGGATTTCAGGAATGAGCTTATGGGAGGATCGGCAGGCAGTTAAGGGAGAAGTGGAGTTCGCCTATAAGATATTCAGGCCCTTGCTGGAATTCCCTAAAGAAGACTTGATGTCTTATTGTGAGAAACAAGGCATAGACTGGAGGGAAGACCCCAGCAACCAATCAACGGAATATACAAGAAATGCTATAAGAAAGCTGATAATACCCAAGATTGAGCAGGAGATAAATCCAAATTTAAAGGATGGTCTATTGAAGCTATCTCGGATTGCCAAGACTGAGCATGATTATATTGAAAAAGAAACTGAGCGGGCCTATATGACTTATGTTTTTGACGGCAGGAGCAAGACCGGAGTTGAGGCATATGAGGGCTCTTTCGAGGATGGGGGATACTATGAGAGAAGAAATGCAGCCCTGCTATCATCCATATCTTTGAACAAGAGGATTTTCGGCTTGGAGCATGAGGCAATTATAAGCAATCTTATAATTAAAATAATGGAAGAAATTTCAGGTCAATCCATGGATAAAGACAGGCAGATTCTCAGCTATGATCGCATAAAAAATATTATTGAGCTGGGGGATTTGAATGTCGGAAAACGGATGGTTCTTTATGATATGATAATTCTATCTGATTTTTTCTCCCTGCAATTCATAGGCAGGGAAGGAAGGGCTGATAACAGAGAACCGGCATCAAAAAGCTCGGCAGGAGAGCCTATTGAAATCCCATTGGAAATGCTTAAAAGAGGAGATGATTTTTCTATTGAATGGGGCTTTCCTCATGGGAAAATTTTAGCGAGAAAATGCATGAAGATGCCTGATTTAAAAAGACTGAAAAATCCGCGTTTTTGTTATCTTGATATAGGCGGACCGGAAAAGCTTTTTTTGAGAAGCGGCCAAGGCAATGAAGTTATGGAAAAATTCGGCGGCAGGAAGAAAGCTTTGAGGAAGATATTTAATGAGTGGGAAATACCTTCAATTTTAAGGGAAAATTATCCGCTTCTCACCGACCGGGATAAAATTATTTGGATCCCGACAGCCGGAAGAAGCAGTCATTTTCCTATAGTTGATGGCAGGCCAATTCTTGAACTGGAATGGAGGAGCACATGGACGAAGGATTGAACAAATTTGTAGATCGGGTACTTTTTACTAAAAAAGAGATCGCTGATAGGGTCGCTGAACTTGGCAAGCAGATTACAGAGTATTATGAAAAAGACAGTGCCGACCTGCTGCTTGTCTGTATACTTAAAGGCGGAGTTATGTTTATGACCGAGCTTATGAAGAATGTGGACTTGGACGTAGAAATCGACTTCATGTCCGTTGCTTCTTACGGGGCCAATACAGTCTCTTCAGGAGATGTAAGGATTATAAAGGATATTGAGAATCCATTTATGGGCAAGAATCTGTTGATAGTAGAGGATATCATCGATACAGGCTATACCCTCGATTATTTGACCAAAAACCTAAAGGACAGGGGAGCCAAGTCGGTTAAAATTGCGGCCTTGCTTAATAAAGAGGGAAGAAGGGTGGTTGACCTTCATGGAGACTTTGTAGGTTTCGATATCCCGGATGAATATGTTATAGGCTACGGAATGGACTTTAACCAGAAA
This sequence comes from uncultured Tissierellia bacterium, assembly GCA_947253765.1. GTDB lineage: Bacteria > Bacillota > Clostridia > Tissierellales > Peptoniphilaceae > Khoudiadiopia. The sequence continues at coordinate 47,256 of CAMYAK010000004.1, forward strand.
TTGAGGAACTTGCCTTATGTTGCAACTCTAAAGGCCAGATATTATAAGTAATTGAACAGATAAAGGATTAATAAACTGATGACAAATAACAATAACAGGAACCCAAACACCAGGCTGTTGATTAGCTATTTAATACCCATAGCTATTATTGCCGCTTTTTTGTTTTTCTCACAGCCCTGGCAAAATAACAATAAACAGGAAATCACCCACGGCAAGCTGATTGAGCAGCTGTCGGGCGATCAGGTCAAGAGCCTGGTATATCAAGGGGATAAACTCAGGGGCGTTCTTAATGATAAGGACAAAACCACCTTTGAGGTTGTAATCCCCAACACCTATTTCCCGGATTTCTATGACCAATATATAAAGCAGAAGGTTGAGACGGGAAAGATTGACATGGTCTTTGAGTCTGTGCCTGAGCCCAATATTTTCATATCTATGTTGCCCGACATAATATTTTTGGGAATAATGTTCTTCCTGCTTTTCAGCTTTTTCAAGAGGACCACTAACCAATCCGGTGTGGCCAGCTTCGGGAAAAGCAAGGCCGTTCTTAATAAAGGCAATTTAAAGAAAGTAACCTTTAAAGATGTGGCCGGGCTTAAAGAAGAAAAAGAAGAATTGGGCGAAGTCGTTGATTTCCTTAAAAATCCAAAGAAATATGTGGACATCGGAGCCAGGATCCCAAAGGGTATCCTTATGGTGGGGCCGCCGGGAACTGGAAAGACTTATCTTTCAAGGGCTGTAGCCGGAGAAGCCGGTGTTCCTTTCTATACAATTTCCGGATCCGATTTTGTAGAGATGTTCGTAGGTGTTGGTGCTTCAAGGGTCAGGGACCTGTTTAAGGAGGCTAAGAAAAATTCACCGTGCATAGTCTTTATAGACGAGATAGATGCTGTCGGACGTAGAAGAGGTGCAGGACTTGGCGGGGGCAATGATGAAAGAGAGCAGACCCTGAACCAGCTCCTTGTAGAGATGGACGGCTTCGATGTCAATGAAGGCATAATAATAATGGCCGCAACAAACAGGCCGGACATCTTGGATCCGGCCCTGCTCAGACCCGGAAGGTTTGATAGGAGGGTCCTGGTCGGAATGCCGGATTCCCATGAGAGGGAAGAAATCTTAAAGGTCCACCTGAGAAATAAAAAAGTTGCCGATGATGTTGATATGGATGCACTGGGAAGGCAGACGGCGGGATTTACACCGGCTGATTTGGAAAACATGGCCAATGAAGCGGCCTTATTGACAGCCAGAGCGAATAGGACTGAAATAGACATGCCGACTTTTGAAGAGGCTGCTATTAAAGTCCAGGCCGGACCGGAAAAGAAATCCAGAAGAGTTCTGGAGAAGGAAAGACAATTGACGGCCTATCATGAGGCGGGCCACGCTATTGTTACAAGGGCCCTGCCCACAACGGATACGGTTAATCTCATAACGATTGTGCCAAGGGGTATGGCCGGAGGATTTACATCCTTCCTGCCTGAAGATGACCTTACCTTTATGTCAAAAAAATATATGCTTGTCGACCTCGTATCATTTTTGGGCGGCAGGGCGGCTGAGCAGGTTTATCTTGACGATATTTCAACCGGAGCCGCCAATGACATAGAAAGAGCAACCAAGGTTGCCCGAGATATGATTGTAAGGTACGGCATGAGCGGCAAGCTGGGTCCCGTGGCCTATGAAGAGGACAAGGACGATATTTTCCTGGGCAATGACTTTGGAAGGGTCAGGAACTATTCTGAAGAAACAGCCAGGGAAATTGATAAGGAAGTAAGCAATCTCATGAACTCTTCATATAAGACTGCAATAGAGATTTTGGAAGGAAACAGGGAACTTATGGAAGAGCTTACAAAGCTTCTTTTAGATAAAGAAACAGTAAGGCGCGAAGAGTTTGAAAAGCTCTTTATTGAATTCGGAAAAGAATATGATATGGAGAGAGGAGAATTTGTATGACAATCGTAAAAGCTGCGGGCCAAGGAGCAAGCCCTACAAATCTCTTCAGTGCAATTGGAAACCTGAGCATAATAAGCATAATATATGGGGCCCTGCTGGTTTTCTTCCTTTATAAAATCATAAAGGGGAAGTCAATGGAGAAGCAGTTGGAAGGACCTATCTACACTATAAAAAGAGGAAACAGGAAATCCACATTTTTCATATGCGTGCTTATGGCGGGAATGGGCGTGATTTCCTTTGTGGGAGGGCAAAAGCTCGACGGGGTTGTTATGATCCTTTTGGCCTTTGTTTTCTTCTTCTACAACATGATAGAAATTAAATTGGGACAAAACGGCTTGATTGCCGACAATATTTTTATAGAGTGGAAAGAGATAAGACAATGGGGCTGGGATACCAATAGAGGTGATCTCATATATGTAACAAAAGAAAGAGGCAAGGCCCCGACCAAGTCAAGCATCCATATAGGCAAGGAACATATTGAAGAGGTTAATAAGCATATCCGCCGCTTAAAACTTGGCAAAGAATAGCAGAACTTAGGAAGGTAATGTTATGTCTAAATTTATTTTTGTGACCGGAGGGGTTGTTTCCGGCATTGGAAAGGGAATTTCAGCCGCAAGCGTCGGAAGGCTGTTGAAGGATAACGGCTATTCAGTATTTATGCAAAAATTTGACCCCTACCTGAATGTTGATCCGGGAACTATGAGCCCCTACCAACATGGGGAGGTCTATGTTACAAGAGATGGCGGTGAGACCGACCTGGATCTTGGACACTATGAGAGATTTATAGATGAGGAGTTGACCAAGAATTCTTCCATAACTTCCGGAAAAATTTACAGCACGGTTATAAATAAGGAAAGACAGGGCCTTTATGAGGGGAAGACTGTACAGGTAATCCCCCATGTCACGGATGAGATAAAAGACAAGGTCTTCAGGGTTGCGGAAGAAAGCGAAGCTGATTTTATAATTACGGAAATTGGGGGAACGGTGGGAGATATAGAATCCCAGCCCTTCATTGAAGCCATAAGGCAGATCCACTCAATGCAGCCCGAGAACGTTATGTTCATACATACGGTGCTGATCCCCAATATACCATGCACTGATGAATTGAAGACCAAGCCGGCCCAGCACTCATTTAAAGAGCTCATGAGCTATGGAATAAAGCCGGATGTTTTCATACTTAGGGCGGCTGAAGAGATAACCGATGAGATTTTTGAAAAGATTTCTCTTTTCTGCGACCTGCCTAAAGAAGCGATTATAGAGTCAAAGAATGTCGACCTTATATATGAGGTTCCTCTGGTATTCCATGCCCAGAACCTGGACTCTTATATCTTGAAGCACTTCGGTCTGAAATCAAAGGCCGATAAAATTGGCGAATGGAAGGCCATGTGTGAGAAATTCAAGAAGGCCGATAAAGAAATAAGAATAGCCCTGGTCGGCAAGTATACCAAGCTCAGGGATGCCTATCTCTCAGTGTATGAGGCTTTAGCTGATGCAGGCTACAATCTGGGTGCCAAGACCACGGTCAAGTATATTGATGCGGAAAAAATAAACAAAGATAACGTTAAAGATAAGCTTAAGGGCATGGACGGAATCTTGGTTCCCGGCGGATTCGGTGAGCGGGGGATTGAAGGTATGCTCATTGCAATTGAGTATGCAAGAAAGAATGACCTGCCCTTCCTGGGAATCTGTCTGGGCATGCAGCTTTGTGTTGTCGAGGCGGCAAGGAACGAGCTTGGGCTTAAAGACGCTTCTTCCACGGAATTTGATCGTAATACTCCTTACCCTGTGCTACATCTTCTGGAAGACCAGGATGAGGGCGGAAAGATAGGGGGAACCCTTAGACTTGGAAACCAGGATTTCCACGTAAAAGAGAACTCTTTGGCCTATAAACTTTATGGCGATGACAATATTGTGGAACGCCATAGGCACAGGTATGAAGTAAATAATAAATACGTAGATATGATTGAGGAGGGATCCGGGCTTGTATTCTCAGGTATTAAACTTTCCCACAATCTCATGGAAATCGTGGAAAGACCTGATCAAACATTTTTCATAGCAAGCCAATTCCATCCGGAATTCAGGTCAAGACCCAATTCTCCCCATCCTCTATTTGTGGGGCTTATAAAGAGTTGCTTAAAGGTCAAGGAAAACAAGAAAGAAGTTAAGGTTAAATAGCCTTACTCATAACCAAGCGGACCGCAAGGCCGCTATGGTAAAAGGAATTTTATTGGAATGTAGGGGCCTCAGGGCTAAGTGACCGGCATCTTAGTGAGCCGGATCGGAGGTTAAGATGAACAGTAACGACAGATTTTTTAACGCAAAGAACATCTCAAAACTGGCAGTGTTTATAGCCATAATGCTTGTGATCAACATAACCCACCTGGGCTATTTCACCATAGGGGTTATTTCGGTCACTTCCATGCACATACCGGTGGTTATAGGAGCCTTATATGGAGGCTGGAAATATGGATCAATTCTGGGCCTGGCCTTCGGTTTAACTTCTTTCTTCAGAGCAATGAGGGGAGAAGCCGGGCTTATGACCCCATTTTTGATGAATCCTATCGTATCAGTGGCGACAAGGGTTGCTTTCGGATTTTTTGTAGGATGGTTGGGAGAAAAGCTTAGGGGCAAGCCAAAATTTGTCCACTATGCAGTTCCGGCATTTTTGGGAACAGTCCTACACACCTGTATGGTTATGGGATCTATCTACTTTATTTATGCTAATGATTTAATGAAGATAACCGGCAAAACCTTAAAGGCGGTCCAAGTTATGGTATTAACGGTTTTCGGCACGAACGGTATCCCGGAGGCTATATTCGCTGCCATACTTGCGGTCATAATATGCGGAGCCTTGGAGGCCGGTAGGAAAAACAAGGAAAGAATATGAGCGACAAAGATCAGAAAGAACCGGGATCGAGGCTGCTGACCCTGGACGTTGGAAACACAAATCTCACGTGGGGAATTTTTAAGGGCCAAAAGCTTGAGCACCAATGGAGAACCCAGACAAATGTAGTTAAAACTTCAGATGAGTACGGTATAGAGCTCGAGGGAATTCTTAACCACTTCAACTATAAGCGTGAGCACATAAAGGATGCCATAATCGGCTCAGTAGTTCCTGTTTTGAACCATAGGTTCAATTCTATGATGACCAGATTTTTGAAAATCTCACCATATATTGTCGGCGAGGGTACCAAGACCGGGATTCCCATAAAAATGGATAATCCTAAAGATGTCGGATCGGACAGGATCATTAATGCGGTAGCCGGCTTTGAGAAATATGGGGGCCCCTTGGTGATTATAGATATAGGAACGGCCATTACCCACGATGTCGTATCGTCGGATGGGGCATATTTGGGGGGATCAATTGCCCCCGGGGTCAGCATGGGGGCCGATGGCCTTACATCAAGGACTGCGAAATTGCCCAAGGTTGAACTTCAACTCCTGGACCATGCCATAGGCAAAAATACAATAGAGGCCATGCAAATAGGTATTGTTCAGGGTTATCTTGGAATGGTTGACCATTTAACTGAAATTATTGTCCGGGAAATTAAGGAGAAAGAGTCTGTTGACCGGGTCAGGGTAGTTGCTACGGGCGGCTATTCAAGCCTGCTTTCAAAGAATTCGAAATACATAGAGATAGTTGACAAGGACCTGACCCTGGATGGACTGAGAATAATATATGAGAAGACTTTGAAGGCAAGAAGAATTAGTTAAAGATGTGTATGGAAACAAATAAAAAAATTTTCGGACCGGCACCTTTAGCGGGGTTTAGCGACCTGCCTTTCAGACTTTTATGCTATGAAAATGGGGCTGATTTTGCGGTGACGGAGATGGTTTCCGCAAAGGCTCTTTTTTATAACAGTGAAAAGACTGATGAGCTTCTCAGAGTTTCTGAAGATGAGGGAAGGTTAGTTTTACAGCTTTTCGGACATGAACCGGAGATTTTTGAAAAGGTAATAAAAGAGAAGATAAACCATAGGCGGGGATTCAGCTCAATAGATTTAAATATGGGCTGTCCGGCCCCTAAGATAGTGAAAAATGGGGATGGGTCTGCTCTTATGGAAGAACCCTTGCTCGCATCTAAGGTAATAAGAAGTATGGTAAAATCCTCTAACAGTCCTGTATCGGTCAAGTTTCGTCTGGGTCCGGATTCACATAGGAAGAACTTTCTTGAGATTGGGAAGATAGCCCAGGAGGAGGGGGCGGCATCGGTTTGCCTTCACGCAAGAACAAGGGAAGCCATGTATTCAGGCCGGGCAGAATGGGAAGCTATTGCCGAATTGAAAAACAGGCTAAGCATTCCTGTAATTGGAAACGGGGATGTGGATTCGCCTCAGTCTGCTGTAAAAATGCTGGACCAAACGGGATGTGACGGCATAGCCATAGGAAGGGGAGCAATAGGCAAGCCATTTTTATTTGGACAGATAAAGTCCTTCATAGATAATGGGACATATAGTGAAACACCATTGGAAAATATAATTTCCACTATGATTTCTCACTATAAGATGGAAATTGACCTGAGGGGAGAACATAGGGCCCTCTTGGTTATGAGAAAAAATTTTACATATTATTTGAAGGGCTTGAGAGGGATTAAGGAAGCCGGACGGATAATAAATCAAACTGAAGATATGGACCAAGTTGAACAAGTGCTGAGGAATTTACTTAAATTAAACAGCTAGGGCCGGGATTTTATTGGGAGGCTATTTTGAGATTAGTTTTAAAAAAGATAAATGTAATTAAAATTGCTTTATTGTTGGTGTTCTCACTTATCATAAGCGGAACCGTCTTTGAGGCCAAGGCTGATGAGGGGGAGAAGCTTGTTAAGAGAATCGGAGGGGCGGACAGGTACAAGACCTGTGTCCTGCTTTCAAAAGAAAATTTCAGTCAAGCTGATGAGATAGTTTTGGTTTCGGGGGAGAAGTTTCCTGATGCCCTATCGGCCATGCTATATGCCGAGAAAAAAGGGGCACCTGTGCTGTTGAACCCCTCAAGGAACCTTAATCCTGAAATAAAAAAGGAAATTGGACGCTTGGGAGCGACCGGAATTACATTGATAGGCGGCAATAATGCCTTGTCAGCCAATGTTGAGAAGGCTTTGCAGGATAAAACCTGTGAAAGAGTCTCAGGCAAAAACAGGTATGATACGTCACTTAAATTGGCGGAATTAACAGTTGATACCAAGACTGACCAAGTGGTTATTGCAAGCGGAGAAAACTATCCTGACGCCCTGGCAGCAGGCCCTTACAGTTTAAAAAATTCAGCCCCAATTCTCCTTTATAGCGGGAAAAACGGACCTGATATCATAAAGTTTATGGATGACAATGATATAAGCAAGGCTTTAATTGTGGGAGGCGAGTCTGCAGTAGATAGGGGCCTTGCAAAGAGCCTAGAGAAGGCTTCCAAGTCGGTTACAAGGGTTGGAGGAAAGACCAGATATGAGACGGCCCTTAAACTGGCAAAGCTTACCAATCCTGATACAAAAAAAGTCTTAATGGTTTCAGGCGAAGGTTTTGCTGATGCCTTGGCATCGGCTTCTTTGGCCAACAAATTATCGGCACCGATCATTCTTTCCGGAAGAAAGACAGGAGATGCCAATCTCAAAGGCCTGTCCAAAAATCTTGATTTTGAAAAAATATATATAATCGGCGGGAAAAAAGCTATAAATACAACAAGGATTGAGAAGGAGAACAGGCTGGTAAAGCCGGCTGCAGACCCGGAAGTCAAGCCTGAGTCAAAGCCGGAAAACGAGGATAATAATTCCGGACATAAACCCAACACATCAACAAATAAAATAAGGGTTTTCATTGATCCGGGACACGGCGGGTCGGATTCAGGCGCAGTTGGAAACGGTATCATGGAGAAGGAAGTTAGTCTTACGATAGCCTTGAAGCTTAGAGATGAGCTTGAAAAGAGAGGATATGCTACAAAGATGTCCCGCGAAACCGACGAGTATGTCCGCCTTATTGATCGTCCGATTATGTCAAACGAATGGGGGGCTGATATTTTCGTAAGCCTCCACCACAACTCTGCCCATCTGTCCGGTGAGGGATTGGAAACTTGGTATTACGCTTATAGTGATAAATACAAGCCGAAAATAAATTTAGACCTACACAATGACCCAAAGAGACTTAAGTTCAGCAAGGCTCTTGCAAGGTGTATTCAAAAGCAGATGGCAAGGCAATCCAATATGAAGGATAGGGGGATCAAAGGGGCCTCATATTTGGTCCTGAGAGAGTGCAATGTTCCCGCTGTTATGGTTGAACTTGGCTTTGTGACCTCTCCATGGGATGCAAAATGGATAAAAGACCCCATACACCAAGGTATCCTTGCAAACGCTGTGGCTGATGGAATAGATGATTATTTTAGATAATTTATAAGCTATCAACAATATCAACAAGATAATAAATTAAAAAGTACAGATGGCCGTCTGTACTTTTTTTTATACATTCAATTTTTCATGTGCCGGGCTTTTAAAGTAGATCCTGAAGACTGTTCCCCGGCCGACCTTGCTGGAAAGGCTAATCTCACCGCCAAGCTGTTTTACAATATTTTTTGTTATGGCCAGACCCAGTCCTGAGCCGCCAAGGGCCTTGTTTCTGGAAGAATCAACCCTGTAGAACCTGTCGAAAATATGCTTTTGGTCTTCCTTTTTAATGCCTATACCGTTATCCGTAACGCTGAGCATTATGTACTTTTTGTTTTGATTTAAAGCGACTCGAATCCTACCGCCAACATCAACGGCTTTCAAAGCATTTGAGAGGAGGTTGTTGAGCATTTCGCTATAAAGTCTCTCATCGGTATCCATAAAGATCATAGGGTCTATGGCTCGGACAAGGACGAGCTTTTTTTCTTTTATACCGGGTTCAAAGGCGTCTAATATTTTTTCCGTGAATTGGCTGATGTTTACTTCATGCATCATTGAAGACACTTCCATGGAAGTCAGGTCATAGCTTTCCCTAAGCCTCTTTACGATATCAGTAAGCTGGTCACAGTTGTTTCTTATAACTTTAAGAGCCTCAGAATCAATCGGGACAACACCGTCCTCCATGGCCTCGAGTTGGAGGCTTATATTTGTAAGGGGAGTCCTGAGATCGTGTGAAATATCCTGGCCATAGGCCTTCCTGACCTCTTCCTGATCCTTTAAGGTGGCAGACAGATAGGAGAAGCTGCCGGCAAGTGTCTTGATTTCAGCAAGATCTGAGTTAACCTCTATATCATCATAGACTCCATGAGAAAGGGACTGGATTTTTGATGACAGGTCTTCTATGGGCCTGGTCAGCCTGGCCGAAAACTTACCGGCCAGGAAGAAGGCGGCTATTAGAAAGATCGGAAATAAAAGGGGGAGGGAGCCGAGTGTATTGGCCTGAAACTCTTTTTTAAGCTCCTCATAGGCGGGATTGTTCAAATCGTGGGTAATGAGCAGGCTGCCTATATTTTCTCGATTTTCATTTACCAATATGTAAGATTCGGTCTTAATGTCCCGGTGAGGGTTATACTTTAAGCCCTTGTAACCCGCTACAATCTTAGAATCATTGTCCATAATAGTTATATTGATTTTACTGTCCTCGGAATAAATTTTAAGCCTGCTGTCCCAGGACTTTTTGTCGGAAATTTTTCCATCAATAATAACTTGTTCACTTATGTCAGTTGCGATTTTTTGTATTCTCTGATCTTCGGTGTATGACAAAAAAAGCTTGAAACTCTCGGAAAAAGAGAAAATCATAAAGGCTGTGACTATAAGAACGGCAACAAGCATGAAGGTTATCATCAGCAAGGCCAGCCTGTTCCTCAGCTTCATTTTTATCTCCTAAAAGAGTTGGCCCTGTATCCGACCCCGTAGACGGTTTGAATATAGACCGGGTCTTTAGGATCATCTTCAATTTTCTGCCTTATATTTTTAATATGGGTGTCAATGGCCCTATCATAGGCATCATAATCGATGCCGAAAGTAATCTCTATAATTTCATCACGTGTAAAAATCTTATCAGGATGGGTGAGTAGGGTGGCCAGGATCATGAACTCGTTTTTGGTAAGGTGGACTTCATCCTGATCCTTAAACGTCCTCATGGAGTCGGGATGCATTGCGATGCGGCCGTCTCCGCTCGTTATTTTGCTCAGGTCATTCTTAATTATTGAACGTCTAAGGACGGCCTTAACCCTTTCGACCAGCTCCCTGGCGGAGAAGGGCTTGCACAGATAGTCATCTGCGCCCCTTCTCAAATTAGTCACCCTGTCGGACTCATCAATCTTAGCCGAAACGATTATAACAGGACAGTTTGATTCTTCCCTAATTATGTCAAGCAGGTCTTCGCCTGAAAGCTCAGGCAACATGAGGTCAAGAATTACCAGGTCAGGATCTTCTTTGCTGAAAAGATCCAAAGCCTCTTTGCCATCCTGGGCCGTCAAGACGGTATAGCCCTCTTTAGTCAAATAAGCCTTTTCAATTTTTAAAATGGAAAGCTCATCCTCAGCAATCAATATTTTAGCCATCATTGACCCCTTTCTTTGGACACCTCATTAGGATTATATTTCTCAACCTGCCTTTCAACCTCTAACCCGTTCTTATCGTACCTTACTGTGGTCCTGGTCCCCTTGCCGTCATCGGTTGTTACGATCTTAGATCCGTCCCAGCCCGGGCTTGTCATCCTTGTTGCTCCGCCAGGGAGGGTTTCATAGATGGGCTGCAACCAGAAGCCAAGATTAGAATATTTTGTGGGGAGCTCAGTCTGCCAATCTGTCGGCAAAATTCCATTGAACTTGGAAGGATCATAAGGAGGCTTGCGCTTTATAAATGTTCTATAGCCCTTGAAAACATCAGGCGTTTTATCAGTTGCCAACAGGTTGTTCCTTGTATCAACAAGTTGGGAAACGTGGATATCGCATTCTTCCTTGGGCTCGGTCTCCTGGCTTACCAGGATTTTTTTTACAGGGTGGAGGCTGTCATATTTGCAGTATTTTCCGGGCTTCATACCCGAAGCTGTGCAGACCTCAACCTCATAGAGACCCTCAGGCTTTTCAAAAGCTGCTGCGGCCTTATCCTGATTTAGAATTTTGGCTATTCTTCCATAAAGGGATGCAGCTATAGATGAATAGCCGTTAAGGGTGATCTGAGCATTGTCAGATCCCATCCAAACTGCTGTCGAATAGTAGGGGGTAACAGCGCAGGTCCAGAAGTCCCTGGGGCCATCTGTTGTACCGGTTTTGAGACCCAACTCAATTTTTGTTGACGGGGCAACCGATTTAGTGGTCGGCTTTTGAGCTACATTCATAAGCATGTCCAAAAGTTGATAGTTAACCCTGGGGTTAAGCACTTCATTGCTTACATGCTTATTTTCATAGTAAACCTTGCCTCGGTTATCAACGATCTTTGAGATAGCTGAGGACTTGATGTGGACGCCGTTATTTCCTATAGCCTGGTAGGCCTGAGCCATGTCCATGGTTGAAAGTCCGTAGGTGAGAGAGCCAAGAGCGGTTGACAGGTTTTCATCATTAACTGAAGGATTCTCATTCTTGGTTATGAAATGGTCCCTCTCAGGATTCTCATGGTCAATGATCCCGTAGCGGGTCAAATATTCTTTAACAGTACTTATCCCAACCTTGTCCATCCAGCGGACAGCAGGAGGGTTGTAGGAGTAGTAGAGGGCATCACGCATGGACATAATTCCATGGTAACGGCCGTCAACGTTCTGGGGCCAAGGCTTGCCGTCATGCATTTCAATTGGGGTGTCATCAACAGTGCTGCCCTGGTTGTAGCCAAGAGCTAAAGCGGCTGTATATTCCGATATAGGTTTTATAGAAGAACCGGGCTGACGGGGTTGAGAACTTGCACGGTTAATTCCTCTTTGTTCATCCTCATCCCTTCCGCCTATGCTGGCCCTGACCTCACCTGTCTTTGTATCAAGAATAGTGGCAGCAAATTGGGGCTGCTTGATACCCACTTCGTCTATGGTATAGTGCTCCCTGCCAATAACTAGGTTCCCTGAATTGTCCTTGCTGAACAGGGGGTATTCTGAATCTTTAAAATATTTTGCGGAAATCGTCACAGATCCGTCTTCATTTTTAGTTATATATTCTTCACCGATGGGGATGTTACCAATCCTATGTGTCCTCAAAATTCCTTGATTATCATAGGTGTAGTAATTGGGCGTAACGAGTCCCGAAGCTCGGCCACTGATGATACCGGGCTTTATAGTGTAGGATCCGTCCTCATTTTCTTTGTATTCGTTCTTCTTTATGACAAGCTTATTGTCACCATTAAGTATATTGGAAGCCTTGTAGAACAGGACCTTTCCATTCTTGTTTATTATGTTTCCGCTCCTGTCTTTTTTTATGTTGAGGCTGAATGAGCTTGAGCCGCCGCCTTCAGTTTCATTAAAGACCTGGACAATCCTGGAGAAGGATTCCTGGAGCTTGGTTTGAAGATCATTGTCAATGGTGGAAGTTATGGTCAGACCGCCATAGAAAAGACGGTTTCTGGCTTCTTTTTCAGTCAGATTTTCTGAATCCATTATTATTTTCACAGCTTGTTTTCTTATAAGGTCAACAACATAACTTGATGCCATATCAGACTGCTTGCTGGGAGGATTTATACTTGAAGCGACATTGAATTCTCGTGCTTTTTTATAGTCATCTTCACTTATGTATCCATTTTTCAACATCTGTTCAAGGACGTATTCGCTCCTGACATAGGCAGGGGAGTTATATACACATAAAAAGCGTTCGCCGTTTATAGTGGTTTCGCCCAGGACTTTTTCATCTGTTACCTGTGATGGCCTATATGTGCTGTATAGAGAGTACTTTGACGGGGCGGGGAGGACGCCGGCCAAGGTGGCACATTGGGCCAAGTTCAACTCACTGCATGGCTTTGAAAAATAGGTTTGGGCAGCTGCTTCAACGCCATATGCCTGCTGTCCGAAGAAAACCCTGTTTAAATAGGCTTCAAGAATTTTCTTTTTGGCTTCTTCTTTTCCCATAATTCCGGAAAGTTCATCTTCCATCTTTACAGCCAAATACATTTCCTGGATTTTCCTTGTCCAGTTAACATCCCTATTAAGATAGACGTTTCTGGCAAGCTGCATAGTGATAGTGGAAGCACCCCTTAAATTTCCGTGGGTGAAAAGGTCCTTTAATGCAGTTATAACGCCCAGCCCGTCAACTCCGTTATGGGTCCAGAACCTCTTATCTTCTGCAGATATAAAGGCATTTATCATATTTTTAGGTATGTCTTTATATGGGACTATCTTCCTATATTCGGCAGTTTCTATCTGCTCAATAAGGTTGCCCTGGCTGTCAACAATTTTCGAGTTCTCACTCAAACCGCCCATAAGCTCTTCCGTATCAAGTTCCGGAGCCTCGGATGCTATTGCCAGCATGGAGCCCGCAAGGTAGCAGAATATTATAGCTAAAAATATTAAAAAACAAATTGCAAAGATCTGAAAAACCCTTATCAAATTTTTTGAAATTGTATTTTTCACATTAACCTCCCAAGTAAACACAGTTGCCTAATTTTACCATAAATATATGTAATATATAAAGCCGGACAAACGACAGCTTTGCCCAATTAATAAGGTCTATGATAGAATATTTCAAGTATTTGTAGTGAATAAGTGTGTCAGCTTTAAAATTGATTTGGAAGGATGAGGTCAATGTCATATAATTCAATAGTTGACCAATCCGAGTTTAGGATTGAGATAAAAAAATCCGAATTTATAGGAAGGGCATCGCCCGCACAAAGTGAAGAGCAGGCGGTAGGATTCATAAACGAGATCAAGGCTTTGGAAAGTCGGGCAACTCACAATTGTTACTGCTACTCGATCGGTAGGCAGGCAAATTGCCGGAGATTTTCTGACGACGGAGAGCCCTCGGGAACTGCCGGCATGCCCATGCTTGAAACATGCAACCGGTTGGAACTTAGGAACTTAGTCCTTGTTGTGACCAGGTATTTCGGCGGAATAAAGCTTGGCGCTTCAGGCCTTATACGTGCATATAGGGCTGCGGCGACAGGGGCTTTGGAAACATCGGGAATAGTAAAATTCGAGAAATTTGCGGAAGTCAGGATATCTTTTCCCTATACGGTTCTCGGGAAACTCGATTATTATAAAAATAACGAGATTTTCTATGAAAAGAAGAGGGACTTCGCAGAAAGGGTTGGCCTGGTTTGGTTAATTGAAGAGGGCCGGCTTGAAAAGGTCAAGAGCAACCTGTTTGAAATTTGCCAGGGGGATTTGTCCTGGGATGAGCTGGATCGGCGCTTTTATCCTGAGGATATTGCAACAAGGGGAATAAGTGTGATTTAATATTGAAATTACATTTTGAATTTTTTAGATTTATTAATTATATAGAAATTTATTACTTATATAGAAAGAGGTTATTATGTCCGGACATAACAAGTGGAGCAAGGTAAAGAATGTTAAGGGCAAGGAAGATGCAAAAAAAGCCAAGATTTTTACAAAAATGAGCAGGACCATAATGGTCGCCGTTAGAGAGGGTGGAGCTGATCCCGAGTATAATGCGGCACTAAAGACTGCCATAGAAAAAGCCAAGGCTGAGAACATGCCCAATGACAACATAGACAGGGCAATAAAAAAAGGTGCCGGGGACATTGACGGCCAGGAGTTTGTCAATATGACCTATGAGGGTTATGGCCCATCCGGCGTAGCCATTATTGTTGAGTGTCTGACTGATAACAAAAACAGGACTGCCGGGGATGTCCGCTATCTTTTCGATAAAAACGGCGGAAATCTGGGGAGCCCCGGATCTGTTACATTTCAGTTTGATTATAAAGGCATCTTGGTCACCGATGAAAAAGAAAAAAGTGAAGACGATGTCATGATGGACGCCCTGGAATCAGGAGCAGATGATGTAAAAAAAGAAGATGAATGTTACGTTATTACAAGTGAAAGCTCCAACTTTTCGTCAGTTAGGGACAGCCTTAGCGAGAAAGGATATAACTTCGTTATGGCCCAGGTGGGATACCTGCCCAAAAATACGGTAAAAGTTACTGATGAAGTTAAAGAACAGGTATTAAAATTAATAGATGACCTGGAAGACCACGATGATGTTCAAGATGTTTATTCCAACCTGGAAGATTAGGTCTGAATATGGAATATAAAGGAAACGGGGTGGCCCTGACCCTATTTGGACTGGAAGTGCGCTGGTATGCGATCTTTATAGTTACAGGAATGATGCTGGCCGTAAAACTGCTTTCAAGGGAGATGAAAAGACGGGGGATGGACCCTGAAAAGGCCTATGATCTGGCAATGGTAATCCTGCCCGCAGGAATTATAGGCGCCAGGTTATGGTATGTGATTTTTGAGTTTCAGAGATTTAACAGCTTTATTGACATAATAAATCTTAGAAACGGGGGCTTGGCAATCCAGGGAGGACTTATGGGAGCTGCTATTGCAGCCCTAATTTTTGCAAAGGTCAAGTCATATTCTTTTTTAAGGCTATCAGATATGGTCTTTCCCTATGTGGCCCTGGCCCAATCCATAGGAAGATGGGGGAATTTCACCAACAATGAGGCTCACGGGGGACCGACAAACCTGCCATGGGCTTTAAAAATTGGCGGAGAGACCTACCACCCGACTTTTTTATATGAGTCCTTGGGGGACCTACTGATCTTTGCTTTCCTATATTACTACACAAGGAAAAAGCTCAAGGTTGATGGCCAGGTTACCATGCTCTATTTGGTCCTATATGGAGCCTTGAGATTTTTTGTCGAAGGACTTAGGACGGATAGCTTATATTGGGGGAACATAAGGGTCGCTCAAGCACTTTCAATAATAGGAATTGTGATAGGGCTTGCAGGACTTATAGCCCTGTCTTCAAAAGAGGCTAATGCCCATATTCCGGGAAAAAGTCCAATAAATGAAAATAATATTGAATAGAATATAGTTAGTTCTAATAAATAAGAAAACGCCGGTTGAGGAATGATCATAATTGATCTCTTCAGCCGGCGAATTTTTTTGCCTAAAATCCTTGCTATTCCCATAAACTTCCACTAAAATGTTAGTTAGGTGGAGAAAAGTGGAATAAAGTGGAGGAAAGTGGGAAATGTTCATTGGCGAGTACCAACACAATGTGGACAGTAAGGGCAGGGTCAGTTTGCCTGTCCGTTTTCGCGATGAGATTTCCAAACCCTTCTACATAACAAGGGGGATGGAACACTGCCTCTTTATTTACGACCAGGAAGAGTGGAAGAAGATGGATGAAAAGATCCGTGGACTCAGGCTGACCGCCAAGGCTGCCAGGTCATTTTCACGTCTGTTCTACGCCGGGGCAATGGAAGTGGGTCTCGATAAGCAGGGTCGATTCGTTATTCCTCCCCACCTGAGATCTTTTGCGGATATTGAAAAGGAAGTTGTCCTTATCGGGGTCTCCGACAGGATTGAAGTATGGTCAAAGGAAGCCTGGGATTCTTATATGGGTAGTGATTCCATGAATTACGATGACCTGACAGAAGAACTTGACCAGATGGATCTTGACCTATAAGGAGGCCGATATGGAATTCAAACATGTACCGGTTCTTCTTAAGGAAAGCATAGAAGGCCTAAATATAGATGAAAACGGCACCTATGTTGACTGCACTGTTGGAGCCGGCGGTCATTCCAAGGAAATCCTCAAAAGACTGACAAAGGGAAAGCTCATAGCCATCGATCAGGATGCCGAGGCTTTAGACGCCGCAAAGGTGAATCTGGCCCAATGGGCCGGGCAAGTAGACTTTGTTCATTCCAATTTCAGTAGGTTGGACGAGATACTAAGAGATAAGAATATTGACAAGGTTGACGGGATTCTAATGGATATTGGTGTTTCATCCTACCAGCTTGACCGTGATGAGAGGGGGTTTTCCTATCATGCCGAGGCTCAACTTGACATGAGGATGGATGCCGAGGCGGATATTCCCACTGCAGCGGACATAATAAATTCATATGACCTGGAAGGACTCAGCCGCATTTTTTATGACTATGGTGAGGAAAGATGGTCAAAGAGAATAGCAGAGTTCATAGTCAATGAAAGAGTTAACAAGAAGATAAAAACAACCGGGGACCTGGTTGAAATTATAAAAAAGGCTGTTCCAAAAAAAGCCAGGATGGATAAGCATCCCGCAAGAAAAGTTTTTCAAGCTTTAAGAATTGAAGTAAACGGGGAGTTGAAAGTTCTTGAAGAGGGCTTGAGACAGGCTGTAAAAAATTTAGCTGTCGGCGGAAGGCTTTGCATAATCGATTTTCATTCATTAGAAGATCGAATAGTTAAAGAACTTTTTAGAGAGATGGCTTCAGACTGCATATGCCCTCCGGGACTTCCGGTCTGCATTTGTAACCATAAGAAAGAAGTACGTTTAGTAAATAGAAAACCAATTGTACCCGGGGAAGGAGAAATAAGGAATAACCCAAGGGCCAGGTCGGCAAAGCTCAGAATAGTGGAAAAATTGGAGGATTAAATGAGCGTGGCAGCAAGAGAGCTTGTGAAGGAAATGCCGGTTCAGAGAAGACGTTTAGTTCCGGTTGAGCTCAATCAAAAACAGACATATATAAAAAGTATAAAAAAACAGAAAAGCCTTAAAATCTCTTTAAAGCTTGCTCTACCGGTTGCGCTTTTATTTGTATTCATGAGTTTGCTTATTCTAAATCTGATGGGCTATAATGAAGTGTCAATAGCTCAGAGAAACAGCAGAAAATTGACCGGCTCGATAACATCTTTAAAAGCTGAGCAGGATTATTACAAGATGCAGTTGGCACCTTATGTCAGCCCGGAATATGTTGCCAGACAGGCTAATGAGCGTTTGGGAATGATCATACCGGAAGAAAAAGACCTTATGATTCTTAACGGCAATGATATGGAAAGCCAAAGTCCAAAGTTGGCTAAGAGCCCGGAAGCTGCAAAGGAATAAACTTACATATAACTGAAACCGGGTGAGATAGGCATTATGGATAAAAAAAACAATAGGAGAAAAACAAAGTCGAACAGCAAAAGGCAGTTAAGCAGGGTAGGGCTCGTTTTCGGAGCCGGCCTTGTAATACTTGCCTTTTTTACGGTTCGGCTTTTTTATTTACAGCTTGCTTCAGGCGAAGACTATAGAGCAGCTGCTTATGCACAAAGAAGGAAAAAAGTCAGGACAAGTCCAAAGAGAGGGGCAATCACTGACAGGAACCATAAGCCTCTTGCTCTATCAGTGACGGTTTCGTCTGTATACATTTTTCCTGAAGAAATAAAAGAAAAAGATGCTGAAGACACGGCCGGAAACTTATCATACATTTTAGGCTTAGAGCAGAGTAAGGTTCTGGACTCTATAAGGAGTAAAAAACATTCTGTCAGGATAAAGAGCAAACTTTCGGAGGATGAAATTAAAAAGCTTAAAGAGTCGGGATTGCGCTGTTACAGCATCGAATATGAAGCCAAAAGATTCTATCCGAATAAGGACCTGCTTTCACAGAGCCTGGGATATGTCAATGAAGACGGGATAGGAATTTACGGCATAGAAAGCTATTATGACAGCCTTCTACGAGGTACCGGAGGAGCCAGCATTTTCACGGGGGCCCTATCGGGCGGACCTATCCCGACCGAGGAAGGTAAGACCTATGATTCAAAAGATGGGAAAAATCTTAGCCTCACGGTAGATCTGGAAGCCCAGAAGATCCTTTACGAAGAACTTGTCAACGGCATGAAGCAGTTTGATGCGGAATCAATCACCGGGATAATGATGGACCCTAAAACCGGAGAAATCATAGCCATGGAAAATCTTCCCAACTATGATCCGAATAGCCCGAATGCCCCATATACGCCGGAAGACGTTACGAGATGGGACAGCTTGACGGAAAAGGACAAGCTCCAACTCCTATTTAGCAGGTGGAAAAATCCGGCTGTCAGCAACTTATACGAGCCGGGATCTGTATTTAAAACTTTGACATCCGCCATTGCCTTGGAAACGAAATCAGTCGATCCTGATAAAGCCAACCTACATTGCGAGGGGTCAATCCAAGTCGCACCTAATACAACAATACATTGTGCCAATAGGCATCATCCGCATGGGGACCAGACTATGAAGGAAGCCCTAATGAACTCGTGCAACCCGGCATTTGTACAGGTTTCATGGCTAATAGGCCCGGAAAGGTTGGATTCGTATTTAAGGTCTCTATACATGGGTTCAAAGACAGGGGTTGATCTTCCGGCAGAAGCCGAATCAATATTTCCAAAGAGCCTGAGCAAGATTGGTAAAGCCAAATTTGCAACCATGTCATATGGACACGGAGTTTCTTTAACACCTCTTCAGATGATAACGGCTGCCAATACATGCATAAATGGGGGTCACTACATAAAGCCCCATATGTTTTTGAGGGCCGAGTCTGCTGATGATAAGCTGCTGTATGTTTATAAAAACGAGGAGAGTGACAGGGTATTCTCAGAAGAAACATCAAGGATAATGAGGGAATATCTTGAAAACTCAAGCATTAAAAGCTTGGAAGAGATTGGTGGCTTCAGGATTGGGGGAAAATCAGGAACATCATTGATCGCCGAGGACGGGAAGTATACCGATAAGGTACAAACCTCATACTTCGCCTTTTATCCTGCTGAAAAGCCCAGATACTCGATTCTTATACTTGTTAACAATCCAAAGAACGAAAAATTCGGAGCGACCGTTGCAGCTCCGATAGTCGGCAAGGTTCTTGAGAGGTGGATAGCAATAGATAAGTCGGTAGATGCTCCGCAGACAGACGTCAATGATAGCAATATGGTCCCTAATTTTGTTGAAATGACCGTGGGGCTTGCCAAGAAGATTGCTAGGGAAAAAGGTATAAGCCTTGATTTATACGGTGCAATGAATGACTTCACAGTTATTAAAAAGCAGGACCCGACTCCGGATAAGACCTTAACAAAGGAACAGACTATATATCTGAAACCGGATGAGGATTCTTCTTACAAGGTACCCGACCTGACCGGTTTAAGTCAGGATGAGATAGATCAGAAACTCAAAGATACAGGAATTGAGACGGTTGTACACGGTTCGGGAAAGGTTGTTGAACAGAAACCAAAGGCCGGAACTGTTGTAAAAGGCGAAGAACCTATAGTCTTGTATTTAAGATAGAATAGAAAGTCAGGAGGAGAGGATGTACTACCTTAGAGGAAACGGAGGGCTTGCTTTTATGCTGGCCTTGGGATTAAGCATATTAGGTACTTCTTTATGGATAAAATTCACCAGGACGGAATCAATAGGTCAGCCCATAAGAGAAGAAGGCAATAAAGCCCACTATAAAAAAGCGGGAACCCCGACAATAGGTGGTCTGGTTTTTGCCTTGATATCAGCAATCCTCCTGTTTATTTTTAAAGGCTTTCATTGGCAGACGATTTTCCTGGCCTTTGCATCTCTTGGCTATGGCTGCATCGGCTTCATAGATGATTATTGTAAGGTCAAGAAAAAAGAGAGTGAAGGTCTTACACCAAGACAAAAGCTCATTTTGCAGAGTGGTATAGCGATGGTTCTATCAATATTTGCGTATGTAAAGGTGGACGGGGCTGCATACCAACCTATACCATTTTTTAACACAAATCTGAATTTAAGCATAGTATGGATACCGATTTTTGCCTTCGCCATTGTCGCTATAAGCAACGCTGTAAACCTGACTGACGGTCTGGACGGACTTTGCACCGGCGTCTCTATACCGATCTTCTTCACATTGGCAGGATTTTCGGGTTACGGCGTTGAGAATGCGGACTGCGGAGCTTTTTTTGCTATTATTTTTGCAGGCAGTCTGTTAGGATACCTCTTCTATAATGCCCATCCGGCCTCAATAATGATGGGGGATACCGGATCTATGGCTATTGGCGGAGCAATTGGTGCCATAATGCTCCTCTACAACAGGGTTATGTTCCTGCCAATAATAGGTGGGATATTTGTTATTGAGGCCCTTTCTGTAATAATCCAGGTTGCATATTTCAAGAAGACAGGGGGAAAGAGAATTTTCAAAATGAGCCCCATACACCACCATTTTGAGCTGAGCGGATACGCAGAAGAAAAGGTTACGGCGGCATTTACGATCGTATCAATACTTCTGTGCATAGTTACACTGAATTTGTTATAGGTTTTATAAGAGGGAAATTATGGAAATTGATAGACCCCAAGGCAAATCTTCGATTTTACTTTATGGACTAGGAGTTACCGGAAAGTCTGTAATAAATTTATTTTGCAGATATGGATGGAATGTATGCTTATACACCGATAGTCCCGCCAAAATCAATCCTGCCGACTTTGAATCATATTCAGGTAATCTGAGGATAATCGAGGACTTAAACCGCATAGATTGGCAAGAGATTGCCTTTTTAATAAAAGCACCGGTCATAAAAAGGGACAAGCCCATGCTCTTGGAAGCACAAGCCAACGGCATTGAGATAATGTCCGATATCGAAGTGGCCTATAGATTTTTTGGAGGGGACAGGATAATTGCCATAACGGGCTCAAACGGAAAGACCACCACAACATCCTTATTAACGCACGTATTGAACAGTTGCGGACTTAAGGCTTATGCTTGCGGTAATATAGGATTTCCGGTTCTTGATGCATGCTCCCAAGCTGAAAAGGGAGATTGGCTGGTTTGTGAGTGTTCTTCCTTCCAATTGGCCTCCGTATCAGAATTCAAGCCCCATATAGGTGCCATATTAAACATAAGCCCTGACCACTTGGATTGGCACGGAACTTATAAAGATTACATCGCTTGTAAATTGAGGCTGGCAGCAAATATGGACGATAATGACCTGCTTTTAATTAATGGCAAAGATGAGATCTTAAAAAAGGCCTATGATGATGGGAAAATCCCAAAAACTGCAAAAACTCCGGATTTTGACGGGGCTCTTATGGAAAAGATGAGGAAGCCCGGTTTCCTAAAGCTTTTCGGAGACCACAATAGGCAAAATGCCATATTTGCCTACGAGATGGCCAAATTCATAGGTTTAGATGAAAAAGCTATAATTGACGCAATAAGAGAATTTAAGAGTCCGGCCCACAGGCTGGAATATGTTGGAACCTTGGGTCAAGTTGACTTTATAAATGACTCGAAGGCAACAAATGTGGACTCTGCAGTTAAGGCCATAGAAGCCCTGGAGGGGCCTTTAATTCTTATAGGTGGAGGTTACGATAAGGAAGTAGACCTGAGCCCGTTCTGTCAGGAATTTAAGGACAAGGGAAAGTACATGATCCTGATGGGTGCAACTGCAAAAAAGATAAGCGACTGCATGACTCAACTCGGTATGGCTGGTAGGGTTAAGATGGTAAAAGACATGTCGGAAGCTGTTAAGCTTGCCTTTGACCTGGCTGATCCGGGGGATAAAATCGTCCTTTCGCCTGCCTGTGCTTCGTGGGGCATGTATAATAATTTTGAGGAAAGAGGAGACGATTTCAAGAAAGAATTTGAAAGCTTGAAATTATCCGGAGCCAAGTCCTAACAAGATGAGGAGTGATCCAATGGTGAGACTTAGAACCGTTCAAAAAAGTGAACAAAGCATTGATAAGGGCCTGCTTTTCGTGACCATATCAATAATCATATTTGGGGTCCTTATGGTCTTCTCAGCTTCGTCACCCTCGGCAATAAGCTGGCACAAGGATCCGAATTATTACCTGAAAAGGGATATTATTTGGGCAATCATGGGAATTGCAGCCATGGTTTTGTTTTCAAAAATACCTTATCTATATTACAGAAAATATGCCCGCCTGATATACATAATTTGTTTTTTGCTTTGCCTTATGGTCTTTATGCCGGGCATTGGAAGCAGGCTGAATAAGGCTAAGAGGTGGATTGGAATAATGGGATTCACAATCATGCCATCGGACTTTATGAAAATAGCTTCGGCAGGAGCCCTATCTGCCTATCTTTCCAAGGCTCCGCTCGAAAAGAATGAAAATTGGTCCACTTTTTTTAAGGCAATGATTTTTATAGGTGCAACCATTCTTCCAGTATATATACAGCCAAACTTTTCAGCAGTTATTGTCCTTGCCACAAGTCTTATATTCATTTATTTCATTGGAGGCATGGCTTGGAAGCAGATCCTGCCACTTATTATATTAGCCCTGATCGGACTTGCCCTGGCATTCTGGCCCAAAGAAGGCAACTACAGGCTCCAGAGGCTCTTAATAGTATTTGATCCGTTAAAAGATCCACTGGGCGACGGCTGGCAATTGCTCCAATCCCTTTTTGCGGTCTCGACAGGAGGCCTATTCGGTGTGGGCTTCGGCCAATCCAGACAAAAATTCGGCTACCTGGCTGAGGAATCACACAACGACTTTATATTCTCGGTTTTTGCTGAGGAGTTCGGATTTATAGGCGTAATTATTTTTATACTTGTATACTGCTTTATGATCTTCAGAGCCCTGAAGGCGGCTGCAAGGTGCAGAACTAATTTCGGGAGGCTCTTGGGCTACGGCCTGACATTCATAATAAGTTTCCAGGCGCTTATAAATATAGGGGTCGCAATAGGAAGAGTGCCGCCAACCGGAATAACCCTGCCGTTTATAAGCTATGGAGGATCTTCACTTCTGGCAATGTGTATGTTGATGGGAATAATACTGAATATTTCAAAGGATAAGTATTAGGAGGTGCGAAATGGCAAAAACGACCGGCCATAAAAGTCCGACCAAATTGGCTGTTATAGCGGCCATCCTTTTGCTTATAGCCATACTTTTTATATTTCTTCTTACAGCAAGTATGTTTGATATAAGTTTGGTAAATGTTTCAGGCAACACCATCCACAGTGATAAGGAAATAGCTGATATGGTCAAGGGGGGAGACCTGAATATCTTTCTCTTTTCAAAATCAAAGCTGAGAAAAAAGCTTGAGGGAAAGCAGGGAATAAAGAGCGTGAAGATAAAAAAAGAGCTCCCCAACCGGCTGAATATAAGCGTTGAAGAGTCATATATAATGGCAAAAACAATAGACGGGCCGGAGTACTATATAGATAACCAAGGTGAGGTCAAGTCGGATATTAGCGGGAGCATATTAAAAGAGCACAAAATTATACCGGTAAACCTCCCGACCCAGTATTTAAACCTTGGAAAAAAATTCAGTGAAGATAATAGGAACATAGAATTTCTTCGTATTATTTTTATGTCGGAAATTTCGGCATCTATTAGTCAGGTCAGCTTTGATAAAAGTTATAACATTGATATAATAGTAAAGGATATTTGCGTTCACTTCGGAAACGCAGATAATATTTATGAAAAGCTAAGCAATTTGAGCGCTGTCTTGGAACGGATTTCAAAAGATAATATCAAGGCGGCGGAAATCATATTGAACGCAGGGAAAAACCCCATCGTAGTCCTTAAAAAGAAGTAAAGGCTAACATAGGATCTGTGGGGCAGGGCAGAAATAATAATTTACTAGGGGGAGCAATGACCAGTACATTCGACATGGAACTCAACAATGAAGGAATGGCACGCATAAAAGTTTTAGGAATCGGCGGCGGCGGAAACAATGCTTTGAACCGTATGAAACATGACGGGCTTGAAGGCGTTGAATTCATAGCCATAAACACTGACAAGCAGATTTTGGATGTTGTTGATGCCGATGAAAAACTTCAGATAGGAACCAAACTGACAAGGGGCCTGGGTTCAGGCGGAAATCCTGAAGTAGGTGGAAAGGCAGCTGAAGAATCAAAGTCGGATATCAGCGAACTGCTCCAGAACACAGATATGGTTTTCGTAACCGCAGGTATGGGTGGCGGAACAGGAACCGGAGCTGCCCCGATCATAGCCCAAACAGCAAAGAAAATGGGAATATTGACAGTCGGCGTTGTTACAAAGCCTTTCGGATTTGAAGGACGTAAACGCCAGGGCCAGGCTGAAAAGGGAATAGAAGCCTTAAAAGGCGAAGTAGATACCCTTATTGTCGTACCCAACGATCGTTTGCTCCAGGTGGCAGAACGCAGGACAACCATGAAGGAAGCCTTTATGATGGCCGACCAGATCCTCATGAACGGTATCAAGGGCATTTCAGACCTCATAGCTGTTCCTAACATGATCAACCTTGACTTTGCAGACGTTGAGTCCATAATGAAGGACCAGGGAATAGCTCACATGGGAATCGGCTTGGCAAGCGGCGAGAACAGGGCTGTAAACGCAGCCAAAGCAGCCGTAAAAAGCCCTCTCCTTGAAACTTCAATTGACGGTGCAAAGGCCGTTCTGGTCAACGTAACAGCAGCTGACCTCGGACTGTTTGAAGTAAACGAGGCGGCAGAGCTGATCAGAGAAGCCGTAGATACAGACGCTAACATAATCTTCGGTGCCGGAAGCGATGAAGATCTGGGCGATGACCTGAAGATAACCGTTATTGCCACAGGTTTTGATAATAGAAAGATAGAATCATCTATTGATCAGCCGAAGACCGCTGCAAAAGAAGAAAATTCACAAGCTCCGAGCGGTGAAAAAAAGGATGACGGCCTGGACATACCTGATTTCTTAAGAAAGTACAGGTAAGATGAAGTGTCCTTACTGCTCATTCCCTGATACAAAAGTAATTGATTCAAGACCGACGGCGGATAATGAAGCTATCCGCCGTCGTCGTGCCTGTTTAAAGTGCAAAAAGCGTTTCACTACATATGAGAGATATGAAGACCAGACCCTGGTTGTAGTTAAAAAGGATAAAACCAGAGAGGCCTTCAGCCGGTCTAAAATATTGAACGGTCTTATAAGGTCCTGCGAGAAAAGACCCATATCCGTCGAGACACTTGAGCGGGCTACGGACAGGATAGAAACTGAAATAAATTACCTTAATCAAAAAGAAGTGACCACTGCATATATCGGCGAGTTGGTTATGGATGAACTTAAGGCCATTGACAAGGTCGCCTATGTCAGGTTCGCTTCAGTATACAGGGAATTTGAGGATGTCAATAAGTTTTATGATGAGTTGGAATCTCTGAAAGATGAGAAAGATATTGGAGTGTAAAAAGAGGGCCGGGTGCTCTCTTTTTTAATAGCTTTTAAGGGCAAAGGTTGGTGTTATGGATCTCTTTGAATTAAAAATTAAAAATAATCTTGAAAGGCACGCCCCTCTTGCTGAAAGGATGAGGCCCGAAAGTCTGGATGATTTTTATGGCCACACGGATATTCTCGGTCCGGGTAAGGCCTTAAGAAGACTGATTGAGGCCGACAGGCTTCCATCCATGATATTCTTCGGACCTCCGGGATCCGGCAAAACCAGCTTGGCCTATGTGATTGCCAAAACCGGCAAGAGGTCTTTTGTAAAACTTTCAGCTGTCACATCAGGGGTTAAAGAATTGAGGGAGGTAATAGACCAAGCCAAGGATGCCCTCAGTTTCGACAAGGCCAGGACAATACTGTTCATTGATGAAATTCACCGTTTCAACAAGGCCCAGCAGGATGCCCTCCTGCCCCACGTTGAAAACGGAACAATTACACTGATAGGCGCTACAACTGAGAATCCCTTTATTGAGGTAAATAAGGCCCTAATTTCAAGGTGCCAGGTCCTTGAACTCCATAGGCTTAAGAGAGAAGACCTTGTTAATGTCATAGAAAGGGCTATCCATGATAAGAATAGGGGACTGGGTGACCAGAATATAGATATAAGCGAGGAAGCTGTTGACGCTCTAATAACACTGGCGGGCGGCGATGCCAGAATCCTATTAAATACTCTTGAGATAGCGGTTTTATCGTCCAAGGCTCAAAAGGCTGATGACGGACAGGTCTTTGTGAAAATTGACAAAAAAGACATAGAGGAATCTGCCAGGACGAAATTAACATCGTATGATAAAGGGGCTGAAGAACACTACAACAACATATCCGCCTTTATAAAGTCGATAAGGGGGTCGGATCCCGATGCGGCCCTTTATTATATGGCCAGGATGATCAAAGGTGGAGAAGACCCGCTTTTCATTGCCAGAAGGATGGTGATAGCGGCATCGGAAGACATAGGAAACGCCAATCCGATGGGGCTAATTATGGCCCAATCATGCTATGACGCCGTCTCAAAGATCGGTATGCCCGAGGCCCGTATTATAATGGCCCAAACAGCGGTTTATTTAGCAACCAGTCCCAAGTCCAATGCCGCCTATCTTGCTATTGACAGGGCTTTGGCTTATTTCGAACACCATTCGGAGGATGAGATACCGTCACATATACAGGACAGCCATTATTCGGGAGCAAAGGAGCTTGGAAGGGGCAGAGAATACTTATATCCCCATGATTATCCCCAGGGTATCGTCTTGCAAAAATACCTGCCTGATGGGATAATAAAAGGTATGTTTTATCAGCCTACAGACCGGGGTTATGACAAGGAAATAAAGAAATATCTGGACTTTGTTAAAGATATTGAAAAGAAGAACTCCTCAAAGGATGAGGGTTGAGCAGGCTGCAATCGGTTCAATATAGGAGGAAGGAATGTTAATAAAAGACTTATATAGTCAATATGAAGAGTATTCAGGAAAAGAAGTCAAGATTGAAGGTTGGCTTAGACAATCAAGATTTTCTAAGAATGTCGGCTTCCTTATCATTAATGACGGGTCTTTTTTCAAAAACATGCAGGCAGTTGTAGGCAGGGATCTTGAGAATTATGAAGAAGTATCCCACCTTGCCAAGGGATCATCGGTTGAGCTTTCAGGAAAGATAGTGCTGACACCCGATGCCGGACAAGCTTTTGAAATGCAGGTTAAAGAGATCAAGGTCTTGTGCGAGTGTGCAGAAGACTATCCTCTTCAGAATAAGAGACAGACCTTCGAATTCCTAAGAACCCTCCCGCATTTGAGGGCCAGGACAAATACTTTTAGCGCCGTGTTCAGGGCCAGAAGCGAGATAGCCTATGCTATACATGAGTTTTTCCACAGCAGGGGATTTGTCTATGTCCATACTCCATTAATCACAGCCTCCGATGCTGAAGGAGCGGGTGAGATGTTCCAGGTAACCAGCCTGGATTTAGACAATATACCAAGGGATGATGAGGGAAATATAGATTATAGTAAAGACTTTTTCGGAAGCCAGTCCCACCTCACGGTTTCAGGTCAGTTGGAGCTTGAAGCCTTTGCTATGAGCCATAGGAATGTTTATACATTCGGACCCACCTTCAGGGCGGAGAGATCAAATACAACTAGGCATGCCGCCGAATTCTGGATGATTGAGCCTGAATTGGCTTTTGCCGATCTCTCAGATGTTATGGATAATGCCGAAGCCATGGTTAAGCATGTCATTAACCACGTATTAAAAACTCTTCCTGAAGAGATGGAGTTTTTCAATAAATGGATTGACAAGGGCCTGATTGAACGCCTGAAGCATGTGGCTTCTTCAGAATTTGCCAGAATGACGTATACGGATGCTATTAAAGAGCTTGAGAAGGTCAACGACCAATTTGAATACCCGGTAAGTTGGGGAACAGACTTGCAATCTGAGCATGAGAAATATTTGACTGAAAAAGTTGTCAAGGGGCCCTTATTTGTAACAGATTATCCCAAAGAAATAAAGGCTTTTTATATGAAGCTGAATGATGACGGAAAAACAGTTGCCTGCTGTGACATGCTGGTCCCGGGAATAGGAGAACTCATAGGCGGGTCGCAGAGAGAAGAGAGGGTCGATGTCCTTGAGCAGCTTATGAAAGAAAAGGGAATGAAACTTTCCGACTATCAATGGTATATAGACTTAAACAGGTTTGGCGGCTGCCAACACGGTGGCTATGGCTTGGGATTCGAACGCTGTGTTATGTATATAACAGGGATGTCAAACATCAGGGATGTCTTGCCATATCCGAGAACAGTAAATTCTATGCATAAATAGGGAGGAAATTGATGAAGGAATACAATCCGAAATCTATTGAGAAAAAATGGCAAAAATTCTGGGAGGAGACAGATTGTTTTCATGCTGAAAATGATTCTTCCAAGAAAAAATTCTATGCTTTGGTAGAGTTTCCCTACCCTTCAGGTCAGGGCCTTCATGTAGGCCATCCCAGGCCATATACAGCTCTTGATATAGTATCTAGGAAGAGGAGGATGCAGGACTATAATGTTCTCTATCCGATGGGCTTTGATGCGTTCGGCTTGCCAACCGAGAATTATGCTATTAAAAACCATATCCACCCGGCCCTGGTAACAAAAAACAACATTCATCACTTCAAGGAACAGCTTAAAGCTATAGGCTTTTCTTTTGATTGGGACAGGGAAATAAACACAACTGACCCTGAGTATTATAAGTGGACTCAATGGATTTTTATCCAGTTATTTAAAAAGGGCCTGGCATATAAAAACGAAGCGACCATAAATTGGTGTCCTTCATGCAAGGTAGGCCTGTCTAATGAAGAGGTTGTTCAGGGAGCCTGTGAGAGGTGCGGAAGCCATGTTATTCATAAGGTAAAAAGTCAGTGGATGCTCAAGATAACCGAGTATGCTGACAGGCTGATAGACGATTTGGCCCTTGTTGATTACAGGCCACAAATTAAACAGCAGCAAATTAACTGGATCGGGAGGTCCCATGGGGCCAATGTCAAATTCCAAATAAAAGACAAGGATGACTATATCACAGTTTATACAACCAGACCTGATACCATTTTCGGCGCTACATATATGGTATTGGCACCTGAGCATAAGCTGATTGAAAAGTACAAGGACAGTCTGACCAACCTTGATGAGATCGTTGAATATCAGAAAGCGGCTGCAATGAAGTCGGACTTTGAAAGAGGGGAGCTCAACAAGGAAAAAACCGGGGTCATGTTAAAAGGCTTAAGTGCAATCAATCCTTTAACCGGAAAGGAAATCCCGCTTTGGATATCAGACTATGTTTTAACTTCATATGGCAGTGGAGCGATAATGGCTGTTCCTGCCCACGATGAGAGGGACTGGGAATTTGCTAAAAAATTCAACATGCCCATAATTCAGGTGGTTTCAGGCGGTGACAAATCGGTTGAGGAAGAGCCGTTTACCGATCTTGATAGCGGAACCATGATGAACTCTGATTTCCTCAATGGAAAGCCGGTTAAGGAAGCCATCGAGGAGATAACTAAATGGATAGAAGAAAAAGGTCTAGGCGAGAGGGCTGTTAATTATAAATTGAGAGACTGGGTCTTCTCACGCCAGCGCTATTGGGGCGAACCCATACCAATGGTCTATTGTCAGGAACATGGATGGGTACCCGTTCCTGAAGAAGACTTGCCCCTTAAATTGCCCGAAGTCGAATACTATGAGCCGACAGATGACGGGTCATCACCCTTGGCTAAAATGACGGATTGGGTGAACACAACCTGTCCTATATGCGGAAAACCGGCTAAACGGGAAACTGACACCATGCCACAGTGGGCCGGATCATCTTGGTATTATTTGAGATATATTGATCCCCATAATAAAGATCGCGCCTTCTCGGAAGAAGCTGAAAAGTACTGGGGTCAGGTTGATTGGTATAACGGAGGAATGGAGCACACAACACTCCACCTTCTTTATTCAAGATTCTGGCATAAATTTCTCTATGATTTGGGAATGGTAGGAAGCCCGGAGCCCTATGCAAAGAGGACTTCTCACGGAATGATCGTCGGAGAGAATGGCGAGAAGATGTCAAAGTCACGCGGCAACGTTATAAATCCTGATGAGATTGTCGAAGAATATGGAGCCGATACTTTAAGAACCTATGAAATGTTTATAGGAGACTTTGAGAAGTCGGCTGCCTGGACAGACCAGGGTGTATTGGGCTGTAGGAAATATCTTGACCGTGTTTGGCATATGCAGGAGCTCCTAAATGATTCTGAAGAATATACAAAGGAATTGGAGGTCCTGATTAACCAAACCATTAAGAAAGTTACCGAGGATTATGAAAGCCTCAAGTTTAACACAGCCATAGCCCAGCTTATGACACTCTCAAATGAGATCAGAAAGCTCGGAAGGATGAGCAGGAAGGATTGGATGACCTATCTTATCCTCTTGAATCCGGTAGCACCCCATATAACTGAAGAACTCTGGGAAAATGCAGGCTTCGACGGTCATATTTGTCTTTCATGCAAATGGCCTTCCTATAATGAAAATAAGTTGAGCGGAGACAGCATTTCCATGCCTGTACAGGTGAACGGCAAGGTTCGTGACAATATTGAAATTGCAAAAGAAGCTGACAAGGACCTGGTTATTGAAACAGCTAAGGCATCACCATCTGTACAGAGACACATAGAAGGAAAAAATATTGTAAAAATCATATATGTTCCGGGAAAAATCCTCAATATTGTAGTAAAATAGTAGTGATTCATAACATATATGATTGCCGATTCCCGCAAAGTGCGGATTTCGGTTACGGGGGGATAAAATGAAGCTAACAACAAGGAGTCGCTATGGACTGAGGGCGATCACCTATATAGCTGCAAATGATCATGAGCATGCTATATCAATAAGTGAACTTGCTAAGGAACTGAAGCTCAGTGACCATTATTTGGAACAGCTTTTAAGGATTTTAAAAAATGCGGGTTTCGTAAAATCCGTCAGGGGAGTTAACGGTGGCTATCTCTTAAACAAGCCGGCTGAGCAAGTGACGGTCTATGATCTTTTAAATGTCCTTGAAGGACCCATGTGGTTAGCTGAATGTACAGTGTGCGGAGAATGCCCCGGAGGTAACACAAATTGTCCCACAAGGCTTATAATGAGAAGGATGAGCCAGGCAATAGAGAAAGTTACAAGGGCTGAGAATCTAAAAGAGATGGCGGAACTGTACAAAGCCGTCTAAATATAGGTGGTAACAGGCTCAAACCGTCAGGTAAGAGCCTGTTTTTTGGTCTTTTGTGTTACAATAATGGAAGGTAAATTAGGAGATAATAATGAAAAAATTAGGCTTTAATGAGTTAAGAACCCTTTATCTTGATTTCTTTGAATCGAAAGGTCATGTTCGTCTTAAGAGCTATTCTTTGGTCCCAAAAGATGACAACAGTCTGCTTTTGATAAATGCCGGGATGGCACCCCTTAAAAAGTATTTTATGGGCGAAAAGAAAATGGAGAGAAACAGGGCTACGAGTTCCCAAAGATGTGTAAGAACAGGAGATATCAACAACGTAGGAAAAACTGCCCGCCACGCTACATTTTTTGAGATGCTGGGAAACTTCTCTTTCGGCGATTATTTTAAAAACGAAGCCATACACTGGGCTTGGGAATTTTTGACAGAAGTTTTAGGTATTGAAAAGGACCGCCTCTGGATTTCAGTATATGAAGATGATGACCAAGCTTATAGTATATGGGTCGATCAGATAGGCATAGATCCTTCGCATATGTTGCGCCTTGGAAAAGAAGACAATTTCTGGGAGCTTGACCAGGGTCCTTGCGGGCCTTGCTCAGAGATCCATTATGACAGGGGACCGGAGTATGGTGAAGGCAATGGCCCTCTTGATAACAGCGACAGGTTTATGGAAATATGGAACCTGGTTTTTACTCAGTTTGACAGGCAGCCGGACGGTACAACATATATTCCTTTGAAAAAGGGAAATATTGATACCGGAATGGGACTTGAAAGACTGGCTATGGTCAGTGAAAATAAAGACAACATTTTTGAATTGGAAGAATTTATGCCGCTCAGGGACTACATAGAGGAGCTTTGTGGTAAAAAATACGGGGAAAAGGAAAAGTGGGATGAGTCATTCAGGATTATCATTGACCACTCAAAGGCAACCCTCTTCCTGATTTCAGACGGGGTTATTCCTTCAAACGAAGGCAGGGGTTACGTACTCCGCCGTCTTATTAGAAGAGCATATAGGCATGGAAAACTTCTGGGCATTGAAGGGGAGTTTTTGACAAAGACCATGTCAAAAATAATACCTGTTTATATGGGTGAATATTCTGAACTCGTCCAAGCTAAAGACAGGATTTTTAAGATTGTAAGCAAGGAAGAGGAGAACTTCCAGGCCACCATAGACCAGGGCCTTGATATGCTTGAAAATAAATTGGGAGAACTTGTAAAAGAAGGCAAGGACACGCTTTCAGGCAGGGACGCTTTCCAGCTTTATGATACATTCGGATTCCCACTTGACCTAACAAAAGAAATTTGTGAGGAGAAGGGATTGGATGTTGATGAAGAAGGCTTCAATGAAAACATGGAGATCCAGAGAGAGCTTTCAAGAAAGGGAAGAAAGGGCGGAGTCGGCTGGGATGAGAAGAAGACGCTCAATCTTTTAACATATCCCGCAACCCAATTCAGCGGCTATGACAGGCTTGAAGATAAAGCACAAATTTTAGGCATTTTTGTTGATTATAATGAGCAGGAAGAATTGGAAGAAGGCCGGGAAGGAATGGTTATTTTTGACCGCAGCCCTCTTTATGCGGAGAGCGGCGGACAAACCGCAGACCATGGACAAATTATATGGGAGGACGGATCGGCCCTTGTTTATGATGTTCATAAGGACAAGGATGATCACTTTATTCATCTGGTAAAACTTGAGAAGGGAAAACTTAGTAAGGGACAGGAAGTTGAACTGAAGGTGGATGCTGATAGGCGCAATGATACCATGCGCAACCATTCAGCCACCCACTTGCTTAATAAGGCCCTCAGAATGGTTCTTGGTGATCATGTTAAGCAGGCAGGCTCATACGTTGATCCTGAAAGACTGAGATTTGATTTCAGCCACTTTGAAGCCATGACCGATGAGGAGATAAGCAGGGTTGAAGCTATTGTCAACAGGGCAATCTATGACTCATATCCTGTAAGAACAGATATAATGCCGCTCGACCAGGCTTTAAAAACAGGAGCTGAAAGCGAGTTTGAGGACAGGTATAAGAATGACGTAAGGGTTGTCTCAATGGGTGACTTTTCCAAGGAGCTTTGTGGAGGTACCCATGTAAGCAACACTTCTCAGGTCGGAAGCTTGAGGATTGTTTCTGAACAGGCTGTTTCTTCAGGCGTCAGAAGGATTGAAGCGGTAACCGGCAGAAAGGCTTACGAATTATATAAAGAGGAAGCCGACCTTATCAAGGAATTGGCTCTAATGTTAAAGAGCGACAGGAAACAGGTTCAATCAAAAATAAAGGGGCTTATTCAGGAAAATAAAGATCTAAAAAAGGAAGTTGGGGTATATGAGTCTAAGCTGGCCATGCAACTTTCAGATAAGCTTGGCGACAGTGCTGAGGAGATCTCGGGAGTTAAGCTGATTAAGCAGCGTTTGGACGGAAAATCAATGGACGAGCTGAAAGACTTGGCCGATGCAATTAAGTCCAATAATAAGGATTTTGCGGCAGTCCTGGTATCCGACTTTAATTCAAAAGTTTTATGGGTTGTAAGCTTGGCCGATTCCGTAACTGAAAAAGGCGGAAATGCAGGAAAACTGGTAAAAGAACTGGCTCAGATGACCGGGGGTAATGGCGGAGGAAAGAAGAATTTCGCCACCGCCGGAGGAAAGGATTCGCAGAAAATAGATGAGGCCTTGGAAAGGGTCGGGAGCTTACTCCAAGATCAAATTAATTAAGGGGTAATGTTCAAAAAAAGGAGGACATATGTCTAAAGATTTCAGTGAAACTATGCTTTTCACACCTGTAGAGGATAAGAAGAACCTTCGAGAAATATTGGAAGAGGTTTATAATTCTCTTGAAGAAAAAGGCTATTCTCCAATCAATCAGCTTATAGGCTATATCTTATCGGGAGATCCGACATATATTACGAGCTATAAAGGTGCAAGAAAGCTTATACGTCAAATTGACAGGGATGAGCTCTTACAGGAACTGTTAGTTTTCTATTTAAAAAAGGCTGATAAATAGTTGTGTGTAGAATTGGGGGCGGCGAGGTCCTGGACTTTTAAGGATATTAACCTGCCCCCAATTTATTATTTTTGAATTAATTGGTGATTTATTTTATATAATATTGGAGAGAGATTATGACCAGGGCTTTAGCTTTGGATGTCGGAAGCAAGACAATAGGACTGGCTTTGAGTGACCCCACATATTTAATTGCCCAGGCCTATAAGACTTTAGAAAGAGATAACCTAAAAACAGATTTAGACAGACTTGAGATTATTATCGCTGAGGAAGATGTAAAAGAGATTGTTGTGGGGCTTCCAAGGCACATGAATAATGATATTGGGGTTTCAGCACAGCGAGCTATGAGTCTGGGCCGGGCCCTGCAGGAAAGAACGGGTAAAGAGGTGATTTACCAGGATGAGCGCTTATCAACCGTTTCAGCCGAAAGGGTGATGATAGAGCGCGGAACCCGTCGTGAAAAAAGAAAAGAATACGTTGATGCATTGGCAGCTACGTTTATTTTGCAAACATGGTTGGATAAAAAAAGGAGTAGCAGATGAAAGAAAACACAGTTCAAATAAGGACCGAACAGGGTCTTGTGGACGTGAATATACTGGCATCTTTCAGCTTGGATAACAAGGACTATTGTTGGCTGGAAGACCCCGAGAGCGGTCAAGCAGTCCTATTCCGTTTTTATTCCGACAGGGAAGAGATGGTTTTTGAACTTGTTACTGATCCTGATGAATATGAAGAGGCAGGCGATGCCTATCGGGATCTTATAGGCAAGGAAGACAAGCCATCTGAGTCGAAAGGAATAGAATTTGACAAAGACGAAGAGAAATTGGGATGAAAATAAAAAAGTCCCGGCTAAAAGAAATGGAAGAGCAGGGACAAAAAAGCTGAGAATTATCCCGCTTGGCGGATTGAAAGAAATTGGAAAAAACATGACTGTGGTCGAGTATGGTGAGGATATCATTGTTATCGACTGCGGCCTGACATTTCCTGACGAAGACATGCCGGGAATTGATACGGTTATCCCGGACATAAGTTACCTGGAAAAAAACAAGGATAGAGTAAAGGGGATACTTTTAACCCATGGCCATGAAGACCACTATGGGGCGGTGCCCTATGTTCTTAAAAAGCTTCCTGTAAATGTATATTGCACCAGGCTAACCGGCGGAATGCTGGAAAACAAGCTTGTTGAGCACGGCATTTCCAATAAATGGATAAAGTATGTTAAGACGGGCGACCACCTGAAATTAGGCCCATTCGATTGCCAGTTTATTAGGGTTGCCCACTCAATACCGGATTCCTGTGCAATTGCCGTTAGGAATCCTGTAGGTACGATATTGTTTACCGGGGACTTCAAGTTTGATTTCACACCCATAGACCAGGAGCCGACCGATGTCCAGACCTTGGCTGCCCTTGGGGAAGAAGGCGTTTTGGCCCTCTTCTCAGATTCAACAAACGTTGAGCATCCCGGATATACGATGAGCGAAAGGAATGTGGGGGAGACCTTTAAGGAAATCTTTGCCCAGGCAAAAAGCAGGATTATTGTTGCGACCTTTGCATCCAACCTGCACAGGGTTCAACAAATAATTTGGGCGGCCGAGGCCAACCACCGCAAGGTTGCTCTTTCCGGTAGGTCAATGCTTAATAACGTTGAAGTAGCTCAAAATCTTGGATATCTTAAGGTAAAGAAAGATACTTTAATAAGCATTAACGATGTAAAGAATTACAAGCCTGACAAGGTTACCCTTCTAATAACAGGGAGTCAGGGTGAGCCCATGTCTGCCCTGTCAAGGATGTCCAATGATTCACATAGGCAGATTCAGATAGGGTCAAAAGATACCATTATCCTTTCAGCCTCCCAGATTCCGGGTAATGAGAAATCCATTGGGGATATGATAAACAAGCTGACTGATAAGGGGAGCAATGTAATCTATTCTTCACTTGCAGAGGTCCATGTTTCAGGCCACGCATGCCAGGAAGAATTAAAATTGATGCACTCGTTAGTAAAGGCCAAATATTTCATTCCGGCCCATGGAGAAGCCCGAATGCTGACAGCACATAAGCAGCTGGCCCTTTCTATGGGAATGCCTGAAGACCATGTTTTAATGGGAAAGAACGGGACGGTTTTTGAATTTGAGAAAAAAGGCAGGCACATAGAGGCGAATACCGACAATGAGGTCCAGGCAGGAAAGGTCCTGATTGACGGCCTCGGTGTAGGCGATGTGGGCAATGTTGTTTTGAGGGACAGGAAGAAACTCGCTGATGACGGCATGATTGTTGCGGTTGTTACTGTCTGCAAGAATTCAGCCAAGGTAATAGCAGGCCCTGAGATAATCTCACGCGGCTTTGTCTACATGAAAGACAATATCGATATGATCCAGGAAATGAAGAATATAGTCCTGAATATATTCAATGCGGCAGAAAAGAAGAATATAAAAGACTGGTCATTCTTAAAAAGCGAGCTCAGGGACAAACTAAAGAGCTACGTATTTTCTGAAATTCAGAGAAGCCCGATGATTCTTTCCATAATCATGGAAGGCGATAGCGGACAGGCAAAAAAGAGGTAAGTTTAGATGATCGATAGAAAATTGCCGGAGCTCCTTGCTCCGGCAGGTGATATAAGCAAATTAAAATCCGCCCTGCACTTCGGGGCGGATGCTATTTATCTGGGGGGACAGGCCTTCGGACTGAGAAAGGCTTCAAAAAACTTTTCCCAAGATGATATGGTTGAAGCTGTCAAGCTCTGCCATGACGCAGGAGCTAAGGTCCATGTGACTATGAATATAGTTCCCCATGATAAGGACCTGACAGGATTGGCTGATTATGCAGCTTTCCTGGATCAAATAGGAGTTGATGCCATAATTGTATCGGATCCGGGGATCTTCATGTACCTAAAGAAAAATACCGGTCTTGACCTACACATATCAACCCAGGCATCAGTAACAAACAGTGCAACGATCTGCTTCTGGAGAGATCTGGGGGCCAAGAGAATAGTACTGGCAAGGGAATTGAGCCTTGAAGAGATTAAGGATATTAAAAAGCAGGTCGGAGACACCATTGAGCTTGAGTGCTTTGTTCACGGAGCTATGTGTATATCATATTCAGGAAGGTGTTTGCTATCAAACTACATGACCGGTCGAGATGCCAACCAGGGCGACTGTGCCCAGGCATGCAGGTGGAAATATTATATTCAGGAAGAGAAAAGGCCGGGAGAGCTCTATCCTATCGTGGAAGATGAGGGCGGTACTTTCTTTATGAACTCAAAGGACCTCTGCCTGTTGCCGCACTTGGATGAGCTCATGGATGCCGGAATAGATTCATTTAAGATTGAGGGCAGGGTAAAAAGCGAATTTTACTTGTCAACAGTTGTCCATGCTTATAGACAGGCCCTGGATGCGATAAAGGTAGGCAAGTTTAATGATGATCTTATTGACCAAATGCTTGGTGAGTTGAAGAAGACAAGCCACAGGGCATTTACCAAGGGATTTTTCTCAGGAAAGCCCGGGGCTGACGGACAGAACTATGAAACCAGTTCATATATTCAGGATTATGATTTTTTGGGAATGGTCAAGGACTTCAGGCCGGAAGATAACATGGCCCTTATAGAAGAAAGAAATAAATTTTGTATGGGAGACCGGGTAGAACTTTTAAGAGCCCAAGGACAAGTTTTAAATTTTGAGATAAAGAACATTTATGATAAAAATTGGGAAGGGATTGAATTGGCAAATTGCCCAATGGAGAATTTTTGGTTGGAGGTTCCCGAGCCTGTTAAAGTTGGAGACATCCTAAGGAAGAAGCGGGATTGAAAGCGGATTACACAAAATTCCCAATATTACTGTGCTATAATTTCTTCAAGATAAGGAGGGCCTATGGAAAAACTTTTTGATATGTTGGAAAGTATCTTCTTTACAAAGATATTTGGCCAGATTGACCTGTATACCATACTTTCCGGAGCCATAAAGTTTGTTTTTAT
Organism: uncultured Tissierellia bacterium; assembly: GCA_947253765.1. Classification (GTDB taxonomy): domain Bacteria; phylum Bacillota; class Clostridia; order Tissierellales; family Peptoniphilaceae; genus Khoudiadiopia. The sequence goes on from CAMYAK010000004.1 coordinate 85,849, forward strand.
ACTAATTGTTTTGGTCTTTGTTTCCAGAATAGTCAGGATGATAAGCCTTGATATAAAGAGTTCATATAGGAAGGCACCCATTAACGCTCCGAGGCTCAAGCTTTTAAATAGCGTAGATGAATTCGACTTTCCCATCAGAGAGGAATATTTTCTTTCGAATAATAATACTATTGGCAGGGCAGACGACAACAATATAATTATAAAATCCAAGATGATAAGCAAGCACCAGGCTGTGATAGTAAACAGCGGTGGCAGGTTTTTTATCGAAGATCTTTCGTCGACCAACCCAACAATGGTGAATGAAAATCCAATAAACATGCCTACTGAGATCTTTGCAAACGACGTAATAAGCATGGCCACTTTGGACTTCTTGTTTATAGAGGGTGAAGACAATGAATAGGATTTCGGAATATAGGGCGGCCAAGGGGATTGGGACCGGCCACGCCCTGATAAGCCTATTTCAAATTTTGGCCCTGGCTATAGTCTTTCTTTTCAATATATCTGAAATTAACATGGAAGCCCTGTTTTTTGCCTTGGGATTGATAGTTTTTACCGGACTTTCGTCCTACCTTGTCCGTATTTTCAGGATGGGGGACCCTTATTTTTTGCCGGTGGTAAATATGATCTTCTCTATAGGCGTTATTATGATATATAGGATAAATCCAAGACTTGGCCAGAGGCAGATGTTCATATACCTTATTTCGGTTACCATATTTTTCGCTACATATATGTTTTTAAAATATACCCATGAGTTTTGGGAGGGCAAGATAGTGTTCTTCTACCTTGTTACAATTGCCCTATTTTTAGTGACCTTATTTTTCGGCAGGACCAGAAACGGAGCCCAAAACTGGGTGACCATAGCAGGCATTCAGATTCAACCTTCTGAATTCGCAAAAATCCCCTTTGCATTTTTTGTGGCATCCTGGTTCCAAAATTATGAGTATTACAACACCACTCTTTTAAGAAAGCTGTCACTGACTCTGGCTACATATGTTTTGATAGGCTTGTTTTTTATACAAAAAGAATTGGGGACAGCGGCAGTATTTTTTGCCGTATTGCTCATTCTTCAGATTGCCTATGAAAAGAATAAGTGGATACCTATACTCAATATTGTTTTAGCCTGTCTTGGCCTGTTTTTGGGCTATAAGCTTTTCGGCCATGTAAGGGTCAGGTTCGACATATGGATGAATCCATGGAAGGATGCCTTGAATAAGGGATATCAGATAATCCAGGCCGGTTTCGGAATGGCTGAAGGTTCGTTCTTTGGAACAGGTATAGGCTTGGGACACCCTGAAAAAATCCCCCTGGGTCATTCAGACTTTATTTTTGCTGCAGTGGTAGAAGAGTTTGGAGCCCTGATGGGACTATGCCTTATTTTCCTTTTTATAATTCTACTCTATAGGGGGTTTAAGGCCGCCATGATGCAGGAAAAGGACTTCTACTCAGCCCTGTCTCTGTGCATTGTCGTAATCTTTGCAGCCCAGGCATTTATAATGTTTGCGGGTACCATGCAGCTTATCCCATTGACAGGAATAACAATTCCGTTTTTAACATATGGGGGATCCTCGCTGCTCTCATCGTTTTTATTGCTGTCAGTTTTGCAGCTGTCTTCGCAAGATTTTATAGGCGGGAGGAACTAGTATGAACAGGTCAAAAAACAGGATGCTTACACTCTTAGCCATACTTATGATCATTTTTCTGGCCTTGGCCCTATATTTGGCCTATTTTGAGTTGGTCAAGGCCCCGGACCTAAGAAAAAACCCGTTAAATATGAGAAACTGGGTTGATGAAAGCAAGTTCGGCCGTGGTAAATTCTTGGATAGGAATGGTGAGGTCCTTGTAAATACCGAAAAGAACAAGGACGGAAAATATGTAAGATATGCAAAATATCCCTACCTATATTCACATACCATCGGTTATAATTCCGTCAAGTATGGAAAGTCAGGACTGGAAAAAGTCCTTAATAATGACTTATTGAACTTGGGCCAGGACAATCCTATTGCGGAGCTGAGGGGCAAGGTCCTGAATCCGGGCCAGGGCAATGACATCATGCTTACTATAGACCATAAGCTCCAGAAAAAGGCATATGAGTTTTTAAAGGGTTCTAAGGGGGCGGTAGTGTGCCTCAACCCGAAAAACGGGGATGTCTATGCAATGGTTTCAAGACCCTCATTTTCAGTAGAGAACTTGGAGGAAAATTGGGAGAGCCTGACTCAAAATACCGAGGGTGTATTTGTCAATAGGGCCATACAGGGAATTTATCCTCCGGGATCAACCATAAAAGCCCTCTCATCCATGGCTATAATAGAAGCAGGGGTAGACCGGAACTATGTTGATACAGGCACTATAACTGTTGAGGGAAAGCCATATAAAAACGCCTCAGGGAAAGTAAACGGCAAGCTGGATTTGGAAAAGGCCCTGGTAAAATCATCCAATGTCTATTTTGTTGCCAAGTCCTTGGCTTCAGGGCCCCAGGTTTTTAAAGATGTATTCGATAATTTTGCATTTAATAAAAAGATCCCCTTCGAACTTGATGTGAAGACCTCACATTCGGAATTCCAATGGGGGATGGATAAAAATGAGTTGGCCCTTGAATCCTTCGGTCAGGGGAAAATGACTGTAAGTCCCCTCCATCTTGCCATGGCCTATGGAGCTATAGCCAATCAGGGAAATATGATGAGGGCCCACATAGTAAAAAAAGTTGTATCGCCGAGCGGATCAGTGGTAAAAGACAACGAGGGAGAACTCCTTGAAAAGCTGAACAGTCTTAATGCTCAAACAGTTTCCGATTACCTGGAATCCTGTGCAAGCTCCTATGGAGCAGACAGGATAAGCGGGATTAAAATGTGTGGTAAAACCGGAACTGCTGAAAGCACAAAAGGCTCAACCCACGCCTGGTTTGCAGGATTTGCACCGGCTCAAAATCCGGATTTTGTAGTAGTAGTTGTGCTTGAGGATGACGGAAGGCTTGGAGTAAAAGCGGCCATGCCTATAGGAGCAAAACTGGTCAATTATTGGTTTTCACTAAATAATTAGTGTTTGGACCAGGTTTTGGGGGAAAAGAGTATTAAAACGGGCCAAATTTCCAGACGCCCTGTTATCATGCCCAAAGACAGGAGTATTTTAGACAGGGGCGAGTACCATGAGAAGCCCCCGGTCGGGCCTACCTTGCCCAAGCCCGGGCCTATGTTGTTAAATGTACAGGCAACAGAGGAGAAAGCTGTCTGAAAGTCTCCTGCATCAATTGAAATAACCAGCAGTATAAAAGTGAAAATAAGAGCATAGGCAATTACATATGAGAACAAACTTCTAAGGCCTCTTTCGTTTATCTTTTGACCGTTAAAATTGACAACTTTAACCATATTAGGGCTTCTCTGCCTGTCAAGCTCACAAAAAGCGCTTTTAACAGAGGATCCAACCCTTGATACCTTAAGACCGCCGGCAGTTGAGCCTGCACATCCTCCTATAAACATAAGTCCCAAGAGAACGGCATGGGAAAAAATAGGCCAAGTTCCGAAATCCGCCGTGCAGTAACCGGTAGTTGAAACAACTGAAGAAACAGTGAAGAGCACATCCCTCAACATAGTGAAAATATTATTATATAGGGGGGCCACATTTATGCTGATAAGAACTACGGCAGCAAACACAATTGCCAAAAACCAGTGGAGCTCTTCATTTTTAGCAGCGGCCCTCACCTGCCTGATAAGTATAAGATAGTAAATTTGAAAGTTCAGGGAGAAAGCCAGCATGCCAATGCTAAGAACATTGTGTATGTATGAGGACTTGTAATAGCCTATTGAATTGACCTTAATCCCGAAGCCGCCGGTGCCTGCGGTTCCGAAAGCATGACATAGGGAATCAAAAAGGGGCATGCCGCCCAACAATAATAGAACAACCAAGAATCCCGTCATGGCAAGGTATATTTTATAGAGTATTCTGGCCGTATCGGAAAGCTTGGCAACAAGCTTGTCAAAAGTGGGGCCGGGCATCTCGGCTTGGGCCATGTGTTTTAAGCTTGATTTGGAGCTTGGCACGAGAGACAAGGCAAAAACCAGTATTCCCATACCACCTATAAGGTGGGTAAAGGACCGCCAAAAGAGGAGGGAATGACTTAAGAGTTCAACATTGTCGCAAACGCTTGATCCTGTGGTCGTCAAGCCTGAGGCTATTTCAAAAAAACCGTCAACCAGGGAGGGGTACTGGCCGCTTAAATAAAGCGGTAGGCCGCCTATCAACGACAGGCTGATCCATAGAAGGGCACATATAACCATCCCCTCTCTAATATAAAATTCTACATTTATTATCTTTTTACGTCCCAGCATGATGTATAGAAAAAAACTAATGGCAATGGCAGTTAGCCAAGCCAGTTTCACAAGCCTATCCTCTTGATATATAAAAGAAACAAGCAGGGGGAGGCAAAGCAGACCTGAAAAAATGCCATAAACCCTACCTATAATATATTTTATTGCGCATCTATTCATTCCAAACTCACTTTACTAAAAGATCATTAAGATTATTAATATTTTGATTTTTAACAACAACCAGGATGGAATCACCCTCTAATATCTTGTCATTACCTGTAGGGAAGATTATCTGTCCGCCCCTGTTAATAAGGGCAACGAGGACCTGTTTTTTAAAAGATATGTTCTTGAGCGTTTTGTTGTTTTCCGAAAAGTCTTTTTTTACAAGAAATTGCAGGATTTCCGTAGATTCATCATCAATCCTGGTCAAGCTCTCAAGATCTGAAGAAGAGTCGGCATTGCTGAGCTTTCTGACATACCTTACTATAGCAGTTGCACCGAGCTTTGCAGGCGTAATGATTGACTGAAGCCCTACATTCAAAGCGATGGGGAGGAGACTGGTTCTGTTGACCTTGGTTATGGTTCGCGGAACCTGCATCTGGTCGGCAAACATGGAAAGGATTATATTTTCCTCATCAACCCCGGTCAGGGCAATGAGGCAGTCATAGGAGTGTATATTTTCCTCAATCAAGAGGTCCTGATTGGTCCCGTCACCAAGTATGACATCAACTTTTTCGAAAGAACTTGCTATATCTTCAGCAATTTCCTTTTCTCTCTCTATTAATTTAAAAGACTTGCCGGTCTTTTTATGCATCTGTAGCAAATATTTGGCTATCCTGCCCCCGCCTATAATGAGAACCGAGGAAATCCTGTCCGGTGCCTTCATTTCTTTATATAAAGCGTTGAGGTCTTCGTTCTTTCCTATGACATAAAAGTGCTGGCCGGCCTTCAAAGAATTTTCTCCTGAAGGGATTATGGGTCCATTTTCATCCTGTATAATGCACATTATGAGGCCGGGAAATTCTTTCCTGAATTCGGGTAGGCTCATGCCATCAAGTAGTGAATGTTTTTCAACTGCCAGCTCAACAAGGTTGATTCTACCGGATAAGAAGGGCTCAATGCTGAAGGCCCCGGGGTACTGTAGGTCCCGATAGATTTCCCTGGCCGTCTCTCTTTCAGGATTTATAATTCTGTTAATTCCGAAGGTCTCCCTGGCAAATTGAATATCCTCGGCATACTCAGGAGTCCTGACCCTGGCCATAACTTTTTTGGCTCCGAGCTTTTTTGCAATTATGCAAGAGATTATATTGGTCTCGTCGCTGTCGGTTACAGAAATAAACATATCACACTTGTTAACTTCGACCTGTTTTAGGCAGCTGTAAAAAGCGCCATTGCCGGTTATTCCGGTTATATCGGCCTGATTAAGCATCTCATTAAGACGGTCTTCATTTTTTTCAATAAGTGCGATGTCATGCCCTTCTCTTGAAAGGCTTAGGCAAATCTCCGAACCCATTTTGCCTGCACCGACAATTATTATGTACATTATATAAACAGTTTCCTTTCCTATATAAGCTTATCTTTAAGGTTATACCAATACCAGTGCGGACTGAGGACAATCCTTCTTATGGTATTATCCGTTTGTTCAAACTCCAGCCTTTTTAAGGCTAAAAAGTGGTCTGAGCTCCCATCTGTTATAAGATCAACATGACTTGAATCATCGGCATCGAAGGTTAAGCTTGACTTAGCACTTGAGGGCAGGACAATAGATGCCGGCAAGGCGTCATAGGTCTTAGATCTTAGTGGAGAAATCGGCGTAATCTGATAGCCTTTTAATGTCTGATATAGTATTGCCCCCCCTGCAGACAGGTTGTATGCGGTTGATCCTGATGGGGTGGAAACAAGGAGCCCGTCACCTGCCATATTAATAAGCGAAATCCCGTCAACAGATAATGAAAAATGAAGGGTCTTATGGTCATTGGCCTTGACAGCAAACTCATTTACACAGAGCCTTTCATAAGTCCATGATTCCGTAAAAACCTTTGCCTTTATAAGCATGAGCTTGTCATAGCTATATTCACCGCTTAAGAGCCGCTGCATATTTTTATCAAGATTATGGTAGTCCGACTCTTGGTAAAAGCCGAGAGTCCCGGTATTAATCCCAAGAAAGGGAATGTGGGAGAAGTTGGTGGTATGAACGGCTTTTAAAAATGTTCCGTCTCCGCCAATGACGAGGTTGAGCACTGCCCCGGGATCATAGACATAAGAAAACTCATACTCGTCCTCAGGAAAGTAGAGGGGGAGCTTTTTTATGATCTGTTCCGAAGCCGTTATAGGTTTTGTAAAGAGATTGATGATTTTTTTCATACCGTGTTCTCCGACAACAATTCAATATAAAGGTTAATTGAACTCTTCCTATGTGTTATTACAATTATAACAGCTATTATACAACAGATATTCGGATCTTTTAACATGGGCCCCCTTTATTAAGAAAGTAAGTATTGTTTTACATAATTGGCCCTGCTATAATTTTTCATAGTTTAATACTTATTCATTTAAGACACATTTGACCAAATAATCAGAAAAGGAGCTTGAGTTGAAGTATTCATTTAAACGCTTTATAAAAACGGGAATAATCCTTGCTTGTACCATAATTATTCTGCCCTTTGGCGGGGTAAAGGCATCGGCATATACTTCCAGTGCCAACAGTACAGGCCTTAGTAGGGCTCAAATAATTAAAAAAACATCTCCACTACATGCTAACAGGGGTCTGAATAAAAAAATGGGGATTGTTTTTAAGAAGGCTGAGAAAAAAGTTAGATTCTTAATTGATATATCAAAGTGGCAGACCCCATCAAAAATCAACTATAGGACTTTGGCAAAGCAAATTGACGGGGCAATTCTGAGAATTGGAACAGGGGATAGGGTTTCAAAAAAAGAATTGATTAAGGACATACACTTTGACCGTCACTACTCAGCCTTGATAGATAAGGGGGTCCCTCTGGGTGTATATTGGTATTCATGTGCAGTCAACTATGATGAAGGCGTTGAGGAAGCCAAAGAGGCACTTAAAATACTTGGTGACAGGAAGTTGGATCTACCTATATATTTTGATACCGAAGACAGGAATTTCCAATATAAAGCTTGGAAATTGGATAAGAGTGCCATTACTCAGGCTGCCAAAGGCTTCTGTGAAACCATAGAGAATAGCGGGAGAAAGGCGGGAATTTATGCCTCTGCCAGCTGGTTGAACCACCAGATGAACATGAAAGAGCTCTCATCTTATGAACTTTGGGTGGCAAACTATGTCGGTATATACAATTTTGATAAGCCTCCGGTTTATAACGGTCAGTTTAAAATGTGGCAATACTCAAGCAAGCTCAAACTTAAAGGCTTTAATGACGGACCAATTGACAGCAATTGGCGCTATTAATTTATATAAAGACAGGCTTGTAATTTTTTTGAATTATACCGGGGCTTTTGATATACTGAAATTGTCCTTGATATGCCCGAAATTTAAACCTACGCAGATTATAAGGGATTGCGGAGTTCATCATTTAAAGACATGCCTTAGAAATAAGGACTTCTGCAATTGTTGACAGCGAACCCACCTTCACATACAGAAGGTATTAAAACAGTAGGGCTCAAGGACCAACACTCATTGTGGTGCTCCCGATCGCAAGGTTGGGAGCTTTTTTATTTGGAAGATTATCTATAAAAACTTCAATTGTGGGTAAGAATAATAAAGTAAACGTTATATGCTATAATATTTTTAAATGTTTCTTAGTAAAGTTTAGGAGGAAAAGATGGGAATTGTAGATTATATTGAAGCAAAGAACAGGGAACGCATTGCCCGTGCACGTTGGGAAGATACCAAGAAAATCGGCCTTGGAGTAATCATAGGCTTAGCTGCCGGATCAATAGCGGGAGTTCTCTATGCACCGAAATCAGGCGAAGAGACTCGCGAAGACATTGCAAATGCAGCTATTGATGCTTCAAAAAAGGTGAGAGGTAAGGCCAGCGAGATGGCTGACTTGGCAATGGCATATAAAGAAGACATTGAAAACCGTCTCACAGCTATCGGACCGGCTATTGAGAGCGGGCTGAGTGCAGCAGGAAAAAGCTTGAGTGAAAGCAAAAAAGAAGTCGAAGCATCTGTAAAAGAAGTAAAAGAGTCTGTCGACAAGGCCAAGGACTCAGTAAAAGATGCTGCTAAGGATGCAAAAGAGAAGACTGAGAAATCAGCAAAAAAAGAATATGACAAGCAAGTAAGCAAGAATGAAAAGTAATAATTACTAGACTGTCATTTTAAAAGTAAGGAGGAAAATGTGGGACCGAACGAATTGGTATTTAGTGTCTCTCTGACCGGACTTTTACTGGCTATCTTGCTGGTTGTGGCAATAGTTGCCATTATTTACCTGATAATTGTATTAACCAAGTTATCAAAAACTTTAAATACAGTTTCCCAGATTGTAGATAATAACAAAGTCGAGTTGGATGCAACTTTAAAAGCTCTGCCTGATATTACGACCAAGCTTGAGAATACCCTTGGAGAAGCAAATAACATCCTGATCAATTCTTCTGAAGATATACAGAAGGGGCTTAAGAGTACAAAGGAAACTTTGGACCAGGCTTCCAGATTTACCAAGGATGTGGCTGATACAGTTGAATACCTGTCTGTCCAAGCTATAGATACTGCTGACGCCATTTCAAGAGGGGCGACCAAGACCTCATCAACCCTTTCAACTATTAAAGAAACAGCAAACTTAGTTAAGGGCTTAGTATCAAGAAGATAAGAAAATTTGTTGTAAATAACAATAAAAAACAAAGGCGGAAAAATTTTCGTCTTTGTTTTTTTTATTTAGCTGAACATGAAATCGTTTTTTATGCTAAAATATAAAAGGCGAATAGTTTGTTTAATAGTGAGGTGATGTCCAATGGCACAACCAACCATAAAAGATGTTGCAAAAATAGCAGGAGTTTCAATTTCTACAGTTTCTAGGGTTATGAATAATTCAAAGCCTGTGAGCAAAGAAGCCAAGGAAAAAGTTTTGGATGCTATAGAGAAGCTGGATTTCAGGCCTAATGAGCTGGCTAGGAACCTGGTAATGAAGAAGTCCAACTCTATAGGCATACTTATCGAGGATATAGGAATCGGCTACATGGCTCAAATGGTCAGGGGAGCTGAAGAGATTGGAAGGATGTACAATTACAATATTGTCATGTCTTCTACATATGGAGAGCTTGAATTGGAAAAAGATGCGGTTGACTTTTTGTATAGAAAAAAGGTCGAAGGCATTATCATAGTATCTGAAAATATTGAGCAGGAAATCATATTCAAGATTAGTGACTATAAGATCCCTTATGTACTTCTTGACAAGTTCTATGATTCAAGTAATTACCATACGGTTTCTATTGACTATAAAGACTCTATGAAGAAGCTGACGGACTTTGTCCTGGACTTGGGAAATAAAAAACCCTTGTATATGAAGAGCACAAAAGATTACGGCTTGGTGGCAAATAAAAAAGTGGGCTATAGAGAATCGGTAAAAGCTCACGGTCTTGAGGCCAAGACGGTAAAATGCAAGGATACATCAGCTGAAAGCACATATGAACTTATGGAAGTGCTCGACAAGGAAAACGGCGGAATTTTAAACTATGCCGATTGCATAATATGCGATACCGATGAAATGGCAATAGGTGTTTTGAATTATTGCTATGACCATGAAATAAAAGTTCCTGAGGAGATTCAAATCAGCGGGTTCGGTGGAACAAAGCTGGCAAAACTCATAAGACCGAATTTAACCACTCTGATGGAGCCCCAATACGATATAGGTGCTGTAGCAATGAGGCTGCTGACAAAGCAGCTCATAGATGGAGAGAACATAGAAGACTCGGTAATAATGCCGACACAGATTATTGCCGGGAAGACTACTGCAAAAAGGTAGTCGGCCCTTTGATAAAACGGTTGGAAAATTTTTAGTAAAAATAGGAGGTTTTCAATGGCTGAAAAGAAAGTAACAGTAACAAATGAAACAGGACTACATGCAAGACCGGCTGCTGCATTGGTGCAGTTTGTAAAAAATATACCGGGGGATGTAGAGTTAATAAAAGACGGGAAAGTTGCAAATGCAAAGAGCATTTTCAACGTTATGAGCCTGGGAATTTCAAAGGGAACAGATATTCTTGTTAGGGTTACAGGTGAAGATGAAGATAAGTATTGCAACGATATTGTTGAGTTTATTGAGAGCCTGACTGAGTAAAACTTAATAATAAAATGGGGTGGATTTCTTCTGCCCTTTTTTATTGGAAAAAATATAGATTTATAAATCGAACACGGAAGGAAATAACATGAACAAGCAACTAAAGGGGCTTCAAGCCTCAGGCGGAATTGCCATGGCTAAGGCAAAAGTCTTTATAAAGGCTAAATTGGATATACAGGCAAGGACCATATTGGAAAAGGATATAGAAAACGAAATAGTAAGGTTGGAAGAAGCCTTTAAATCCTATGACCAAAAGCTGAAATCAAGAGAATTGTTAAATGAAGCTGAAAAGGCGGTAAATGAAGCCCATATAGAACTGTTAAATGATCCCTATTTTTTTGACAGCGCTAAAGAAAAGATATCAAACGATAAATTAGATGCAAGCCGGGCTTTAAAAGAGACGGCCGATCAAATGGTTATAGTTATGGAAAGCTTGGATGACCCCTATCTTAGAGAAAGAGCTGCCGATTATAGGGATATAGGACAAAACCTACTCTATATTCTTGAAGGTATTGAGGCGGGGGATCTTTCAGACTTGTCAGAAAATGTTATTATCGTCGCTGAGGAGTTGACCCCATCAGACACTTCTACTATGGACAAGGTCCACACCTTGGGGCTTATTAGTGAAATTGGCGGTAAGACTTCACATGTTTCTATAATTGCCCAAACCCTGGGATTGCCGGCTTTGGTCGGGGCAAAAGAAGCTTGCACTCATATAAAAGACGGTGATTTTTTAATATTGGATGCCGACAATGAATCCATATACATAAATCCGTCCAAAGATGTTATAGAAAAATTTAAAAAAAAGATAGAAGAAGAAACAATTGAGAAAGAAAGACTGGAAAAAATAAAGCACATGGATCCCGTGACAAAGAATGGACGTGCTGTTGAGGTGGTAAACAATATAGGCAATCTTGATGATCTTAAACTGGGAATAGAGAGCGGCGGAAATGGAGTGGGTCTTTTCAGAACCGAGTTCCTTTATATGGATAATACAGCTTTCCCGGATGAGAAAGAACAGTTTGAGGTTTACAAAGAGGCAGCACAAAGCCTTGGAGATCGCCCGCTAATAATTAGAACCCTGGATATAGGCGGTGATAAGGGCTTGTCTTACTATGAGTTTCCACAAGAGGAAAATCCATTCTTGGGTTGGAGGGCTTTGAGGGTCTGCTTCGACTTGCCTGAAATTTTTAGGACCCAGGTCAGGGCAATACTTAGGGCCGGATTCTACGGAAATGTTAAGATCCTTCTGCCAATGATAATATCAGTTGATGAATATATTCAAGTGAAAGACCTGGTCAAGGACCTGGAGAAGGAATTGGAGGAGGAAGGGAAAAAGTTTAAGAAGGGGCTTGACATCGGTGTTATGATAGAGACACCGGCATCAATAATGATGGCGGACCAACTTGCTAAGCATGCTGACTATTTCAGTATCGGAACAAATGACTTGACCCAGTATATTTTGGCCGTTGACCGCGGAAACGACAAGATTGCCAAGTTATACAACTCTTACAACCCCGCTGTCCTGAGGGCAATAAAACGCGCAATTGAAGCGAGCCACAATGAAGGAAAGTGGTGCGGAATGTGTGGGGGATTTGCAGGGGATACAAATGCAACATATATGCTGCTGGGTATGGGTCTTGATGAATTTTCCGTGCCGGCTTCAAAAGTGGCAAAAGTTAAGGACATCATTATTAATTCTGATTATAATGAAGCCAAAGAATTTGCGGACCTCATTCTTTCAAAGTCGACTGTGAAAGAAGTTGAGGAACTTATTGAAGAGAATCAAAATCGCTGAAACCTAAGGCAGGCTTAAAAGTAAAAAAATTCATAAAAGGAAAGCCATAAGGCTTTCCTTTAATTCTGGAAATGAAAGGTGGATGTATGAATAAAAAGAGCTTTTTAGCCGTTCTGATGTCAATGATTTTAATTTTAAGCGCCTGTGGAAATAAGGGCGCAAACCAAAAAGATACTTCAAGTAATAATGAAGTATCAGAGCAGGCAGCACAAACCGACCAGCCAAAATTAAAAGCATATTGCTCAACCGATCCTCTCTATGACTTTGTAAAATATATAGGGGGAGATAGGGTAGAAGTTAATGACCTGATCGAAGGCGTTGGAGATGCCCATCATTGGGAACCGACACCTGACTTGATTATTGATTTGAACAAGTCGGACCTCTTTTTCATTAACGGTGCCGGACTTGAAATGTGGCTGGATGATATAAAATCATCCTTAGATAAAAATATTCCTATAATTGATTGCTCAGAGGGCGTAGATCTTATTGCAGCTAAGCATGATGACCATGACGACCATGATGACCACGATGATCACGACCATGAGGACAAGGACCACGACCATGATCATGATGACCACGAAGAAGAACACCATCATCACGGAGCATTTGACCCGCATTGTTGGACCAGCCCTCTAGTGGCAAAAAAACAAGCAGAAAATGTCTTGAAAGCCCTAGTCAAGGCCGATCCTGATGGAAAAGCTCAGTATGAGGAAAATTATAAGAAATTAGAAGAGCGTTTTGATAAACTGATCTCGGAGTATAAAGATCAGTTAAAGGATTACTCAGGAAAATCCCTAATTTTGCCCCACAAGGCCTTTGCTTATCTTTGCCGGGACTTCGGACTAAAGCAAGAGGGAATGCAGGGAATATTGGCTGATGGAGACCTGAATGCGGATAGGCTTGTTAAAATTGTTAGCCTAGCCAAAAAAGAGGGTATTAAAGCAGTGTTTTATGATGCATATGGGTCAAAGGACAAGGCCCAGGCCTTGGCATCTGAATTTGGAGGAAAAGTTCTTCCAATCTACACTCTTGAAGCTGTATCACAAGAAGACAGGGACAAGGGCTATGATTATTTCGTCATTATGGAGAAGAATCTTGAGAGCATAAAAGAGTCTTTCGCAAAATAATTTATAAGAGAACTTAGGTTATAGGAGAGGGCATGAGAGAAGTATACAGTTTGAAAGATGTATCTTTCGGTTACGAAAAACAAGCTGTCCTTGAAAACATTAATATGACCATATATTCCGGAGATTTTGTCGGGATCATAGGAGAGAACGGAGGAGGGAAAACAACCCTTCTCCGTCTTCTTACAGGTGAGCTCAAGCCGGATAAGGGAGACCTCTTCTTTCTGGGGGGGCGGGATTTTAATCCTGAAAAGCTGAAAAAAATAGGCTATGTTCCACAGATAGACCCTGCAGACAGGATTAGCTTCCCGGTATCCTGCAGGGAGATGGTGTCTTTGGGTCTATATTCTGATAGACTGCCCGCTTTTATTTTGACCAAAGAAGACCGAAAGAAAATTGACCATGCTTTAAAACACGTCGGAATTGAAAACCTGGCCGGCTCAAATTATCACGACTTAAGCGGAGGCCAGAAACAAAGGGTCCTTATAGCCAAGGCCCTTGTAAACAATCCGGAAATCCTGATTTTGGATGAACCCACAGTCGGCATAGATCAGAAAAACAAGATCCAATTTTATAGGATAATGGACCACATGAACAAGGTACACAACATAACTATTATTATAGTTACACATGAAAGGCCTGAAGAAGGCATACATTGGAAAAAGATTTTTAATTTAAAGGAACATGCTTTGGAGGAAAAATGCTTGAATACGCATTTATGAGAAGGGCCCTTATAATAGGATTTTTTTTAGGCCTGGCCATACCTTTAATGGGGGTCGTGGTCATTAATAGGAGGACCTCAACAATCGGAGATGCCCTGGCACATACATCACTGGCCGGAATCGGCCTTGGACTGATTGCAGGACTATCTCCGCTCTTTTCGGCTGTCCTTATGACCCTCATAGGGTCTTTTGCAATAGAACTTTTAAGGAAGAAATTCCCGCAAAACGGAGACTTGGCAACAGCCATGGTTATGAGCACAGGCATTGGCTTGGCCTCGATTTTCTCGGATTTTGCACCATCAGGTTCAAATTTTGAAAGCTTCTTATTCGGCTCAATAATCACAGGATCTACAGAAGAGGTCTATGCCATTGTTGGCCTGAGTCTTGTTATCTTTATTGCTATGATCGTATTTTTCTATCCGATCCTATATATAAGCCTTGACAGGAACGGAGCAAGGATTTCAGGCCTCCCGGTAGGCATGATAGAGAATTTTTTCACTGTCCTCTTATCATTGACCGTGGCCTTGTCATCAAAAACAATAGGCGTCCTGATGGTTTCGTCATTGCTGATATTGCCTGTGGCATCCGCAATGCTCTTTACAAAGAGCTATAAGTCATGCGTAATTTTGTCAATGATCATAGGATGCTTTCTTGTGATGTTCGGACTTTTTGCCTCATTTTATATGTCAATAAAGCCGGGCGGAGCAATTGTCATCACGGGAGTTTTTCTTTTTCTCATATTTTTATTAATTCAAAAATTTATCCTAAAACGGAAATAATCAAGCCTTCTTCTTTACTCACACTTTTTCCTGTATAATTAGTTTGGTTTGTTAGGAGGAAAAAGGATGAATGAGACATTGAAGAAGATTTGTATCTTGCTTGCGGGAACTTTTTTATTGGCTGTGGCGACTAACTATTTTTATGTACCCTACGATTTAGCGTCCGGGGGAGTAAGCGGTCTGGCCATTATTTTAAATAAATTGATTCCGGGTTTGTCAGTCGGTATCTATATTACAATCGGAAACGCCATACTATTTATTGTCGGAATTATTCTATTAGGAAGGACTTTTGGAGTCTATACGATATTCGGAGCCTTTTCATACTCTACATGGGTTATGATTCTGGAAACCGTCGCCCCCATAAAGGAGCCTTTAACGGAAAGCCCTGAGGTGTCAATGGTTATCGGGGCACTTTTAACAGGTGTCGGAATAGCGATTGTCTTCCTGCAGAATGCATCTACAGGAGGGACCGATATTATTGCCATGATATTTAAGAAGTATATGAATATACCTCTCTCCAAGGGCATGTTTATTATTGACGGTCTTGTAGTTGTTATGAGCGCATTTGCATTTTCAGTTAATAAGAGCCTTTTTGCCATACTGGCCATAATTTTGCAGAGCCTGGTATTGGATGAGGCTATCACCGGTGCCGACCGGAGAATCGCTATAAACATAATCAGCAATAAGAGTGAGGAGATCAACAATTACATAATTCACCAAGTGGTCAGGGGAACAACCATTTATATTGCAAAGGGCGGTTATTCAGGACTTGACCATAACGTAATAACGGCTATAGTTACCAGAGCCCAGTATTTAAAAATAAAGAACTATGTGGAATCCGTTGATCCTAAAGCTTTTATATATACCTATGCCGCAACTGAAGTAACGGGCGAGGGCTTTACATATAGACCGGAAAAGCTTGGTGCTGAAAAAATTCAAAAAGATAATTTAAAGGAATCGGCGGAGGAAAATTAATGGAAATCGGAAAAAGACAGGACCTTAAAATTATTGATATAAATAGGCACGGAGCGGTCCTGGAGGGGGATATACTTTTGCCCGGAATTGAGCTTGACCAAAACGACAATAAGGGCCAAGAGGTCAATGTTTTTATTTATAAGGATAGTAAGGGCAGGACCATTGCCAGCAAGAAGAAGGAAAAAATATCAATGGGCGGGATGGCTGTTCTTAAAGTTGTCAATGTCAGCAGTATAGGCAGTTTTTTAGACTGGGGAATGGACAAGGACCTCTTTTTGCCCATAAAAGAGCAAAAGAGAAAGCATAAAAAGGGCGATTGGGTCTTGGTGGCCTGTTCGCTTGATATGAACGGTCGTCCGGTTGCCTGTGAAAAGGTTGAAAAATATTTTGAAAGGCCAAACGGATTAAAAGAGAATGATTGGCTAAAAGCTGTGGTCTATTCACATGATCCCAGGTTCGGTTCATTTGTTTTGGTCGAGGGCAAATATGATGGCCTTATACGGACGGAGAAACTGGTCGGATTGCCGATGCCGGGCCAGGAAATTACCTGCAGGCTTGAGAGAGTTAATAAAGAGGGCAAGCTTGACCTTTCAATGAAATCCCGGGCATATATGCAGATTGATACTGACGCGGAAAATATATACAGGATGCTGACGGGAAACGGCGGCTTTTTGAGGGTTAACGACAATACCGCTCCGGAAGACATAAAAATGCTTTTTGGAATGAGCAAAGCACAATTTAAAAGGGCCCTGGGCAGGTTATTAAAGAAAAAATTAATAATATTTAAAGGTGACGGGATAGAGGCAAAAGGAGGGAAAAGTGAGTAAAGACAAAATTTTGGCCAAAGTCGACAAACTTGAAATCCACCAATCCGATGTTGAAAATTTAAAATGCACGTTGGGTCAACAAGGGGATATTTTCAAGGGAATTGAGGGAATAAAGGCCTTAAGGGAAGAGTTGATTCACCAGGAAATCCTTTATAGGGACGCCTTGAAAAAAGATCTTGAAAAGGATGAAGTCTTTCAGAAAGCCTTGGACCACACGAAGAGACAGATGCTCCAGCAATATGCCCTGAAAAAGTTAATTTCAGGAGTTACTGTGAGTGAGGCGGAGGCCGAAGAATACTATAATAACAATAAAGAAAAGATAGATGGGGCCTTTGTTTCGGAAGATCCTGAGGCCAAGCCTGAATTCAGCAGGATAAAGGGACAAATAATACAACAGCTTACACTTATGAAGCAGCAGGAAAAATATACAGAGTACTTAAAGTCCATTGAAAAAGAATATGGTGTGAAGCGCTATGAGATAAAAGAGGATAACAATGACTGAAGAAAATTTGCAGGGCGTAAGCCCGGAAAAAAGCCAAGTCTTAAAAATTTTTGAAGAAATAAGCATGATCCCAAGACCGTCAGGATATGAGGAAAGGATTGGGAATTACCTGCTTGAACAGGGCAGATCATTGGGATTTTTCAGCAAAAAGGACAGGTTCGGAAATGTAATTATTGAGGTGCCGGCAGGCCCCGGCTTTGAGAACGGCCCGCTCATAATATTGCAGGCCCACATGGATATGGTTTGCGTATCAAAGAAGTCCTATACATATAATATGCTTCTTGATCCCATAAAACTCAAGTATATTGACGGCTGGCTGACTGCCGATTCAACAAGTCTTGGGGCGGATGACGGCATAGGCCTGGCTATGATATTGGCATATGTAAAAGAACACAGTGATCACTCAAGACTCAGGCTCATATTTACAGTTCAGGAAGAAACCGGAATGGACGGAGCCCAAAACATTGAAAGCAAGTATCTTGATGCAGATTATATGATTAACCTTGATTCGGAAGAAGAGGGCTATGTTACCTGTGCGTGTGCAGGAGGCTGTGAGGGAAGCTTTTCTCTACCTATAGAACGAACAAATCCCGATAAGACCCCGGATAATATAAAGTTTGCACAGATTTTTCTGTACGGGCTCAGGGGCGGCCACTCAGGGATGCAGATAATGGAAGTCAATACCAATGCCATAAAGATTATGGCTGAGTTCCTCAGGAAGATTGATGAGCAGATAGTTATTGACCTATACAGCCTTGATGGAGGGGATAAGCAGAATGCCATACCCAACCATGCTCAAGCACTCATATCCTATCCGGCTGAAAGCGAAGGACAGCTTTTGGATGTAATGAATTCAGTCAGGGACGGTATAATGGGATCCCTGTTAAAAAGCGATCCTGATGCACATTTTGTATGGGAGGGACATGAGGAGGCTAATGTTTTACCTCTTAGCCCCCCTTCAAAACAAAAACTATTAAGCCTTATTGAGATGGTGCCTCACGGGGTCTATACGATGAGGAGCGAAGGTGAAGGAGTTGAAAGCTCAAATAATCTTGCCATTATTAAGAGCGAAAACAGTTCATTTAATTTTGTCATCTCTGTGAGGTCGGGGGACAAGCATGCTTTTGAAGAATTAAAGGCCAAAATATCCTCAAGTTTTGAACTTTTCGGAGGAAATGGTGTTTACGAGAAGGGCTATCCGATTTGGGAGATGAGAGGCTATTCGGAACTCAAGGATATCTTTTTAAAAATTTATGAGCAGGAATCGGGTAAAGAGGCCAGGATCCTGGATATTCACGCAGGACTTGAATGTGCTTTTTTTGCAGAGAAAAATCCCGACTTAGATATGATTTCTCTTGGGCCGGATACTGAGGGGGCCCATACCGTTGAGGAAAGAGTGAATCTCGGATCATGTGAGAGGACTTATAAATTATTGGAAGAACTGGCCAAGGAAATTTCACTCAAGCGGTCAGAACGGTTATAATAAATTCAAGACAAGATCTTTAATTGGTTTTAGCAGAATTTTGGAGGTGAAAATGAAAGAAGACAAAAGCAAGGCAATGGAAGCAAAAATTCATGACCATGGAGTGAATGAAGAGATTCCTGAAGACGACCATGATGTTCTGGTTCTGACTCTGGATGATGACAGTACCGTTGAATGCCATGTATTGGAAATATTTTCCTATGATGACAAGGAATATATAGCTCTTTTGGCTGAAGATGATGAGGACGGGAAGATCCTTCTGTATCAGTATGAGGACGGGGACCTTGATGATGAGGTTCAGCTCTCAATGATTGAGGATGAGGATAAATTTGAAGAGATTGCCCAAGCCTTTGTTGAACTCATGAACGAAGATGAAGAAGATTCTGCTGAAGATTAAATCATAAAAAAGGAGGGTCAGAGTGTTAAAATTTGTTTTAGGTCCATCAGGTAGCGGTAAAACGAGCTGGCTTATAGGCAAGGCTAATGAAGAGATGAAATCAGGAAAGGGAAGGATAGTTTTCATCGATTCCGATAATGACCAGATTTTTTCATTGGATCATGCTGTTCGCCTAATAGATGCTCACGACTTTAATATTGATAACCTGGATAAGTTTTTGGGCTTTATATCAGGAATAATTTCAAGAGACTATGATGTCGAAAAAGTATATATTGACGGAATGTATGACATAATAAATTTCGGCGATAAACTGGACGGCCTGATTGAAGGCCTGAGGTTCCTGTCCAACACCAACAATGTTATTATTTACATGGGAATGGACAAAGATGAGAGTGCATTTCCGGAAGCGGACGATATCAAGCTTATCAAGCTTGAAGATGCTGAGTAGAATCGTTTAAAGGAGCGTTTCCCGGGCGGAAACGCTCCTTTTTAAATAGTTTGAGGTTTTTTGTGAGAAAAATTACAGTCGGGGAAAATGATAACGAACAGAGACTGGACAGGTTCCTTTCTAAGTATTTGCCCGGTGCGGAGAAATCATACCTGCAAAAGATGGTAAGGAAAAAGAGAATTAAACTAAATGGGAAAAAAGCTTCTTCCGATGCCATAATAAAAACAGGGGACTATATTAATTTTTATATTTATGAAGAAGAGCTTGAAAAATTTGAACAAAGTAAAAAAATAAAGACTTCAAAAATCAATTTGCAAATAATTTACCGGGATGGGAACATAGCCGTGATCGATAAGCCTGTCGGAATCCTAAGCCATGCAGCTAAAAAAGCCGACTATGGGAACAATATTGCAGATGCATTTGAATCGCTTTTGATCGAGACCGGGGAATATGTTACAAGGCTTGAAAACAGCTTTAAACCGGCTATTGCCAACAGGCTCGATTTCAATACTGCAGGCCTGATAATAGGCCTGAAAAACCACGCTGCCGCAATGACTATAAATGAGGCACTTAAGAACAGAAAAATTGACAAGTATTACTTGGCTTTTTGTAAGGGTCGGATTGAAAAAAGTATTTCAATAGACAAGAATTTGGATAAACAGGGGAAAAACATGCGGGTAAGTGATGAAGGAAAGCATGCCTTAACCCTTGTCAAGCCGCTTAAAATATATGATGATGCAAGCCTGGTAGAAGTTAAACTTATGACAGGGCGCTACCATCAGATAAGGGCCCACATGGCTTCAATAGGGCACCCTCTTATTGGAGACAGGAGATACGGAAGACCTGAAGCAAATTTCGGCCACCAACTTCTCCTGGCCTATAAATTAAAATTCAAACTCATTGAGGGTTTAGAATATCTTAACAATTTACAAGTAAAATCAAAACAGGAAGAAAATTTCATAAGAGCTTATGAAGCTAATAAAATATAATTTTAAACTTTGAGAGGGAAAAAATGGCTGTTAAAATTTTGCTAGTCGAAGACGAAGAAGCTATACGCAAATTTACGAAAATTAATTTACAAATGGAGGGTTGGACCATTTTTGAGGCTGAAACCGGTGAAGAAGGCCTACTGGTTGCAGAAAGAGAAAAGCCGGACATAGCTATTTTAGACTTGATGCTCCCCGGAATTTCAGGCTATGAGGTTTGTGAGAGCCTCAGGACTGCCATGCCCTTCCTTGGAATAATAATCCTTACTGCAAAAACACAGGAAGTGGACAGGATCCTGGGATTGGAAAAGGGATGCGATGACTACATGATAAAGCCTTTTAATCCACATGAGCTGGTGCTTAGGATCAAATCAATTTTAAGACGTCTGCAAATTGACGAGAAAAAGAGGTCGGATTCTAATAAGGATGTAAAGCGGGACGGTCCCTTTACCCTGGACTTGTCTGCAAGAATTTTTTATAAAGAAGGTCGTGAACTTGACCTTACTCCGACAGAATTGGCAATTATCAACCTGTTTTTGAATAACGCGGGAATTGCCCTAAGCAGGGATCAAATCCTTGAGAAAATATGGGGATCGGACTATGACGGAGAGACAAAGATAGTCGACGTAAATATTAGAAGGATTAGGGCCAAGATTGAAGACAATCCGGCCAAGCCTAAGTATCTTGAGACAGTTTGGGGGGTAGGTTACCGTTGGAAGGAAAACAATTAAGAGGGAGAAAAATTTTTAATAGACATGAGAAGTACCATCCCCAGCAGATAACCGACTCCATCAGTTTTAGGGTCATGGGCTTGTTTCTGATGGTTATTTTCAGCCTTATATTTGTATATGAAATTTTTTATCTCCAGTCGACCAGGTCATACTATTATGAAAACATGGCAGGTGCCCTGACTTCTCAGGCCCGGTATAATGCGGACCTGTTTTTGACCTACCTTTCGGATGAAGATATAAATACTATAGTTCTTGAGAATAAGAATCAGTTCTACAGGTCAACGCCTGCTCAAGTTCAGATCTTGAATAATGCAGGAGTTGTGCTCTATGACTCAATCGCTTCCAAGCAGCTTGGGGAGGAACTTGACAGCAGTGATGTTACTTCGGCCAGGGAAAATAAGCCATCATACATCGTATACATACCTCAGTACACTGACGAAGAAGTCATGAGTGTATCAATACCGCTCAAAAATCAAACTAACCAGGTTGGAATTTTGAGGCTGACAACAAGCCTAAAGGAAGTGAATTCGGTTATTATACAGCGCTTCCTGTTTTCCTTAATCTTCTCTGCCTTCCTATTGCTTCTGGCAGCTATGCTATCATTTTATATTTCAAGGTCTATCATTAAGAAAATACAGAATTTGACCTTGGTTGCAAATAAGCTGGCGGACGGTCAGCTCGATGTCCGTGCGGATGAAGATAATTTCGGAGAAATTGGTGACCTGGCAAGAGCCATGAATATAATGAGCGATAACCTTCAGGAAAAAGAAAAGATAAAAAATGATTTTATCTCTTCAGTATCTCATGAGCTGAGGACGCCTATGACCTCAATTAAGGGCTGGACCATAACTTTGCAAAATGATGAAATAGGGGATGAAATAAGAAAAGAAGGCTTGAAAATAATTGAGAAGGAGAGTGAAAGACTGAGCGGCATGGTTGAAGACCTGCTTGATTTCTCAAGGTTTGCCTCGAACAGGATAAGGCTTAAAAAGACTGCATTTGACCTTGTTGAAGTTAGCAATAACCTTCTTTCACAAGTCAGACCCAGAACCAGGGAAAAAGAGATTGACGTGGTTTATTCATATTCATCACCGATAGTTGAGATAATGGCTGATGAAAACAGGATTAAACAGCTCCTTCTTAATATATTGGACAACGCTATAAAGTTCACAGATAACGGAGGAACAATTTTTTTGGAAATTGCGGAAAAGGACAAGAGCGTTGAATTGGCCATAACGGATACCGGAATGGGCATTGCCGAGGATGAGATCCACTTGGTAACAGAAAAGTTTTGGAAGGGGACATCAAGCCAGTCACACACGGGCCTAGGTCTGTCAATCTGCGAAGAGATAGTAAAGGCTCATGGAGGGACTTTGACCATAAAATCGCAGTTGAACGTCGGAACCAAGGTTATTATTAACCTGCCCATTGAAGCTGTATAGGAGAATTCTATGAAAAAATATAAATCACTTATTATTTTTCTATTTTGCCTGATCCTTTTTACAGCATGCTCAAGAGCCAAGGACGATAAAAAATTGGACATTGACAGCACAATCCATGAGCCTGAAAATAAGGCCCTGCCTATGGAAGGGGTATGGACCATTGTCAAGATTGATTCTGATGACGATAACCTGAAAAACCTGCCGACCTTCTCGATCAATGACAAACTATATATTTCAAGGAAATTGGTTGCCATCAATGATTTCATAAGTACTGATCCGTCGTTCTCTTCTAAGCTTGTTAATATTAAAGAGTATTTTCAGAGCAAACTTGTAAAACCGCCTGAAATCAAGGATATAGGGGAGAATGTTAAGGTCCTTATGGTAAGGGACGGGGACAATTTTTCAATGGACTTTACTATGCTGGATAAGGATAATGCCCTGTTCCTTTATGAGTCAAGAACCTATTATCTAAAAAGGACAGATAAAAAAGTTCCTGAGGACCTGGCCAAAAAATATATAGAATTCGCCAATATACAGGAGAAAAAGGAAGTCAAGGAAAAGGGAAAAAGTCTGATTTCATTTATAGGAGTGTATGAGAGTGTTAAAAACAGCCAGGGCTTTGAGGATGAGCTTTATTCAACTTATATGATCTATGATGACGGTAATATGGACAAACCGATAGTAAACAAGATTGAAGGTCTTTATATTCCGTCATTTGAGACCAAATCAAGTATTATGACCTACAGGACATACGGCCTGGATCCTGACACAGGCTTAAAGAGGGGGATTTTCTCACTTTATTCGGCCGATGATCCCGACGGTTCACCTATTGCCAGCTTAAAGGATAGGAAGTCAAGACAAATTACTTATTGCGGTAAGGGACTAATATCTTTTGCTTATAAGGTTCCGGGCCAACCCATGTCGGCGCCGGGGAAATATGAGATACGGAGTTTGGATAAGTTGGGAAAGGAAGCCCTTGGCGTTGATAAAATTGCCGGCCAGGGTGAGGTGGATGCCTTTAAAGAGCAGATAATGATACAAAAATCATTCATAGATCCTGATGTGAAAGCAAACGAGAACGGGGAAGAAGACCTGTCCAATATTGGAGTTGTCAGACAAAAAAATCGCTGGTCATTCATGACTGCAGCTTTTTGGACTCGCGGGACAAACAACTATTCAACAAAAATAAACTTGAATTTGAACACGGATATTCAGATCTTCGACAGCCCTACAAAACAGTTTGACTGGTCAAGGCTGGTAAACCGGTTCCCAATGGCTGATACGGCTTCACTTTCGCCTGACGGAACAAGGATGATTGTTAAAACTGAGGATGAAATTCACTATATGCAATTTTTAGGGGACGGGCCGGCGAATAAAGCAATTCTTTCAATTCAGGTACATTCCAACAGCAAGATAATTTCCTTGGATTATTTTACAGATAAGTTGGCTGACCAGGCTAAGGAGAATTTTTTAAAGCTCAACCTGTCACAGCCGCAAGTAATATTTGATTAAAAAGTCCTGCCTGTTTGCTCAAGCAAGCAGGACTTTTTTTAATTGGCAGGAATCAATATTGGCGGAGATCAAGTTCAATTTTTCCGTCCTCTTGAGTTTCTTTATTGCGGACTCCATCCGCATAGCAGTGGATTTAGAATCGAAAGTCCAATATGCGGCAAGCCTAACGGGGAGCCTTGATGCGGTATATTTTGAGGCCCGGCCCAAATTGTGATTTTTTAACCTTTTTTCAAGATCAACTGTATATCCGGTATATAGACTTCTATCAGAACATTCCAGAATATATGTATAAAACTCGGTCATAGGTCGGACTGCTCCATCTTATCTTCTTCAAGTTTCCTGTTCAATTCTTTTATGACATGGCCGGGATTAAAGCCTCTTCTGACCATTGCTTGGTAGGTCCTGTCAAATTCCTTCCTGTCTGTAAGGTCCCTGGCCCCATATTTTTTATATAAAATATCCCTTAAAGAGTTGGACTCCGCTTCATCATCAAGCTTTGCCAAGGCATTTTCAATATCAACCGGTCTTAAGCCCAGCTCATACAGTTTCGAAGAAATCTTCCTTTTAGACCACTTTTTTAGGCGGGACCTGTCACGGCTGTAGCGTAAAGCAAATTCAGCATCATTTAAAAGACCCTTTTGTTCTAATATTTCTATAATTTCACATATAAGTTGATCATCAAAAGCCTTTAGTTTTAGTTTTTTTATTACCTGTCCCTCGGACCTTTGTGCATATAAAGCATACCTTTCAGCATAGATTAAGGCTCGATTCTTCTTGTCCTCTGTTGAAATAAGCTCGTATGTATCTCCATCTACAAGGTCGTCGACATGGAGGTTCAGTTTAATATATGTTTCATAGGACAATAAGAAGTCTTGAGCTTGGTTTGAATTTGATATTTTAAAAAGGAAGCAGCCGGTTTTATCATCATAAGTGATTTTTTCAATAATCTTATCCAAGTTTTACTCCTCTCTGTCTCAAAATACCAATATGTTTCTTTAAATTTCTCCGCGTTTCTATTATCAATAAAATTATATTAAAGAATTTATTGTCTGTTAAGTTTAATAAAAATTATGATAAACTGAAACCGATCATAATTAATCTTATAGGATCCCGAAAATATTTTTAACATGAAAGGAAAAACAATGGCTGAAATTAAATATGAAATAGTTGAGAATTTAGGCGTACTTAGCGAGGACGCAAAGGGTTGGCGCAAGGAAGTAAATCTGGTAAGTTGGAACGAAAGGCCGGCCAAATACGATATAAGGTCCTGGAATCCCGACCATAACCGCATGAGCAAGGGAATAACCTTAAGTGAAGATGAAACAAAACTTCTCAGCGAACTCTTACAGGAAGAATTCAAAGGATAATTTGGAGAATTTTATGAAAGAAGTGGAAGTTAAACTTATAGGCCTGGATGAACAGGAGTTGATAGATAAGATTATCAAAAAGGGCGGGGTTTATGAATCCTGTGAAGACCAAATAAACATAAGAATAAATTCCACCTCACATCCCATACCCGATCCTTCCTATCTCCGCCTTAGACAAATCAAGGTGGAGGGGAAGGAGACGGTTAACGAATTTACCTTTAAAACAAGGGTGGAAAGCGATCAGGCCAGGGTTAATAGGGAATATACCTGTATTGTCAATGATCCCGGTGAGCTCTTAAAGATACTAAGTCTAATGGGTTATGACCGCCAGGAAAAGGGCCGAAAGATCCGCAAGCGTTACCTTTATAAAGGATTTAGGATCGAGTTTGATCACTGGGATAAGGACAGTTTTCCTTTCCCATACATAGAAGTTGAAGGTGAGAGTCCGCAGGCTTTGACAGAATTTCTTGAAGAATTTTCAATCCCGCAAGAAGCTGTTTCAACCAAATCTATAGCAGAGCTTAAAAATGAATATTGTAAATATGCGCGTGATTGACACAAATGGGCTTAAATCCTATAATATAAGCAGTGAAGGCAGGTGAGAAATCTCCTGCTCTATTTTTTAATAAAAGTAAGGATGGAGACCATGGATAATATTGAAAACAATTTAAACCTGATTACTCAAGAAGGTTATGATGACCTGATGAATGAACTTAATTATCTTAAAACTGTGGAAAGACCGGCTATAAGGGAAAGAATCAAGGTTGCCAGAGGCTTCGGGGATCTTTCAGAAAACGCGGAATACGATGCGGCAAGGGAAGAGCAGTCAAAGACCGAGAGCCGGATTTTGGAGATAGAGGGCCTGCTTAAGTTCAGTAAAATTTATGATAAAGATGCGGATAAGCAGGAAGGTATCAAGATGGGGTCAACCGTTGAGGTCCTCGATATAGATTTGGACGAGAAAATGGTTCTAACCATAAAAGGCTCCACTGAGGCCAACCCGAAAAAAGCGATCATATCAATTGAATCACCGCTCGGAAAAGGCCTGATAGGCCACAAACCGGGGGATAAAGTTACTATTGAAGCACCGGCAGGGAAGATAGAATATAAGGTTTTGGATATAAAAGTGCAGTAGTTTAAAAGGTTCTTCAATTGTCGGTATTAGAAGATTTTGTCATGTGGGAAAGGGAATAAGATGATGCAAAAAAATTTAACGGATAATGAGCTTATCCGTATTCGTAAGGAGAAACTCAGTGACCTGGTAGCACAAGGCAGGGATCCTCACAAAATAACAAAGTATGACGTAACGATTCATGCTGATGAATTGGTGGAGAATTTTGACTCCTACCAAGGCGATAATTTCTCA
This sequence comes from uncultured Tissierellia bacterium, assembly GCA_947253765.1. Lineage (GTDB taxonomy): Bacteria > Bacillota > Clostridia > Tissierellales > Peptoniphilaceae > Khoudiadiopia. The sequence goes on from CAMYAK010000004.1 coordinate 112,869, forward strand.
TTGGCCGGAAGGATAATGGCCAAGCGTGGACACGGAAAAATATCTTTTATAGATTTGCAGGATTCATTCGGTCGGATCCAGGTTATAGCAAGATTTAATGCTATGAAGGATTTTTCAGTAATCAAAGACCTGGATATAGGAGATATTATCGGAGTTAAGGGGCAAGCGACCTACTCGGACCGTGGGGAAAAATCTGTAAGCGCGGAGGAGATAGTCCTTCTTACAAAAAGCATCAAACCCTTGCCTGAAAAATACCATGGCTTGAAAGATATGGATCTTCGCTATAGGCAGCGCTATGTAGATCTTATTATGAACCCTGAAGTAAAGCAGGTTTTTGTTCAAAGATCAAAGATAATTTCAGGGATAAGGTCATTTCTTGATAATATAGGCTTCCTTGAGGTGGAGACTCCAATTCTTAACACCATAGCAGGAGGTGCCGCCGCTCGTCCTTTTATAACCCATCACAACAGCTTGGACATAGATATGTATCTAAGGATTGCCAATGAGCTTTATCTAAAGAGGCTAATAGTCGGCGGATTTGACAGGGTCTATGAAATGGGACGTATGTTTAGAAATGAGGGTATGGATGCCAGCCACAACCCCGAATACACCGCAATTGAGCTCTACCAGTCCTATACTGACCACAATGGAGTTATGGAAATAACCGAAAACATGATCTCAAAGATATGTAAAGACCTCCATGGAAGCCACAAAATCAGTTATGGCGGAAATGAACTGGATCTTTCAGCACCTTGGAGAAGAATAACAATGACCGAGGCTGTAAAAGAGTACTCAGGTGTTGATTTCAGCAATATCAGAGATGATGATGAGGCTAAAAGGTTGGCTGACGAGCACGAGATCGAATATTCACAAACAGACGGTTGGGGAAAAATCTTGTCCCTATTCTTTGATAAATATGCTGAAGACAAGATGATCCAGCCCACATTTGTTTACGAATATCCGGTAGAAATAAGTCCATTAGCAAAGAGATCACCGGGAAATCCAGACATGACGGATCGTTTTGAAGCCTTTGTCAATGGATGGGAAATAGCCAACGGTTTTGCAGAACTTAATGATGCCCAGGACCAGTTAAAGCGTTTTGAGCACCAGCTTGAGCTAAGAAAAGCGGGCGATGAAGAAGCCAATATGATGGATGAGGATTTCGTAAATGCCCTTGAGATCGGGCTGCCTCCAACAGGGGGGCTTGGAATTGGTGTGGACCGCGTCATTATGATTTTGACAGGCCAGTCATCTATCAGGGACGTCCTCCTTTTCCCAACAATGAAGCCAATAGGCTTAGAAAAGGCAGAAAATGGGGGTTTGT